>CADCVH010000065.1 GCA_902806085.1 uncultured Rubrobacteraceae bacterium | reverse complement strand
ACCGCTTCGCGCTGGCCCTGGACACGAGGGACTGGGACCTGTTCGGCTCGCTCTTTGCCGACGAGGTCGACGCCGACCTGCCCGCCCTGGGCGTCCCGCGGGACACGGTGCCCAAGGCCAAGCTGGTGGAGGTGTTCGGGCAATCCTTCCGCAGGCCGGCGTCGGAGATGGGCACGCAGCAGCTCTACGGCAACTTCCTCATCGATGTGCGGGGCGATGAGGCGACGAGCAGCTCGTATTTCGTCGGCCATCACCACGTCCCCGGCCTCGAGGGCGGCGAAGACGCCACCCTGCGGGCGCGGTACGTGGACCGCCTCGTCAGGACGCCGGACGGGTGGAAGATCGCGGCGCTCGCGATCCAAGTCTTCTCCGTCGTGGGCAACCCGCGGGTGTTCGCCTGAGGCCGGACCGGAGCGACCGGACCGCTGCAGATATGGCGTGTGGTCCGGTATAGCCCCAGCAAGGGGACGTAATACCTTCGCGGGATATTATGCGAAGATGGACCCCGAGGCGATACGACCGAGACTATGCGAACCAAACCTGCTCACGATCCCTGCGACGCATGGCTGGAGCACCGCTGACGGAAAATCGATAGGCTCAAGGTCGGTCACTCCCGACCTTGAGCTGGCCTCGATCATTAGTCACGGCTGCCGTCCCGCGACATCCTTCTACCCTTCAGAGAGGCACCAAACCGCGCGATGACACAACTCGTGACCATCGCGGCGCCCACCAGTACGATCGCCCGCGCCCAGTGCTCGGCCGGGGTCGCCATCGGGCCGCTCGGTAGCCAGATCGTCTGGACGGTCGCGCCGACCGGCACCGTCAGGCCCGCTAGGAGACCGATCGCACCGGGGCGCCCGATACCCGCGCCCAGCGCACCGAGGGCCGGCCCGAAGGCCACGCTCGCCAGCCACCAGAAACGCGTCTCGTGCCAAAATCCGGCGAACCTTCCTTCCGGGCCTCCTTCTATGAGGACCGAGTCCATGCCGTAGTAAGCCGTCGTAGCAGCGACCAGGGACAGAACGCCGGCGACAGCCCCCCGAGCACCGGTTCCTGCCAGCCACCCCAAGGCCACCGCAAGCCCCGCCCACGCCCAGCCTTGGCCGATCAATAGGCTTGCGACCTCCGCGATCTCCGCGGCCCACGCCCAAGCCGAGCCAACAATCCGGCTCCCGATCGTCCCGTAGGGCGAGCACACGTCGTTGACGAGAGACGTGGCCGCGCCGAATACCCCTCCGACCGCGAGGACGACCACGCTGCTCCGGAATTCCATCCAGCCAGGGTAGCAGTTCTCTTTCAGTCCAGATCCAGCTATGCTTCGCAGGGTTCGTGAGCAGGTCTGATGCGAACTTCCGACAAAACGAATAAGGCGGAGTTCGGAGAATCTACCTTCCACGCACTCCGGTGAATAAGGGTAGGATGGCCGGGTATGGGTCGCTTCTGGATCGCTGCGTGCGTGATCGCCTTGGCCTCACTGGTGGTCGGGTGCGCCTCGGGAACTGGCGAGGCCTCAGGGTCGGGCGACGCCCCGCCCCCCGACGGGGCGGACCCCCACGACGATCGTACCGTCTATGCCCCCCCGGCCCGTCCGCCCCAGAAGCAGGCCGGGTTCTTCTTCCCCCGGTTGGATCCCACCAGCGACTTCCCCCTGGCCCTCGGCTCCGGCAGGCTGGTGGTGAGGGACCGCTGCATCCGCATGGCCCCCGACGGGCGCGGGGGGTTGGTCGTGTGGCCCCACGGCTACTCCCTGCGCAGGGAGGGAGACGAGATCCTCGTCCTAAACGGGCGTGGCGAAGCCGTGGCGGAGGTCGGGGAGGAGGTGCGCATGGGCGGGGGCCAGATCACCCAGGAGGAGGCCGGGCCCACGCCGGGAGCTGCGCGTCGGGCGTTTGAAGAGAAGCGGGGGGAGCTGGGCGTGCCGGAGCGGTGTCGGGGGCCGCTGTGGGTCTCATCGGGGGTGGTCAGGCGGTGACGAACCCGGAGGGGTGAGCCCGCCCGGACCTCGCAGAACCCCCTCGGCGCGAAGTTCGCAGAGCGCCACCTCTACAACGTCCGGTGAACAGGGCCGATGAGGCGCACGAAGGGGGGCGGTTAGGGGCCCGCCCCCCTTCTCTGTGGGCTGCGGTTTGTTGGGTCCTCTTAGGAGGAGGCCCTCAGCTTCTGGTCGTAGCGGTCGATGAGGGTCTTGCGGTTCTGGTTCTGCCGCTCGTGGTCCCTCACGCGTCTCACCTGGTCATCCGTGAGGGGGCCAAGCCTCTCCTCGATCTCCTCGACGGTCATCGAGTCGTAGCCGGGGATCGGGAAGGTGGCCGCGTCCGACGCCTCCCGCGCGGCGCCTGCGGCCGCTCCAGCCGTGGCGCCTGCGGCCCCCGCCGCGGTGCCCACCAGCCCCGTGGTCGTCTCCGCGAGGGTCCTGGTCCCCTCGCGGGCGCTTTGGGCGGCCATCTCGGTGCCGGAGCGGTAGCGGGAGAAGGCTTCGTCGAGGAACCGGGCGTAGGCCTCCACGGACTCTTGGGCCAGCGCTTGGCCGGCCTCCTGCTGCCTGGTTGCCTGCTCGGAGAGCGCCTCGGCGCCCGCGCGGTTGGCCTCGGTCTGCTCCCTGAGGTTCCGGGCCACGAGCTCGGAGAACTCCTGCGCGCGCTCCTGCTGGCGCTGGCCCGCCTCGGCTGCCCGCCCGTAGACGAGCCTGTAGGAATCGGCGAGCGTCTCGGCGAATCTCGCGGCCGCCTCGTTGACGTCCCGGGCTTTCCCTCTATCCATCACGCTTTGTGCTCCTTCCCCAGTGGGCTTGCTTTAGGAGCTTCCTACCCCGGGGGCGCGGACGCCACACCCGAGGTTCCGGGAACGCTCCTTCTAGGACGTACGGTGAATAGGGCAAAAGGTAGGGCCGGGATCCCGAAGAAACCCGGCCCGACGCCAGCTCTGAGGCTGATCCCGCTACTTCAACGGGATGAGCCGTTGCAGGCAAACCCGGGCGCCGCCCGTCCGGGCTCGTCGCCCGGCACCATCGCGCCCCTCTTGACGAGCTGCCCGTAGGACTGGGTGCGCCCATCGTCGGGGAAGGCCTCGTCGGGGTTGTCGTTCTGCCCAGAGGCGGCGCAGATCGAGTTGGCGCGGCCCAGGGCCTGTTCCCCGGCAAATGCCGGCACCGCCAGGGACACCACCAACAGCGCCATCACCGCCAACAACACAACGTAGCGCTTCACACGCTACCTCCCTTCGTCCTCGCGGGCAGTCGGTTGCACCACTGGCTCCCCGCTCCCCCTGGGTGCCCACCATCGGTGGGGGGCGGTTCCGGACCCCTGCTCGCCTGTAACGGCACGGACCCTACAGGACCCGGACGCCAAGGCGCATCCCCCAAATGAGCCAGGTTTCGGAGTTTTCTTTGCAAGCTTCCGAGAACCCCCTCAGCCCGAAGTTCCGGTAAGGCCTCTACCGGGTAGCCCGGGGGAGCCGAACCGCGCCCGAAGCCCTGGGCCAGCCGCGGCCCTAGTATTTCATCCGTCTGTCGGACGCGGGACGCTTTCTACCGCAACCACGGTTCGACCGGAAACCGAAGACAATCCTGCAAGACCTAACGCTTACCTGTGTACCCTGGCGTAGACTTCCCGGGCAACGCGGCCCGGAAGACCGGGGACGGCTTCGAGGTCTTCCAGGGAGGCGTTGAGGAAGGCATCGGGGGTGCCGAAGTGGTCCAGGATCTGCCTCTTGCGGGCCGGTCCGATGCCGGGGAGGTCGTCGAGGACGGACTGGGTCATGGACCTGCTCCGGACCTTGCGATGGTAGGTGTTGGCGAAGCGGTGGGCCTCGTCGCGGACCCGCTGGAGGAGGTGCAGCTCCGGGGAGTTGCGCCTGAGGAGGACGGGCTCGGGGCGGCCCGGCTGGAAGACCTCCTCGTCCCTCTTGGCGAGGGAGCGCAGGGGGATGTCCGGGAGTTCGTCGGCGATGCCCATCTCCGAGAGGACGGGCACGACGGCGGAGAGCTGGCCCTTGCCGCCGTCCAGCAGGATCAGGTCCGGGGCGGGCAGGAACTTCTCGTCCTCTTCTTTCAGGCGCTCCAGGCGGCGCCTTATGACCTCGGACATGCTGGCGAAGTCGTCCGCGCCCTCGACGGTCCGGATCTTGAACCGCCGGTACTGGTCTTTCGCCGGCTTCCCGCCCTGGAAGACGACCATCGAGGCGACGGAGTTTGTTCCCATGGTGTTCGAGATGTCGTAGCACTCTATGCGCATCGGCAGCTTCGGGAGCGCGAGCTCCTCGCTCAGGGTGTCGAGCGTCGAGGCGACCTGGTTGCGGCGGGCCTCGTCGAGCATCTTCTCGTGGGCGAGGCCCAACTCGGCGTTGCGGACGGCGTTCTCTAGCACCCGGCGCTTGTCCCCGCGCTGGGGCCGGCGCACGTCTACTCCCGTCCCGCGCACCTGCGAGAGGTGCTCGCGCAGCGGGCGGAGGTCGTCCTCGGGGGCGTCCGACTGGACCAGGACCTCGCGGGGCACGGCGGCGTTGTCGTAGTACTGGGGGATGAACTTCAGGGCGACGCTCTCGGGGCCCTCCTCGCCGTAGTTGTCCAGGAGAAACGAGTCCCGGTTGACGACCTGGCCGTCGCGCACGGCGAAGACCTGGACGCAGGCGGAGCCGTTCTCGGCGTAGGCCCCGACGGCGTCGAAGGAGTCCTCGGAGGTTATGGTGGCCTGCTGGCGGTCGCGGACGTGGTTCAGGCCGGCGAGCTCGTCGCGCAGCTTCGCGGCCCGCTCGAAGTCCATCTCGCGGGCGGCCTTCTTCATGGCCTCCTGGCGGGTCCGGATCAGGCCGTCCACCCGCCCTTCGAGGAACAGGATGACGTCGGCGATGATCGCGTCGTACCCCTCCTTCGTCACCGCCCCGATGCAGGGCGCCGCCGACCGCCCGATGTGGTAATTGAGGCAAGGCACCCCGCTCCTGCGGCCGGGTTCCGGCCCCCGGCACTTGCGGAACGGGAACGTCTTGTTCAGGACGTCCAGCGTCGAGTGGACCGACCCCGCGCTCGGGAACGGCCCGAAGTACCGGTGCCGCGAATCGTGCAAGGAGCGCGTGGCGAAGACCCTCGGGTACTCGTCGCCCGTCGTCACCACGATGTAGGGGTAGCTCTTGTCGTCTTTGAGGGAGGCGTTGAACCGCGGCCTGTGGCGCTTTATGAGGTTCGCTTCGAGGACGAGCGCCTCGGTCTCGCTGCGGGTCGCGATGAAGTCTATCCGCGAGACCCGCTCCCGAAGCTCCGCTATCTTCGGCCTGCCGTCCCCGCCTTTGGTGAAGTAGTTCGCCACCCGGCTGCGGATGTTCTTGGCCTTGCCGACGTAGACGACCCTGTCCCCGTCGTCCTTGAAGATGTAGACGCCGGGCGAGGTCGGGAGGTGGGACCTGTCGGGATAACCGTTGCGGGACATCGCCCGAATTATACCGCGCCGCGGTGCCGGCCCGGCGGGGCTAGCGGGGCTTGCCGGGGGGCTTGGCGCGGGGTTCGCGGCGGCGGATGGTGGCCCCCGGCGGGATCATATCGTCCCCCCCGGCCCGCGCGTATCCCCCCGCGCCGCCGACCCAGCCTGCCGCCGCCGCCGAAACGACGGTGATGAGGGTCGCGGCCAGGCCCACGAGGTCGAAGTCGGAGAAGAGAAGCCCGAGAGCCGCGAGCACGGCGAGGCCGCCCCCGATCAGGCCGAGGCGGCGCCTCCTGTCCGCGTCCGCCGCTTTGGAGTAGAGCGCGTAGACGACGAGGACCGTGGCCAAGACGGTCAGCGGCGGGAAGAGGTAGAAGGCGACGCCGCCGATCCCCGCGAAGGTCTCGGTCCTGAAGGCCTGGTCTCTTTGGGCGAAGCCGAGCGCGGCGGCCAGCCAGGCCAGGGAGAAGAAGCCGGAGAGGCCGATCAGGGCCCCCACCCCGGCCCCGACCCTCCCCGCCACCCGGCCCGGCGCGCGGTAGGTGCGGGCCCCCAGTAACGCTGCGAAGACCATGCCGGGCACGAGGAGGATGGTCCCGAGGTAGGCGAGGCGCGGCGGGACGTAGTTGTAGATCTCGCCCTCCCCCAAGTACCGGAAAGGCAGCGAGAGAAAGAAGTTGACGGCGAGAAAGGTCAGCATCCCCATGTACACCCAGGTCACGCACCCGAACGCCCTCCGGTAGCGGGGCCGCAGCCCGCCCTGCTCCTCGCCAGCCTGCCCGTTCTGATTAGTGGACACTAGTGGACACGTTCCTCCGCGGGCCGGCCGGCACCGAAGTGGCCCAGCAGCATCGGGGCCACGTCCGTGATCCTGCGCGGCGCGGCCTCGCCCCCCTCGAACCCGCCCGCCAGCACGAAGACGTTCGAGTCCTCAGCGTGTAACGAGCCGTGGTCGCTCGCCTTGTGGTACCCCCCGGAGATCTCGCCGAAGGTGTAGCCGGGCGTGGCGGAGAGGACCACGTCGCCGCACCGGGGCGTGCTCAACAGCCCCCACAACCGCTCGAGCGCGTCGGGGTAGTCGCCGTACCCCAACTCCCCGTCCGAGACGTCGAGGTCGAGCGCCTGCGGATCCCCCTCCAACTCCCACGAGCGCCCGGAAGCGTCCCGCGGACCCTCGCCTGGACGGAACCGCAACCGGCCACCGCCGCCAAGCGCGTTCGCCCAGCCGTCCCCGGACCACGCGGCCACGTCCACGCCGCGTCGGCCGATGAGGCTCTGCGCGACGCCCTCCTGCGCTATGCCGTCGCGCAGGTAGAGGAGCGCGGAGCGGCCGTTTGGCACCACGACGGCGTCGACGTTCCGGCCGAAGCGGGCCCTGATGCCGGAGGAGACCTTGAGGTCGGGTATGCGTCGGAGGTCCACGTGACGACGCCCCGGCAGCAGCGGGGCGTGGCCGTGGTCGGAGAGGGCGAGGACGGCGTATTCTTCCAGCAGCCGGTCGACACCGCCGGCGGCGGCGAAGATCCTGCCGACGTACCCGTCGGCCGTTTGGAGCCACTCCCGCTGCGCTTGGAGGCCGTGGTGGTGGGCTATCGAGTCGCCCTTGAAGAAGTAGACGAGGTTGAACGGCGCGGACCGTTCCTTTACGAGCATCGCCCCGATCCGGGCCGCGTACTCGTCGTTGATGCCCGCGGACCGGAAGATGCCCCCGCTCGCCTTGCGCCCGTTGAAGCCCGTCTCCTGGCTGTAGAACAGGTCGCCCATGAAGTACCTCTTCGGGCCCTCGACGGAGGGGCCGAGATAGCGTCCGTTCTTCCGGTAGTTCTCTACGGTCTTCATCCGGATCGGGTGCGTGTGCGGCCCGCGCCTCACCGGAAAGTTAACGCACGCGCCGTCGAAGCCCCGGTCGTGCAGCGTCTCGAAGAGCGTCGCCGCCTTCAGGTCGTCGCGGTTCATCCGCCAGACGTTGTTGTGGAAGACCTTTATGGGACCGGTGGCCATCACGGTCTCCGTCATGGCCCCGTAGACGACGACCCGCCGCTCGCGCTCGTCGTACCAGGCGTGGCCGACGATGCCGCTCCTCGCCGGGGCCTCGCCGGTCGCTATGGCCGCCGTCGCGGCGGGCGTGATGCTCGGGAAGACGGAGACCGCGTCCCACACCGCCTCACCCCTCTCCGCCAACGCGCCCAGGTTCGGGGCCTCGCCCGCCTCGACGGCGGCGCGCAGCACGTCGGGCCTGATGCCGTCGAGCACGAGCAGGAGAACGGGTTTG
Organism: uncultured Rubrobacteraceae bacterium; assembly: GCA_902806085.1. Lineage (GTDB taxonomy): Bacteria > Actinomycetota > Rubrobacteria > Rubrobacterales > Rubrobacteraceae > Rubrobacter_D. The sequence goes on along the minus strand of CADCVH010000065.1, from coordinate 24,614 downwards.
GGCCGGGGGCTATGTTCGGGGGTCGTCAATTCCCGCCTATTCTAACGCGAAGCGCGGGGCGGCCCGTGATCCCGTTCTCGGGCTCAGGAGCCTTCCGTGGGCCCCTCGGCGGCCTGGGTGCGCCCCAGCCGGCTGTGGCCGCGGCTGTAGGCGAAGTAGAAGACGACGCCGAGGGCCATCCAACCCAGGAACCGGATCCAGGTGCCGATGGTCAGAAAGCCCATGACGAAGAGGCAGAGGGCGACCGCCGCGATGGGAACCCAGGGGACCAGGGGCGTCCTGAACGCGCGCGGGAGGTCCGGCTGGGTGCGCCTCAGGACGAGCACCCCTAAGGAGACCAGCACGAAGGCGGCGAGCGTCCCGATGTTGACCAGCTCCCCGAGCGTGGTGAGCGGCAGGAAGAAGGCCAGAACGGAGGCGGCGACGCCCGTGATTATGGTGATCCTGTACGGGGTGCGAAAGCTCGGATGCACCCGGGCCAGCCACGGCGGGAGCAGGCTGTCGCGGCTCATCGCGAAAGCAACCCGGCTCTGGCCGAGGATCAGGATCATGACGACCACGGTGAGCCCGATGAGTATCGCCAAAGAGACGACCAACTGGGCGGCCGGAAAGGGCGTCGCCTCGAGCGCCGTCGCCGCCGGGGCCGCGGTGCCGAGTTCCTGGTAGGGCCTGAGCCCGGTGAACACCACGGACGCCAGGATGTAGAGGACGGTGCAGATGCCCAAAGAGGCGAAGATGCCGATGGGGATGTCCCTCTGGGGGTTGCGCGCCTCCTCTGAGGTCGTCGCGACGATGTCGAAGCCGATGTAGGCGAAAAAGACAAGCGCCGCCCCGGTAAAGATGCCGGTGACGCCGTAGATCGTGTCTATCCCGAGGATGCTCGGCAACAGGTAGGCGTCCAGGGCGCTCCCGTAGGCGTCGTCCCCCGGCGCGGGCGCCGGGATAAACGGCGAGAGGTTCGCCGCGTCGATAAACCACACCCCGAAGCCGATGATAAAGAGCGTCACCAGGATCTTTATCGCCGTGACCACCTGGTTGAATTGCGAGCTCAGCTTGATCCCGATGACCAGTATCACCGTCATGCCCAGTATCACCAGAACCGCCATCCAGTCGTGCGAGATGCCCCCTTCCGCCGACGCGTAAAGCTGCGGTGGCACCGCTATCCCGAGGAGTTCGAAGACGTTCACGAAGTAGCCCGACCACCCCTTAGCCACAGTGGCCGCCCCGAGCGTGAACTCGAGGATCAGATCCCACCCGATCAACCACGCCACGAACTCCCCTAAAGCCGCGTAAGAAAAAGTGTAGGCGCTCCCGGCCACCGGCACCGTCGAGGCGAACTCCGCGTAGCAAAGAGCCGCGAGCGCGCAGGCCAACCCCGCCACGACGTAGGAGAGCGCGATGGCGGGGCCGGCGTACCCGGCCGCCGCCTCGCCGGTAAGGACGAAGAGCCCCGTGCCGATGATGACGCCTATGCCAAAGACGGTCAGGTCGAGGGGACCGAGCGACTTGTTTAGCTTGAACTCGGGCTCTTCCGTGTCTTTGATCGATTGCTCGATAGACTTGGTGCGCATGATCCCCACGGCGGCCTCCCTCCGGAATTCTTCTACGCGGTCACGATCCGCGCATTGTAAAGGGTTGCAGGATCGTGCGCTGGCCGAGAGGCATTCCGCCCGGACTCGGCGACGTTACTCGGCGGCCGGGGAGGCGCTGGCGTCAGGTTCGGCCTCCGGGACGGCCTGTTCCTCGGCCGCGGGCGAGGCGCTGGAGGGAGATTCTTCGGGCGCCTCTTCGGGAGCCGGTTCGGCGGCCGGGGACGCGCTGGAGGGAGACTCTTCGGGAGCCGGTTCGGCGGCCGGGGACGCACTGGACGGGGCGGCATCCCCGCCGCCCGGCACCCCGGGGACCCCTTCCTGGACGCGGTCGAGGACTCCGCCCCCCCCACCCCCGCCGTTCAGGACACCCCCGCCACCGCCGAGGTCCACGCCCCCGCCGCCACCGCCGAGGTCCACGTCCCCGCCGGAGAGCGAGGAGCCCGCGCCCGAGCCGTCGAACCCGGCGACGTGTATGCCGGGCGCGGCGCCGTAGGGGCACGAGGACCACAGGCCGCACGAGAGGCTGTTGCCTATGACCTTCTCCACCCCCCAGATGGCGACCATGCAGATCGCGAACGCCACCCCGGCGGCGACTAGGGCCTTTATCAGGATGGGACGCCTCGCGGGCGTCGGCAGGCCCCGGAACCAGTCCACGGCGGCCCTCATGCGGCCGACGAAGTTGTTCCTGAGGTCCGGGCGTCCCGGGGCGCTGGCCTGCGCCGTGGGGGCGGCCTGTCCGGGCGGGGCGGCCGTCGGGCGGGCCTCCTGGCGCTCGCGGAGCCTCGTCGCGCCGCTGCGCACCCGCCCGGCGGCGTTCTCGATGTACGCCTTCAAGATGGCCGAGCCGCCCGTGATGATCATGGCCGTCAGGGCGGCGCCGAGCAGCGTGCCCGCCACGCCGAAGCGGGAGGTCACGAAAGCCGCGACGGTCGAGGCGAGCCCGGCGGCCATGACCTGGTTGGTGTCCAGGTTGGTGTTTACGCTCTTGGTGCTCACGGAACCTGAATCTATCAGCCCGCCCGGAGGGTTTCAAAGACGATTTTCGGTGTACGTCGGCCCCCTTTCCGGGCGTCTCCTGTAGCGTGAGGAGCCCACTGGCGGTTAGAATCCGCGTGTTCTGCGACCACTAGGGAAGGGGGGAGATTGTCCACCACGAACAACGGCATATTCTCCGAGCTGTTCGGGGTAATAGAGGATTACGCGCGAAGGGAGTACCACTACCAGGACAAGGCGCTCCAGGTCATAGCCGGCTCCTACGTGTTCATGTTCGAAAGCGAAGACATGCCGGACGCCCGTCCCGTGCTGGACGGCATCCTGGAGCAGTACGATTACGCCTTCACCACCCTTGAGCGCGGCAACCTGGACCCCCTCATCGTGGACGCCGTCGTGAAGGTCGCCCTCTACCGCGAAGAGCACATGGAATGGGGCATCAACCGCCTCGGCAAGATCCTCGAATCCCTCTTCCGCCGCTCCCGCACCGACGACACCTACGAAGACTACGTCGAGGACACCGCGGTCGTCATCCGTGGCCTCGAAAGGATGGTCACCGGTTCGGTCCTTGAAGACTTCGTCGAGGCGGCGAACGGTCAATAAGGTTCTTAGGTTCTAGGCACTAGGTTCTAGGCACTAGGTTCTGGGCATTAGGTTTTGAGGCTACAGGCATCGGGTCGCATACGCGATTTGCCGCCGTTGAGCTGGTCCGCGCCCCGATTCCAAAGATCCGTGACCGCTAGGAAGCCGAAACCCTATACCTCAAAACCTAAAGCCTCAAAGCCTGGCTGTCAGCTCGCGGCCATCACCTCCGGCATGAGGTCGCGGAGGAAGCGGCCCGTGTGGGAGTTCTCGACGCGGGCCACGTCTTCGGGGGTGCCGGTGGCCACTATCTCGCCGCCCCCGTCGCCGCCCTCGGGGCCGAGGTCTATGACGTGGTCGCCAGACCGGATCACGTCGAGGTTGTGCTCGATGACGATGACGGTGTTGCCGGCGTCCACGAGCCGGTGCAGGATGTGCAGCAGCTTCTCCACGTCGGCGAAGTGCAGGCCCGTCGTCGGCTCGTCGAGGATGTAGACGGTCTTGCCGGTCGCCCGCTTGCCGAGCTCGCTCGCCAGCTTGACCCTCTGGGCCTCCCCGCCCGAGAGCGTCGTCGCCGGCTGGCCCAGCCTGACGTACCCGAGGCCGACGTCGCGCAAGGTGTCCATGCGGCGCGCGATAGCCGGGACGGGGGCGAAGAAGCCGCAGGCCTCCTCGACGGTCATGTCGAGCACGTCGGAGATGGACTTGCCCTTGTAGGTGGCGCGGAGGGTCTCGGTGTTGTAGCGGCGGCCCTTGCAGACCTCGCAGGGGACGTAGACGTCCGGGAGGAAGTGCATCTCTATCCGGATCTGGCCGTCACCCTTGCAGGCCTCGCAACGCCCGCCCTTCACGTTGAACGAGAACCGCCCCGGCTTGTAGCCCCTGATCTTGGCCTCCGCCGTGGAGGCGAAGAGCTGGCGGATGTGGTCGAAGACCTTGGTGTAGGTCGCCGGGTTGGACCTGGGCGTCCGGCCGATGGGGCTCTGGTCGATGTCTATGACCTTGTCCACTTTGTCGATGCCCTTGAGGCCCGCGTGCCGGCCCGGCCGGTGCTTGCCCCGGCTCACGGCGTTGGCGAGGGCCTTGTACAGGATCTCGTTGACCAGCGTGCTCTTCCCGGACCCCGAGACGCCCGTTATGCACGTGAACACCCCGAGCGGGAACTCCACGTCCACGCCCTTGAGGTTGTGCTCGGTAGCACCCAGGAGCCCTATGGAACCGGTCGGCTCGCGCCGCTCTTCGGGGGGCTCTATCCTGCGGCGGCCGGAGAGGAAGTCGCCGGTGACGGATCTCCTCTCGGCCTCTATGTCCTCGACGGAGCCCACGGCGATGATCTCGCCGCCGTGGACCCCAGCACCCGGCCCCACGTCGACGACGTAGTCGGCCGCCCGGATCGTGTCCTCGTCGTGCTCGACCACAACGAGCGTGTTCCCGAGGTCCCTGAGCCTCTCAAGCGTCGCGAGAAGCCTGCGGTTGTCCCGCTGGTGCAGCCCGATGGACGGCTCGTCGAGAACGTAGAGCACGCCCACGAGCCCGCTCCCCACCTGAGACGCCAGACGTATCCGCTGGGCCTCGCCGCCCGAGAGGGTGCCCGCCGAGCGGGCGAGGGTCAGGTATCCCAGGCCCACGTCGACGAGGAACCCGAGCCTTTCGCGGATCTCCTTGACCACCCGCTCCCCGATAAGCCACTCCCTGGTGGTGAAATCCACCTCCTGAAAGAAGTCTTGCGCGTTCCAGACGGAGAGCTCGGTGAACTCGGAGATGCTCTTCTCCCCCACCGTGACGGCGAGCGCCTCGGGGCGCAGGCGGGCGCCCTTGCACTTCGGGCAGGGGACGTGGCTCATGAACTCCTCGATCTTCTCCCGCCGGTACTCGGAGTCCGTCTCGACGTACCGGCGACCCAGGTTGCTCACCACGCCGTCGAACTGGGTCATGTACTGCCGCCGGCGGTTGTAGCGGTTCTTGTAGGAGACGTAGATGCGCTCCCCGTCCGTCCCGTACAGGATGCGCTTTTTGTGCTCCTCCGGGAGATCCCGCCAGGCTACGTCGAGGTCGATGTCGTACTTCTCGGAGAGCGCCCCGAGCACGCTCCTGTGGTACTCCGTCTGGGAGTTGGCCCACGGGACGACCGCCCCCTCGTTGACGCTCAAGTCCTCGTTGGGCACCACGAGCGCCGGGTCTATCTCCAGGCGGCTCCCCAGGCCGTCGCACCGGTCGCAGGCCCCGTGGGGGCTGTTGAACGAGAAGGTCCTCGGCTGTATCTCGGCGATGGAGGCCCCGCAATTCGTGCAGGTAAAGGACTCGGAGAACAGCAGCGACTCGCCGCCGCCGTCCTGCTCGACGGTCTCTATCTGCACCAGCCCCTCGGCGAGCTTGAGGGCCGTCTCGATGGAGTCGGTGAGGCGGCGCTCCATGCCGTCCCGGATCACGAGCCGGTCGACCACGACCTCGATGTCGTGCTTGTAGTTCTTGTCCAGACCTAAGTCCACCGGCAACTCGTGGGTCTCCCCGTCGACGCGGACCCTCGCGTACCCCTGCTCGGCCAGGTCCTTGAACATCTTCCCGTACTCGCCCTTGCGCCCTCGCACGACGGGTGCTAGCACCATGAAGCGGGTCTTCTCCGGCAACGTCAGGACCTTCTCGACCATCTGCTGCGGGGTCGAGGAGGCGACCGGGAAGCCGCAGACGTGGCAGTGCGGGCGCCCGGCGCGGGCGTAGAGCAGCCTCAGGTAATCGTAGATCTCCGTGACCGTGGCGACCGTCGAGCGGGGGTTGTTGCTCGTCGTCTTCTGGTCGATGGAGACCGCCGGCGACAACCCGTCTATGTGGTCCACGTCGGGCTTGTCCATCTGGCCGAGGAACTGGCGGGCGTAGGCGGAGAGGCTCTCGACGTAGCGGCGTTGGCCCTCGGCGTAGATCGTGTCGAAGGCCAGCGAGGACTTGCCGCTCCCGGAGAGGCCTGTCACGACGACCATCACGTCGCGGGGCAGGGAGACGGTAACGTCCTTCAGGTTGTGCTCGCGTGCTCCCCGCACGACGATCTGGTTATCGGCGATGGGCCATCACCCCTTCTCTGGGAACGCTACCGGCAAGTATACGGCCCCCTCGTGGGAGGCCAAAGAACCAGATTACTTTGCGACGAATTTTAGCACCCGCGTCCCGCTTTTCGACCGGCCGGTTTGCCATTCTCGGGCGCTGCCGCCACAATGATACGGGCCGGTTACATCGCGTTGCGAACGGGGAGGGCCGTGATCTTAAGAGACTTATCCCGGGTGCTCCTGGAAGAGCTGGAGGCGGACTGCCCGCTCCCCGGCGACCCTTCCCGCCCCGTCGCCGGCCTCGCCGTCGAGGAGCCGCTGAAGGGCTGGCTCGGCCCGGACGAGGCGGCCGTTACCGGCAGGAAGACCCTGGACGACGATTTTCTGGAGGCCGTCGCCGCCGGGGGCTCCCCCGCGGTGGTCTGGCGCTCGGGCGCCGCGGTTCCGCCGGCCGTTACGGAGAAGATGTCCGCCCTCGGCCTCGCCCTCCTCGTGCTGCCCCCGGACGTGCCGCTGCGCCGGTTGCAGGCGGCGCTCTCGGGGGGGGACGACCTGCTCCTGCTCTCCCACGGCGCCGGGAGAACCCTGCTGGAGGGCACCGGCGGCGAGACCTCCGTCGCGGAGACGGTCGCGCGCATCTCCGGGCTTCTCGGCCGCCCCGTGGTCGTCGAGGACCCGGTCGGGCGCCTGATCTCCGGCGCCCCCGGGCCCAGGGAGGAGAACCGCCTGTGGGGCCTGCTCGAGGACCTGGCGCTGCGGGCCTCCAGGTCCTCGAGCGTGGACGAGACGCGCCGCGAGCGCCGGGACCGCTACGCGAGGCTGCCCGACGGCTACCTCTCCGTCCCCGTCGAACGCTGGCGGGTCGAGGACCGCGAGTTCTTCTGGACCCCGATAGGAACCGGTGCCCCCGCGGGGTACCTATGGGTGGACCTCGAAGGCGAGGCCCTGCGCCCCGAAGACGTCGTCCACCTGTACTGGGCAAGGCGCGTCCTCGAGTCCGAGCTCTCCAAAGACCGCGTGCGCCTGGAGACCGAGCTCGGCGTCCGCGGGGACTTCGTCGACGACCTGACCAACGGCCACTACGGGTCCGTCAACCTGCTCCTGCAGCGCGCCGGCTACCTCGGGGCGGACCTCGCGAACGGGGCGCTCGTCCTGATCGTGGACATCGACGACTTTGCCCGCTACCTGGAACGCCGCAAACCGAGGGAACCGGCCATCCAGGAGCTGAAGCGCCGCCTCGCCGAGGCCGTGCGGATGCAGACCCGACAGCTCTTCTCCAACTTCCTCCTCGGGCCTCGCTCGGACAACGTAATAGTCTTCCTCGGCTCCTCGGAGGACACCCCGCCGGAGGACCTGCCGGAGAAGGCGCAGCTCCTGGCCAAGGGCGTGCAGCGCTACGTCAAGGGCCTGCTCCCCGACCTGACCATCTCCGTCGGCATCGGGCGCAACAAGAGGGACCCGGCGCTCCTGCCCGACGCCTACTCCGAGGCGGAGGTAGCCCTGGAGATCGGGCACCGCATCCACGGCCCCTCGTCGGTCTCCACCTTCGAGGGCACCGGCACCTACAAGCTCCTCTTCCGCGTCTTCCAGGAGAACCCCGAAGAGCTCGTGGCCTTCTACGAGGAAACCCTGGAGCCCGTCGTCCGCTACGACTCCCGCTACAGCACCGAGCTCGTCCAGACCCTCGTGACCTACCTCGGCAACGACGCCTCCACGGTCAAGACCGCCGCGGACCTCTTCGCCCACCGCCACACCATCCGTTACCGTCTCGACCGCGTGGGCGAGCTCACCGGCCTCGACGTGGACAAGAGCGAAGACCGCGAACGCCTGACCCTCGGCATAAAAGCCATGCAACTCCTGGGCCGCGTCCCCGAAAAACCGACAAGCTTCGCCGATCGGTAGACGCCGGCGAAGCCGGCGTACCCGCCCGCCTACCTGGACATCCGCCACAACAAACGTCCCCGGCGGACGCGGCATCTTTGTACACCCGGCTAAAGACCCCTCCCGGGGCGGGACATAGACTATGTTCTCAGAGAACATACTCCCGTTTTCCTAAGGAGGGATCTTGCGGCGGTTGACGATTTTCATGCTCACGACGACTATGCTCGTCCTGGCGGTGCCGGCTTTGGCGTTCGCGCAGGACGCTCCCTCGACGGCGGACCTGTCGCTGGCCATGGACACGATGTGGGTCGTATTAGCGGCGGTGTTGGTGCTGTTCATGCAGGCGGGGTTCGCGATGCTGGAGGTCGGGTTCTCCAGCATGAAGAACGTCGGGAGCGTGGTCGCGAAGATCCTGGTCAACCTCTCCATAGCGGCCCTGCTCTTCTGGGCCGTCGGCTTCGCCATCACGTTCGGCACCGGCAACGCCATCTTCGGGACGCAGGGCTGGTTTTTGGCCGTGCCCGCGGGGCAGGTCAACGAGGTCTACGCCGGGCTCTCGTGGACGCAGGTCCCGCTCTCGGCCAAGTTCCTCTTCCAGGTCGCGTTCTGCGCGGTCTCTTTGGCCATCGTGTGGGGCACGATGCTCGAGCGGACGAAGTTCGCCGTGTACGTGATCTTCGCGGTCGTCTTCGCGGGCTTGCTCTACCCGCTGGTGGGGCACTGGATCTGGGGTGGCGGCTGGCTCACCGAGCTCGGCATGCAGGACTTCGCCGGCTCGACGGTCGTCCACCTCTCGGGCGCCATGGCCGCCCTGGCCGGGACGCTGCTCCTCGGTCCCAGGCTCGGCAAGTACGACGACGAGGGCCGGCCGGTCAACATCCCCGGCCACAACATGCCGCTCGCGGTTCTCGGCGTCCTGATCCTGTGGGTCGGCTGGTACGGCTTCAACGCCGGTTCCACGATGGCGGCCAGCACCCAGATCGCCGACATCGCCCTGACCACGACCCTCGCGGCGGCGGCCGGCGTGCTCGGCGCGATGAGCATGAGCTACGTGTACCGCAAGAACATCGACGTTGGCATGGGCGGCAACGGCGCCATCGCGGCGCTGGTCGCCATCACCGCCCCGTGCGCCTTCGTAGCACCCTGGGCCTCTATCGTCATCGGCTTTATAGCGGGCGTTATCATGTACGCGACGCTCGTCTTCGTCGACAGGATCGGGGTCGACGACCCGCTGGGCGCCATCGCGGCCCACGGCATGGGCGGCATCTGGGGCACGCTCTCCTGCGGCCTCTTCACGACCCCGGCGCTGGCCGCGGTCGGACAGCCCGGCCTCTTCTACGGCGGCGGCTTCTACCAGCTCGGCATCCAGGCCCTCGGCATCGTGGCCTGCGGCGGCTTCGTCTTCCTCGCCTCGCTGGCCGTCTTCGCCGCCCTGAAGGCCACCATCGGCATCCGGGTCAAGCCCGACCAGGAGCTCGACGGCCTGGACATCCACGAGCACGGCGTCTTCGGATACCCCGACCTCGTCGCCACGGACTACCAGAACGGCAACGGGCACGGCAGGTCCCGCGAGCCGGTGAGGGGCGCCACCACCACGGAGGGCACCGCGTAAGGATCGGGTTTCGGCACCGGCCGGGGGTCTCTCCCGGCCGGTGCTTTTTTGCGCCCTCCCGGGGGCGGAGTTCTGTATGCTGGAGGCAGGGACCAACCGCAAGAGCCACGGAGGGCAGTTTGGAGGCACCCATAACGCAGGCAACGGCGCACAACAACACCATCGTCGCCGTCTTCGCGGACCACGTCGAGGTCAAGAGCGGCTGGCAGTCGCAAAACGTGGAATCCTTCGGCCTGAAGCAGGTCGCGACGGTGGCGGTCCGGGGCCTCGTCAACGCGACGCTCACGCTCGAGACGAACACCGGACGAGCCCTTCAGCTGAACCGCATGGCCCCCCCGGACGCCCGCAGGGTCAAGCGGGCCATCGAAGCCCAGAAACGCCTGGCCGGCCTCTACGACTAGCGCGTCCTTCGGGAGCCCCAAACCGGACGCCGAACACCAGCCGTGTGGAAATCTTGGAGCGCCGCCTACTTCTTCACGCCCCGCAGCCTACGAGATTCGAGCAGGCGAAAGAGATCGACCCGACCACGGCCGGCAGCATGGCGGCCACCAGCGCGAGCGTCGTTGCGGCGTCGCGCCCCAACTCGTGCCCCGAAGACACCCTGCGGGACCGCAGAACGGCCACCACCACACCCAAGATCGTGAAGGCGAGGCCGATCCAGGCCAGGGCGCCGTACCCCAGCCTCGTGAACTCCCGGTCCGGGACCCAGGGAAGCACCCCGCCCGCCGAGAGCCCGATACCGAAGCCGGCCACCGACAGAAGGAGGGCCGCGGTGCCATCCGCTCCTAGCCGCCCCCTCGGGCCGCGCAGGCGCACCGCCGCCAAACCCGCGTTGACCGCGACCACGCCGGCGCAGAGGACCGCGGTGCGGAGCAGGGACCCGGAGAGGGGATCCAGGCCAGGAATCGGCAAGAGGTACAAAGACAGCGCGAGAAGGACCAGCGAGGCCGCCGTGGCCCCCGCCACGCCAACCACCGGGAGCAGGCGGCCGCGGTCCCCCGCGAACTGGTTCGCGACCCAAGCCGCGCCCAGGGCCGCCGAGAGCGCACCCATGGCCGACGCCAGCGGCCCCACCACCTGAATCGGCACGACCAGGCCCATCGCCACCACGGGCAACCCCGACGCCAGGCCCAGCGCCGCCGCGACAGCCGCGGCCGCAAGAAACCGGAGAAAACCTCCCACGCCCACACGCCCTACACGCCGGACCCCCACACGGTGCCCCCTCCGTTTGCTTACGCTGTGTATTTACAGTGTAAGTGTAACGCTTATACTGTAAGCTGTCGAGAAAGGGCTCTGGAGGTCTTCTGGTGGTAGAGGTGAGGAAGGGGCCGTTGAGCCGTCGGCGGGTTTTGGAGGCGGCGGTAAGGTTCGTGGACCGGGAGGGCCTGGAGGCGCTCAGCATGAGGAAGTTGGGGGCGGATCTGGGCGTGGAGGCGATGTCGCTGTACAACCACGTCCCCAACAAGGACGCGTTGCTCGACGGGATGGTCGAGGTGTTGTTGGGCGAGCTGGAGGTGCCTTCCGGGGGCGGGAGTTGGGAGGAGCGGGTCCGGGGGGCGTACAGGGGGTTTCGGCGGCTCGCGCGCGAGCATCCCAACGTCTTTCCCCTGCTCGTCGTGCGTCCGGCGAACACCATGGACGGGGCCTGGCTCGTGGAGGAGTTCTTGAAAACGATGCGGGAGGCCGGCTTCGACGCGGCCACCGCGTTGTACGCTTTCCGGACGCTCTCGGGGTACGCGATGGGGTACGCGATGGCGGAGATCCGGGGCTTCGCCATGGAGCCCGGGGGCGACCGCGCCGGCGCCCGGTCGCTCCCCGCGGAGCGGTTTCCGCACATAGCCGAGCTGGAGGGCAGGCTCGGGGAGGTCGACCGGGACGCCGAGTTCGAGTTCGGCCTGGACCTTATCCTGGGCGGCCTGCGGGAGAGGCTCTGAGAACCGTGGCGCGCGGGGGGGCCCGCCGTCCGGGGTGCTGCGAGTAGATGCGGCGATTGCCGCACCGGCGCCCGGCGGTTTTCTGCCTGCTCGTGACGCTGGCGCTCTTCGTGCTCACCGCCCTCAGCAGGGTCTCCTTTCCGAGGGCGCCGGTGGGCAACATCAAGAAGCTGCCGCAGAAAGCCTTCGAACCCCCGACGGGGCTCGACCGGATCGCCTCGGATCTCGAGAGCCCGGAGGTGCTGTTCTGGGGGCTCGCGATCGCGCTGGCGGTCGTCCTGCTGGTGTGGACGGGCCTGTGGCGTGAGGCGGGCTTCAACCGGCCGATCGTAAAGAACCTTCGCCTGATGTGGTTCCCGCTCTTCGTCGGCGCGCTCGCCTTCTCGGGGGGCGTGTTCGTGGCGGGGTTCGACGCCCTCGTCTCCACGTTCCTGGTCGTGCTCGTCGCGGTTTTCGCCGAGGAGCTTCTGTTCCGCGGCCTACTGTGGCGGGTCCTCGCGCCGTGGGGACCCGTGGGGGCCACGGCCCTGACCTCCCTCCTCGCCGGGGCCCTCGTCCTCGGCAGGAACGCGACCGAAGGCCCCTGGCCCGAGACCGTGCGCCTCACCGCCCTCGCCCTCTGCGGCGGCTTCGTCTACTCCGCCCTCCGCTGGCGGACGGCCTCCCTCTGGCCGGTCATCCTGGCCCACGCGGCCTTCGCCTTCGCCATAGACGTCTCGACCCTCGGCACCGTCACCTACCCGATAGTGATGCTCCTCAGCACCCTGGGCTTCGTGGCCTACGGCCTCTTCCTCCTCCGCAACCGGCAGGTCCGCGCAGACGGCGGCCTTACCGGAGCCAAGCCGTCGCGGGTGCGTTAGCACGAAACCGGGGCCTCCCCCAAAAGGGCTAACCAAAGATCACCCCTAAAGGCCACGTACCACACAAGCGTTTCGGAGGTACTGCGTCAGGAAGAGCAGGAGGTCAAGGAGGAGCCATGACACAACAGGAGATCGCCCGCTTCGCGTTGATGCTCAGGGAGTCCGACCGCATCAGGGCCATGATCGCCGACGACGAGGCCCGCGAAGGGCCCGACGAAAACCTCGCACGAGAGCGCGTCCCCGACGCCGCCCAGAGAGACGCGCGGGGCATCGGCCGACCGCCCCGGCGGCCCTGTCGCGGCAGGGCCGAGAACCGGCGGCCGGTGCCCCTAGGAGGCGATCTCTTGTAGCTGCCGCTCCAGGTCCTTGACCTCGTCGCGCAGCTTGGCGGCGTACTCGAACTTGAGCTCTTCTGCGGCTTCGAGCATCTCTGCTTCGAGGTCGGCGATGAGGGTGCGCAGCTCGTCGGGATCGCGGGGGGCCTCGCGGCTGCTCTTCTTGTTCGCCTTGTAGAGGCCCTTGGCCTCGGCGGCCACAAGGATATCCGAGATGCCCTTGGAGATCGTGCGCGGCTCGATGTTGTGGCGCTCGTTGTGGGCGGTCTGGATCTCGCGCCTGCGGTTCGTCTCCCCGAGCGCGACCCGCATCGAGTCCGTCTCCCTGTCGGCGTACATGATGACCCGGCCCTTGACGTTGCGCGCCGCCCGCCCGATGGTCTGTATGAGGGCCCGCTCCCCGCGCAGGAAGCCCTCCTTGTCCGCGTCGAGGATGGCGACGAGCGTTACCTCGGGCAAGTCCAGCCCCTCCCGCAAGAGGTTGATGCCGACGAGGACGTCGAACTCGCCGGTTCTGAGGCCCCTTATTATCTGGATCCGGTCGAGCGTTTCTATGTTGGCGTGCATGTAGCGGGCCTTGACGTTGTGCTCCAGAAGGTAGTCCGTCAGGTCCTCGGACATCTTTATGGTCAGGGTGGTTATGAGGACGCGCTCGCCGTGCTCCACGCGGACGGCGACCTCGTTGAGCAAGTCGTCGATCTGGTTCTTCGTCGGTCGGACCTCGACCTCCGGGTCCACGAGGCCGGTCGGGCGGATGATCTGCTCGACTATCTGCCCGGAGTTCTCGAGCTCGTACGGCCCCGGTGTGGCCGACACGAAGACCATCTGCTCCGTCTTGAGCAGGAACTCCTCGAAGGTGAGCGGCCTGTTGTCCAGCGCCGAGGGCAGCCGGAAGCCGAAGTCCACGAGCGTGGTCTTCCGGCTGCGGTCGCCCTTGTACATGCCCCGGATCTGGGGCAGCGTGATGTGCGACTCGTCCACGAACGTTACGTAGTCGTCCGGGAAGTAGTCGAGCAGGGTGTAGGGCGTCGAGCCGGGCGGGCGCCCGTCGAGGTGGCGGGAGTAGTTCTCGATGCCGCTCGTGAACCCGAGCTCGCGCATCATCTCGAGATCGTACTGGGTGCGCTGCTTGAGCCGGTACGCCTCCAGCACCTTGCCCTCGCCTTCGAGCTCAGCGACCCGCTCCTCGGCCTCGGCCTCGATGTTCTTGATCGCGGTCGCCATCCGGTCCTCGCCGGTGACGAAGTGGGTCGCCGGGTAGACGGTCAGCACGTCGAGCTCGCGCAGGACCTCGCCGGTCAAAGGGTCGGCCTCGACCATGCTCTCGACCTCGTCACCGAAGAAGCTTACCCGGTAGATCGTGTCCTGGTATGCCGGGTGGACCTCTAAAGCGTCGCCCCGCACCCGGAAGGTGCCGCGGTTCAGCTGGAAGTCGTTTCGGGTGTACTGGATCTTGACGAGGTCCCGCAGGATGTCGTCGACGTCGTAGAAGCCGCCCCCCTCGAGTAGCACCATCTTGTTGCGGTACTCCTCCGGGCTACCGAGGCCGTAGATCGCGGAGACGCTCGCCACCACGATCACGTCCCTGCGCGTGAACAGGCTGCTCGTCGTCGAGTGCCTGAGCCGGTCGATGTCCTCGTTGATCTGGGCGTCCTTCTCGATGAACGTGTCGGTGCGCGGCACGTACGCCTCGGGCTGGTAGTAATCGTAGTACGAGACGAAGTACTCGACCGCGTTGTTGGGGAAGAAGTCGGCGAACTCGCTCGCGAGCTGCGCGGCCAGCGTCTTGTTGTGCGCGATAACGAGGGAAGGCCGCCCGACCTTCTCGATGACCCGGGCCATGGTGTGCGTCTTGCCCGAGCCCGTAACGCCGAGCAGGGTCTGCGCCCTCAACCCCTCGTCGAGGCCGGAGGAGAGCTTCTCTATGGCCTGGGGCTGATCCCCGGTCGGCCTGTACTCGCTGTTTACCTGAAAGCTGCTGCGGGTCTCGATGCGGGTCCCTCCCCTACGCGGATTTCGCGGGCCCGAAGAGGACGCCACCGGCGGCCCCGACCCACGGCCAAATTATACGGCAGGAACCGGGTTTTTCCTCCCGTTTTCTGGCGCGAAACCGTACTTCGTTAACGGGCCGTGCGCTGGACCGGGCCTCGCATCACTGGCCGCCGCCGGCCCGCTTTTCCGCCTCTTTCTGGGCGTCGTCTACGCCCTGGCTTACTCGATCCTGCGCGTTCGTTACCTCATCTTCGATCCGCTTCTGGCCCTTGTCGATCTCGTCGTTGACCCGTTGCTTGCCCTTCTCTACCTGCTTGTCGACTTCCTCCCGCGCGCGGTCCTCGATCGCCTGCCCGCACGCGACCGCGCCGGACAGCGGCATCAGGGCCACCGCCAACAGAATTGCCAGTCTTTTTCTCACGTGTCTCCTATCTGATGACCCACTCTGTTACGAGTCGGCGCGCCCGCGGGTTTCGTCGTAGATGTTCGCGAACGGGATCGACCACCCGGTGTCGCGGGACAGGTTTTTCCCGTACAGCCCCTCGTAGGTCTCCCTGGCTTCCAGAGAGTTCTCCACGTAGTCCCGGGTCTCCTTGAAGGGTATATCCCTCGCTATGTCGAAGCCTTCTTCGGAGATCCAACCGTCCACCCGGCCCTCCCCGGAGTTGTACGCCGCGAGCATGAGTCGCTCGTCGCCGTTGTACCGGCCGTCGAGGTAGCCCAGATACCAGGTGCCCATCCTGATGTTCGTCCTCGGGTCCCTGAAGTCTCCCTCTATGCCGCTACGCTGCTGGACGAACTCGGCCGTAGCGGGGAGCATCTGCATTAGGCCGTACGCCGCCTGGGGGGATTCCGCCTCGGGCCGGAACCGGCTCTCGGTGTAGATGACGCCGGCCACGAAGGCCGGCTCCAGGCCGTTCTCCCGGCTGGCCTGCCGGATGGTCTCCTCGTAGCGCATGGGGTACACGACCTTCCTGACGGCCTCCGGCGCCCCGAGCACGAACGGGAGCGCGAACAGCCCGGCGGCGACGGCTATCAGCAGCAGGAAACCCCGCCGGCGGCGGACCCGCGACTTGCCGTACCTACGCCTCTTGTTCGGCACCGCCTTCAGAGCTCCGCTCCCGCGAAATGTCAGCCCACAACTCTTCGGCCTGCCTCTTGAGTCTATCCAGGCCTCCGTCGTTTTCTACCACGACGTCTGCCCTTAGGGCCTTCTCCCCGGCCGGCAACTGACGCGCCTCTATGGCCCGGAGCGTCCCCTCGTCCACCCCGCGCGCCTCGGCCCAGGCCTTCTGCCGCCCCTCCGGCACGACCACGGCCACGGTGCGGTCGAAGTCCTCACCCCTCCCCGCCTCGAACAGGAGCGGTATCTCGACCGCGAACACCTCGCAGCAGCAGTAGCTAATGAGCCTATCCGTCTCGTCGTGCACCAGGGGGTGGAGGACTCCCTCCAGTTCCGAGAGCTTCTCGGGATCGGCGAAGACCACCCGGCCCAGCGCCTTGCGGTCCACGCCCTCTTCGCCGACGACCCCTTCGCCGAAGCGCTCCGAGATGTCGGAGATGGCGTTCTCGTTCCACCGCAGCAGATCGTGGACGATCTCGTCGGCCGAGGCCGTCTGGGCGCCGAGTTCGGCGAGCATCCGGACGAAGGTGCTCTTGCCCGACGCGAAAGGGCCGGTGACCGCAATGGTCACCGGCCCTTCCGTTTCGGGGCCCCTGTGTTGCGGGCGACCGATTACTTCTCTTCGAGGTCCAGGTCGGAGAGCGCGTCGAAGGCGCCGGTGCGCAGGCCGCTGCCCTCGGAGGAGCCCCGGCCCCGGTCACCGCGGTCGGCCCGGTCCTCGCGGCGCGGGGGACGGTCGTCCCTCTGGCGCGGCGGGCGCTCGGCCCTCTCCTCGCGCTCCTCACGCTTCGGACGCAGGGAGAGCGAGAGACGGCGGCGCTTCGCGTCCACATCGATGATGCGGGCGTCGACCTCGTCGCCGGAGCGCACGATCTCGTCCGGCGTCTCGACGTGGTGCTCGGCGAGCTCGCTTATGTGGATCAGGCCCTCGACCCCCTCCGCGACCTCGACGAAGGCGCCGAAGGAGACGAGCTTCGTAACGCGGCCCTGGATCTGCTCGCCGACGTTGACCTGCTCGACGATCTCCTGCCACGGGTCCTTGCGCGTCTGCTTGAGGCCTAGCGAGATCCTCTCGCGGTCCCTATCCACTTCGAGAACCTTGACCTCGACCTCTTCCCCAACCTCGACGACCTCGCTCGGGTGGTCGACGTGCTGCCAGGAGAGCTCGCTTATGTGGATCAGGCCGTCGATGCCTTCGAGGTCGACGAACGCGCCGAAGTCCACGAGGTTCGAGACGGTGCCCTTGATGATCTGGCCCTCTTCGAGCGACGTGAGGATCTTCTCCCGCTCCTCCTTGCGCTCCTCCTCGAGCACGGCCCGGCGCGAGAGCACCACGTTGTTGCGGCTCCGGTTGAGCTCGATGACCTTGCACTCGAGCTTCTGCCCGAGGAACGACTCCAGGTTCCTGACGCGCCGGATGTCCACGAGGCTCGCCGGCAGGAACCCGCGCAGGCCGATGTCCAGTATGAGTCCGCCCTTGACGACCTCGATGACCGGGCCCTCGACGGTGCGCTGCTCGTTGTAGGACTCCTCGATGCGGTTCCACGCCCGCTCGAAGGCGGCCCGCTTGGCCGAGAGGATGAGCCTGCCGTCGGCGTCCTCTTTCTGGAGCACCAGCGCCTCCAGGCGCTGGCCGAGCTCGACCACGTCGTGCGGGTCGGCACCCTTGCGGATGGTCAACTCGTTGGACGGGACCAGCCCTTCGGACTTGTACCCGATATCAACGAGAACCTCGTCCCGGTCGATGCGGACTACCTCGCCCTCGACTATGTCGCCGTCCTTGAAATCTATAAGGACGCTCTCGTCGACGGGAACGACCTCTCCGTTCTCCTCCCGGAAAAAGTCCTTCATCGTCAACTCGCGGGTGGTCTTTTCGGTGGTGTCAGTCATCTAACCGGTTGCTTCCTTTTTGCCTAGCTTGCCGAACAGGGATTATAACAAGAACCGTTACCGGATCGTTGCGAAATCTTAGTAAGTTTACCGTATCTCAGAGAGGTTTCACCCTACCCCACCTCTCCCCGACCTTCGCCTCCACCTCGAGCGGCGGATGCAGGTCGTAGGCGGCGACCATCCGGTCGATGGCCAATGCCGCGACCACCTCCTCCTGGCCCCGGTCCACGTCGAAGACCAGCTCGTCGTGGACCTGCATGATCATCTCCGCGCCAAAGGAGCGCAGCCGCGCATGAAGGTCCACCATCGCGACCTTCATAATATCGGCGGCCGTCCCCTGGACCCTGGCGTTGAAGGCGATCCTCTCCCCGAGCTTCTTGACGTTCTTGTTCGGGTTCCTGAGCTCCGGCACGTACCTTCTGCGCCCGAAGAGCGTCGTCGAGTACCCGAGCTCCTCCGCCTCCTCAAGCGTCTCCCGCATAAACTCCGTCACCCGCGGATACCGGTCGAAGTACCGCTTGATGTACCGCTCGGCTTCGGCCGGGTGCACGTTCCCGAGCCGGGTCGCCAGCCCGAAACCGGAGATCCCGTACAGGATGCCGAAGTTGACCATCTTAGCCCGCCGCCTGAGCTCCGGCGTCACGCTCTCCATCCGCGTGTCGAAGACCTCGGAGGCCGTGCGGGTGTGGATGTCCTCGCCGTTCTCGAACGACTCCACAAGCGACGGCTCGCCGGTCATGTGGGCAAGGATCCTGAGCTCTATCTGGGAGTAGTCGGCGATGACGAGGCGGCGGCCCGGCGAGGCGGTGAACGCGTCCCGGATCCGGGCGCCGGTCTCGGTACGGATCGGGATGTTCTGGAGGTTCGGCTTGTCGCTGGAGATGCGGCCCGTGGCGGTCGTGGTCTGGTTGAGCGTGGTGTGGATGCGGCCGTCTTCGGTTATGAGGTCGCGCAGCCCGTCTATGTAGGTGCCCTTTAGCTTCGCGTACTCGCGGTACTCGACTATAAGCTCGGCTATGGTGTGGCCCTGCAGGCGCAACTGCTCGAGCACCTTCGCGTCGGTGGAGTAGCCGGTCTTCGTCTTGCGGATCGGCGGTATGGACATCTCCTCGAAGAGGATCTCGCCAAGTTGCTTCGGCGAGCCGATGTTGAACTCGTGGCCGACTTCCTCGTAGATGCGAGATTCGAGGTCGCTTATCCGCCCCACGAGGTCCTCCCCGATCTCTTCGAGGGTGTCGCTGTCCACGGGCATACCTGTGTCCTCGGTCTCCCCGAGCACGTCCGCCAGGGGCAGCTCGACGTCGTAGTAGAGCCGGGCGAGCCCCATCTCCTCGAGCTCGGACTGAAGCCGGGGCGAGAGCGCGAAGATCAAAGCCGCCCTCCGCGCCGCCGCCTCGACCTCCCGGTCCTGGTGGCCCACCTCGACCTCGGCCAGCCCACGCTCCCCGGCCAACGCCTCAAGCTCGTAGCTCCCGAGACCCGGCTTGATGAGGTAAGCCGCCAGGAACGTGTCGAACCCCGCCCCCCGCACCCCGAGCTTCTTCGCGTCGTGGACCTTCAAAGGAACGTCGGGCACCCCGTCCACGAGCCGCACCTCCTCCTCGGAGACGGCCACGCACCAGCGCCCTCCCTCCCCCACCGGCGCCGCCGCGACCGGCTCGAAAGACAGCTCGACGGGCTCTTCGGAGACGCTTACCTCAAGCCGCTCCGGGGGCGGGGGCGCCTCGCCGCCGACCACGGGAAGGACCGCGAAGCGCGGTTGCAGGCTGCGAAACTCGTAGCGGCGCAGGACGACGTCGTGGCTCTCCGGGGAGACGCCCTCGAACAGAAGCGCCTCCGGATCGAACCGGACCGGCGCGTCGAAACGCATCCGGGCGAGCTCCAGGGACATGAAGGCGCTCTCGCGGCCCTCTTCGAGCTTCTTGCGCGTGCCCTTGGCGGAGATGGCGTCCAGGTTATCGTAGATCTCCGCGACCGTGCCGAAGCGCTGCAGGAGGTTCGAGGCGCCCTTAGGGCCGATGCCGCGGACGCCGGGGATGTTGTCCGAAGGGTCGCCGATGAGTGCCTTGTAGTCCGGGATCTGCTCCGGCGTCACCCCGTACTCCTCGATCACCTCCTCGCGCCCGTACGTCTTGGTCTCGGAGACGCCGCGCGTCGTGCGGAGCACCTTCACGTTGCCGTCCACCAGTTGCATCGCGTCCTGGTCGCCGGTGACGATGAACAGCTCCGTGTCGTCCGGGATCTGGCGGGACATCGTCGCCAGGGCGTCGTCGGCCTCGAAGCCCTCCGCCCTCACGGCGGGGATGTTCATGGCCGCCAGGATCTCGTCTAGGTGGTCGAGCTGGACCTTGAGCTCTTCTGGCATCGCGGAGCGCTGGGCCTTGTACTCGGGAAAGACCTCCATCCTGAACGCCGGCTTGCCGCTGTCCCAGACCACGCCGAGGCCGACCTGTTCGTCGGCCTCGAGGAGCTTGAGGATCATGCTGGTGAAGCCGTACAGCGCGTTCGTGGGAAGCCCGCCGCTCGTGGAGATGCTTTGCGGCAGCGCGTAGAACGCCCGGTAGAGCAGGGAGAATCCGTCGATGAGGTAGACGCGCATTCGGGAAGATTATACCGGAGAACGCCGCCATCAAACCGGGTCTCGGACACAAAAATATGCCCGGCGCAGCGTGATGCCGAGGTAGTAGCGCTGCACGATCGCGGCCCCTTGGGCCGGCGGCAACTGCTCCAGGGCGCGCCACACCCTCCGGCGCGTCTCCGAATCTTCGGCCTCCTCTTGGGGGCCCCGCGCCGGGTCGGCCATCCGCGAGATCAACTCTTCGGCGTCCCCCTGGTAATGGGAGACCGTCCGTTCGCGCTTGGAGGCGGCCTTCACGGCGTCGTTGACCACCATCTTCGAGAACCGCGGCCCGAACGGCCGCGCCTCGTCAAACGTCTTGATCCCAATGGGTATCCGCGCGAACGCGCCCTGAACCGTGTCTTCTGCGGCTTCCCGGTCGCGCAGGATAGGGTACGCAGCCCGCACGCACCGCGCGTAGTGCGCCCTCACCAACGGCTCCAGGCCGCCGACGTCACCCCCTTGAGCCACTCTCTACCGCCCTCCGCTCCCCCATCCGTTTCCTCTCCGGTAGGTTCCGCGATGGGGCCCCTGCCTTGTATATCCGGGAGGACGGGGAAAGGTTCAACCGGGGCCCGGACGGCAACCCGGGCCCGAAAGTGGGGAAGGCGTCTAGAGGCGACGAAAGGCTGGCTTGCCGCCAGCCTCCCCGGCCGTCAACTCGTAGCGCTCCAGATCGTAGGAGACGTACATCCTGGCCGTGATGCCCGCCGCCTGCTCGTGTTTCTTGCCGCCTGCGGCCCTTACGGCCGCCTCCCGGCTCTCCCACAGGCAGAAAGAGAGGCAGTGTCCCCGCCCGTCGGCATCGCCCTTGAAGTAGCGGAGGAGGCCACCGGAGCCCAGGGCCTCGGCGTAGGCGAGGTCGTCGAACCAGCGGAGCATGTCGAGGTCGGCGTCGGGGCGGCGTACGGAGCGGAAGACGACCAGGTAGAGCCGGTCGAAGGGGCTGTCGGTGAGGGCGGGCCAGTCGAAGCCCTGTTCTATCGGTAGGTTCTGGTAGTCCGGATGGACGGGGGAGATTCTCTGGGCGGCCTCTTGCAGGCCAGCCCGAAGGTCGATCGTCATGCGTCACCTCTCTGGGTTCTGTTCTCTAGGCGTCACCTCCTCTTGCATGGAGAACCCGGTACCTTCCCTTACGCCCGATAACGGTGCCGCGCAGGTCACCGGGCTGCCTCATGTTCGTGTGTCCGAAACCGTAAGAGCCGAACGCCAGGCGCCTGTACCTGTGGGACGGCGCGTAGAACGAAGGCGGGGATAGGGCGAATGACCGGATGCCGAACACGCTTCCACTATACGCTTTCGGCCCGACAAAGTCTACTTGGCTTGTGGAGAAAGCCGTTAGATCTCACCGAGGTACGCCTCGCGGACCTTCGGGTCTTGGCGCAGTTTCTCGGCGGGGGCGGCGTTGACGATGGAGCCGGATTCCAGGACGTAGCCGCGGGTGGCGATCTCCAGGGCGACGTTCGCGTTCTGCTCGACGAGCAGGATCGTCGTGCCCTGCTGGTTGATCTCCTTGATGATGTCGAAGATGCGCTCCACGAGCACGGGAGCGAGGCCCATCGAGGGCTCGTCCAGGAGGAGAAGTTTCGGGCTGCTCATCAGGGCGCGGCCTATGGCGAGCATCTGCTGCTCGCCGCCGCTCATCGTGCCGGCCTCCTGCTTGATGCGCTCTTGCAGGCGGGGGAAGAGCTCGAAGACGCGGTCCATGTCCCGGCGGATGCCGTCGCGGTCGTTGCGGTGGTAGGCGCCCATCTCCAGGTTCTCGCGGACCGTCATGCGGGAGAAGATCTTGCGCCCCTCGGGGCTCTGGGCGATGCCCTTCTCTATCATGCCGTGGGCTGGCACCCCCTGGATCTCCTCTCCGTCGAAGATCACCTTCCCCTGCCGGGCCGGCAGGACGCCGTTTATGGAGCGCAGCGTCGTCGTCTTGCCCGCGCCGTTGGAGCCGATCAGGGTGACGACCTCGCCCTCTTCGACCGTCAGGGAGACGCCGCGCAGGGCGTGGATGCTCCCGTAGTAGCTGTGCATGTCGCGGACCTCTAGGAGCGCCATAGCTTCGCCCTAACCCGTCTTCGCCGTGCCGAGGTAGGCCTCGATCACCCTCGGGTCCTGACGCACCTCGGCGGGCAACCCCTCCGAGATCTTCTCCCCGTGGTCGAGCACCGTCACCCTGTCCGAGATGCTCATGACCACGCGCATCTCGTGCTCGATGAGGAGGATGGAGATCCCCCGCTCCTCCCGAAGCCTACGGATAAGGTCCGTCAGCCGCGCCGTCTCCTGCGGGTTCATCCCCGCCGTCGGCTCGTCGAGCAGGAGGAGGGTAGGCTCCGAAGCGAGAGCCCGCGCTATCTCGAGCCTCCGCTGGTCCCCGTAGGAGAGGTTCTTCGCGAAGGTCTGCCGGTTGCTGATGCCGACGAAGTCGAGCAGGTCGCCCGCCCGCTCGGCTGACTCCTTCTCCTCGCGGCGGGTGCCCGGGGTGCGCAAGATGGCGCCGAGGATCGAGCTCTTCAGGCGCGTGTGCATCCCGGAGAGCACGTTGTCCACCGCGCTCATCGTACCGAAGAGCCGGATGTTCTGGAAGGTGCGCCCGATCCCCATCTGCGCCCGCTGGTGGGGCTTCAGGCGCGTGATGTTTTTGTCTTTGAAGACGAAGGCCCCCGAACTCGGCTCGAAGAGGCCGCTGACCATGTTGAAGAACGTCGTCTTGCCGGCGCCGTTCGGCCCGATAAGGCTGACTATGGACCGCTCCGGGATGTCGAAGTCCACGGAGTTCACGGCGACGAGGCCGCCGAACACCTTCGTTATGCCGCGCGCCTCCAGCAAGCGCGTCTCGTTCGCACCGTTCCCTTCAGGCACGGGCGCCCCCCATCGCGTCGCCGGTGCCGGGGTCGTCGTCGCGCAGCTCCTCCTGGCGCTGGCGGTTCGGGATGATGCCCTCGGGGCGGAGCAGCATCATCAGCACGAGGACCACGCCGAAGATAAAGAAGTTGTAGCGGGCAAGGTCCACGTTGCTCATGGCGGCGCTGCCTATCGCGTCGCCGATGCCGTGCACGACGGTGCTCAGTTGCGGCAGGGCGTAGAAGTTGATGCCCTGAAGCACGATGGCGCCCAGGATCACCCCGTAGATGTTCCCCATCCCCCCGAGGACGACCATGCAAAGTATCAGTATGGAGATGTTGAACGAGAACGCGTCGGGGAAGATGTTCTTGATGAACGCCCCGTAGAAGGCGCCGGCGAAGCCGCCGAAGAGCGCGCCGAGGGCGTAGGCCCACAGCTTCGTCGTCACGGGGTTTATGCCCATGGCCGCGGCGGCCGTCTCATCCTCGCGCACCGAGATCCAGGCGCGCCCGAGCCTGGAGTTCTGCAGGCGCACGTTGACGTAGACCGTGACGAGGACCATCGCGAGGATCGTGTAGTACCAGGGGTTCAGATCGAGCGTGCTGAACCGCTGCCACGTGTCGAGCGAGTCAGGCAAGAAGGGGAAGCCGGGCGAGTCTATGGCCTTGATGCCTATGGTGCCGTTCGTGAGGTTGAAGCCGCCGAGGTCGTCCCCGTTCTGGAAGAACCGGGGGATGATCTCGCCGAACCCGAGCGTCACTATGGCGAGGTAGTCCCCCCGCAGCCGCAGGGTCGGGAAGCCGATGATCATGCCGCAGAGCGCGGAGAAGGCCCCCGCAAGCAAGAGTAATACCCAGAACGAGACGTGTATCCCTGGCAGCGCCCCGCCGCTTAAAGACGTCGCCGTCGAGCCGAAGGAGAAGCTCACCCCGTTGAAGTGGCTGGAGGCGAACCACCCGATCACGTAGGCCCCGAGCGCGTAGAACGCCACGAAGCCGAGGTCGAGAAGGCCCGCGAAGCCGACCACGATGTTCAGGCCCAGGGCCAGCATCACGAAGATGGCGATCGTGATCGCGGTAAACAGCGCGTCCGTGCCGAGCGCGGCGTCTATAAAGGGGAGCAGGACGGCTAGCAGGATAAGCACCGCCGGCAGCAGGTATTTCCTGTAGCGGGCCAAGCTACTCGCCCCCGCCCTGCACCGCGGAGCGGTCGCCGAGCAGGCCGCGCGGCCTGAAGACGAGGACCAGGATCAGGACGGCGAAGATCACGATGGACGTCCACCGCACGCCGATGTACTGGTCGGCCATGGAGCCTATGATCCCGATAAGGA
>CADCVH010000064.1 GCA_902806085.1 uncultured Rubrobacteraceae bacterium | reverse complement strand
CAGGTCGAGCCCGAACTCCTCCTTGCGCCGCATGAGCGCGAAGCCCTCGGCGTAGGCCTGCATCATGCCGTACTCGATGCCGTTGTGGACCATCTTGACGAAGTGCCCGGACCCCGAAGGCCCGACGTGCCCCCAACCCTTGTCCTCCGCGGGCGCCAGCGTCTCCAGGGCCGGCCTCAGACGCCCCACGGCCTCTTCCTCGCCCCCGACCATCATGGAGTAACCCTCCGTGAGCCCCCAGATGCCGCCGCTGGTGCCCACGTCCACGTAGTCGATGCCCTTCTCGGCGAGCGCGGCCCCCCGGCGGATGGTGTCGTGGTAGTTGCTGTTGCCGCCATCGACTACGGTGTCTCCCTCTTCGAGCAGCTCTGCGAGCCGCTGTACCGTGTCCTCCGTCGGGCCGCCTGAGGGGACCATCATCCACACGACGCGCGGGGCTTCGAGCTTGCCCACGACGTCCTCCAGGGACTCCGCGCCCGTGGCGCCTTCGGCGGCCAGCGCGTCCACGGCTTCAGGGTTTCTCGCCCACGCGACCACCGTGTGCCCACCGCCTAGCAGGCGCCTGGTCATGTTGCCGCCCATCTTGCCGAGACCGATCATCGCCAGTTTCATCGCATCCTCCTTCGGTAGCCCTCTACGCCCCGTTCGCCGCCGGCGTGCCGGCCCGGCCGTACTCCGAGATCACGCGCCGCACCACCCTCGGCAACTCTCTGGGATCGTCCACGACCCGGCACCGGTCCAATAGGTCCCCGTCGCGGAACTTCCGGCGGGTTAGCGCCGTGGTGACGGCTATGACCTCCATCCCGGCCGCGAGCCCCGCGGCGACCCCGGCGGGTGAGTCCTCGAATACGAGGCACTCTTCGGGCGGGACGCCGAGCTCGCGGGCGACGAGCAGGTCTATCTCGGGGTCGGGCTTGCCGTGCTCGACGTCGTCGCGCGTGGCGATCACGTCGAACTCTTCGGTAAGCCCCAGGATGGAGAGCACGCGCCCGACCTGCTCGTCGTGGGACATGGTCGCGAGGCCGGTGGGGTAGCCGAGCCGCCCGACCTCGTGCAGCAGGGCCACGTTGTGCGCGTAGCGGTGGTCGAGCACCACCTGGGGGTCGTCCAGCAACGCCTCGTAGTGGCGCAGCCGCAGCCGGACGT
>CADCVH010000063.1 GCA_902806085.1 uncultured Rubrobacteraceae bacterium | reverse complement strand
GCGTGGTGTGCCGGTATGGGGTCTTCCCGCCGACGGTGTCGATCACGGCGTCCTGACCCGTGACCGCGGCCTCCATGACCGTCGCGTCGCTGGCGTCGCCTGCCCGCACCTCGACGCCGGCGACGTCGTAGCCCCCGTCGGTGTGGACGAAGGCGGTGACATCGTGACCTGCCTTCACGGCCTGCTCGACGACGGCCCGCCCGGTCTTGCCGGCGGCTCCCACAACTAGAACCTTCATGTCTGTCTCCTCATCGAGTACGGTTGCAAAATCGTAGAAGTGAACGCGCGGGGTCTTGGAGAGTAACGAAGCGGACCACTAACGATCGCTACCGGCCTCGACTCGAGCGATGATCGCGTCGAGGCGCGCGCGGATCTCTGCTTTGTTGACCGGCGCTAAGCTGGGGTCCCCTTCCGTTGTCCCCCACGGCACGAGGACGTCGAAATCGAGCTCGCGGACGAGCGCCAGGCTGTCGAGGTAGTCGGCACGGTTACTAGAGGAGAGCACGACGGCCTTCCATTCGCCGTCCTCGATCCAGACGAAGTCGCCGGTGAAGAGGAATCGGTGGCTGCCGCTGTCCCAGAGGTACGACGTCGTGCCCGGTGTGTGCCCCGGTGTCGGTATCGCCTCGAGGTCGTCGTCGATCATCTCGCGGCCGTTGAACACGCCGGCTATCTTCATCGACCGGGCGGTTTCCGCCCGGTCGCGATCGTGAACGAACACCGGCACGTCGAGGTCGGGCGCGCCGTACATGGCCTCGTGGCCGTGGTTGATGAGCAGGCGGGCCGCCCCGCCGAGATCCCGGATGTCGGTGGCGGCGGATGACACGCCGGGGGAGTTGTAGACGAGCACGTTGCCGTTCGGTCGTTCGAGAACGAACGATCGGACCAGGACGTTGGCCTGGTATGGGAGGCGTGTAGGCGGGGTAGACCGCAGACCATCGATCGGGTTTTCCAACGAGGATGCTTCGGGGATCGACACGGGCGTCTCCGTTTCGTGGGGGGTTGTCGGCCGGCGCGACCGAGTGCGGCTGCGCTACCCGACGGATGTCGTGTTGGCCTCGGCCACGAAGTTGTGCTCTTCGTCGAGGTCCGGGATCAGGCCGGGCCGGGCCGACGTCCAGCCGAGCGTGTCGCGGGTGATCCGGCTCGAGGTGGGGTTGTCGAGGCCGACGAACATGCTCAGGTGGCCGAAGTGCCGCTCGGCGTCTTCTGCGGCGACGGGCGCGGCGGGGACGCCGAGCCGGCGGCCGATCACCGCGGCGATGTCGCGGAGGGCGCCGCCTTCCTCAGCGACGGCGTGCAGCCGGGATCCCGCGGGCACGGATTCGAGCGCCAGGCGGTAGACGCGGCCGACGTCGCGCGTCTCGGCGGACGGCCAGCGGTCGTTCCCGTCGCCCACGTAGGTGACGGCATGACCGGCGGACAGCAAATCGGGGATGACCGTGGAGGCGATGTGCCCAGAGGCACCGGTGACGAATACGCGCATGGCTTGAACCTCCCTGGTGGCATCGTCGTGGCGACGAGCCCGATCAGTGATTGCACTTGCTGAAATCAGTATAGCATCATCGACTGCACTTGGTGAAATCAGTATCCGGTATAATTCGAGCGATGCCTAGATGGGAACCGGATGGGGTCGGCCGACTGCAAGCCGCCGCCTTCGAGCTCTTCGCGGAGCAAGGGTTCGAGCGCACGACGGTCGCCGAGATCGCCCAGCGAGCGGGGCTTACCCAGCGAACGTTCTTCAACCACTTCGCCGACAAGCGAGAGGTGCTCTTTGGCCTGGGCTCGGAATTTCAGGAAGAGATCGTCCGCGAGATCGCCGCCTGCGCCGACACATTGCCGCCGCTCGACGTCGTCGTGCGCGCCCTGCAAGCCGCTTCCGACACGATGTTCGAGGAACGCCGCGCCGCGGTGACGCGCCGCCAGGAGATCATCGACGCCAACCCGGAGCTGCAGGAGCGCGAACTCAGCAAGCAGGCCGCGCTCATCCACGCCATCGCCGCCGCGCTCCACGCGCGAGGTCTCGACCCCGAAACCGCGCTCCTCACGGCCGGCGCCGGTATGCTCGTGCAACAGACGGCGGTGAGAAGATGGACGCAGCCAGCCGAGAGCCGACCCCTACGGGAGCTTCTGTCCGACGCGCTGCACTCGCTGCGCACGGTCGCCACCCAGACGACCGATCAGAGGGTCGTCCCCTTAGAGACCTGACCAGCGCGGTTACCGACCGCGCACGCCGAGCCCCGCCATCTTGTCCACCGGACTCCTGTTTCGTCCACGGGGCCCTGAAGCGCCCCGTCCGTAGCAACAGCGGCGGACTCACCTGGGAGTTTGACCCACTTCGGGCTCTCCGTCACTCTCGGTGCAACTGGACTGCACCGAGCGGCGGATCTGAAAGGGTCGTTCCAAACTAGGACCTGAACCCTGGGCTCTGTCGGTCTTCCATGAGAAGGCACATTTTGTCAAGGCCGCTGCGGTGGCGGAGTCGCTTGCGCATCTCGGCTCCCCTATCGTCACGCTTCCATTCGCAATCCCTCAGGCTCCGCGTTCGCGGGCCGGTTGCACGATGGGGTTCGTCCGATGTCCGGCGCTGCAATCTTTTGGTCGGTCTCCCATCGGAGGGGACCAAGTCCGACAACGCAGTCACCGGGGCCCGGGACGATCGGGAGCCGCACGCCGAATCCGCTCTACGCTCGGCCTGCCGACGTTCCTTCGTTCGCTACCGAGATGCTGTGCCTCCCTTCGTCGGTCCTGCGCCGGGCCTTACGCGGCCCCGGTCGCTGCCTTGCGAGCGTTGTGGAGCGGTTCGTAAACCTCGCCCGTGAGCCAGAGCCGGTGCAAGAGCACGGAGAGCTTCCTCGCCACGGCCACCACCGCCCGTTTCTTGGCGTTCTTGCCGCCGCGCACGGCGAGCTTCTCGCCGTGTCGTCTGAGGTCGGAGTCTTTGCCGAACGGGCCCAGCACGTGGTGGGCGCAACTCACCAGGAGCCTCCTTAGCATCTCGTCTCCGCGCCTGGAGATCCGCTTCTGCGGGTCGGAGTCTCCGGACTGGTGGGTGCCGGGGGCCAGCCCGACGTAGGCCCCCACCGCGCGGCTGGTCTCGAATCTTGAGGGGTCCTCCAGGGTCAGCACGAAGACGAGCGCGGTCAGCGGTCCGACCCCCGGGACTTGCCGCAGGAGCGCGGTCTCGGGGTAGGACTCTCGCGAGACCGTCTCCAGCTCGCGGTCGTACTTGCGGATGCGGTCGGTCAGCGAGCCGATCGTCTCTAGGATGGGCCCGAGCGCGGGCGCCAGCGCCTCGGGCAGGGCCTCTCGGGCCTTGACGTGGAAACTCTTCGCGGAGCATCCAGGCAGACGAGCCCCGAAGGACCTGACCGCGCCGCGCACGTGGTTGACCAGCTTGGTCCTCGCCCCGACCAGGGCCTCGCGCGAGCGGACGAGCGCCAGGTGCGCCTGCGATGCCTCGTCACGGTGCTTGAGCGGGGAGAGCAGCCTGGGATCCAGCCTCGCCAGCCGGGCCAGGTTCTCGGCGTCGAGCCTGTCGTTCTTCTTGCCCTCCCCGTAGATGAGCCTGAGCTTGCGGGCGTTGGCGACGAGCACCTCGTGCCCGCATCCTTCCAAGAGCCGGCTGATCCAGGGGGAATGGGTGCCCACCTCGATGGCGATCCGCATCGGCTCGCACCCGGAGAAGCGACGCTCGAAGCCTTTCGGGGTGGTCGGGATGCGGCTCTCCTCCACGATCTCGCCGCATCCCGTGTCGAGGAGGCAGAGATGGCTGTGGCGGTCGCCGAGGTCGATGCCTACGGTGACGCTGGATTGGGACGACATGGTCTTGGTCCTCCTTCGGCGGATCTACGTCTCGGTCGCACGATACCCCCGATGCGACACCCGCGAGACCCGCCGCTAGGCCTTCTCATCCCATCTTTTGATGATGGAGGGAAATCGGTACCCGAACCCGTAGTTCGGACGCCTTCGGAACTCTGTCACGCGGTGGCAAGGCGTTGCTAGCATGCCACTATGCGAGGTGGCGATGGGGGCGGGTATTGGGCGGGACCGCTGCTCAGGGCGAGTCCTCGCCTCCTCTGAGGGCCTCGTACAACTCCTTGAACTCCCCGGTCATCAACCCGTGCGGCGCCGGCATCTGGACCAGGGATATGGCCCACCGCTCGTTGCCTTCGACGAGCACGGGGCCCCCTTCCGAGATGGCTATGTCCCAGCCGACGCATCGAACCCACGGAAACGCGGCGGCGGCGCGGAGCGCCAGGTCCTTGACCTCGGGCCAGAACGGCAATCGCAGCCCGACGAACGGGGTCCCGGTGCCGGGCAACTCGGAGACGTAGTCCAGGTCGCCGCGGGTGCGGCCCCTGCCTAGCGCGCCGGTGTCCGGGTCGACCCAGGCCCCTACCGCGTTGTGGATGAGGTGGTCCACCCCCACGGGGTTCGCCTGGAGCTTAAAGACCGCCGCGATGATCTTCGGCTCGCCTTCGAGGGTGACTATAGTCTGCACGCGGACGCAGCAGAGCGTGGGCCCGACGATCTCCGTGAGCCGCGGGTGCTGCTGGATCCGACCCTCGATCAGGTACGAGCGCGTGTCCGCCCCCGGGTTGCCGGCCTTGAGCGCGGCGTCCTCCTTCGCGTGGGCGACGAGCCGCCCCGCGTCGTACACCTCGCCGTCGAGGGCCACCGCCTTGCCGGGGTCGCCGTCCGTCCGTCCGGCGAAGACCAGCACCTTGTGCCCCTCCGCGCCTTCGAGGGGCTTGAAGACGAACCCCTCGACCCCTGAGGTGCGCAGCCAGCGCGCAAGGTCCGACGCGCTCCTGAGGTTCTGGCCGTCTATCGTGAAGCCGAAAACGGGGTCGTAGACCCCGTGGACCTCGGCTAGGGGCAGCCCCAACGAGCCGAAAAAGCGGTTGAACGCGAGCTTGTTGTCGTAGAGGCCGCGGTACTTGTCGGGCGCCAGCAGCGACCACAGGCGGACGTTCCACTCCCCCCGGTCTTCGGCATAGTAGTCGTCCACCAGGTAGCGCTTCTTCTCTTCCCACGAGAGGCCCGGCTCGAAGAGGCGGTACATGTAGTAGGAGTAGCGATTGATGGAGTGAAACCTCTCCAAAAGCGTCTGCTCCACGAAGACCTTGGAGGCGTTGAGGCCGTTGTCCGAAGCAACCTCCCTGGCGCGACGCCAGGCCTCTACGGTCCGGCGTGGTTCGCGCGCGACCCTACGCGCCAGGCCCCGGAGGTCGCGCGGCGCCGATCTTCTGAGGTTCACCATCGTCCCCCGCTCCGTTTCCTTTTTGGATCCCGCGCGTTCCCGCTCGACTCGGGACCCGTCTACCGCGAGCCTGAGCTTACCCGGTAAGGCCTAGGGGCTAACCCCGCCACGGGCGCCACAGGGCCCGGAGGGCGGCACAATCTCGCCCGGGGTTCCGTCTCGTGGTCTTCGGTGTCACCGAGAGGGTGACCGTCACTGCCGGCGGGCCAGGTACACGCCGAGCAGGATGACCACCCCGCCGACCATCTTGGCCGCTCCTAGCGCTTCGCCGAAAAAGACGACCCCCGAGGCGACCCCCGTGGCGGTGATCAGGTACTGGTAGACCAGCACCCGGTTGGCCCCGATGCGGGAGACGCCCGTCTGCCATGCGGCGAAGGCGAACGCCGTAGCCAGGACCGCGGAGAAGACAACGGCGGCCCACGCCCCGGCGCCCACGCTTACCCAATCCGTCTTCGCCAGGGAGGGGAGGGCGACGGTCAGGGCCAGGGCGCCGCCGAAAAGCATGGGGTAGGTCGCCACGGCCAGGGGCGAGTGGCGACCCAGCGTCCGCACGGAGAGCGCGGTGTAGGCCCCGAACCCCAACGCCGCCGCGAGCACGAGGGCGTCCCCGGCCAGGCTCGCGCCTCCGGATCCCGGGCCCCCGTAAAAGACGACCCCGACCCCAAGAATGGAGAGGCCCACGCCGAGGACGCCCCTGGCCGTGGGCCTCTCGAGGCCGAGCGCCGAACCGAGCAGGAGGCCCCAGACGGGGGAGGTCGCGAAGATCAGGCCCGCGTTGGCTGCGCTGGTCATGCTCACCCCAAAGGTGAAAGTCGTCTGCCCGAGGGCCACCCCGAGGCATCCCAGCCCCGCCATCGGCAGCAGGTCCCCGCGGGCCAGCCCGCTCTCGGGCTCGAAGACGCGCAGCACGCAGTACAGGAGGAGGCCGCCGATCACGAACCGGAACGCCACAATAGAGAGCGGGGACACGGAAAGCGCCGCGATCTTGGTGGCGGCGTAGTTGCCACCCCAGAAGACCGCGGCCAGTATCAGCGACGCCTCCGACAGCGCCGTCGCCTTGTTTCCGGTGCCGGCCACGGGACCATCTCTACCCCGGATGGCCCCGGCGCACCGGGACTGTCGTCTCCCAGCGCCCCCGCGCCGGTGACGGGGCCGGGGCGCCGATGGTATACTTGCGCGCTGATGCTGAGGCGGGCGCCAGAACGGACGGTCGACGAGCGGCGGAACGCGCTCGAAGAGGCTAACAGGGTGCGTTTCGCCAGGGCGGCCACCAAGCGGGACCTCAAGAGCGGGAAGCTGGACATCTACGACCTGCTCATGGACCCCTCCGAGGAATTGCGCGGCGCCAAGGTCGAAGAGATGCTCCTCGCGATGAAAGGTATGGGCAGGATCAAGGTCACGCGCGTGCTCAGGGAGGCCGGCATAAGCCGCTCGAAGACCCTCGCCGGCCTGACGCACGGGCAGCGGGACCGTCTACTCGGGGCGCTCGGGTGCGAGGACGCCTGATAGTCGTCTCAGGGCCCTCCGGGGCGGGCAAATCCACCCTGATCCGGGAGGCGCTGGAGGCGGTGCCGGGGCTTGGGTACTCCGTCTCGGCCACGACCCGGGCGGCGAGGCCCGGCGAGGTCCACGGCGAGCACTACCTCTTCCTCTCCCGCGAGGAGTTCGAGCGTTGGATCGAGGAGGGAAAGTTCCTGGAGTGGGCCGAGTACTCGGGCAACCTGTACGGCACGCCCGAGGAGAAGGTCGAGGAGCTCCTCGAGGCCGGACGGTCCGTGATCCTCGAGATAGAGCTCCAGGGCGCCAGGCAGGTGCGGCACAAGCGCCCCGACGCCGTGATGGTCTTCGTTCGGGCCCCGTCGCTGGAAGAGACGCGGCGCAGGCTCTCCGGGAGGGCGACCGAGACGGCGGAGGCCCTGGAGACCCGGCTGGCGACGGCCGTGGGCGAGGTGGCGGCGCGCGACGAGTTCGACTACGAGGTCGTGAACGGCGACCGCGAGCAGGCCCGCAAGGACATGATAGAAAAGATGGAAACCATAATCTCCGGAGGTAGCGATGCTGAACGATCTTAGGATAGACGACCTTTTGCAGAAGGTGGACTCGCGCTACGGGCTGGTGGTCTCCAGCGCCAAGCGGGCCCGCCAGATCAACGAGTACACCTCGACCCTGGGCCTGAACGACGCCCTCGGCATCCCGGGCCCGCAGGTGCACACCCGCTCCCAGCACCCCCTGACCATCGCCATCGAGGAGCTCCGCCAGGACAAGCTCGAGGTCACCTTCAAGCAGCCGCCCGAGGCCGTCGAGGAGCAGATCGGGGCCGCGGCCGGCGACCACTTCGTGAGCCCCCCGGGCGGCGCCGGTTCCCCCGGGGCCACCTCGGTGGACTCCGGGGCCGCCGCTGACGACGACGAGGAGGAAGGCGCGGGCGCGGCCTAAAGCGGCGCCTTGATCCTGGTCTCCGTCGGCCCTACGGCGGGCGCCCTCTCCGCACCGGCCATCGCCCGCGAACTCGCGGCGGCCGGCCACGAGGTCCAGGTGATCCTCGAACCGAATACGGAACGCTTCGTGGGCCCCGGCGCCTTCGCCCCCCCGACGGGGGTGGTGGAGGCGCCGTCCGGTGTCCCGAAAGCCGTCCTCTTCGCCCCCGCGACCTCAGGCACCCTATCGCGCCTCGCCCGCGGGTTGGAGGCCGGGCCAGCCGGCGCCTCCGTGGGGGGGGGCGTCCCGGTCTTCGTCGCGCCCGACCTCGACGCCGACACCGCCTCGAACCCCGCCGTGAGGGCGAACCTGGCGGCGCTGGCCGCGGACGGCAGGCGCGTCGTCGTGGGCGTCGGGGAAGGCATGGCCGGGGTTGGGGAGGTGGTCGCGGGCGTGCTTGGGGGGATGGGCGGCCCGATGGCCGGGTTGAGGGTGCTCGTTACGGCGGGCGGGACGCACGAGCCGTTGGACAGCGTGCGTTTCATTGGGAACCGGTCCTCAGGCAAGATGGGCCTCGCGCTGGCGCGGGAGGCGCTGCGGCTGGGTGCGCAGGTAGACGTCGTGGCGGCGAACGTGGGGACGCAGGAGCCGGGCGTCGGGTGGTCCGACGTCGAGACCGTCGAGCAGTTGCGCGACGAGGTCGTCCGGCTGGCGGGTGGGGCGGACGCCCTGGTCATGGCGGCGGCCGTTTCGGACTTCACGCCCGCCTCGCCGGTGCGGGAGAAGATCCGGCGCAGCCACGGGGTTCGGAGCGTCGAGTTGGAGCCGACCCCCGACGTGCTGAAGGCCGTGCGGGAGAAGAACCCGGACCTCTTTGTGGTAGGATTCGCGGCGACGCACGGGGACCCCGTCGTCGACGCCCGCGAGAAGCTCCTGAGCAAGGGGGCCGACATCGTGGTCGGCAACGATATCTCGCTGCAAGGGCTCGGATTCGGTGCCGAGGAGAACGAGGTTTACGTGGTGGCGCGTGGGGGCGAACGCTTCGTGCCCCGGGCCTCCAAGGCGGAGGTCGCGCGCGAGATCTTAAACGATGTTCTGACAGGGTTAAAAGAGGAGAGATAGCGATGGCGGAGCGTACGGCCGGAACGACCACCATGGACGTGGCGGACGATCAGAGCCTCAAAGCGTCGCACCTGTTCACCTCCGAGTCAGTGACCGAGGGCCACCCGGACAAGATAGCGGACCAGATCTCCGACGCCATCCTCGACGCCGCGCTCGCCGACGATCCCGCGAGCCGTGTGGCGTGCGAGACGCTAGTCACCACCGGCCTCGTCGTGGTGGCCGGCGAGATCACGACCACAACCTACGTGGACATCCCGACGCTGGTGCGGCAAAAGGTAGCCGGCATCGGCTACACCCGCGCCAAGTTCGGCTTCGACGCGGAGACCTGCGGGATCATAACCACCATAGACCCCCAGTCCCCGGACATCGCGCAAGGGGTGGACCGGGCGCTCGAGGCCCGCGACGACGAGCAGGCCCTCGAGGAGATAGGCGCCGGCGACCAGGGCATGATGTTCGGGTACGCCTGCGAGGAGACCCCTGAGCTCATGCCGCTCCCGATCACCCTCGCCCACGCCCTGACCCGCCGCCTCTCGGAGGTGCGCAAGACGGGCAAGCTCGACTACCTGCGCCCGGACGGCAAGAGCCAGGTGACGGTGCGCTACGAGGGGAACACGCCGGTCGGGGTGGAGAAGGTCCTGATAAGCGCCCAGCACCGCGACGGGGTGGAGGGGCAGATCAAAGACGACCTGGTCGAGGCCGTGATCCGGCCCGTCATGCCGGGGCAGTTTTTCGACGAGGGATCGGCGGAGATCCTGGTTAACCCCACCGGGCGCTTCGTGACCGGGGGCCCGCAGGGTGACACCGGCCTTACCGGGCGCAAGATCATAGTGGACACCTACGGGGGCTCGGCCCCCCACGGCGGCGGGGCCTTCTCCGGCAAGGACCCGACGAAGGTCGACCGCTCCGCCTCCTACGCGGCACGCTGGGTCGCCAAGAACCTCGTCGCGGCGGGTGTCGCGGGGCGTTGCCTGGTCCAGGTCGCCTACGCCATCGGGGTCGCGAGGCCCGTGAGCGTGATGGTCGAGACGTTCGGCACGGCCAGGGTGGACCCCGCCACCCTGGGCGCCCTCGTGATGGACCACTTCGACCTCAGGCCCGGCGCCATCATCCGGGACCTTGACCTGCGCAACCCCGTCTTCGCCCAGACGGCCGCCTACGGGCACTTCGGCCGCCGCGAGCCCGGCTTTACCTGGGAGGAGACGACCCGCGCCGACGCGCTCCGGCGCTCCGCCGGGTTGTAGTTGGTCCGCACCACCGGGGGCAGAACCGGCCGCGTCGTACGCGGGCAGGAGAGCGTGCGGGTGGCCTTGATGATCCCCACCCACGCGTTGCCGCCCTTGAGCTACCTGGTCCCCGCCGGTACGGGGAGCGGTGTCGGACCGGGAACCGTGGTCGTGGCACCCCTCTCCGGCCGCTCGCGCCTGGGCGTCGTCGTCGGCCCGGACCCCGAGCCGGGCCGGGCGAGGGAGGAGATCTGCTCCGTGCGCCACGACCTGTCCGTGCCGCCGGACCTCCTCGGGGCCTGCCTGCGCATCTCGGGGTCTTACGCCGTCCCCCTGCCGAACGTGCTGCGGGCTACCCTTCCGCCCGGACTGGACGCCGGCCGCTTCCTCGTGGTCCGGCCCGGGGGGGGATGGCCGTGGGAGTCGGGGTCCGTCGTCTCGCGCGCGGAGATAAAGAAGGCCATCGGCGCCGACGCGCTGCGGGCGGCGGAGGCGGAGGGCGCCGTCACGCTCCGCCCGGCCGTCCCGGAGCGGAAGGCCGTGGAGTGGTCCGTGGTCCGCGGGGGCGCCGAACCGGACCTCGCGCGGGCGCCGCGCCAGCGCGAGGTTTTCGGGGTACTCAAGGATCGCGGCGGCGCGTTGCCCTCGTCCGTCCTGCTCTCCGAGACGGGTGCCGGCCGGAGCGTGTTGCGGGAACTCGCCCGCCGGGGCGCCGTCACGCTCGTTCGCCGGCCCGAACCCGTCCCGGTCTTCGATACCTCGGGCGGAGGCGAGAGTGGACTGAAGCCTTTTCGCCGGGACGCCGGGCGCGCGGTCGGGCGCGGTGGGCCGTTCGTGTGGCGGGTGCCGACGGACGAGCAGCCTGGCGCGGTCGCGGCCGTGGCGCGGGCCGCCGTGGAGGAGGGGGAGCAGGCCCTGATCCTCGCGCCGGAGAGGGAGACGGTGGACCGCCTGGTGCGCCACCTCCTACGGGCGCTGCCCGCGGGCTACACCGTGGCCGCCTACCACGGCGGCCTCGGAAAGGACAGGACCGCCGTCCACGCCGCGGTCCGGGACGGGGAGGCGGACGTGGTCGTGGGCACGCGCGCGGCGGCGCTTCTGCCCCTCGCCCGCCCCGGTGCTTTCTGCGTCGTGGACGAACCCGACGGGTCGCACCGCGCGGAGGCCGGCTACGAGGGACTCCCCATCCACACCCGGGACGTCGCCGTCGCCCGCGGCCGGGCCGAGGGGGCCGCCGTGGTCTGCCTCTCGCCGGTGCCCTCCCTGAGGTTGTTCGCCGCGGGGGGACGGGGCCGGGGGCGGGTGGGGGAGTTGCCCCCCCGCGCGCCTGTCGGGTGGCCGTCCGTGCGCGTCGTGGACATGCGGGGCTCGGGCTCCGTCTTGAGCTCCACGCTGCTCGACGCCTGCCGCCGCTTCGCGGGCGGGGGGGGGCGGGTCGGGGTGATCGTGGATCGTCTGGGCTACGCGGCGGTGGTCACCTGCAACCGCTGCGGGGCCGTGAGGCGTTGCCCCGGGTGCGACGTCCCGCTCGCCTCGCCGGACGGGTCGAGCCTCCTGGCCTGCCCCCGGTGCGGGCGCCGGGAGCCGAACGGGGGCAGGTGCGCCGAGTGCGGCTCCGACCGCCTGAGCCCCGCCGGGATCGCCGTAGAGCGGGTGCGCGAGGGGCTCGCGGAGGCGCTCGGATCGCCCGTCGGCCTGATCACGGCCGGCCGGCGCGAGCTCGACGGCGCGCCGGTCGTGGCCGGCACGGCCAGGTGCGTCCTGCGCGAGGGGTGGGACGCCGTCGTGATCCCGGACGTGGACTCCTCGTTGCAGGCGAGCGGGCTCGGCGCGACGGAACGCTCCTTTCGCCTGGTCTACCGCGCCGCGGAGGCCGCCTCGGGGCTTCTGCTGGTCCAGACCCGCGCCCCCGAGCACCACGCGCTGCTCGCGGCGGCCCGCGGCGACTACGCGGCCCTGGTCGCCTCGGAGGTCCCCCGCCTGCGCGCGGCGGGCTACCCGCCCTTCGCCCACCTGGCCGTCGCGAGCCTGCACGGGCCCGAAGAAAAGGTCCTCCGTGCGGTAGAATCCCGGCTGCGGCCGGCCGTGGAAGCGGGGGTCGAGGTGTCGGATCCCGTGGGCGTCGCGCGCGCCGGAAGGCCGCCTTACTGGAAGGTCTTGCTCCGGGCGCGGGAGCTCGACCCGGTAGCCCGGGCCGCGTCCCTCGTCGCCCGGATGGCGGCCGGGACCCACGGGTTGCAGGCGCGCGTTGAGGTGGACCCCGAGGAGGTATAGAGAGCGTGGCGTTGGACATCAAGACGTTCGGAGATCCCGTCCTGAAGACCCGGGCCGCCCCCGTGCGCGAGTTCGACGAAGCCCTCGGGCGCCTGACGGTGGACATGCTGGCCACCATGCGCGAGCACGAAGGCGTCGGCCTCGCCGCCAACCAGGTCGGCCGTCTAAGGCGCGTGCTGGTCGCCGGCGTCGAGGACGAGGAGTACGCCCTCGTGAACCCGAAGATAGAGGACTCCTCCGAGGAGACGGAGCTCTTCGCCGAAGGGTGCCTCTCTATCCCCGGCATCCACGTCGAGGTCGAGCGCCCCACGGCGGTGACGGTCTCCGGCCAGGATCTCTCGGGGAAGCCCGTGCGGCTGGAGGCCACCGGCCTTCTCGCCCGCGTCTTCCAGCACGAGATAGACCACCTAAACGGCGTCCTCATCCTCGATAGGACGGACCGCGAGTCGCGCAAGGCCGCCCTGCGCGAGTGGCGCGAGCGCCTGCTCGCCCAGAACGCCTGACGGGGCCCGTTGAAGGTCGCCTTC
Organism: uncultured Rubrobacteraceae bacterium; assembly: GCA_902806085.1. Lineage (GTDB taxonomy): Bacteria > Actinomycetota > Rubrobacteria > Rubrobacterales > Rubrobacteraceae > Rubrobacter_D. The sequence continues at coordinate 75,133 of CADCVH010000063.1, read as the reverse complement.
GCCGGAACCCCCGAGTTCGCCGCGACCGTCCTGCGCGGCCTGGACGACTCCTCCCACGAGGTGGGGCTCGTGATCTCCCAGCCCGACCCCCGCAAGGGCCGGGGCCGCAAGACGACCCCGACCCCCGTCTCCCTCCTCGCCCGCGAGAGGGGGATCCCTCTCCTCCAACCAGCCCGCATAGGCCAAGCGGCACGCGAGATCTCCGGGAACGACGCCCTCGTGGTGGCAGCCTACGGCCAGATCCTGCGCGCCGACACGCTCCACGCCGCCCCGCGCGGCGCCTGGAACGTCCACGCCTCCCTGCTCCCCAAATACCGCGGCGCCGCCCCGATAGAACGCGCCATCATGGAGGGCGAGCCGGAAACCGGCGTCTCGATCATGCAGATGGACGAGGGCCTCGATACCGGACCCGTCGCCCTCCAACGCCCCGTCACCATAGACGCCGACACCACCGGCGGCGAGCTCACCAAAGCCCTCGCCAGGGTCGGAGCTGAAGCTATGGTGGAGGCTTTGACTCGACTCGAAGAGGGGAGACTAATCCTCGCCGAGCAGGATAGTTTTCTTGCAACATACGCGCCTAAAGTTTTGGACGAGGATAGGTCCATCCGGTGGGGTCTGGGGGTCGGGAGGGTGCATGATCTCGTCCGGGCGCTGGCGCCGGGGATCGGGGCTCGCGCGGTTCACCCCGAGGTGGATGGGCCGGTAAAGATCTGGCGCTCCGCGGTGCGGGAGGGGGAGGATTCCGGCACCACACCTGGCCGCATCCGCACCGAGAATCGCCGTATGTTCGTGGAATGCGGGGTTGGTACGCTGGAGGTGCTCGAGCTGCAGGTGCCGGGCGGGCGACGCCTGAGCACGTCGGATTTCTCCCTCGGCCGTCGCCTCGAAGGGGCTTTCGGGGCTTGAGACGATCGCGGGGCCGCGGGTGCAGGCCGGGCCCCGATACGGATGCTGGTATCGGAGCAAGATGCCAGCCGCGGTGCTAAACTGCCAGGGTTATGCGGGGCCCACGCCGTCGGGAGGAGGCCGAGATCAGAGAGCCCGAGATCGCCACCAACGTACCTCAACCGGAAGTCGAGGTTCAGGAAATAGGCCTCGAAGAGGAGATTAGGGTTGTGATCGTCGGGGCGGGGGGCTTCGGGCGGGTCGCGCTGGATGTTTTGTTGTCCGGGGGGGTCGGGGAGCGGGTCCTCGGCTTCTACGACGACGCCCACGCGGTCTTGTCCGCGAAGGTTCGGGGGTATCCGGTGCTCGGGGACGTCGAGATGCTAAAGAGCATGCTCTCCGTCGAGCCCGCGCACGTGGTCGTCGCGATAACGGACAACGCCGCGCGGTTGCAGGTCGCCAACGCCCTGCGGCGCCTGGGCGGGCAGTTCTTTACCGCGGTCCATCCGCTCGCCTACGTCTCCGAGGCGGCAATCGTGGGGGGCGGCTGCGTGCTCGCGGCGGGGGCGGTCGTCCACCCGGACGCAGCGGTCGGCAGCCACTGTTTCGTCGGCCCGGGGGCCGTCGTGGACCGGGACGCCGAGGTCGGGGCGGGGGTGTGGGTCTCGGCGGGCTGCGTGGTCGGCCCGGGGGCGCAGGTCGGCGCCCGGGCGGTGCTCGGGCCGAACTCCAGCGTCGGGCGAAAGGCGCGGGTCGACGCCGGGGTCGAGGTCGAGGATCTCGCGCACGTCGGCCGGGGGGGGAGTTGACCCGGGCGTTCGACGCTTTAGCGCGGCCCGCGCGCGGGGTCTTGCCGTCGGATTTCGGGGGGGCGAAGTCGGCTTGGAGCGCGTAAGGGGTCTGGCGCGGCGCGGGTCCACGGCCATCGGTCTGGACATAGACCGCAGCGCCATCAAGGCCGCCCAGGTCTCCTTCGGGGGGGGCGAGTACACGCTCAGGCACGTCGGGTACCACAGGCTGCCCCCCGGCACCATCGTTGACGGGGAGGTCGCCGACGACCGGCTCCTGTCCGAGGAGATCTCCGAGTTCTGGAACGCCCACGCCTTCTCGGGAAAGTCCGTCTTTCTCGGCGTCTCCAACCAGAAAGTGGTCGTCAGGATGCTCGAGTTTCCGCCCATGTCCCCCGGGGACCTCGAGGGCGCCATCGGGTACGAGGCGGCCGAGCACATCCCCATGCCCCCCGAGGAGGCGGTGCTGGATCACGTCGTGGTCGGCCCCCGGGGGGAGCCTGGCGAGGGCGACCGCGTGCTCGTCGTCGCCGCCCAAAAGGAGATGGTGAGGCGGTACGCGGCCGCCGTGAGGGCCGGCGGGCTGCGGGCTGTGGGCATCGACGTCAAGGCGCTCGCGCTGACCCGCTCGGTGGCCCCAAACGCGTTCTTCGGGGACGGGGGGGGCGCCGTCCTGCTCGACGTGGGGGGCGAGATCTCCAACCTCGTCGTCGCCGAGGGGGAGGTCCCGGTCATGGCGCGCTTCGTCTCCCTCGGCCTCTCCGATTTCGTCGCCGCCGTCGCGGAGGCCGCGGACCTGCCCGACGACGAGGCCGAGCGGCGGACGCTCGACCCCCGCACCGGCCTGGGCAACGCTCAGGAGGACGGGGACCCCGAAGGCGGCGACGCCCAAGGAGCCGCGTGGGACCCCGCGATCGCTTACGACGCCCGGCAGGGGCTCGAGGCCGCGGCCGGGGAGCTTGCCGAAGAGGTGCAGAGGTCCGTGGACCACCACCACGCCCAGCCCGGCGCCAGGGAGGTCTCGCGCGTCGTGATCTCAGGCGAGGGGGCCTTGATCTCCGGCCTCGACGCGTACCTCGGGGAATTGCTCGGCCTGCCGGCGGAGCGCGCCAGGCCCGTGGAGAGGCTCGCCGCGAACCGCTCCAACGTCTCCGACGAGCAGCTGCGCGCCATGGAGCCCGTCCTCGCGGTGGCGCTCGGGCTCGCGATGGAGGAGGCTTGAGGCGCGTCAACCTCCTCCTGCCGGAGGACCGCGGCGGCCGGGTCGAGGGGCTGCCCGGGGGCACGGTGGGCCTGCTGCTCGTCGCCGGGGCCGCCGTGCTCCTGCTCTTCGTCGGCGTCTACCTCGTCTTCCTGCTGCGGCTGAACGCTGTCGAGGACGAGGTCGCGGTGTTGGACGGCAGGATCTCCGAGAGAGACGCCCGCCTGGAGGAGCTCTCCCCGTACCGCGACCTGCGCGCGCGTCTGGACGAGAAGAAGCCCGTGGCCGACGGCATCTTCCGCACCCGCTTCCCCTGGGACGACTTCCTTCAGGGCCTGGCCTTCGTCGTGCCTGAGACGACCGCGCTTCGCACCCTGACCGGCGAGGCGGCGCCGGTGGACGTCGAGGCCCCGACCGAGGAGCCCCTGGATCCTCCCGGCGCCGTGACCTTCACGGGGGTCGCCCTGCCCGAGTACCAGAACGTCGCCGACTTCGTCGTCAGGATGAACAACCTGGAGCACCTCTCCAACGCGCAGCTCAACACCGCCGAGCTCGACCGGCAGACGTTCGTCGAGCCCGCCATAGAGTTCGAGGTGGCCTCGGAGCTCGTGACGGTCCCAGGCGAGAGGGGCACCGAGGTCCGCATCGAGGGCGGCGACCCCGCGGAGGTCGCGGAGGCCCCGGAGCCCATCGAGGTCGCGAGGTCGGGCTCCGTGTCGGCGGACCAGTACGCTGGCGACCCGCCCGCGGCGCCCTGATGGGGTCGCGCGAACGGAACCTGCTCGTGATCGGGGCCGTCGGCCTGGTGGCCCTGGCCGTCGGCTTCTACGTGCTGCTGCTCGGGCCCCTGCTGGAGAACCTGGATCAGCAGGCCGAGGCGCGCGAGGAGCGGGAGGCGAGGCTTCAGGAGTTGCAGGAGGAGGTGGCGCGGCTAGAGGAGGTGCGGCGCAACTCCCCCGAGCTCCAGCGCCAACTGCTGGAGCTGAACAAGCGCATCCCGACCCAGCCCGAGTTCGAGACCCTCGTCGTTCAGATAGAGGAGATAGCGAGCGCGGCCGAGGTGACCCAGACCGAGGTCGTGCGCGGGGACCCCGAACCCCCCGAGGGCGGTGGCGACTTTACCGTCCAGCCGATTACAATGTCCTTTGAGGGTACCTACGAGGAGCTGCAGGACTTCCTGACCCGGGCGGACAACCTGGCCCGGCTCATGGCCGTAAACGAAGTGAACTACGAGGTCTCTGGGGAGGGCACGACGGCGGCGCCGGACATAGAACAGAACCTTCTCGTCGAGATAGAGGCCGAGGTCTACTACCAGCCCACCGGCGTGCCCGACGGGACCGCCCCCGTGGCCCCCGAGCCCCCGGAGACGACGACCGGCACCTCGCCGGAAGAGGACGAGGCGACCGAGGGTGAATAGCCCCAGAGACCTCGCGCGACGGCTCGCCGGCCTCTGGGGCGCCTTCTACGACGCCTTCGTGCGGGAGAACAGGGTGCTGCCGCCGGTGATGGCGCTGCTCGCCCTCTTCCTCTTCGCCTGGGTCGCCGCCGGCGCCTTCTTGGGCGAGCCCGTGGAGGACGAAACCGCCGGCGAGGCCGCCCTCGTGCAGTCCAGGGATCCCTCCGGCGGCACCCCCGTGGCCCCGGAGACCGAAGACCGCGACGCCGATTCCTACGCCGCCTACCGCAACAAGGACCCCTTCCGCCAGCTTCTCGCCCCGGCCGAAACGCCCGGGGAAAACACCACGGACGAGACGGACACGGACGACACCACGACGACAGAGACCGCCGCCCCGGGCGGCACCACGACCGGCAACGGTGGCGCGGGCGAAAGCACCACCGGCGCGGGTGGCGGAACCGGCGGGGGCGGCTCCGGGCAGCGCTCCAAGAAGGACTCCGACGGCGACGGCCTGAAAAACCGGCGGGAGCAGAGGCTCGGCCTGGACGCCCGCGACCCGGACACCGACGACGACGGGATCGAAGACGGCGCCGACGACTCGGACGGCGACGACGTACCCGACGGCCGGAGGGGCAACAGCGCCGGGGATGCCGGGGAGGCCGGGGATGCCGGCGGCGCCGGAGGGACCGGGGCCGGCGGCGGCAACGCGGCTGGCAACGGGACCGGTAGCGGAGCCGGTAGCGGAGCCGGTAGCGGAGCCGGTAGCGGAGCCGGTGGCGGGGCTGGCGGCGGTGGCACGGGGGGCGGCGGGGCCGGTGGTTCGGGTGGCTCGGAGGACGAGCTCTTCGACAGCGGGGGCTCGCTGTACCCCCGGTAACGGAAGACCCCGGCGGCGTGGTTTATATTAGTGGGGACGCGTAGGACACGGTATCTAGTTCGGGGGCAGGTTTGAGGTTCGGTTTTTCGACCGCGGGTGAATCGCACGGTCCGGGGGAGGTCACGCTCGTGCACGGCGTGCCGGCCGGGCTGGGTCTGTTGGCGGAGGACGTCAACCGCGACCTCGCCCGCCGGCAGCAGGGCTACGGGCGCGGCGGTAGGCAGAAGATAGAGAAGGACGAGGTCGAGTTCCTCGGCGGGGTGCGCCACGGCTACACTTTGGGTTCTCCCGTGGCGATGCTCGTGCGCAACAGGGACTACGCCAACTGGGAGAACCGCATGTCCCCCGCGCCGGTCGAGGACCCCCCCGACCCGATCACCCTCCCGAGGCCAGGCCACGCGGACCTCGCCGGGATGCAGAAGTACGCCTTCGACGACCTGCGCAACGTGCTCGAGCGTTCCAGCGCCAGGGAGACGACCGCCAGGGTCGCCGCCGGCGGCGTGGCCAAGAAGCTCCTCGCGGGGTTCGGCGTCGAGATCCACAGCGCCGTCTACCGCATAGGGACCGTCGCCTACCCGAAGGAGCAGGCCGTCCTCGACGCGGCCACGGCCGACGGGTCCGAGGTGCGCTGCCCCGACCCGGAGGTCTCCGAGAGGATGAAGGCGGAGATCGACGCGGCCCGCTACGCCCGCGACGCCCTGGGCGGCGAGTTCGTCGTCGTCGCCCACGGGTGCCCGCCCGGGTTGGGCTCCTACGTGGACTGGCGCGACAAGGTGGACGCCCGCCTGGCCGCCGCCATCCTCTCCATAAACGCCATGAAGGGGGTCGAGTTCGGGATGGGATTCGGCCTCGCCGCCCGGCGCTCCAGCGAGGTGCAGGACGAGATCCTCGCGGACAACGGCCACCTCGCCCGCGCCAGCAACCGCCTCGGCGGCATCGAGGGCGGCATGACCAACGGCGAGCCCGTCGTGGTCTCCGCCGCCATGAAGCCGATCTCGACGATCTCCAAACAGCTCAGGACCGTGGATATCTCTACGGGCGAGGAGACGAAGGCCTTCAAGGAGCGGGCGGACTCCTGCGCGGTGCCGGCGGCCGCGGTTATCGGGGAGTCGATGGTGGCTGTCGTGCTGGCCGAGGCGTTCCTGGAGAAGTTCGGCGCCGACAACATGACCGACATCCGCGCCGCCCACGACGCCTACGCCCGCCGCCTCGCCGAGGCCGGCGTCGCGGCCCGCTGAGGCTTGCCCCGCCACGTGGCGATCGTCGGCTACATGGGCAGCGGCAAGACCACGGTCGGGCGCCTGCTGGCCCGCGATACCGGCCGGGACTTCGTCGATCTGGACGAAGAGATCTCGCGCCGGGACGGACGCACCATCCCCGAGATCTTCGCCGCCGGCGGCGAGGACCTCTTCAGGGACCTCGAACACGCAGCCCTCCTGGACGCCCTCGCCAGGGAAGAGGGGTGCGTCGTCTCCTGCGGCGGCGGCGCCGTCTTGCGGCCCGAAAACCGGGACGCCCTGCGCGACGCCCGGACGGTCTTTCTCCGCGAGGATATCGACGTCCTCTACGCCCGGACCCGCGGGCCCAACCGCCCCCTGAGGGGCGACTCCAGCGAGGGATTCGCCCGACGCTACGCCGAGCGCCTCCCCCTCTACCGCGAGGTGGCCGAGGTCGAGGTTCACGCGGAGGGGCGCCCCCCCAACGCCGTCGTCGAGGAGGTCGAACGGTGCCTGTCGAGACGATAGAAGTTCCCGTCTCCCCGCCCTACCCGGTGCTCCTCGGGGATGGCCTCGACCCCGCCGAAGCCGTCTCCGGGAACCTGCGACCCGGGGCGTGCGTCGTCCTTACCGACTCGGACGTGGGACCCCTGCACGCGGACGCGCTGCGACTCTCCCTGGAGGCTGCGGGCTGGCGGGTCCTCGGCGTGGCGGAGGTGCCGGCTGGGGAGGCGTCCAAGGGCATAGGAACCTACGCGGACGCCGTCGGCCGGCTGGCCCGGCTCGGCCTGACCCGCGACGGGACCGTATTCGCGCTCGGCGGCGGGGTCGTCGGGGACCTAGGAGGCTTCGTCGCGGCCACCTTTATGCGCGGCGTCGACCTCGTGATGCTGCCGACCTCCCTGCTATCTATGGTCGACAGCGCCGTCGGTGGCAAGACAGGCCTTGACCTGCCCGAGGGAAAGAACCTCGTCGGGGCCTTCGTCCGGCCGCGCGCCGTCGTGGCCGACACGGGCTGGCTGCGAACCCTGCCGGAAACGGAGGTCTCGAACGGGCTCGCCGAGGTCGTGAAGATGGGGCTCCTCTCGGGGGGGGAGTTCTTCGAGGACCTGGCGCTCGTCCCCGAGGCTCGCTCGGGCGACCCGGAAGCCCTCCGCGCCCTGATCCGGCACTCCGTCCGCTTCAAGGCCGCCGTGGTGGCCGAGGACGAGCGCGAGGGCGGCCGTCGCGCCATCCTCAATTACGGCCACACCATCGGCCACGCCCTCGAAGCCGCCGCCGACTTCGCCCTCCCGCACGGCGCGGCCATCTCGGCCGGCATGGTCGCCGCCGCCGGCCTCTCGCGCCAGCGCTTCTCCACGGACCTGACCGCCCTCCACGAGGAACTACTCCGCTCCGCCGGCCTCCCGCTGCGCTCACCCGGGGTAGACGCGGACGCCGCCCTCGAGGCGATGTCCCGCGACAAGAAGCGATCCGTCGCCGACGCCCCGACCGATCACCGCTTCGTGCTCCTCCGGGACGTCGGCCACCCGGTCTACGGCGTCCCCGTCGACGAGGCCGAGGCCCGCCGCGCCATAGGGGCCCTCGTTGGCTAGCGTCCACGTCCTCAACGGCGTCAACCTCGGCGCCCTCGGAACCCGGCGCCCCGAGGTCTACGGCACCCTAACCCTCGACGACATACAGAGGATGCTGCGCGAGGAATTCCCCGGGGTGGACTTCGAGTTCAGGCAGACGGACTACGAGGGGGAGATGGTCGGTTGGGTGCGGGAGGCCGCGGGGTCCGCGGGGCTCGTCGTAAACCCCGGGGCTTGGACGCACTACTCCTACGCGCTGCACGACGCGCTGGAGGCGACGAATGTACCTAAAGTGGAGGTGCACCTGTCGAACGTGCACGCGAGGGAGGATTGGCGGCGGCGGTCCGTGGTGTCGCCTGCGGTGGACGCGGTGGTCGCGGGGATGGGGGCGCGGGGGTATCTGGCGGCCGTGGGGTACGTGATCGGGCGTGCGGTCGGGGCTTAGTCCCGGCCGGATCTGTGCGATAATACCGCCGCGCTACTGCGGCGTGGGCGCCCGATCTTCGGGGCCTGGCCGCGCCACCTAGACCAGACGTCTCGAAGGGGGACTTCGGGGATGATATCCACCAGCCAGTTCAGGAACGGCGCCGCCATCCGCGTCGACGGCAAGCGGTTTACGATCCTGTATTTCCAGCACGTAAAGCCCGGCAAGGGCGGCGCCTTCGTCAGGACGCGCCTGCGCAACATAGACACCGGAGCCCAGGTCGAGAAGACCTTCAGGGCGGGGGAGAAGCTCGACAGCGTCAGGACGGAGTCCCGCCCGATGACCTACCTCTACAGGGACGGCGACCTGCTGCACTTCATGGACTCGGACACCTACGATCAGGTGGCCGTGCCGGCGGAGGCCGTCGGCGAGGCGGCCGGATACATCGTCGAGGGGGGCACGGTCAGCGTGCTCTCCGCGGACGGGGAGGTCGTGAGCGTCGAGCCGCCGGCCCACGTGGACCTAGAGGTCACCCAGTCCGACCCCGGGCTCAAGGGCGACACGGCGACGGGCGCGACCAAGCCGGCGACGCTGGAGACCGGGGTCACCGTGCAGGTCCCCCTCTTCGTGAACACCGGCGACAGGGTGCGGGTGGACACGCGGTCCAACGAGTACCTCACGAGGGTCTAGCGCCGATGCGGGAGGGCGACCTTTGAGCCGGCGCACCGCGCGCAAGCAGGCGTTTCTGGGCCTCTACCAGAGCGACGTGACGGGGAGGCCCCTCGGGGCCACCGTGGCGCGGTGGCGCGAGTACAGGGGCGAGATGGACGAGTACGCCGTCCGGCTGCTGCGCGGCGTGGAGACGGAGAAGGGCGCCCTCGACGGGCTGCTCTCGGAGGTCTCCGAGGGGTGGCCCGTGCACCGCATGGGTGCGGTGGAGCGTTCGATCCTGCGCCTCGGCCTCTACGAGATGCTCCACGTGGACGACGTGCCCCCGGGCGTGGCCGTTGGCGAGGCCGTCGAGCTCGCGCGGGGTTTCTCCGGCGACGAGGCGCCCGCCTTTGTCGGGGGCGTGCTGCGGGGTGCTGAGGGGCGGGTCCATGGCGGGGTCTCCCGTGGCTAGCAGGCTTAGGAGCGGGCTCCGCTGGGAGTCCCACCGCCGCGCCTTCGAGGGGTATTTGAAGGGCCTGCGCTTCACCGGCGAGCCGCGCCTGAGGAGCCTCGAGGAGGCGATGAGGTACTCGATGCTCGCGGGCGGCAAGCGCGTCAGGCCGACGCTTTGCATGGAGACGGCGTGGGTCTTCGGGGACGAGCCGGCGCACGTGCTCCCGTCCGCGGCGGCCATAGAGCTCATCCACACCTACTCGCTTATCCACGACGACCTGCCGGCCATGGACGACGACGACTTCCGGCGCGGGAGGCCGACCGCCCACAAGAAGTACGGCGAGGCGATGGCGATACTCTCCGGCGACGCGTTCTTCGGGGAGGCTTTGGCGCTCATCACCATCCACCAGAGGGCCGGGTGCGAGCAGATCCTGGAGGTCGTCCGGGAGCTCGCCGGCTCGACGGGGGTCAACGGGATGGTCGGGGGGCAGGTCCTTGACATGGAGCAGACCGGCAGGGGGGACGGGACGGACGTCGAGACCCTGAACCTTATCCACAAGTACAAGACGGGGGCCCTCATCAAATCGAGCGTCCGCATCGGCGCGATCCTGGCCGGTGCCTCGGATGGGGAACAGGCCGCCGTAGGCGAGTACGCGGCCGAGCTCGGGCTGTGCTTTCAGATCGTGGACGACGTCCTCAACGCGACCGCCACCCGCGAGGAGCTCGGCAAGAGCGCGGGCAGCGACGCGGAGCAGGGCAAGGCCACCTTCGTCGGCGTCTACGGCCTCGACGGAGCCAGGCGGCAGGCCGACGCCTCCGAGGAGCGGGCATTAGGCGCTTTGGGGCGCGTGGACGGCGACACCTCGGGCCTCGAAGAGATGGCCCGCTTCGTGCGCAACCGGGGGAGTTAGGCCGCGGGCGTGAAGGGAACCCCGCAGCGTCTGGACGCCCTGTTGGTGGAGCGGGGCCTCGCCGAGAGCCGGAGCCGGGCGCAGGGCTTGATCCTGGCCGGCGCCGTCCGCGTCGGCGACGAGGTCGTCACCAAGGCCGGCTTCCGCGTGGCCGCCGACAGGGCGCTCTCCGTCGAGCGGGGCGAACGCTTCGTCTCCCGCGCCGGCGAGAAGCTCGACGCCGCCCTGGAGGAGTTCGGTATCGGCGTGCGGGGCCGGTCTTGCCTGGACGCGGGCGCCTCCACCGGCGGGTTCACGGACGTGCTTCTCGGGCGGGGGGCGGAGCGCGTGATCTCCGCGGACGTCGGCTACGGGCAGCTTGCCTGGTCGCTCCGGGAAGACCCGAGGGTGACCGTACTCGAAAGGACGAACGTCAGGCGCCTGCGGGGGGAAGACCTCCCGTTCGCCCCCGACCTGCTCGTCGCGGACCTCTCGTTTATCTCGCTCGCGGTCGCCCTGACGGGGCTCTTCTCGACCACGCCCTCGTTGCACGAGGCGGTGGTTCTCGTAAAGCCCCAGTTCGAGGCGGGGCCGGGGCTCGTGGGCCGCGGCGGGCTCGTGAGCGACCCGGAGGTTCGCGCCCGCGCGATCCTGGGCGTCGCCGCCTCTTTCGGGTCCATCGGCTTCGGCGCCGTCGGGGTGGCCCGGGCCGCGGTCACGGGACGCCGGTCCGGCAACCAGGAGTACCCGCTGTACCTGATCAGGGACGCGCAGGCGACCATCGACGACGGGCTGGTCCGTGGGGTCGTGGCCGGTGCCTGAGGTGAACGGGCCGCGCGAGGTCAGGCGGGTCGCCATCGTCGCGAACCCGAGGGTGGACGACGGCCACTCCGAGCGGCTCGTCGCGGCGCTCGAGCGGGGCGGGGTAGAGGTCGCGGACGTCAGGCCGCAGGGCCAGCCGGACGGGATGGTAGACCCGGACCTGGTCTTCGTGTTAGGGGGCGACGGGACTATGCTCAAGGCGGCCAGGATGTACCCCGGGCGCGTGCTGCTCGGGGTGAACCTCGGCAAGGTCGGCTTTATGTCCGGGATGCTGCCCGAGGAGATGGAGACCGGCGTCCAGAAGGTGTTGGAGGGCGGCCTCACCGTGCAGGAGTACCGGATGCTCGATGTCAGGCGCGCGGGCGAGGAGCCGGAGCTCGCGGCAAACGACGCCGTGCTCATAAAAAAGAGGCCGCACCAGCTGGTCTCGGTCGACGTGACCGTGGGCGGCGAGGAACTCTTCGCGTTCCGCTGCGACGGCTTCATAGCGGCCACCCCGCTCGGGTCCACGGCCTACGCGCTCTCCGCCGGCGGCCCCATAATCTCCGGGGACGCCGGGTGCTACGTGCTCGTCCCCATAGCCCCCCACGCGCTCGTCAGCCGGCCGCTCGTGCTCGGCGAGGAGCAGGTCGTCGAGCTGAAGATCGTGGACCGCGAGGCCCTCCTCTCGCTCGACGGCGACGAGCCGCGCGAGGTTTCCGAGGGGGAGGTAGTGGAGATACGGCTCTCCAGCAGGTCCGTCAGGATCGGGCGCACCGACGACTGGGGCTGGTGGCGGGCCGTCAGGAGAACGTTCCTGTAATGCTGCTGGAGATCTCCGTCGAGAACGTCGCCCTGATCGAAGAGGCCACCCTCGAGCTCTCCCCCGGCCTCAACGCCATAACCGGCGAGACGGGCGCGGGCAAGACCCTCCTGGCGACCGCCCTCCAACTCCTCCTCGGCGGCCGCGCCCGCTCGGAAACCGTCCGCGCCGGCGCAGACCGGGCGACCGTCGAGGGCACGTTTCTCCTGCCCGAGGACGCGGGCCCCGGGATGCTCGCCGACGCCCTTGGGGACCTCGCCGAGGAGGTGGACGCCGAAGACGGCCTGGTCCTGCGCCGGACCCTTACCGGCGAGGGCCGCTCCCGCTGCTACGTGGGCGGCGTCTCCGTGCCGGTCCGGGCGCTCGGCGCCCTGGGCGAGCGCCTCGTCTCCTACCACAGCCAGCGGGAGCAGGCCCGCCTCACCGAGCCCGCCGAGCAGCTAGAGATCCTGGACGACTTCCTGGCCGGCGACGCCCTGAAAGCCCGCCGGGACCACCGAGAGCAGTGGCGCTCCGTCGAGGGGGACCGCCGCGAGCTGGCCGACGTCCGGGCGAGCGGGGAGGCCCGCCTGCGCGAGGCGGACTTCCTGCGCTTCCAGGTGGGCGAGCTCGAGGCGGCGGAGTACAGCACCGAGGAGGCGGACAACCTCGCCCGCGAACGCGACCGGCTGCGCAACGTAACCGACCTGCAGCAGGCCGCGGCCGCCGCGGCCGCCGCCCTCGCCTCCGAGGAGGGAGGGGGCGCCGTCGACTCGGTCGCCAGGGCTCAGGGCGAGCTCGAGACCGCCCTCCGCTTCGACGAGGGCCTCTCGGTCCTGCTCGGGCGCCTAGGCGGCCTCTCGGCGGAGCTCGAAGACGTGCTCTACGAGCTCCGCTCCTACGTCGAGGAGCTGGAGGCGGACCCGGCCCGCCTGGAGGCGGTCGAGGACCGCATCGCCGCGCTGCGCGCCCTCGAGCGCAAATACGGGGACGTGGAGAGTTACCTTGACGACGCCCGCGCCAGGCTCTCCCGCCTGGAGAACCTCGACGAGGAGACGGCTGGCCTCGAAGCCCGCGTCGCCGCCGGAGAAGAGCGGCTTGAAGAACTGGCGACAACCCTCTCAGAAGGCCGACGGAAGGCCGCCAAGCGCCTCGCGAAGAAGGTCCAGGAGAACCTCGCGGGGCTCAACCTCGGCAGGACCGAGTTCCGGGCCGGGCTCGTGCCGGCGGAGCCGGGGCCGACGGGCAGGGAGCGGGTGGAGTTCGAGATCCGGCCAAACCCTGGCGAACCCGCCCTGCCCGTCAGGCGCTACGCCTCCGGCGGCGAGCTCTCCCGCATCATGCTCGCCATCCGTCTCGCCCAGGAACGCGTCGAACCGGGCGCGACCTACGTCTTCGACGAGGTCGACGCCGGCATCGGCGGCGAGACCGCCACCGCCGTCGGCGCGAAGCTGCGCGAGCTCGGAGAAAAGAACCAGGTCCTCACCATCACCCACCTCCCCCAGATAGCCTCCGAAGCCGCCTCCCACGTCGTCGTGGCCAAAGAAGAAGCGGACGGACGAACCATAACCCGCATAACCCGCGTGACCGGCGACGAGCGCCTCAAGGAGATGGCCCGCATGCTCTCGGGCCGCATAGACGACGCCTCCCTCGCCCACGCCTCAGAACTCCTCGTCCGCCGGTAGCGCACAAACCCCTCCGACGGTAACCGCATAATACAATAAAGACGTGGCGCGGTGATCCAGGAGGTCCTGGCCCCGCCGCGTAAGTTGAGGCTACGGGGCCCGCGCCTACGGGGCCCGCGCCGAGGCCCGCCACGACAAGAACGCCCGTCGCGGCGGGGGTCCACAGCGACGCAGACCGGGCCGGGAGGGGCGCCGCTGATGCGGTCGTACGCGCCCTGGGCGAAGACCGGTGGAGAGGGGATGCCCGAGGGATTTGCGCGGATCGGCCCGGGTCTCCTCTTGCGGCCCGGTCCGGGGCGAAGCCGCGCCAGACCGTCGAGACCCTGCCGGGTTCAGATAGCGCACGCCGCCAAGTGGGCGGAGGGGCGCCGCCTTCCGCGCCGCTGCCCTTTATCCCAGGAGGCGCAGGGACTCGCCCCAGAGACGTTCGGCCGCCGCGGGGTCGAGGGCGTAATCGCGGACCCCGTGGACCCCGTCGACGATGTCGGGGACGACCTCGGCCTCTTGGCAGTCCTCGAAGTAGCGTCCGCCGACGCCCTCGACAAGTGGGGAGGCCGCCAGCAGCACGGAGGTCGCAGCGCCCTGCTCAGGGGTCTTCATTAAGATTCCCGCCCGACGGGCGTACTCTTCCTGCTCGGCGCGGTACTCCGGGCTCCAGTGGCGCTGGAGGTCGGTCCAGATCCCGCCCGGCATCAGCGAGTTTGAGAGGATGCCGTCGGAGGCCCAGCGGCGCGTCGCCCCCACGGCGAAGAGCGCGTTGGCCGTCTTTGACTGCCCGTAGGCGAGCGCCGGGCCGTACTCGCGCCGCTCGAAGTGGATGTCGTCGAAGACCACGGGCGAGGCCCCGTGCCCGCTGGAGCTCACCGAGACAACCCGCGCGCCCCCTTCGGCTCCCGCGGCGGCCAGGGCGTCGTGCAGGCCCGCTGCGAGGGCGAAGTGGCCCATGTGGTTGGTGGCGAACTGCATCTCCCACCCTTCGGGGGTGCGCGTGAGCTCGGGCAGCATCATGACGCCCGCGTTGTTGACGAGGACGTGAAGCGGGCCCTCCCAGGAGGCGACGAAGGCGGCCACGGAGGATTGGTCGGCGAGATCCAGGGGTGCCGCGCGGAGGCGCGGGTTGCCTGTCGTCCGGGCGATGTCGGCCGCGGCGCGTTCTCCGGCGCCCGGGTTGCGCACGGCGAGCGTCACCTCGGCGCCCGCGCCGGCGAGGGCCCTGGCGGTCTCGATGCCGATGCCCGACGACGCGCCGGTGACGACCATCCGCTTCCCGGACAGGTCGATCCCCTCCAACACCTCCCGGGCGGTGGACCCCGCGCCGAAGGGCGTTGTTACTCGGTTCGTGCCCATGGTCATTTTCTGCTCCGATCCGGGTTGCCGTTCGTAGTCTATCAACGCGCGGGTTTCTCCTCGGTGGGCGGATTTAGTCCGAGAAGGCGGGGAAGGCGCACCGGGGACGTGGATCAGGACCACGCCGGCATCAGGAAGGCGGGGTAGCGGCTCCCGGCGGCGCCTTCGGGCAGGATCTCGTGTACGGCCTCGAGGTCGGCGTCGGTGAGCGTGACGTCGGCTGCGGCCACGTTCTCCGCCAGGCGGTCGGGGTCGCGGGTGCCCGGGATCGGCACGATGTCCTCGCCCTGCGCGAGCAGCCACGCCAGCGCCAACTGGGTGACGGTGATCCCCCTGGAGGCGGCGAACTCCCTCAGACCCTCGACGGCCGCGGCGTTGGCCTCGTAGTTGCCCGGCTGCCAGCGCTCGTCCCAGCTGCGCATGTCCCCTTCCGGGTACTCGCCACCCGGCCTTACGGCCGAGGTCAGGAAGCCGCGCCCGAGCGGGGAATAGGCCACGAAGCCGATGCCGAGCTCGCGCAGCGTGGGCAAGACGTCGGCCTCGACGGCGCGCTCGAAGATGGAGTACTCCGTTTGCAGAACCGACACCGGTTGCACGGCGTGGGCGCGGCGGACGGTCTCTGACCCGGCCTCGCTCAACCCGAAGAACCGGACCTTGCCAGCGTCGATGAGCTCCCCCACCGCGCCGGCGACCTCCTCGATCGGCACGTCCGGGTCGGGGCGGTGCTGGTATAGCACGTCGATGTGGTCGGTCTGCAGGTGGCGCAGGCTGTTCTCGGCCACCTCTCTGATGCGCCCGGGGCGGCTGTCCATGGCCGTACCGATGGTCTCGGGGTTCGTCAGGTCGTAACCGAACTTGGTGGCCAGCACCACCTCGTCGCGAAAGCCCTTTACCGCCCGGCCGAGGAGCCTCTCGCTCGAGCCGGTCCCCATGCCGTAGAGCTCCGCGGTGTCGAACATGGTCACGCCGAGCTCGTGGGCGCGCCGGATCGTGGCGACGCTCCGCCCGTCGTCGGTGGCACCGTAAGCCATCGTCATGCCCATCGTCCCAAGGCCAAGGGCCGATACCTCAAGGCCCTGCCGGCCGAGCCTGCGCCGCTCCATGGTCATCGTCATCTCCTCAGGTAAATAAATGGATAGTTCGTAGAGCCTATACCCCGGTGCGGTGTTTGTCAATAACCGGTTACTTACCAGGTGCTCTCTGCTAGACTACGGGCATGGTTCGTGACTCTGCAGCCACCCGCAATCGGATACTGGACGCCGCGATCGGGGAGTTCTCCGCGTACGGGCTGGCCGGGGCCCGCATCGACCGCATCGCCGAGGCGGCCGAGGCGAAC
Source organism: uncultured Rubrobacteraceae bacterium (assembly GCA_902806085.1). GTDB lineage: Bacteria > Actinomycetota > Rubrobacteria > Rubrobacterales > Rubrobacteraceae > Rubrobacter_D. Next base: position 58,806 of record CADCVH010000063.1, on the reverse strand, counting down.
AAGCGCTCCATCTACGTGTACTACGAGAGCAAGGAGGGGTTGTTCACCGCCGCCCTGCACCGGGTGATCGGCGACCTCGTCGAGGCGGTTCCGCTGACCGAGGATGACCTTCCCGGCTACGCGGGCAGGATGTTCGACTACCTGCTCGTCCATCCGGAGGCGCTCAGGATGAGCATGTGGCGCCACCTCGAACGCCCCGCCAAGGGTCCGGACGCGGCCGAAGTCTACGCCCACAAGATCGAGGCGATGGCCGGCGGGGGGGGCGGGCTCACGGCGAGCGGGTTGCCCCCGGCGGACCTGCTCGTGCTGGTGCAGGGGCTGGCCTCTAGCTGGCTCATCAGCCCCGAGGACCTGCTCTGCGCCGACGGGTCCGACCCTTACTCGCCCGAACGCCTCGCCGCCCACCGCGCCTCGCTCGTCGAGGCTGCGCGCAGGCTGTGCGCGCCGGCCCAGACCCCGGGCGGCCCCAACCCGCCGTGAGTCGGCAAACGACGCGCGTTGCGAGAGAACCGGGGCGTCGGCGTTTCTTCGTAGACCTTCTCCGGGAGGTTGGGCCGTCGAGTCGTTGGGGTTTGCCGGACTCTATCCGCGTCTCGCGGTCGCGAGCAGCAGTCCCGACACCAGGAGCGCTATTCCTGCCACGGCCACGAGGGAGAGCCGCTCGCCCAGGAGCAGGACGCCGAGGATCCCTGCCGTCAGGGGCTCCGCGAGGGAGAGCGTGGCCGCCGTCGAGACGGAGACCCTCGAGAGCCCGCTCGCGAACAGGATGTAGGCCAGCGCGGTCGCCGCGAGACCGAGTTCTAGGGCGACGGCCAGGCCGAGGGGGGAGAGGGCCCAGGAAGGATCCGAGAACAGCAGGGCCGGCGAGAGGAACAGGGCCCCCAGGGTGAAGGTCACGCCCATCACCACCGCGTGCGGGCGTTCCTCGAGCAGGCCCTTCGCTATCGTGGTGAAGGCGACCAGCCCGCCGCCGGAGGCGACGCAGAGCATCACGCCTATGGGGTCCACGGAGAGCGAGCCACCCGAGCCGATCAGCAGCGCGGAGCCGACGACGGCAAGGGCCGCGGCGTAAAGCCACCGCGCGTCGGGCCGCTTGCCGAACAGGAGGTCTATCATCCCGGCCCACACGGGGAGGCTGCCGATGGCCGAGATGGTCCCGAGCGCCACGCCCGTAAGCGTGATGCCCGTAAAAAAGAGCACCTGGTAGGAGGCGACCAGCGCCGCGCAGGCGAGCACGGGAAGGGGCCTCCACCCCACGGACGCGCCCGACCCCTTCGCCAGCTTTCCGGACACCGCCGCGAACAGGAGCATCGCCGCCCCGCCGATGCCGATCTTCACGACGCCGACGGAGAGGGGGCCTGCGGCCTCCGGGGCGAACGCCTGGGCCGTGCCGCTCGTGCCCCACAGGATCGCCGCGAGGACGACGAAGAGGGGGCCCTTGGATGCGGCGGCGCGGGGCATAGGCGCATAGCGTAGCCACTCGGCCCCGATCCGGCCAGCCAAAAAGTGCCCCGGCGCTATTCCATTACCGGTCTTTGGGCGGTAGAATGGTGTCCCGTGATGTTGGAACGCGCGTTTGCGGGTCCTGTTTGCCGCCGGGTGGCGGCCCCGGGGCGCCGCATCGGTGGGATCCCTTCGTTTTTCCGGTTTTTCAGGAGGTAGGGGCGTTAATTGTTCTGTTTCTCGGGAGCGTGGTGCGGATGAGTGAGACGAAGTACATATTCGTAACGGGCGGGGTCGTCTCGTCCATCGGCAAGGGGACGAGCGCGGCGGCGCTAGGTATGCTCCTCAAGAGCCGGGGCTACAGGGTCGTGCTGCAGAAGTTCGACCCTTACATCAACGTCGACCCGGGGACGATGAACCCCTACCAGCACGGCGAGGTCTTCGTTACCGAGGACGGGGCCGAGACCGACCTCGACCTCGGCCACTACGAGCGGTTTTTGGACGAGAACCTCGGCCGTCTCAGCAACGTCACGACCGGGAGCGTTTACGGGGAGGTCATAAGCCGGGAGCGCCGGGGGGACTACCTCGGGGCGACCGTGCAGGTCATCCCGCACATCACAAACGAGATAAAGAACAGGATAGGCCGCCTCGGGCAGGACAAGGACGTCGTCATCACCGAGATCGGCGGCACCGTCGGCGACATCGAGAGCCTGCCCTTCCTGGAGGCCATAAGGCAGTTCCGCAACGACGTCGGGCGCAAGAACGTGCTCTACGTCCACGTCTCCTACGTGCCCTACATCGAGGCCGCCGGCGAGCTCAAGACCAAGCCGACCCAGCACTCCGCCCAGAGGCTGCGCGAGATCGGCATAAGCCCCGACGTGCTCGTGTGCCGCGCCGACCGCCCGATGGGCGAGGACATCCGAAAGAAGATAGCGCTCTTCGCCGACACGGAGCTCGACTCCGTCATCCCCGCCGAAGACGCCCCGAGCCTCTACGCCATACCCCTTAGCCTGCACGACGAGGGCCTCGACGACCTGGTCCTCGAGAAGCTCGGGATGCAGGCCCCGCCGGCCGACCTGGACGAGTGGCGCGGCCTCGTCTCGCGCACCCTGGAGGCGGAGCGGAGCGTAAGGGTCGCCATCATCGGAAAGTACATCAAGCTGCAGGACGCCTACCTCTCGGTGGTCGAGGCCCTCGGCCACGCCGCCGGGGCCAACGGCCTGAAGGTGGACCTTGACTGGGTGGATTCGGAGTTCCTCGAAGACCGGAAGGCCACCGAAGAGCGCCTGGCCGGGGTCGACGGGGTGCTGGTGTTGCCCGGTTTCGGGCACCGGGGGGCCGAGGGCAAGATCGAGGCGGCGCGCTACGCCAGGGAGACGAACACGCCCTACCTCGGGCTCTGCCTGGGGATGCAGATCGAGGTCATAGAGTTCGCCCGTAACGCCGCGGGCCTCGAGATGGCGAACTCCACCGAGTTCGAGCAGGAGACCCCGCACCCGGTCATAGACATCATGCCGGACCAGGTCGGCGTGGACATGGGCGGCACGATGCGCCTCGGCCGCTGGCCGTGCAAGGTCCTCCCCGGCACCCTTGCCTCCCGGGTCTACGGCTCCGACCTCGTCCACGAACGCCACCGCCACCGCTACGAGGTGAACAACGCCTACCGCGAGGCGCTCGAGGAGGCGGGGATGGTCTTCAGCGGGACCTCCCCAGACGGCCGGCTTGTGGAGATCGCCGAGCTCAAGGACCACCCGTTCTTTATCGGGTGCCAGTTCCACCCGGAGTTCAAGAGCCGGCCCCTCCGCCCGCACCCGCTCTTCTTCGGCTTCGTCCGCGCCTGCGGCGCGGCGCTTGAGGAGCCCGCCGTGGGGGCGGAGCCGGGGGCGGGGACGCAGGCTGGGGAGCGGGCGGCCAGCTGAGGGCCACGCTCCCCGGTTCGGACCTCGGCCGCCTCGCCGTGCTCTTGACCAAAGAGACGGCGGGCACGCTCGCTACCCGCACGGCGGGCCTCGTCGACTTCCGCGCGACGCTCGAATGGGACGAGGCCCCGCCCGGCCCGCCCTCCTGCCTGCCCTCGCCCGCGCCCTTCTTCCGGCACGACCTCGGGGTAGACCTGGATCCCGCCGGCACGGGGATGCGGGTCTCCGGGACGATCCGTGCCCCGACCGAACGCGGGCTCGGCGCCGGCCTGGAGCTCGTGATGCGCGCGGTCGGCAACGCCGCCGCCCTCTCGGGGGCCGTGCTCGAGATGCGGGCATTTCTGGAGTGCCCGCCGCGCGCCGTGCCCCCGGGCCCCCTGCAAGAACTCGCCCTGTATCTCTGGCGGAACAACTTCCCCGCGCGCTTCGCCCCGTCCTGGGAGCCGGCCGAAACCGGGGCGCTTCCCCTCGGCGCCGGGGGGGAAGAGGAGCCGCTGCGGGACTTACTGCGGGAGAGCCCTTTCTGGAAACCTTCTTGAAAAAGCTAGCGTGGATCGCCGGCCGGCTTCGGGTTAGTCTTGGAGACGTGGGCACGGGCGGATTTACGGCGGCAGTCTTTTGGGGGGTGCGACCGTGAGGATAGGGGTGCCTAAAGAGAGGACGCCGGGCGAGACGCGGGTGGCGCTCGCCCCGCACGCGGCGCACGAGCTCAGCCGGGCGGGGCACCGCGTGCTCGTCGAGGCCGGGGCGGGGGAGGCGTCCGGCATCGGGGACGCGGCCTACGGCGAGGCCGGCGCCCACGTCGTGGACGACGCCCGCAGGGTGTGGGACGAGTCGGAGCTCGTGGTCAAGGTCTACGGGCCGGTCGAAGAGGAGTGGCCGCGCCTGCGGGAGGGCCTCGTCCTTCTCTCCTTCCTCTCCCTGCCCGTAAACCGGGATCTCATGCGGGCGCTGCTTGACGCCCGCTGCATCGCGTTCGCCATGGAGACCGTAAGGGGCGCGGCCGGCGGGCTCCCCATCCTGACGCCGATGAGCGAGATCGCGGGCCGCCTCACCCCCCAGATAGGGGCCCACTACCTCCTGCGGCAGTCCGGCGGGCGGGGCGTCCTGCTCGGCGGGGCCGCGGGCGTGAGGCCGGGGCGGGTCGTCGTGCTCGGGTGCGGCATCGTCGGCTCGGGTGCTGCCAGGATGGCGAGCGGCCTCGGAGCCCAGGTCGTCGTGATCGACCGCGACGTGAACCGCTTGCGTACTTTGGATCTCGCCCGCATCCCCGGCGTCACGACGCTCGCCGCCAGCACCATGGGCATCCGGGACGCCGCGCTCCAGGCCGACCTCCTGATAGGCGCCGTCCACGTCGTCGGCGCCCGCACGCCGGCCCTCGTCGACCGCGAGACCGTCGAGGGGATGAAGGACGGGTCCGTTATCGTGGACGTCGACGTGGACTACGGCGGCTGCGTCGAGACCTCCCGCCCAACGACCCTGCAACACCCCGTCTTCGTGGACGGTGGCGTCACCCACTACTGCGTAAAGAACGTGCCCGCCGCCGTCCCCGTCAGCGCCTCGCGCGCCCTGAGCAACGCGCTGCTCCCCTACGTGCGTGGGATCGCCGGCCTCGGCCTCGCCGACGCCCTCAAAGCGGACGAGGGGCTCGCGCGCGGGGTAGCGCTCGCGGAGGGAAGGGTCGTCGACCCCGTCCTCGCCCGGGCCACGGGCGCCGACCACAGCCAGCTCTCCTCCGTCTTGCCCCTGCACAGCGAGGCGCGGTGACCTTCGAGGCCACCGGGCGCTCGCTGGCGGACTTCACCGTCGAGCTCGACGTCTACTCAGGCCCCTACGAGTGGCTCCTGGCCCTGATCCTCAAGGACGAGCTCGAGATCTTCGAGGTCCCCTTGCGCGAGCTCGTCGGCCTCTACGCCGGCTCCCGCGACCCCGAAGCCCCGAACGCCCTGGACCGCGACACGGACTTTGCCGGGTCCGCCGCCGCCCTGATCCTGCTGAAGAGCCGCACCCTCTCCCCGGCCACAGATCCGGAGGCCGACGGTGAGGACGCCGTCGCCGCCACCCCCGAGGAGCTCGCCGAACGCCTGCAGCAGTACCTCAAGATCCGGCGGGCCGCCGAGGACCTGCGCGACCGCTTCGCCCGCGCCGCCGGGCACCACCCCTCAGCCCACGTGGTGCCGCCGAAGCCGGGGCGCCTGCGCGTCGCCGAAGACCGCGTCACGCTCGCCGCCCGGCGCACCTTCTCCCGCCTCATCGAGCCGCCCGTCGCGCACCTCGGGCCGATCACGGTGACCGTCCAGGAGCTCGCCGGCCTGATCCGGGCCGGCCTCCTGCGCGGCCCGGTCTCCTTCGAGGACCTGACCCGCGGCATGGACCGCCTGCGCTCGGCCGTGGCCTTCGCCGCCGCCCTCTCCCTGGCCCAGGAGGGCAGCGTCAAACTCCTCCAACCGGAACCGCTCGGCGCCCTCACCCTGGAACCCTCGGAACCGTCCCCCCGATGACCGAACGCGCCCCCGCCCCCGAGCACCTCTTGGAGGCCGTGCTCCTCGTCAGCGCCCGGCCCGTCCCTACCGCCGACCTCGCCTCCGCGACGGGCCTCCCCCCGGACGAGGTCGAGGCCGCCCTCGCCAACCTCGCGGGGCGCTACTCCCCCGGGACCTCCGGCGTGGTCCTGCGCGCCGCGGCCGGCGGCTACCTCTTCTCGACGAACCCGGCCTGCTCGGCCGCCGTGGAGCGCTTCCGCGAGGAGGCCAGGCCGGCCCCGCTCTCGGGCGCCGCCCACGAGGTGCTCGCCTGCGCCCTCTACCTCGGCCCCCTGACCCGCGGCGCCGTCTCGCGCGTGCGGGGCGTCAACTCCGACGCCGTCGTCCGAAACCTCCTCGAACGCAACCTCCTCGCCGAAATCGGCGCCGACCGCGAGGCCCCTGGCGCCCCCGCCCTGCTAGCCGTAACCGACGAGTTCCTCGCCGCCACCGACGCGGCCTCCCGCGAGGACTTCCCCCCGCTCGACGCGCTCGTCTCCCAGGAAGAGCTCGACCGGGTCCGCGAACGCCTAACCTCCGCCGAGGAGCCCCAAACCGGGGACTCCCAGACCGGGGACTCCCAGACCGGGGACTCCCAGACCGGGGAACCCCAGGTGGAGGCCCCCGGGTCCGGGGCCACCTGATATGCGCCTGCAGGCCTTTCTCGCCCGCGCCGGCGGGGCCCCCTCCAGGCGCAAGGCCGAGGCCCTGATCGAAGCCGGCCGCGTCACCGTGAACGGCGAGACCGCCGCCCTCGGCTCCTCCGTCTTTGGCCACGAGACCGTCCTCCTCGACGGGCACAGGATCTCCCTCCCGGCAGAACACGCCTACCTCGCCCTGAACAAGCCCGCCGGATACCTGACCACCCTCAAGGACGAGCCCGACAAGGACCGCCCCACCGTCGCCGACCTGATGCCTGACGTCCCCGGCCTCGTCCCCGCCGGACGGCTAGACGCCGACACGACCGGCCTCCTCATCCTCACCAACGACGGCCCGCTCGCCCACCGCATCACCCACCCCTCCTCGCAGATCGAAAAGGAGTACCGCCTGATCCTCAAAAACCCCGCCCCGCCCAAAGCCCTCGAAGCCCTCGCCGCCGGCCCCGCCCTGGAAGACGGCAAAATGTCCCCGCCGACCCTCTCCCGCACGGAAAAAACCGGAGGCCACACCACCCTCCACCTCACCATCCACGAGGGTCGTAACCGCATAATACGTCGGGCGTGCGTTGCGGTTGGGCTGGACCTACTCTCCCTCCGGAGGGTGCGCGTCGGCCCGGTCCGGCTCGGCAACCTCGCGGAGGGCCGGCACCGGCCGCTCACCGAGGCCGAGCTTGGGGCCTTGCGTTGAGCCGGGTGCGGGGCACGCCCGGGCGGGACTTCGATATCGGAGACGTGCGCGGCGACTTTCCAGACGAGCTCGAGATCCCGCCCCTCGGCCGCCCCGTGGACGCCGAGGTACGGGTCCCCGGTTCCAAGAGCGTGACGAACCGGGCCCTGCTCGTCGCGGCCTTGGCCGACGGCGTCTCCGTCGTTCGCAACCCGCTCTTCTCCGACGACCCTTATTACCTGCTCGACGCCCTCGTGGGGCTTGGCTTCGACGTCCGGGCGGACGCGGAGGCCGGCGAGGCCCGCGTGGGGGGGCTTGGAGGGGGGATCCCGCACGGCGACGTGGAGGTGTTCGTCGGCAACGCGGGCACCGTGGCCCGTTTCCTGCCGCCCGCCCTGGCGCTCGGCCCGGGGCCGTACACCGTAGACGGCGTGCCCAGGATGAGGGAGCGCCCGATCCGGGACCTCGTGGTCGCGATGCGCCGCCTCGGCGCCGCCGTGGACTACGCGGACGAGGACGGACGCTTCCCCCTCCTCGTCCGCGGGGGCGGCCTTGAGGGCGGCGACACGCCCGTCCAGGGGGCCGGCAGCAGCCAGTTCGTGAGCGGGCTCCTCATGGCCGCCCCCTACGCGAGGAGAACGGTAAACCTCGACGTCCGGGGCAGGGAGAGGTGGCCTTACGTTGGGATCACGGTAGAGGTCATGCGTCACTTCGGCGTCGAGGTCGGGGCGCCTGAGGGCCTCGGGAGGCTCGCGGTCGAGCCCGGCGGCTACCGGGCGCGGGATTTTCGGGTGGAGCCTGACGCCTCCGCCGCTTCGTACTTCATGGCGCTTGCGGCCGTGACCGGGGGACGCGTGCGGGTGCCGGGGCTAGGTTCGCGCTCCACGCAGGGGGACCTGAGGTTCGCGGAGGTGCTCGGGAGGATGGGGTGCGGGGTGGACCTTTGGGAGGACGCCGTGGAGGTGCGGGGGCCGGGGCGGTTGCGGGGGGTGGAGGTCGACATGAACGCCTTCTCGGACACCATGATGACCCTGGCCGCCATAGCGCCGTTCGCCTCCACGCCGACGACCATCACAAACGTCGGGCACGCCAGGCACCAGGAGACGGACAGGATCTCGGCTGCCGCAACGGAGCTCGGGCGCCTCGGGGTCGAGGTCGAGGAGGGGCGGGACGGGCTCAGGATCCTGCCCGGCCCGTTGCGCCCCGCCGTCGTAGAGACCTACGGCGACCACCGCGTGGCGATGGCCTTCTCCGTCGCCGGCCTGGCCGCGGAGGGCCCCGTGGTCACCATCAGGGACCCGGGATGCGTCACCAAGACCTTCCCCGGGTACTTCGACGCGCTCGAATCGTTGAGGTAGGGGCCCGGCTATCGGCTATACTTCCGGGTCGATGAAGGGCATCCTCGTAACCATAGACGGGCCCGCCGGGAGCGGGAAGAGCTCGGTCGCGCGGCGCGTGGCCGGGCGGCTCGGCGTCGTCAACCTCAACACCGGGGCCGCCTACCGGGCCGCCGCGCTGCTCGCGTTGCGGGAGGGGGCCGACCTCTCGGACGGGCCCGGGCTCGCGGCGCTCGCCTCCCGGGTCTCGCTCGACCCGGACGGGGCCAGCATCGACGGAGAACCGGTGGCGGAGCCGGACCTGCGCACGCCCGAGGTCTCCGCCGCGGCCTCGAAGGTCTCCGTAAACGCCGGCCTTCGCGGGGTGCTGTTGCCGGTGCAGCGGGCCGCGGCGGAGGCGGCCAGGGAGCGGGGCGGGGCCGTGGTCGAGGGCAGGGACATAGGGACCGTCGTCCTGCCGGGCGCGGATCTCAAGGTCTTCCTGCTCGCGGACCCCGAAGAGCGGGCCCGCAGGAGGGCGCGTCAGAGCGGGCGGGAGGCCGAGCTCGACCGGATCCGGGAGGCGATCTCGCGCCGCGACCGCCAGGACTCCGAACGCGAGGTCTCCCCGCTCAGGCCCGCCGAGGACGCCGTGGTGCTCGACACGACGGCCCTCTCCCTCGAAGACGTCGTCTCGCGGGTCCTGGATCTCGCCGAAGACTTAAGGCGCGTGGGGAACCCTTGGGGGAACCCGCAGGGGAACCCTTGGGGGAACCCGTGACGACCTTCGAGGGCCGGAGCACGCCGACGAAGATGTCCCTCCGGTACGACCTTTTCCGGCGGTTGATGATCCTCGCCTGCCGCCTCCTCTTCGGGTTGACCATCCAGGGCATGGAGAAGGCGCCGAAGACCGGGCCCCTGGTCGTCGCGGCAAACCACCGCCAGTACCCCGACCCCGTGCTCGTGTGCATGGCGATCCCCCGCCGCATGCAGTGGATGGGCAAGAAGCAGCTCTACGAGCCCCCGTACAAGAGGTTTTTCGAGTTTATAGGCTCCTTCCCGGTGGACCGCGAGGGCGGCGGACGGGCCGGGGTGCGGATCGCCCTCTCCTACCTCGCCGAAGGGTGGGCGCTCGGCATTTTCCCGGAAGGCACCCACAAGGACGACGGGACGGCCAGGGAGGCCAAGAGCGGGGCGGTCATGCTCGCCATCCGCGGCGGCGCCCCCGTCGTGCCCGTCTACGTCAGCAGGATGCCTGGCCCCCTGGCGCGCCTGCGCGGCGAACGGTTGCGCCTGATCGTCGGGGAGCCCATTACGCTGGACCCGGGCCTGCGCGGCGGCAAGGCCTACCGCGAGGCCGCCGACGGGGTGTTGCGCGCCATCTACGCCCTGCCCAAAGAGCACCGAAAGGACCAGGCATGAGCCGACTCCCGGTCGTCGCCGTGGTCGGCGCGCCCAACGTGGGCAAGAGCTCGCTCATAAACAGGATCCTGCGCCGCAGGGGCGCCGTCGTCTCCGACCAGCCAGGCACGACCCGCGACCGCTCGTACAACAGGGCGGAGTGGGCGGGGGCGGAGTTCGACCTCGTGGACACCGGCGGCATGGAGCCGAAGGCGAAGGTCGGGCTGGAGGCGCTCGTGACCCTGCAGGCGCGGGTGGCCGTCGAGGAGGCGGACGTGATCCTGCACCTCACCGACGCCAGGCTCGGCCCGACGGAGGCCGACGCGGCCATAGCCCGCGAGCTGCGCCGCTCCCCCGCGTCGGTTGTGCTCGCCGTCAACAAGCTGGACAACCCCGCCGACGACACCGAACGCCACGGCTTCCACTCTTTGGGCGAGGGCGAGCCCCACGCCGTCTCCGCCGTCCACGGCCTCGGCATCGGCGACCTCCTCGACGCCGTCGTCGCGTTGCTGCCGGAGGCGGGCCCGGACGAGGAATCCGACCTGCCGCGGCTGGCAATCGTGGGCCGGCCGAACGTGGGCAAGAGCACGCTCTTGAACCGGCTGCTCGGCGCGGAGCGGGCCGTCGTCTCCGAGGTCGCCGGCACCACCACCGACGCGGTGGCTGGCGAGATCGAGGTGGAGATAGAGGGTAGCCCCGAGCGGTACCTGTTGCTGGATACGGCCGGGGTGAGCAAGACCGCCAGGAAGGCGAGCGGGGTGCCCTACTACTCCTCTCTCAGGACCTCGGAGGCGATCCGGCGCTCCGACGTCTCGCTGCTTCTGGTGGACGCGGTCGACGGCGTGGTGGCAGGCGACCTCAGGATAGCCCGCGAGATCCAGGAGTCGGGCCGGGCCTGCGGCGTCCTCGTGAACAAGAGGGACCTCGTCTCGCCCGACCGGGTACGCGGGGTGACCGACGGCATCGCCGCCCGTCTCACGGACCTCAAGCCCCGCTCGTTGCCGATCTCCGCGCTCACCGGCGCCGGCGTGGGGGACGTGCTGCCCTTCGCCGCCCGCGTGAGGGGCGCCTACCGGCTGCGGATACCCACCCACGAGATCGCGGAGTTCGTCAACGCCCTCGTGGACCGCAACGCGCCGCCGAGGGGCGTGAAGATCCGGTACGCCACCCAGGTCGGGACCACGCCGCCCCGGTTCACCCTCTTCGCCAACCGCCCCGACGACCTGCCGGACAACTACGTCCGCTACGTCGAGAACGCGCTCCGGGAGCGCTACGACCTGTGGGGCGTGGCCGTCGGGGTCAGGGCGAAGAGCAGCCGTTAGACACCGCCACACGTCGGGTAAGATGGATCTCGTTACCGCCAACCGGCGGGTTAGAAGGGGAGGCACAATGCGCCACCGCGGGGACGGACGATGAAGGCCGTGATCATGGCCGGCGGGCAGGGCACGCGCCTGAGGCCGCTCACGAGCGACCAGCCCAAGCCCATGATCCCGATAGCGAACCTGCCTTGCATGGAGCACATCGTGGGCCTCCTAAAACGCCACGGCTTCACGGACATCGCGGTCACCCTGCAGTTCATGCCCGAGGAGATCCGGGACTACTTCGGCGACGGCTCGGACTGGGGCGTCGATATCGGCTACTCCGTCGAGGACGCCCCCGCCGGCACCGCCGGCTCCGTGAAGATGGCGGAGCAACAGCTCGGCCTCCGGGGCGAACGCCTCCTCATCATAAGCGGCGACGCCCTCACCGACGCCGACCTCACCCGCCTGCTGCGCTTCCACGAGGAGAAGGGCTCGGAGGCGACGATGGTGCTAAAGAGCGTGGAGAACCCTCTAGACTTCGGCATAGTCATCCTGGAGGAGGACGGGCGTGTCTCGCGCTTTTTGGAGAAGCCGGCCTGGGGCCAGGTCTTCTCCGACACGGTCAACACCGGCATCTACCTTCTCGAGCCCTCCGTTATGGAGGAGATACCCTCAGAGGGCGAGTACGACTTCTCAAAGGAGCTCTTTCCGAAGCTGCTCGAGGCCGGCCGGCCGATGTACGGGTACGTCACCGAGGACTACTGGGAGGACATAGGGACGCTGGAGCAGTTCGCCTCCGCCCAGCGCGACGTCCTCGACGGCAAGGTCAAGGACGTCAGGCCGCCCGGAACGCGGCTTCGGGAGAACATCTTCGTCGGGCGCAGGGCGCAGGTCGCGGAGGAGGAGCTCGAAGGCCCGGTGGTCATCGGGGAGAACGCCCGCATCGACGCCGGCGCGAAGATAGGCCCCTACTCCGTCATAGCGGACAACGTCGTCGTCTCGTCGGGTGCTAGCGTCGAGCGCAGCGTGGTCGCGGAGGGGACCTATATCGGGGAGGGGGCCGAGCTCAAGGACACCCTCGTCGGGCGAAACTCGTACGTGCAGGCGAGGGCGAGGATACTCGAGCGCAGCGCCCTTGGGGACGACGTGATCGTCGGCGAGGGCGCGACCATCGCCCCGGAGGTGAAGGTCTACCCGCACAAGACCATAGAGGCCGGCGCGAACGTGACCCACTCCCTGATCTACGAGACGATGGGCCTGCGCACGGTCTTCAAGGGCGGGGTCGTCACCGGCAAATTCAACGTCAACCTCACCCCCGAGTTCGTCACCCGCCTCTCCTCGTCCTTCGGCACCACCCTGGACCCCGGCGCCGTCGTGACTTTGGGCCGCGACGCCTCCCGCTCGGCGCAGGTCGCCAAGCGGGCGATGACCGCGGCGCTCCTTGGTACCGGCATCAACATCCGGGACCTCAGGGCCGCCCACGCCGGCGTGGTGCGCCACGACGTGCTCTCCGGCAGGTCTTCGGCGGGGGTGCACGTCCGGGTCGGCGCGGACCCGGACGACGTCGAGATCCTCTTCTTCTCCTCCGACGCCACCCCGATGACCGAGGACGACCAGCGCTCGGTGGAGAAGGCGTTCGTGCGGGAGGAGTACCGCAGGGCGTACGGGGAGGGGATAGGCGAGTTGATCTACCCCGGCCGCGTCGTCGAGCAGTTCGTCGAGCGCCTGGAGCGCGTGGTCGATAAGGAGAAGACCAACGGCGCGACGATAGTCGTGGACTTCTACGGCGGCGTCGCGGGCCTCGTCGCCAGCCGGGTCTTCTCGCGCCTGGGCATCGGCGCCGTGGTGATGGAGGGCTTCTACAACGCCAACGTGGTCGGTTCCGGCCTGCCAACGGACCTCGACGAGAGCATCGAGCGGGTCGCGCGCATAGTGCCGACGGTGGGGGCCGTCTTCGGGGCGGTGGTCGGCCCCGAGGCCGAGCAGGTGCGGTTCGTGGACGACGAGGGCCGCTTCGTGCCCGGCGACGTGATGCTCGCGGCCCTGATCCAGGCCACCCGCCCGCGCCGCTCGGTCTTCCCCATAAACCTCTCCACCGGCTACAAGCAACTCGCCGAAGAGGGCGGGGGGACGGTCGAGATCAGCCGCACGGGCATAGGCAACGTCGCCATCCGGGCCTCCGAAGTCCGGGCCGACTTAGCCTCCCTCGCGGACGGCCGCTACATCTTCCCCTCCTTCCTCCCGGCCCCCGACTGCTTTATGACGCTCGCCCGGGCCCTCGAGGCCTTCCGCGAGGAGCCGCTCTCGCTCGTCCGCAAGAGCTTCGACGACTCCTTCGGCAACGTCGTCCGCGAGCGCCTGGAGTGCCCGTGGACGGCCAAGGGCCGCGTGATGCGGGGCCTCGCCGAGAGGTTCGGCGGCGACCCGGACGCCATCCTGACGGAAGGCGTCCGCCTGAGCGTGGAGGACGGGTGGGTGCTCATGCTCCCAGACCCCGACAACCCCGTCTTCTACGTCTACGCCGAGCCCACCAACGGCGCTGACCCCGACACCCTAGCCGGCGAGTACGTCGAGCTCGTGCGCTCCCTCATAGACGACGGGTCCGCCGACCCCGCGTGAGGCCCGGCGATGCCCGGCGATGCCCGGCGATGCCCGGCGATGCCCGGCGATGCCCGGCGATGCCCGGCGATGCCTGAAGCTGAGATTGCGCTTCAGGTTCAGGTCGCGCTATACTGGTCGGATGGTTGAGGACGGATCGACGCAGGCAGGCTCGTTCGACTGGGAGGGTACGGAGGACGTCACGGCGCTCTCCCGGCGGGATCTCGGGCGGCTTCTGGCGCGGGTCTCCGAGGAGGAGCGGGCGGCGGCGTACCGGCACGAGGTGTTGCTGGGCAGGGTCAACCTGATCCGGGCCGAGCTCGCGGGCCGGGGCGTGGCGTCGTTGCCGCCGGAGGAGCTCGCCAGGGTGCTCATCGGCGGGGAGTGGGGGCGCCCGTGATGGTCTGCCCCGACTGCGGCGCCGAGATCACGCGCGGCATGAGGTTCTGCGCGGAGTGCGGAACGAAGCTCGACGCGGGCCAGAGCACCGTCTCTTTCGCCCCGAGCTTCGGGGAAGAGGCCGATAGCCCGGTCTCCGGCGGCGGGTCGGGCGGGGCCTCGCTCATAGAGCTCGACCAGGTGGAGGGTACTGCGGGCCGCCGGATGCACGACATAGACGAGGAGGTCGTCACCGTCGGCCGCGGGCAGGACAGCAGCATCTTCCTGGACGACGTCACGGTCTCCAGGAAGCACGCGGAGGTCGTGCGCGGGGAGCGAGGGTACCTGATCCGGGACGCGGGCAGCCTGAACGGCACCTACGTAAACCGGGTGAGGGTCGACTCCGTCGACCTGCGCAACGGCGACGAGATACAGGTAGGAAAGTACCGTTTCAGGTTCGTGTTCTCGTAGAAACGGCGGACGCGACACGAGAACTTGCGTAGAGGATGGGAGGCCCCTTGGACAACGGAGACACTAACAGGAGCAGGTGGACCGATCCCCTGAGGGACGACCCGCCGGCCGGCAACGCGCGCGAGCACGGGTTCGGCCTGGAAGAGGAGCCGCTCGACGGGCCGCCCATCGCCGAAAACCCCGGACCCGGACGGGGGGCTGGGGACTTTCCCCCGGCTTCGCGGCCGGCGGTCCACAGGCGCCCCGCCCCGGAGGACGTCCCCGAGGAACCGCGGACGGAGCCGCGGACGGAGCCGCGGACCGAAGCGCCCGCGGCGGGCATGCGGGGGCGGGGGGGCTCCAAGGACAGCTACACCATCGGCGAGGTGGTGGAGCGTCTGAGGCCCGAGTTCCCGACGCTGTCCGTGAGCAAGATCCGCTACCTGGAGCGTCGCCGCCTTATAAACCTCACCCGCACCCGCGGCGGTTACAGGCTCTTCTCCGGCCAGGACATAGAGCTGCTCAAGTACATCCTGACCCTTCAGGACAAGGAATACCTGCCCCTAAAGGTCATAAAGAAGCGCATCGAGGGTGGGGGCGGGATCATGGCGGGCGGCGGCGACGCGGCCGGCGACCTTTCGCGGGTCCTCGAGGACAGGACCTACACCCGCGAAGAGCTCGCCGACACTTTAGAGACCGAGTCGCGGTTCGTGGACGAGCTCATAACGGTCGGGGTGGTGGGCCGCACCGGCGAGCTCACCCAGCGGGACGCCGAGATCGCACGCCTGGCGCTCGAGATGGCGAAGTACTCGATCCAACCCCGCCACCTGCGCGGCATCATGGCCGCCGTGGACCGCGAGGCCGCCCTCTTCAAGCAGGTCGTCAACCCCGAGCTTCGCAGCAGGGACGAGGGCAGGGTCGCGGAGGCCGTGAACAAGGCCCGCCACCTCGCCTCCGTCGACTCCCGCATGAAGGAGCTCATGATGGCGAACGTGATAGACACCTTCGCCCCCTGACGCCGTGACCGAAAAAGAGACCCCCCCCAACGCCCCCGATACCGTCGGGCGCCTCATCCGCACGGTCCCTGACTTCCCAAAGCCCGGCATCTCATACAAGGACATAACCCCCCTGATAGAAGACGGCGACGCCCTCCACGCCGCCACGGACGCCCTCCACAAGGCCACCGAGCACCTCCGCTACGACCGCATACTCTCCGCCGAAGCCCGAGGCTTCGTCTTCGGCACCGCGCTCGCCTACCGCTCCCGCAAGGGCTTGATCCTGGCCCGCAAACCAAACAAGCTCCCCCGCCAAACCATCTCCGCCGCCTACGACCTCGAGTACGGCACCGACACCCTGGAAGCCCACGCCGACTCCATCACCCGGGGCGACCGCGTCCTCGTGGCCGACGACCTCCTGGCAACCGGCGGAACCTCCCGCGCCATGTGCGACCTCGTCGAGAACGCCGGCGGAACCGTGGCAGGCGTGGCCTTCCTCATAGAACTCGGCTACCTCAACGGCCGCGCCCGCCTCGAACCCTACGAGGTCGTCTCCCTCATAACCTACGCCACCCCCGATGACTGACCTCCCCGCGCGGCGCCAGGAGTCCGCGCCGGCCCCAAGCCCCCCCCCGGACACCGAACGCCTCGTCACCCTCTACCTGCGTACCCTGACCAGCCCCCAGACCATAAAAACTTATAATACAGAGATCCGGCTCTTCGTCGCCCACGTGGTGGGGGAGATGGGCAAGGACCTCTCGGGGTTGACGGCGGAGGACGTCTCCATCTACAGGGAGAAGATGATAAAGGCCTACGCGGCGGCGACGGCGGCGAAGAAGCTTGCGGTGTTGCGTCGGTTCCTGATCTTCACGTTCATGACCGGCGCCACCACCGTCAACCCCGAGGCTCTCCGCTTCTTCGCCAAGAGCCCGCGCGTTCGCCAGGACCCCGCCTACAACGTCCTCACCGAGGACGAGCTCCAGCGGATGCTAAACGCCGCCCGCACAGACAACTACAGGGACTACGTCATGCTCGCCGTCATGGCGGGCTGCGGCCTGCGCGAAGCCGAGGTCGTCGGCCTAAGGCTCTCCGACTTCAAGGACGCCGGAAACGAGGTCGTCCTGCTGCGGGTGCTCGGCAAGGGCGACAAGGTAAGAAACGTCCCGATCTCGCCGGACCTCTGGCGCCTAGTCCAGCGCTACGTCCTCCTCTCGGGCCGCAGCCTCAACTCCAACACCGACGCCCGCAAACCGCTCCTCACATCCCGCGTAGGCAAAGACAAGCCCCTAACGACCCGCTCCGTCCAGAACATAGTCAAGAAATACGTCCGAGCCGCCGGCATAACAAAACCCATAAGCCCGCACTCCATCCGCCACACCGTCGGCACCAACATGGCCTTAAACGAAGCCCCGCTCCTCGTCATCCAGCAGTTCCTCGGCCACTCCGATCCCAAAACGACTATGCGCTACATCCGCCGCGCCGAAGAGCTTGCGAGCAAGGCATATCAATATAATACTCTCCCGATTTGATATCCCGAGACGAAACGATCACTACCGATCACTACAGGACAAGCCGATAGCGAAAGGTCGAGAGCGGTACTTTGTAATCCCCACGGGATGAAGCCCTGCCTAGCCTTCAACGAGATTTCGCCTGCCGTTGGCCGACACCCACGCCCGTTCCTGGGTCCAGAAACGCCACGCCGCTGTTAATATAATACCCCTCTACACAAGATCTCCTGAGCGATCCTTTTCAGATAAAGATTCTTTTCAGATAAAGCGCCAATGGGCTGCATATCTAAAGAGAAGGAAACAGGCATTGGGCCGGAGTACACTGCGCGACAGGTGGACGAGGCACTTCTGGACCGTTGTGGTCTTGTCGTGTGGTCTCGTCGTGTCGACACCAACGTCCCCGGGTACGTCAGAATCCTCGGGTTCGGTTACGATAGGGATCGCGGGGTGTTTGAGAGCAGGAACAGGACGAGGCGGATCTACCCCGCGACGGCACGCGACCCGAGAGCGCAGAAAAGCGTTTACAGAGAACTGCGGTGCAGAGGCGACCTCTTATATCCGACCCACGGGTACTATTCGTTCGCGAACTTCGCATAATGGTAATTCTCGGAAGTTCATTTTTTGAGGCCGTAGCGCAGGAAGAGCTCGCCGTTTTGGGTGCGGGCCGAGATGAGTTGGAGGCTTTGGGCCTCGGGGTGGCCGGGGTGGACGATCGGGGCCGGGTCGGCGTTCATCAGCCTGGGCGCGATGGTCAGGAAAAGCTCGTCGACGAGGCCGGCTTCGATCAGGGCTCCGTTAAGGGACGGGCCGCCCTCGACCAGTAGCCGGTCGACGCCGATTTCCCGCCGCAAGATCTCGAGGCAGCGACGGAGGTCGGCCCGTCCGTCGGATTGTCCGTCGGATTGTCCGTCGGACGGTTTGGGAACCTTGGGAACGCGGATGGTCCTGACCCTTTCGGGCAAAGTCTCTTCGATCTTTTCGTCTCCCGAATGAGGCTCTCCCGACTGAGGCTTGTCTGGACGGAAGACGATTACCCTTTGGGAAGATCCCGGGCCCCGTATCAGGCGGTTGCGGATCGGTACGGGCCCTCTCCCTGCGATTATCACGGCCAGGGGCTGCTCGGCGCGCGGATCGTCAAGGCCGAGGTTTAGCCTCTCCGCCCGCAGGGTGCCCGCGCCTACCATGACGGCATCCACCCTGGACCTTAGGGCTCGCATGGCCCTCCTGTCGGCCCCGCCGCCTATTCCGGAGGCCTTGCCACCCACAGAACAGACGCCGTCCACGGAGGAGACCATGTTCAAGAGGACGTAAGGGCGGGATGGATCCCCCGGAAAGGGAAGCTCGAGTTCGTCGTAGACCGCGCCAGACGCCTCGAGGCAACGACCCTGGGCCACCCTCTCCTCCGCGTCCCAGTTAATCGACGACCCTGTAGCGGGCGTACCGGGCACCCGCGGCCTTGGGGATGCTCACGTCCAACCGGATGCCCGCTTCGGTGCTCTCGCGGCCGTAGATCTCCGCCAGGCCGTAGAGACGGCTCGCCACGGCGTACTCGTCGTGGGGTATCAGCACCTCCATCCGCTCCCTGCCAGACGAGATCTCGCGGTGGATCGCATCGAGCAGCGGCCCCGTTCCCGCAAGCGCGCTAATAAACACGGCATCCGGATACGCGGCCTCGAGTTCCCGGGCCCGCTCGGGGCCCACGAGGTCCATCTTGTTCAGGCAGAGGATATCCGGCGTCCCGACGCCTCCCTCGCCTTTGCCGACGCCCTCCGACAGGGTGCGCATGACGGTGGAGATCTCGTCCTCGAGCTCCTCGCTCGACGCATCGGCGCAGAGAACCCGCACGTCGGCGTCGTGGGCGGCTTCGAGGGTGGACGCGAACGAATGGACGAGCTGGGTGGGAAGCTTCCTTATAAACCCAACCGTGTCGGTGACCACGAAATCCGGCCTCGCCACCGGCCTCGCCACCGGCCTCGCCACCGGCGCGTACACAGGCCCCGACGCCGAGCCGTCGGCAGCCGGGGTGCCCTCCACGGTGCGCGTTGTGGTCTCGAGGGTCTCGAAGAGCCGGTCCTTGGTGGACCTTCCGGCGCCGGATAGGGCGTTCAGGATGGTGGTCTTGCCGGCGTTGGTGTAGCCCACGAGCGCGACCGTCGGCGTGGAGCCGCCCTTGAGTTTGGCGCCCCTCACTTCCCGGCCGACCTTCTCCCTGCGCAGCTTCGCGTCGATGGTCTCTATGCGGCGCCGGATGACGCGCCTGTCGTACTCGAGTTGCTGCTCGCCGCTACCACGCCTCGCCCCGCCGCCTGAGCCGCCCCGGCCACCGCCCAGGCGGCCGAGCTCGGGGTTTCGGCCCTTCACGCGGGGCAGCCTGTACTGGAGGTCGGCCAGCTCCACCTCGAGCCTGCTCGCCGCGTCCCCGGCGTGCGCCTCGAAGATGCGGATGATCAACTCCGTCCTGTCGACCACGTTCCCCCCGGCGTCCCGCTCGAGCCTCCGCGCCTGCGAAGCCGTCAACTCGTCGTCTGTAACCACGAACGCGGCGCCAGCCTCCTCCACAATCCCCCGCAACTCCTCACGCTTCCCGACCCCGATGTAGCCGGCGTTGTCCCGGCGGGCCTGCTCCACGACCCCCACCACCTCCATCCCGAGCGTGGACGCCAGCCTGCCGAGCTCCCCCATGTGGCGGTTCTGGCCGGCCCCAACGAGAACCGCCCGCGTGTTGACCTCTCCCGAGAAATCCATCATCCCCACATTGTATCATGCATGGTATGCAGGCGTAGCAGCTCGTCCGGCGTCTGGGCGACGGCGACGCGGGACGCTGTGGGTTCGAGCGTCCGGGCGAGCTTGTCGAACCACCTCATCTGCCTCCTCGCGAGCCTCCTCGTCCTGGCCGAGATCCGCGCCTGTGCCTCGTCGGGGGCGAGCTCTCCGTCTACGAGCGCGAGCAGCTCCCCGACGCCCACGGCTTCGATCACCGAGGGGTTGACGGTTTCCCCGTGCTCCCGTATCGACCTTATCCTTCTGGCCTCCTCGATGCCCCGCGCCACGATCCTGGCGGACCGTGCGGCTATACGGGCGTCCAGGTGGTTCCTCTCCGGCCTGAGATACAGGAGCGTGGTGTCGTACCGGAGCGGGCCCTGCCAGATCGAACCCCGCCGGGAAGCGCCGGCCATCTCGAGTTCGAGGGCCCTCGACGCCCTCCTCGGGTTGGTGAGACCCGAGGCGACCCGAAGGGCCTCTTCCCTGATGGGCCCCGGCACCTCGGGGGCCATGGGCACGTCCAGGAGGATGGCGTTGAGGTACATGCCGGTTCCGGCGTCGAGGACCGCGCCGTCGACCGAACCGGAGATCAGGGCCTGGGCCGCCCGCGCGTGTCGGGCCACGGTCCACCTCTCGGTGATGGGAACTATCGAGACGAGCTCCGCCTGGCGCCTGCGGGCCTGGTTCGATATCTCTTCGAGCCCGGAGTAGACCTGCATGGAGTCGACCACGACGACCGGCGTCCTCCGGTCCCGGCCCGACGAGAGATGGTCCGCCAGATCGTCCGCGAGATCGCTCTTCCCGGCCGCCGTGGGCCCGCAGACGGCCACCACCTTATTCTTGGCGGTCTTGGCGGGTTCTTCGGCCGTGGCGCTCCCTACCCGGTCCCGTCGGGGAGGACGCTACCGTACAGCGCGTGCGGGCCCGCCGAATCTATCCTGGCCCTCACGTACTCGCCGGGGCTCGCATCGGTCCGCAGGTGGACCGCGTGCCCGGTCCAGGTCTCTCCGACCGCGCGCCCGTCCTCGTTGGCCCCGTGTCGCACGTAGACCTCCTCGACCCCGCCAACCTTGCGCCGGTTGCGCGAGAGGGCGTTGCCCTCGACCGCCCTGAGCACCTCCACAAAACGCCTCTGCGCCACTTCGGGCGCCACCGGTTCGCCCAGTGTGGCCGCCTCCGTGCCGTCCCTCGGCGAGAACTTGAAGACGTACGCGGAGTCGAAAGCGCAGTCTTCCACGAGCCTCAGCGTCTCCTCGTGGTCCCCTTCGGTCTCGCCCGGGTGGCCCACTATGATATCCGTGCTCAGGGTGCCCTCGGGTGCCGACTCCCGGAAGATCTCGATCTTTCGCCTGTACCGCTCCGCCTTGTACCCCCGGTGCATGACCTTGAGCATCCTGTCGGACCCGGACTGGACGGGGAGGTGGAGCCGCTCGACTATCGTGTCCCTCTCTCCGATAGCCCTGAGCGTGCGATCCTCCATGTTGGACGGGTGGCTGGTCGTGAACCACACCCTCGGCGCCCTCTCAGAGACCGCCTCGAGAAGATCGCAGAACCTCTCGCCGTCCTGCCTCCAGGCGTCCACCGTCTGCCCGAGCAGCGTGACGTACCCGGTCCCGCCCGCCACGAGACGATCCACCTCCCCAAGGATGCTCTCCTTGGACCTGCAAACCATCCTTCCCCTCACGGTGGGCACTATGCAGTAGCTGCACTGGTAGTTGCACCCCGTCATGATGGTGACGAACGACGAGTGATCCCCCTCGGTTCCCGGTAACTCGGGCGTGTACGTCTCCTCCATCGTCGGCAGGCCCACGAACTCGGCCAACTCGTATGTATTATGCGTGCCCAGGACGAGGTCTATGCCGAACTGTCGGCGGAGGGTTTCGGACTCTTCGGCGGCGCCTATGCAGCCTGCCAGGGCGACTTTTTTGAGGCGGCCCTCGCGGCGGAGCCGGGTCAGCTCGCCGAGGTGGCCGCGGACGCGGTCGACGGCGTTCTCGCGGACGTAGCAGGTGTTTAGGATGACGAGGTCGGCGTCCTCGTAGCGGGGGACCTCGGCGTAGCCGGCGTCCAGGATCATGCGCCTCATCCTGTCCGAGTCGTGGACGTTCATCTGGCAGCCGAAGGTCCTTATGCAGGCGGTCTTGCCCGCGCCGGGGGCGGGGACGCTTTTGGGTTTGTGGGGCTTGCGGGTGAGCTGTACGGGCGTGCTCGCGGTCTCACTCATACTCTTCCTCCGGTTCGTAGACGCGGGCTTTTAGAAGGATCTCACCGGGGCGCGACTCCACCTTGAGGTCGTCCACCTCGACGTACCCGGCGCGCGCGGCACGACCCAGTATAGCCGCGATCTCGGCCTTTTCCTCTTCCCCCACCGGAAGCACGGCCCCCCCACCCCCCGCCCCTCTCCTACGCGGCGCGGGCCCGGACCCCGCCCGCAGGCCACCGGAGCCTACGGGCTCCGCCGCCGCCACCTGGCCCCTCATGACCCGCTGCACCGTGCGCCCCGAAAGGTACAAACCCACCCGCCCCGCCTCCCTCCGCAAGCCCCCGCTGCCACTGCTTGATTGTATTATGCGGTTTCGTAGGAGGGCGGCGAGGATTCTGGCCGGGGAGCCGTGGTAGAGGCGGGGCGGGTGGGGCTGCTTTTGGGATCGGGCGAAGGACTCCGCGGTCGCGAGGAGGTTGGATCTGGAGGGGCGGGAGGCGGACTGCAGGTGGCGTTCGGGGAGGGTTCGGGTGTCGAAGGTCGCGCGGATCGCCGTTGGTGAGGACGGGGAGAGGACTTCGGCTGAGACCGAGGCCTGTTTCAGGTGGTAGAGGGCGAGGCCTGCGCCGTGGTGGGAGCCCGTGGGGGCGGTCGGGTCGGGGACGGGGTTGAGGTGGCGGGTGGTGACGCCGGGCTCGAAGACGAGGCCGGCGTAGGGTTCGGGGATGCCCCGGCCGTCGTCTATTACGGTGAGGGCGCGGAAGCGTCGGGCGGCCAGGGTGGAGGCGACGAAGATCTGGGAGGCGCCGGCGTCGCGGGCGTTGCGCAGGAGCTCGAGGAGCGCGTCCTCGACGTGGGTTATCCGGGAGGGGCCCCGGCGGGCGCCCTCCTGGCCGGTAAGGCGGGCGAAGCCGGAGCCGAGGTCCCTGTAGGGTCCTTCCATCGTGCCGGTGTGCCGGCGCCGCGCGAGCGCGGCGCTAGCGCGCGACCTCGCTCACGCGGCTCTCGCGGATGACGGTGACCTTTATCTGTCCGGGGTACTCGAGGTCCGTCTCTATCTGCTTGGAGATGTCGTAGGCGAGCTTGGCGGCGATGCGGTCGTCGACCTCCGAGGGCTGGACCATCACCCGGATCTCGCGCCCGGCCTGGATGGCGTAGGCCTTGTCCACGCCGCGGTGCCCTTGTGCTATGTCCTCGAGCGAACGCAGGCGCTCGATGTAGGTCTCTGTCGTCTCGCGGCGGGCGCCGGGGCGGGCGGCGGACACCGCGTCCGCGGCTGCGACCAGCACGTCTTCGACGGTCTCCATCTCGATCTCGTGGTGGTGGGCCTGGATTGCGCGCACCACGTCGTCTGACTCGCCGGACTTCTTGGCGAACCGGCCCCCGATGATGGCGTGGGTGCCCTCGACCTCGTGGTCTATGGCCTTGCCGACGTCGTGCAGGAGGGCGGCCCGGCGGGCGAGCTTGACGTTGGCCCCGAGCTCCCCGGCCATCATGCCGCAGATGTTGGCGACCTCCACGGAGTGGGCGAGCACGTTCTGGCCGTAGGAGGTGCGGTACTTGAGGACGCCGAGCAGGCGGACGAGGTCGTTGTGCACGTTGCCCGAGATCTTGGCGTCGTAGACCGCCTGGCGGCCGGCCGCCTTCATCTCCTTCTCGACGTCCTTTTTGGCCTTGGCGACGATGCCCTCGATGCGCCCGGGGTGGATGCGCCCGTCCTGCACGAGGCGGCCCATGGAGACGCGCGCGACCTCCCGGCGCACCGGATCGAAGCACGAGATGACGACCGTCTCTGGCGTGTCGTCGATGATGACGTCCACGCCGGTCGCGGCCTCGAAGGCCCGGATGTTCCTCCCCTCCCGGCCTATGACCCGGCCCTTCATGTCGTCGGAGGGGAGGCTCACGGCCTTTACCGTGGTCTCGGAGGTGAGGTCGGAGGCCACCCTCTCCATCGTCGTCGAGATGAGGCGGCGCGCCTCCTGGTCGGCCCTATCCTCCGCCTCGATGGTCATGTCCCTGACCATCTTGCCAAGGTCCGTCTCGAGCTCGGACTCCAGGCCCGAGAAGAGGCGCCTCTCGGCCTCGTCGCGGGTGAGGCCCGAGAGCTCCTCGAGCACCCTGAGCTGCTCGGACTCCTTCTGCTGGAGCTCCTCCCTCCTGCGGGCGAGAGCCTCCTCGTCCCGGGCCAGGCGCTGGCGGCGGGCTTCGAGCTCGCCCTCCCGGCGTTCGAGGGCGGCGTCGCGGTTGTCCAGGCGCTCCTCCACCCGCGAGACCTCGGCGCGGCGGGCCCGGATCTCGGCCTCCGCGTCGTCTTTGACCTTGAGCGCGGATTCCTTGGCTGCGAGCTCGCCTTCGCGGCGGGCGGCCTCGGCCTCGCGGCGGGCGTCCTCCACTATCGAGCGGGCGTCGGCCCGGGCCTGGGCCTGGGCCGCCTCCATGCGAGACTTGCAGACAAAGTAGCCCACGGCAGCCCCGGCGATCGCGCCAACGGCGAGCCCGAGGACCAGTAACAGAACGTTCACGGGTTGTCTCCTTCAACGGGCCCCGAAAACGGGCGGCCCGGCGTCGAGTTAGCCTGACAGTCCTTCTCCTAGGACCGCGCCGGCCCCCGATAACCCCCGGCGACCTCGGCGCAGACCTCCGCCGAGTAACCGCGACGCGCCAGAAAACCGTAGACCCTGCGCGCCTCGGCCTCGGATCCCTCCCCATTATACCGCCGCGCCGCGGCGCTTCTAGCGTCCTCGATCTCAGAGCGGCCCGCGAACTCCTCCTCGACGGCGCCTGCGGCCACCTCGCGCCCGACCCCGCTCCTCAACAGATCGGCCGACACCCGCCGCGGCCCGTACCGCCGCGCCTTCTCCCGCGCCTTTTGCCGGGCGAACTCCTCGTCGTCTAGGTACCCGAGCTCGAGGAGGCGCGACACGACGATCTCGGCGGTCTCGGGCGCGTACCCGTAACGCCCGAGCCGCTCCCTCACCTCGCCCTCCGAACGCGCCCGGTAGCCGAGCAGGTTCAGCGCGCGGCCCATGGCGAGCGGCCTCTCCCCCGCCACCCGCGCCTCGCCCAGCTCCTCGCGCGAGAGCGCGGCCCCCTCGCGGAGGCCGCGCTCTACGGCGACCGAGGCGTCGAGCTCGGCCCAGAACTCCCCGTCCACGGAGATCCTGGACCTCCCCCGCCGCTCCTTTACGCCCGTGATCTCGGGCAAACCGGGCTACCCCCTAGAGAGCGGCCGAACCGCCGGGGCCTCGGCGACGAGGTCCCCATCAACGGCGCCGTTGGCCCCGTTCTCGGTCCCGTCGGCAGCGGTGCCCTCGGCGCCCGGGTTGTCGAAGCCGAGCTTCTCGTAGATGTCGGCGAGGATGCGGTTGCGCACCCCCTCGTTCTGCTTCAGGAAGGTCTTGGAGTTCTCGCGGCCCTGGCCGAGGCGCTCGTCGCCGTAGGCGAACCAGGCGCCCGACTTCTGGACCACCCCGTTCTCGATGCCGATGTCCAGCAGGCTCCCCTCCCTAGAGATGCCCTCGCCGTACATCACGTCGAACTCCACGACCTTGAACGGCGGCGCCACCTTGTTCTTGACGACCTTTACCCGCGTCTGGTTGCCCACGGTGTCGTTGCCGGCCTTGAGCGCGCCGATGCGCCGGATGTCGAGCCTGACGCTCGAGTAGAACTTCAGGGCCCGGCCGCCGGGGGTCGTCTCGGGGGAGCCGAACATTACCCCGATCTTCTCCCTTAGCTGGTTGATGAAGATGGCGGTGGTCCCGGAGCGGTTCAGGGAGCCGGACAGCTTCCTGAGGGCCTGGCTCATGAGCCGGGCCTGCAGGCCGACGTGGGAGTCGCCCATCTCGCCCTCTATCTCGGCGCGGGGCACCAGGGCGGCCACGGAGTCGATGACGACGACGTCCAGGGCGCCCGAGCGGATGAGGGTGTCTGCTATCTCAAGGGCCTGCTCCCCGTTGTCCGGCTGGGAGAAGTAGAGGTCCTCGAGGTCCACGCCGATGGCCTGGGCGTAGTCCGGGTCGATGGCGTGCTCGGCGTCCACGAAGGCGGCCAGGCCGCCCTTCTTCTGGGCCTCGGCGATGATGTGCAGGGCGAGGGTCGTCTTTCCGCTCGATTCGGGGCCGAAGATCTCGATGATCCTGCCCCGGGGCACGCCGCCCACGCCGAGCGCCAGGTCGAGCGCGAGCGCCCCCGTCGGGATGGCCGGGACCTTGGGCCTCTCGTCGTCGCCCATCCTCATGATGGAGCCCTTGCCGAACTGCCGCTCTATCTGGGAGACCGCGGCGTCTATTGCCTTGCTCTTATCCAATGCATCCTCCACGAAACGCGTGCGTCGATTTCTTTTGGGTGATCGGCATTCCTCGCAGGGAATTATACTTCAGGGCGGGGGGCCTCCCAAGAGCGTTTCCGGCGGACGGGGGGACAGTGCTCCCCCGAGAAACCTCTAGCGCGCCGCCCCTCAACCGGCGGACTTCAGGGTGTAGCTCCTGTCGCGGACCTGCCCGGGCTCGCCGAGCGGCCCGACCTCTTGGCCGTTGACCTCCACGGAGACGGCGCCGGCGTCGCCGGCCCTGATGCCGACCACCCGCCGCGCCTCGAAGGTCCGGGAGTAGCCGGGCTCCGCGACCCGCTCAAAGACCGTCTCGGAGTCCGATCGGACCCGGATCCAGGCCGGAGACCCCTCGACCCTGACCCCGACCCTGAGCGTATCCAGCGACCCCCCGTTTGAGACGGGCTCCCCGGCGGACCCGGCCTCCCCGCCGGTAGATCCCCGGTCTTCCCCGTCGGCGGAGATCTTTGCCGGGGCCCCGTCCCCCGCGGAGGCCCTGGCGTTGAGGCCGACGTAGTACAGGGCCCCGACGAGGGCGGATATCACGAGGGCGGCCACCGCGAAGGCCAAGACCGTAGAGCGTGGGATCTTGCGCTTCTCGGCCCCGGAGACGCCGCCCGGGTTGATGATCGGGCGCTCGAACCCGCTTTTTGTCGGCGGCGCGTAGCTCAAGCCCCGCTCCCGGCGGGGCTCCCGGCGGGGCTTTCTGCGGGCCCTGAGGTCCCGGGAGAGCTCCGCGCCGCCGAGGCCGAGAAAGTTGGTGTAGGTCTTTAGGAAGCCCCCGGCGTAGACCGCGTCGGGGAGGACCGTGTAGTCGTCCCTCTCAAGGCCCACGAGGTAGCGCTTGCGGATCTTGGTGGCCCGCTCGGCCTCTTCGAGGGAGAGGCCCCTGTCCTTTCTAGCCTGTTCCAGGACGCGCCCGATCTTGCCATCGCCGTTCGGCGCGTGGGGGGTGTTGTGGCCTTCGTCCATGCAGCCTAGAACCCTACCATAAAAGCTACCAACCCTCGGGGTTTTCTCCGCCCGATTCCACGCCCTCGCCGCCGTCGAACATGGACTCGAGGTCGAGCGTGCTCGCGACGACGGCGCGGCTCTTGGAGCCCTCGTACGGGCCGACGATCCCCTTGCGCTCCAGCGCGTCGATGATCCTGCCGGCCCTGGAGTACCCGACCCTGAAACGCCGCTGCACAGCGCTCACGGAGGCCTGCTGGGTCGACACCACAAAGCTCGCCGCCTCGGGCAAAAGGTCGTCCTCGGGCTCTCCGGTCTCCTCTTTGTCGCCCTTGGGCTGCTGGGTTACCTCCTCAACGAAGTGGGGCTCCGCCCGCCCGGACGCGGCGTCCTCGGTGGCGCTAACGACCCGCTCGACCTCGTTCTCGGAGATAAAGGCGCCCTGCACGCGGGAGCTCCTCAAGGCAGATACCGGCTTGAAGAGCATGTCGCCCATGCCGAGCAGGAACTCGGCACCGCCCCCGTCCAGGATCACCCGGGAGTCCACCTGGCTGGAGACGGCGAAGGCGATGCGGCTCGGGATGTTCGCCTTGATCATGCCGGTGATGACGTCAACGCTGGGCCTCTGGGTCGCCACCACGAGGTGTATGCCCACGGCCCTGGCCTTCTGCGCGAGCCTCACTATCGAATCCTCCACCTTCGCCCCGGCCTGCATCATGAGGTCCGCGAGCTCGTCTATGACTATCACGACGTAGGGCATCTGGGTATCGGCCCTGATGTTGTAGCCCTCGAGCGACCTGGAGCCCATCCTCTCCAAAACCTCGTAGCGCCGCTCCATCTCGGCGACGGCCCACTGCAGCGCGTTCGCCGCCTTTTTGACGTCGGTGACGACGGGGGTTATGAGGTGCGGCACCCGGCCGAAGGGCGAGAGCTCCACCCTCTTGGGGTCTATGAGGACCATTTTGACCTGCCTGGGGTCTGTGGTGAGCAGCAGAGACGTGAGCAACCCGTTGAGCATGACGCTCTTCCCGCTGCCGGTCGTGCCGGCCACGAGCAGGTGCGGCATCTCCGCGAGGTCGCAGAACACGGCCCGCCCGGAGATGTCCTTGCCGAGCGCCACCGGCAGGGTCCAGTCGTTGGCCTCCGGGTACTCCCGGAAGACGTCGCCCAAGGTGACCTTGGCGGGCCTCGTGTTCGGCACCTCGACCCCGACGGCGCTCTTGCCGGGGATGGGGGCGAGGATCCTGACCTCGGTGGCGGCCAGGGCGTAGGCTATGTCCTGCTGCAGGTTCCTGACCTTGCCGACCTTCACCCCGCTCCCGAGCCTGAGCTCGTAGCGCGTGACCCGCGGCCCCACGACCGCCCTTATGACCCGCGCCTCGACCCCGAGGTCCGCCAGCGCCCGGGTGAGCCGCTCGCTCGTGCCCTCCGCGTCGTGCTCGGGGACCCCGTGCCCGACCTCAAGAAGCCCGAAGGACGGCGGCGTGTACTCGCCGGGCTCCACGGGCCGGCCCTCCTCAAGCGGAAGCCCCTCGGAGCTCGCCGGCAGCACGACCTCGAACTCCCGCGTCGGCGCGTCCTCTTCCGGCGGCGGGGCGACCGGCTCGGGGGGCGATTCTTCGTGCAGATCCCACGCCCCAGCCCCCGGTTGCCCCGCCGGACGCTCCGGCTTCGCGCGGGGTTTGTGTTTGGCGGCCTTCGCCTCCCGCCCGGCCCGCAAGCCCTCCAGAAGGCCCCGGGCCCGCCCGGCGAGGGACCCGGCGAGGGACCCGGCGAGGGACGCGACGCCGTCGCGCAGGGAAGACAGCGCGACGCCGAAGCCGACGCCGGTCAACAGCGAGAGCCCGACGGCGTAGAGCAACGCCAGGGCAAGCACGACCCCGATGGCGCCGCCGACAAAGTCCACGGCGTAGTAGACGGCGCTCCCGACCGCGCCGCCGGCCTCCGGGTACGCCTCGCCGGAGAACAGCATGCGCCGGGGCATCGCCGCGGCGAGCGTCGTCGCCACGCCGGCCAGAAGTAGACCGGCCCCGACCACGACGCGCCCGGGCAGGCGGTCCAACAACAGGAGCAACCCGCCGACCGCCGCGAGGGGCGCCAGCGCCAGGCCGGCGTCCCCGAGAAGGTTGCGCGCCACGAACAGGCCCGCCTCACCGAGGAAGGCGCCGCGCCCGGTAAAGAACGCGGCCGTAAAGAACAGCCCGAGGGCGAGGAGGGCGACGCCCACGGCCTCGCGACTCACGGCCCCGCGCAGGCCCTCCATCAGCGACGGCGGGGCCTTCTTGCGGGTCCCCCTGGCGCGGGCCTTGTTCGGGGTGGCCTTCTTTGCGGTCTTTTTCGGGGCGCTCCTGTGCGTAGCCACGGTAGAAGTCTAGCCTATACCCGCGGGCCAGACCTCTACCGCACCATCTAGTAGAGGTCTAGGGCTAGACCTCTACTATTAGCGGGAGGATGATGGGGCGCTTGCCCGTCTTCTGGGAGATAAAGCCCGAGAGGTCCTTACGGACGGCGTTCTTGAGTTCCCCGCGGTCGGTGACCTGGCGGCTGGCGGTCCGTTCCAGGGTGCGCTGGACGGTATCTATGGACTGCTCCGTGAGGCCGTTCGCCCCTTGAGGGTTCACGAAACCGCGCGAGATGACGTCCGGGGGGCCCAGGAGCTGGCCGTTCTGGGCGCTCACGCGGGCGACGACGATGAACATGCCGTCCTCGGAGAGCTGCTGGCGCTCGCGCATCACGCTAGAGGAGCCGTCGGCTATGGCGCCGGCGTCCACGAGGAACATGCCGGCGGCGACGTTGTCGGCCCTGCGGGCCTTGCCGTTCTTGAACTCCAGGCGGTTGCCGTTCTCGAGGATAAAGATGTTCTCCTCGGGGATACCCATGCTCATGGCCGTGTTGGCGTGGTGCTTGAGCATCCTGAACTCGCCGTGGACGGGCACGAGGAACTTGGGCTTGAGGAGTGCCAAGACGAGCTTCTGCTCCTCCTGGGCCCCGTGACCCGAGACGTGGACGTTCTGGAGGGGGCTGTAGTGGACGTCGGCGCCCTTCTTCATGAGGCCGTTTATGGTGCGCGAGACGCCCCGCTCGTTGCCCGGTATGGGGTGGGCGGCCACGACGACCGTGTCGCCCGGGCCGACCTCGATGCTCCGGTGGGTGCCGGCGGCGACCCGGCTGAGGGCCGCGAGGGGCTCGCCCTGGGACCCGGTCATCATGACGACGATGTCGGAGTCGGGGATCCTGCCGAAGTCCCGCTGCTGCTCGACGAACATCTCGTCCGGGAGGTCGAGGTAGCCGAGCTCGCGCGCGATCTGGACGTTGCGGACCATCGAGCGCCCGGCCACGCCGACGAGGCGGTTGTGCTTTTTGGCCGCCTCGACCACCTGGCTGACGCGGTGGATGTGGGAGGCGAAGGAGGCGACGATGATCCTGCCGGTCGCCCTCTCGAACACCTCTTCGAGGGTCTTCTGCACCGTCTTCTCGCTGGGCACGTAGCCCGGCCGCTCGGAGTTCGTGGAGTCGCCGAAGTAGGCGAGCACGCCGGCGTTGCCGAGCTCCGCGAGGCGCCCGAGATCCATCGGGTCGCCCTCGATGGGCGTCAGATCCACCTTGTAGTCGCCGGAGAACAGGATCAGGCCCGCGTTGGTGCGGATGGCTATGGCCACCGCGTCGGGTATGGAGTGGTTGACGTTTATGAAC
Source organism: uncultured Rubrobacteraceae bacterium (assembly GCA_902806085.1). Classification (GTDB taxonomy): domain Bacteria; phylum Actinomycetota; class Rubrobacteria; order Rubrobacterales; family Rubrobacteraceae; genus Rubrobacter_D. The sequence continues at coordinate 27,712 of CADCVH010000063.1, read as the reverse complement.
TCGAGGCCGAAGCCGCCCAGGTTCTGGGTGTCCCCCGCCTTGATCTCGCGCAGGTCCCCCTTCTTTATCCCGAACTCCTGCAGCTTGCTCCGCACGAGCCCGAGCGTGAGCTTGGTCGCGTACACGGGCACGTTGAACTCGCGCAGCAGGTAGGGCAGGGCGCCTACGTGGTCCTCGTGGCCGTGCGTGAGCACGATGCCTTTGAGCTCGTCGGCGTGCTCGCGCAGGAACGTGAAGTCGGGGAGCACCAGGTCGATGCCGGGCATCTCCTCGTCCGGGAAAGACATCCCGGCGTCGATGAGGATGATGCCGCTCGACTGGCGCACGGCCGTCATATTCTTGCCGATCTCGCCCAATCCTCCTAGGGGCACGACCTGCAAGGTACTTTTATCTATCAGCTTGAATTACCTCCTCTGTGGAGGTTTTGAGGCTTGAGGCTCGAGGTGTAAGGGATGGGGAAAGCCCCGATCCCCTCGGCCTCAAAACGTCAAAACCTAGAACCTCAAAACCTATCCCAGGTACCTCCCCAGGTCGAGCTCTTTCGGGCCGACGGCTGAGAGGTACATTTTTTTGGTGTCCAGGTGTTCGTTTGCCAGTCGCATGACGTCTTCCGCCGTGACGGCCTCTATGCGCGCGGCTATCTCCTCGGGGGAGAGCAACTCGGTGTCCAGGATGACGCTTCGTCCGACGCGGTTCATCCTGGCGGCGGTGCTCTCCAGGGCGAGGAGGGTCGAGCTCTTCAGCTGCTGCTTGGTACGCTCGAGCTCCTCGGCGTCCACGGGCTCCGTGCGCATCTTGCCCATCTCGCGGACTATGACGTCCACGGCCTCCTCGACGTTGCCGGTCGTCGATCCGACGTAGGTCTTTATGGCGCCGGCGTCGGAGTAGGCCTGGTGGTACGAGTAGACGGCGTAGGCCAGGCCCCGCTTCTCGCGGACCTCCTGGAAGAGCCGGCTGCTCATGCCGCCGCCAAAGACGTTGTTCAGCGCCGCCATCGCGAAGCGGTCCTCGCTGCTCGCGGGTATCCCCAAAGAGCCCACGGAGACGTGGTACTGCTCGGTCTCTTTGAACTTGTAGTGGACCCGGCTCTGCGGCTCGCCGGGGCGCGCGTCGCGCCCGAACGGCTCGCCCGAAGGCAGGCCGCCGAGCTTCTCCCCGACCATCGACTCGAGCTCGTCAGGGTCGAGCTTGCCGGCGCCGACCACGAAGACGTTGGCGGTGGTGTAGGTGTCCTGGTGGAAGTTCTTCAGGGTGTCGTGGTCCACGCCGCGGACCGTCTCGGCGGAGCCGATGATCGGGCGGCCCAACGGGTCGCCGTGGAAGATCAGGCCTGAGAGGTACTCGTCGGCCATCTGGTCTGGCCTGTCCTCGTACATCTTGATCTCCTCGACTATCACCTCGCGCTCCCTCTCGAGGTCGGCGAAGGTCGGCCGGAGGACCATGCCGGCCATCACGTCGAGCGCCCTTTCTAAGTGCTCTGGCAAGAAGCGGGCGTAGAGCACGGTGTACTCCTCGCCGGTCGCCGCGTTCTCCTGGGCGCCTATGCCCTCGAAGGCCTGGGCGATGCCCAATGCGTCCATCTCCGGGGTGCCCTTGAAGAGCATGTGCTCCATGAGGTGGGTAATACCCGCAACCTCGTCGCGCTCGTCGCGCGAGCCCGCCCGGATCCAGAGGCCCAAGGAGACGCTGGTCGCCTCAGACAGGGGCTCGGAGAAAACCCTGAGGCCCCCGTCAAGCACCTTGCTCCTGACGTTTGTGTCCGCCACTAGTCCTCCAGCTTCTCTAGCGAGATGCGGTTCTGCTTGTCTATCTCGAGCACCCGCACCTTCACCAAATCGCCCTCCGTGACGACGTCCTCGACCCGCTCGACCCGCTCCTTGCCGGGCGCCAGGCGCGAGATGTGCACGAGCCCGTCGCGGCCCGGGGTCAGCTCGACGAAGGCGCCGAAGTTCGTGGTCTTGACGACCTTGCCGTTGTAGATGTCGCCGGCCTCGACGTCCTTCATCATCCCCTTGATGGCGCCCGCCGCGTCTTTGGCCACGGCCCCGTCGCCGGCGACGTGGACCATGCCGTCGTCCTCGACGGAGATGTTCACGCCGAACTGGTCCTGCAGCGCGTTGATGGTCTTGCCGCCCGGGCCTATGAGCATCCCGATCTTCTCCTTCGGGATGCGCAGCACCTCGACCCGCGGGGCGTACTCGGAGACCTCGGCGCGGGGCTCCGCGATGGCGCCGCGCAGGATGTCGAGTATCTGCAGGCGGCCTTCCTTGGCCTGGCCGAGGGCCTCCTGCAACAGCTGGGCGGAGACGCCCGTGATCTTCATGTCCATCTGGAGCGCCGTGATGCCGTCCCTGGTGCCCGCGACCTTGAAGTCCATGTCGCCCAAGTGGTCCTCGAGGCCCTGGATGTCCGAGAGGATGACGTAGTCCTCGCCCTCCTTGACCAGGCCCATCGCTACACCCGCCACGGGCGCCTTTATGGGCACGCCGCCGTCCATGAGCGCCAGCGTCGAGCCGCAGACGCTCGCCATCGAGGAGGAGCCGTTGGACTCGAGGACCTCGGAGATGATGCGCAGGGCGTAGGGGAACTCTTCATCGCCCGGCACCACCGGGAGCAGGGCGCGCTCGGCGAGGGCCCCGTGCCCGATCTCGCGCCGCCTGGGGCTGCCCACGCGGCCGGTCTCGCCCGTGGAGTAGGGCGGGAAGTTGTAGTGGTGCATGTAGCGCTTGCCCGTCTGGGGCTCGATGGTGTCGAGCCGCTGGGAGAGCCCGAGGTCGGCGAGCGCGAGCGAACTCAACACCTGCGTCTCGCCGCGGGTGAAGAGGCCGGTGCCGTGGACCCTGGGCAGCACGGAGACCTCGGCGGTCGTCGGACGGATCTCGTCGAACGCCCGCAGATCGGTGCGCTTGCGGTCCTGCAGGTAAAGCGCCCGGAACGCCTCCTTCTCGAGCGTCGAGAGGGCGTCCGAGATGGCCGGGATCTCCCCCTCCTCGCGGCCCTCCACGAGCTCGGCCTTGAGGCCGGAGACGGCCTCGCGGCGGGCGCGGCGGTCGGTCTGGACGATGCCGTCCTTTAGCCGGTCGAAGTACTGGGCCCGGAACTCGGCCAGGTACGGGTTCTCCTCGGTCGCCTCCACCTGCTGCTTGGGCTTGCCGTGCTCGGCGGCCCAGGCGTCTATCGCCGCGGCCTGCGCCATGACGGTCTCCTGGGCGAGCTGCAGGGCCTCGACCATGACCTCCTCGGGAACCTCGTTCCCGCCGGCCTCGACCATCGTGATGGCCTCTTTGGTCCCGGCCACGACGAGGTCGAGGTCGCTCTCGGCTATCTGCGAGTAGGTCGGGTTCAGGATGAAATCCCCGTCGAGCGAGCGGCCGACGCGCACGGCGCCGATCGGCCCGTCGAAGGGGAGGTCGGAGAGCGCGAGGGCGGCCGAGGCGCCGACCATGCTGACGGTGTCGTAGGGGGTGTCCTGGTCGGCGACGAGGACCGTGCCTATTACCTGGATCTCGTGGTGGTAGTTCTTGGGGAAGAGCGGCCGGATGGGCCGGTCCGTGAGCCTCGAGGTCAGGATGGCCCGATCAGAGGGCCTCCCCTCGCGCTTGAGGAAGCCGCCGGGGATCTTGCCGGCCGCGGTCATCCTCTCCTCTATGTCCACGCTCAGGGGCAAAAACGTGGCCCCCGGGCGCGGGTTGGACGAGCGGGTCGCCGTCGAAAGCAGGACGGTGTCTCCGAGTTGGGCCGTAACCGAGCCGCCGGCCTGTTTGGCGAGCTTGCCGGTTTCGAGCACGACGGAGCGCCCGCCTACTGGTATCTCTAGACGCATGTTATCTCCTCTTGTTTCTTGCGGGGGTGCCCGGGCCTATCGGCGCAGGCCGAGCCTGGCGATGAGCGACCGGTAGCGCTCGACGTCCTTCTTCTGGACGTACTTGAGCAGACGCCGACGCTTGCCGACCAGCTTGAGCAAACCCCGGCGGGAATGGAAATCGTGCTTGTGCGTGCGCAAATGGTCCGTGAGGTGGGAGATGCGCTTGGTGAGCACAGCCACCTGCACCTCCGGCGACCCCGTGTCGCCCTCGTGCGTCCGATGCTCCTGGATGATCTCTTGCTTGCCTTCTACGACAGCCAACTTCTTCCTTCTCCTCTGCGTTCTTTACTCTTCTTTGATCTCACTCTATTCAACCGGTTATGCTACCACACGTTCCTAATGGCATCCCCGGCAATCGGCCCGCGCCTCAGACGGACCCCTGCAGTAGCCGCCGCGCCTCCCGGACGTCCCGCCCGATCTGCTCCTTGAGCTCATCCACGCCCGAGAAACGCCTCTCTCCGCGAACCCTTTCGAGGAAACCGACCGCGACGACCCGTCCGTACAGGTCCCCCGCGAAGTCCAGCAGGTGCGCCTCGATCCGGTTCTCCCCCCGCTCGAAGGTCGGCGCGACCCCGACGTTGGTGCAGGCGGCATGGTTTTTGTCCCCGATCCGGACCGTGCACGCGTACACGCCCCTGGCCGGGACGACGACGGCGGGGTCGACCCTCACGTTGGCCGTCGGGAACCCGATGGTCCGGCCCCGGCGGTCCCCCGTCACGACCTCGCCCCTGACCGCGTAAGGCCTCCCGAGAAGCCCGGCGGCCCCGGCAACGTCGCCTTCAAGCAACAACGACCTGATGCGGGTCGAGCTGATCTCCCCCCGCGCCCCCCGCACCTCCACCGCGTGGGCGTCCCCCCCGCCCTTCCGCATGAGGCGCCGGAGCTCCGCGAAATCCCCGGCCGCCTTGTACCCGAACCGGAAGTTCTCCCCGACGACCACCGCCCGCGCCCCGAGCTCCCCGACGAGCACGTCCCGCACGAACTCCTCCGGGCTCTTCCTGGAGAGGTCCCGGTCGAACGGGATCGCCCGCACCTCGTCGGCGCCATGCTCCAGCAACGCCTCCCGCCGGCCCTCGATGGTGGTGAGCAGCACCGGCGACGCGCCCGCCCCAAGCACAGAGCGGGGGTGCGGCCAGAAGGTCGCCGCGACGACCCTGCCCCCAAGCTCCCGCGCCTCCTCCACCGCCCGCGCCAGCACGGCCTGGTGGCCCAGGTGGACCCCGTCGAAGTTTCCGAGCGCGACGACTACGGGTCGCAAAGCACCACCTCCGCCCTCGCCCGAACCCCATCGTCCCGATACACGCCAAGCAACTCCCCGCCCGCGAACACCCGGTAACTGCCCCCCACCCCAAAAGGCGGCAGCTTCTGGCCGCTGCAGACCGCCCTTCTCTGCTCTTCGGCTACCTCCACCCTGGCCAACCGCCTCAGAGCGGCGTCGCCATGTATTATGCGGTTATTTAGGTTGTATTCGTCCAGGTTTTCGGGGGGGGCGGCGTCGGAGACGGGGAGGTCGCCGACGCGGGTTCTGCGGAGGGCGGTGAGGTAGGCGCCGGAGCCGAGGGCGAGGGCGAGGTCGGAGATCAGGGATCGGACGTAGGTGCCGCTGCTGCAGGAGATTTCGAAGGTCGCGGTGTGGTTGGCCGGGTCCGTGGAGAGGAGCTCGAAGGCGTGTATCTCGACGGGCCGGGCCTCCCGCTCGACCTCGATGCCGCGGCGGTGCAGGTGGTAGAGGCGCTTTCCGCCGACCTTCAGGGCGGAGGTCATCGGGGGGACCTGTAGGATGCCGCCGGTAAAGTTCGGCAGCCCGGCGCGGATGGCGGGTTCGTCCGGTATGGGGCCGTCCACCGGGGAGAGCTCGCCCTCCGCGTCGAGGGTGGTGGAGGTGACGCCGAAGCGGGCGGTCGTGGTGTAGGACTTGTCCAGAGGGGTGACGTAGCGGGCGAGGCGGGTCGCGCGGCCTATCAGGAGGACGAGCAGGCCCGAGGCGAGCGGGTCGAGGGTGCCGGTGTGACCGATCCTGGTTCCCTTCGGCAGGAGCCTTTTTACCTTCGAGAGGGCGCGGGCGCTCGTGAGGCCCGTCGGCTTGTCAAGCAGCAGGGCGCCCGATGGCGGCCCGTCGGCTATCTCGCCTCCCCGAGGTCCACGACGCCCCTCAACACGCCGAGCAGTTCCTCCTTGGCCTCGGCGGGGCGGCGGGCGGTGGTGTACCCGGCGGCGAGCCTGTGGCCGCCGCCGCCGAAGGCGCGGGCGACCGCGCCCACGTCTATCGTCTCCGAGCGCAGGGAGCCCTTGGTCCCCTGCGGGACCTCGCGCAGGTGGGCGACCATGTCGATGCCCTCCACGGTGCGGAGCTGGTCTATGGCCTCTTTGGAGTCGAGCTCGCCGGCGCCGGTGCGGGCGTAATCGTCGTTGTCCACCGTGGAGATCAGGACCTCCCCGTGGCGCACGGCGTTCGCGAGCGAGGTGCCGACTATCTTCAGCTGCTCCAGGCTGCCCCGGCGGTTTATGCGCTCGGAGATCTCCGCCGGCACGACGCCGGCCCGCAACAGCCCGGCGACGAGCTCGTGGGCCGCGGGCGAGATGTTGCGGAAGTTGAAGCCGCCGGTGTCGGTCTTGACGCCGACGTAGATCGCCTGGGCGGCCTCCCTATCGTACGCGACGCCGAGCTCCCCGTAGAGGCGGGATACGACCTCGGCGCTCGCCGCGGCCCTCGCGTCGACGAGGTTCAACTCCGCGTAGAACGGGTTGTCTTCGTGGTGGTCGAGGTTCAGGCGGGCACCGGCCTCGGGGATCGGGACGCCCGCCCGGTCCGCGCGAGAGGTGTCGACGACTAGGAGGTCGTGGCCGATCGGGATCTCCTGCAGGGCGTCGTCCGGGAGGAGCCACCTCAAGTACTCGGGCACGGGCTCGGCGTGGCAGAAGACCGCCTCGGCGCCCAAAGACCGCATCAGGCGCAGGAGCGCGGCGGAGGCGCCTATGGCGTCGCCGTCCGCGCCCACGTGGGTCGTGACGGCCACGCGCTCCAGCGTCCTCAGGAAGTCCGCGACCTCGCGGACCGAGTTGTTAGTTGCCTGCGTCTTCATTCGTCCTTACCTCCCTAAGAGCGGCCTCTATGCTCATCGCCCGGTCCACCACCGGGTCCGGCTCGAAGCGGAGCCTCGGCGTGCGCCTCAGGCGCGTCTGGCGCCCGACGGCGGCCTGAACGCGACCGGCGGCGCTCTGGAGGCCCTCGTGGGCGGCCTCCTCGTCCTCGCCCGCAAGGACGCTGTAGAAGACCGTCGCCTGGGCGAGGTCCGGGCTCACCCGGACGGCCGTCACCGTAACGAGCCCCTGGATGCGGGGGTCGGAGAGGCCGGCGAGCTCCTCGCCGGCTATCTCCTTGAGTTGGGACTCGACCTTGCGGGTCCTGTCGCTCATCGTGGGCCCCCTATCAAAGCTTCACGAACTCCTCGCGCCAGTCGGCGATCATGACCTCGTCGTAGTTCAGGAGCATGCGCCGTACCTCCTCCCTCTTCTCCTCCGCAGCACCCCGGGAGACCGCGGCGAGGGAGATCTCCAGCGTGGCCCGCTGCCAGAAGTCCTGGTTGCCGGACTCCACGATGGAGACGTTCTTGCGGCGCAGACGGTCCCTTAAAGAGCGGACCGTCTGGCGCTTGTCCTTCAGGCTGGAGGCGAACGGGAGGTCCAGCTCCAGCCTCACGTTGCAGAACAACGCGCGGGGCTACCTCGGGACCTCGACGATCTCGAAGAACTCCATGACGTCGCCCTCCTTGACGTCGTCGAAGTTCTCGATGCCGATGCCGCACTCGAAGCCCTCGCGCACCGAACGGGCGTCGTCGCGGAAGCGCTTGAGGGAGGAGATGTTGCCCTCGTAGACGACCGTCCCGTCGCGCACCAGGCGGACGCGGTTGTTGCGGAAGATCTCGCCGCTCAGGACCATGCAGCCGGCGACCACGCCCGCGTTCGGGGTGCGGAAGGTCTGGCGGACCTCGGCCGTGCCGGTCTCCTGCTCGCGCTCCTCGGGGGCGAGCATGCCGCGCATGGCGGCCTCTATCTCCTCGAGGGCCTTGTAGATCACGTCGTAGGTCCGGATCTCCACACCCTCGCGCTCGGCGACCTGCTTGGCCGTGTTGGTCGGCCTCACGTTGAACCCGAGAAGTATTCCGTCGCTCGCGGAACCCAGCATGACGTCCGAGTCGGTGAGCGCCCCGACCCCGCTGCGCACGATGTTCACGCGCACCTCGTCGGTCGAGAGCTTGGCGAGGGCCTCCTTCAAGGCCTCCACGGAACCCGCCACGTCCGCCTTGATGACGAGGTTGAGGTCCTGCATGCCGCCCTGCCCGAGCAGCTCCTCCAGGGAACGGCGCGAGCCGCCCTGGGCGAGCTCCTGGCGGCGGAGCTTCTCTTCGGCCTGCTGCGCCCTGTCGCGGGCGAGCCTCTCGTGCCCGACGACCTCAAAGCGGGTGCCGGCCTCGGGCACGCCGGAGAGGCCCAGGATCTCGACCGGGCTGCCCGGGCTCGCGTCCTTGACGCGCTTGCCGGTGTAGTCGAGCATCGCCCGAACCCTGCCGTAGGCCGTGCCCGCGAGCACGACGTCGCCCTTGTTGAGCGTCCCGCGGCTGAGGAGCAGCGTCGCAACGGGCCCGCGGCCCGGGTCCCTCTCGCCCTCGACGACGTAGCCGCTCGCCGGGGCGTTCGGGTTGGCCTTCAGGTCCTCGAGCTCGGCGACGACCAGGATGTTCTCCAGGAGCTCGTCGATGCCCTCGCCGGTCTTGGCCGAGACGGGGACGGTGACGGTCTCGCCGCCGTAGGCCTCCGGCATCAGGCCGCGCTCGGAGAGCTCGCCGAGAACCCGGTCCTGGTTGGCGTTGGGGACGTCGATCTTGTTCAGGGCCACGACCATCGGGACCCCGGCGGCCTGGGCGTGCTCGATGGCCTCCTGGGTCTGGGGCATGATGCCGTCGTCGGCGGCCACGACGAGCACGACGACGTCCGTCACCTTGGCGCCCCGGGCGCGCATCTCGGTGAACGCCTCGTGGCCCGGGGTGTCGATGAACGTGACCTTGCGGCCGTCGCTCTCGACCTGGTAGGCGCCGATGTGCTGGGTGATGCCGCCGGCCTCGCCGGACTGCACGTTCTCGTGGCGGATGCGGTCGAGCAGGCTCGTCTTGCCGTGGTCGACGTGGCCCATCACCGTGACGACCGGGGGCTTGTCCTCAAGGTCCGCCGGGTCGTCGTCCGGGAGCACCTCTTCAGGCGCGGGCTCGTCGACGGCCCCGATCTCTACCTTCATGCCGAGCTCCTCGGAGATGAGCTCGATCTCTTCTATGGAGAGCGTCTGGGTGAGGGTCTTCATCTCGCCGAGGCCCATGAGGACCTGGATGATCCTGGTCGGCGGAACCCCAAGGGCGTCCCCAAGGTCCTTGACCGTGGCCCCGGGCTCGACGCGAACCCCCGCGTCGTGAGAAGGCTCCCCTTTCTCCGCCGCGGGCGCGGCCTCCTGCTCGCGCGGCGCGACGGGGGCGGCGGTGGGACGCGCCCCCCGGTTCCTGGCGCTCGCGTCGATGACCACCCGGCGCCGCTTTTTCTGGTTGCGGCCCTTCTTCACGTCGGAGACCGGCTTCTCGGCCGGGGCCTCCTGTATCGTCGCCCCGTGGCCGGACTCTTCGGCCGCCTGGCGGGCCTCTTGCGCCTCGGCCTCCTGGGCGGCCGAGCGGCCGTTGGCCGCGCCGTTCGTCCCCGAACCGAAGACCCGTTGGTAGACCGGGTCCTCGACAGACGAGGAGTGGCTCCTCACCTCCACACCCGCGTCCTTCAGGCGGCCCATGACCTCTTTGCTGTTGAGGCCGAGCTCTTTGGCTATCTCGTGTACGCGCTTACTCATCCGATCCCCTACCCTCTACCATGCCCTCGAACTCCGAGGCCTGCGCCTGGTGCGACGGGATGCCGCAGAAGAGCGAGCCTGCCAGCGCCATGTTGGCGCACCTGCGGCCGTTGGAGAGGACCGCGCGGCAGCGGTGCATCTGGGAATCCGTGTCGGGCTCCCAGTCCTCTTCCTCTTCCTCGTACTCCGTCGCCTGGCTCTCGGGCTTTATGTCTATCTTCCAGTCCGTCAACTTCACCGCGAGGCGGGCGTTCTGGCCCTCGCGGCCGATCGCCAGCGAGAGCTGGTCGTCCGGCACGATCACCTCGGCCTGCTTCTCGTCCTCGTCCAGGTAGACCTCGCGAACCCTCGCCGGGCTCAAGGCCTTCGCTATGAACCGCGCAGGCTCCGGGTCCCACTGGATGATGTCTATCTTCTCGTTCCTGAGCTCGGAGACGACCGCCCGCACGCGGCTCCCGCGCGGCCCGACGCAGGCGCCCACAGGGTCAACGCCCGGCTCGTTGGACCACACGGCCACCTTAGAGCGCAGGCCTGCCTCGCGCGCCACGGCCCGGATCTCGACGAGCCCGTCGTAGATCTCGGGCACCTCGAGCCGGAACAGCTCCTTGAGGAGCCCCTCGGCGCGGCGGCTGACGGTCAGGCTCGGGCCGCGACCGCCCTCCCGGATCTCGAGCAGGAAGACCTTCAGGCGCTGGCCGTTCTCGTAGCGCTCCTGGGGAACCTGCTCGCTGGCGGGCAGTATGGCCTCGACCTGGCCGAGATCCACCAGCGTCATGCGCCGGTGGGCCTGCTGGACGATCCCGGTGACGATGTCCTTACCCACGCGGTCCCCGTACTCTTCGAGGAGCTGCTCGTTGTGGACCTCGTTTAGCCGCTGGTAGAACGTCTGGCGCATGACCTGGGCGGCTATGCGGGTGAAGTCGTGGGGCGTTATGTCCTCCCCGTCCTTCATCACCCGCAGATCGCCGGTATCCTCCTCGAGGACCACGCGGGCGTCCTCCTCCGCCCCCTCGCGCCCCTCGTACGCGGCGAGCAGGGACTCTTCCAGCACGCCCTTGACCGTCTCGAAGGGGATGCCCTTGTCTGTCTCTATCTCGTGCAACGCTGACAATAGTGCCGTATTCATCTGGTTATATGTCCTCCTTGAGGTTTGCGCGGGCGACGGAGCCGAACGGCAGCTCCACCTCCGCTCCCCCCTCCAAGAGTTTTAGAACGAAGGCCGCCTCGCCGGCGCTCTCGATGACGCCGACAAAGTTGCGCCGGCCGTCCAGCGGCTCGCCGAGGCGAACCCTGGCCTCGTGCCCGACGAAACGCCGGAAGTGGCCGGGCTTCGTGAGCGGCCTTTCTATGCCGGGGGAGGAAATCTCGACCGGGCCGTCGTAGCCCTCTCCCTCGACCGCGGGTCCCACAGCGTTGGCGACCCTGGTGCAGAACTCGTGGTCCACCGGACCGTCCTCCCGGTCCACGAGCAGCGTCAGAAGCGGCCCGCCCGAAAATCGGGCGTCGACGAGCTCGCTGCCTTGGGGCAGCGCGCCCTCCACAACCTCAGCCAATCTCTCCAGCCTCGCCGTCTCTCTCACCTTCTCCGAACGATAAAAAAAGCAACGGGTCCAGGGGACCCCTTGCTCGTTACAGCAACCAGAATTCTACCTCAGAGTATGTAGGTTACAAGGCAGACGGGGCCCCACGCGGGGGCCCGTGCCGGGTTCTGCGCGGCGCGGCGAGCGCAAGGACGAGGCCCAGGGGCGGCGCGAATAGCGTGGCGAGGCCGTAGGGCACGCCCGGGTGGCCCTTGCGGCGAACGGAGAGGGCAACCAGGCCGGCGACGACCGCCACGACACCGGCAATCGTCCCCGAGAACGACCGGCCGGGTGCGCGCGTAACGACCACCGAACCGTCCTCCATCCGGTACGTCCAGCGGCCGGCGAGGTTCAGGAAAGTGTTCTCAAAGCCGCCACCCCGGACGTCTTCGCGGTCGGCCCCGGGGACCGTTTGGGGGTAGCCCTCGCAAGCATCGTCGGCGTTTGCGAGCTGAACGATAAAAAGCATCAAGTACAAGACCAGGGTGCCCGATAGCCCGGCCACGCCGGCCATGGGCCACTTCGTACCCTGGCCCCGCCCCACTCTACTTGTGGCCGTCCTTCTCTATCTCCTCGAAGAGGGCGTCGTAGATCTCGTCGCGGCCGACCTTCCGGAGCGGCTCTCCTTTGGAGAAGATCACGCCGTCGTCCTTGCCGCCAGCGACCCCGTAATCCGCGTCCCTGGCCTCGCCCGGGCCGTTGACGATGCAGCCCATGACGGCAACCGTGAAGTGGTCCTCGAAGTGCTTGAGCCTGTCTTCCACCTGCGCGGCCATGCCGATGACGTCGAAGCCGAGGGTACGGGCGCAGCTCGGGCAGGCGATGACGTTCGGGCCGCGGTGGCGCAGGTCGAGGGAGGAGAGGATCTGGTACGCGACCGGTATCTCCTCGACGGGGTCTTCGGCCAGCGAGACCCGGATGGTGTCGCCTATCCCGTAGGGGAGCAGCTGGCCGAGCGCTGCGGCGGTCTTTATGGAGCCGGTCAATTTGGTGCCGGCCTCGGTGACGCCGAGGTGTAAGGGTGCGTCGGAGTGCTCGCGAAACCGCCTGTTCGCCTCGACCATCTCGGGGACGTGGCTGGCCTTGAGGGAGACCTTGAAGTTGAAGAAGCCCATCTCCTCGGCGATCTCCACCTTGTGCAGCGCGCTGGCGACGAGCGCCTCCTCTTTGGGCAAATCCCAGTACTTCTTCTCCACGGAGCCGGAGTTGACGCCGATGCGCATGGCGACGTCGGTCTCCTGGCACTTCTCGATGACCTGGCGGTAGCGGTCGTCGTTGCCGACGTTGCCGGGGTTGATGCGGACGCAGGCGGCGCCTGCGTCCGCGGCGCCGAGCGCCATCCGGTAGTCGAAGTGGATGTCCGCGATCAGGGGCACGGGGGAACGCCAGACGACCTCCCTGAACCCGTTTAGCGCCTTCGAGCCGTTGACCGAGACGCGCACGAGCTCGGCACCTGCGGCGTTCAGGTCGTAGACCTGCTGCACCGTCGCCTCGACGTCGTAGGTCATGGTGTTGGTCATCGATTGGACGACCACGGGGGCGCCACCCCCGACCGGCACGTCCCCGACCTTTATCTGCCTGCTAGTCACCGGACGCTCGCGTACCGCTGCCTCAGTCATCTCACTCCCAAAATATACGTCGCCATGATCCTACTCCGGGATAAACGGCTGTCCCGTGATGATTTTACTAAGGTCGGCGTAGGTTGCGAACACGAAGAGCATCAGGACCAGCGCGACCCCGACCGCCGCGAACCTGCCCATCGTCTCCTGGCTTACCGGCCTCCCCAGCAGCTTCTCCGCCGCTATAAAGAATAGGTGCCCCCCGTCCAGCGGCAGGAACGGCAGGAGGTTGAACAGCGCCAGGTTGAGGCTGATGATCGCGAGCAGCGGCAGGAAGAACCCCTGCGCCACCGACGTGCTCGCCACGGACGTGATCCCGACCGGCCCGCTCACGTTCTCGAAAAACGACCGCTCACCCGTCACGAGGTCCCCGACAAACGCGCCCAACGTAGCCGTGATCTCCCAGCACCGCGCCACGGCCTGCCCGAGCGCCGCCACCGGCCCGTAAGAGTCCTCGACGACCACCGGCCGAACCCCCACGAGCGCCCGGTCCGGGTTCGCGGGGTCGGCTATCAGGTCCCCGGCGACCCGCCGCTCCTCGCCGTCCCTCTGGACGACGAGCTCGACCCGGTCGCCCGGCTCCTTCTGTCCTACGTCCCCGACGAAGCCTTCCCAGTTCTCGGACTTTTCACCGTCCACGGAGAGTATGCGGTCGCCCTGCCGAACGCCCGCTTCTGAGGCCAGGGAGTTGGGCACGACCTCGGCGATCTCCGTGGTCGCCCGCGGCACCCCGCTCATGTAGATGCCGGTGAAGATGACGATCGCGGCCAGGATGTTCGCCAACGGGCCGGCGAAGATGATCGCCGCCCGCTTCCACGGCGCCTTGGCGTTGTAGGTGTCGGGCCCCTCCTCCCCGTCCCCCATCCCCGCCATCTTCGCGAACCCGCCCAGGAGTATTATGCGGAAAGAGTAGACGGTCTTGCCGAACTTTCTCTTGAAGAGGGCGGGGCCGAAGCCGACCCCGAACTCCGGGACGCGGACGCCTACGGCCTTGGCGGTAAGCATGTGGCCGAGTTCGTGGATCACGATGAGCACGATCAGGCCGAGGATGCCGAGGGCGAAGGTCATCTGGCGGCGCCCCTCTCTATTTTCGACCCGGCTTCTTCCCTGGCCCAGGCGTCGACGGCGGTTATGGCTTCCAGGCTGTGCATCTTGCCGAAGTCGGGCACGGCTTCGAGGACCTCCTCGATGGTGTCTGCTATCGAGAGGAATTGTACCCGGCCGTCCAGGAAAGCCTCGACGGCGACCTCGTTCGCGGCGTTTAGCGCGACCGGGTACGCCCCCCCGGCCTTGCCGGCCTCGACGGCGAGCGGGAGGCACCGGAAGACGTCGCTGCGCGGCTCCTCGAAGGTCCAGGAGGCGGCGTCGAACGGCACGGGGGCGGCGCCAACGTCCACCCGCTCGGGGTAGAGGACGCCGTAGGAGATGGGCAGGCGCATGTCGGGGAGGGCGGCGTGCAGGACCACGGAGCCGTCGACGAACATCACGCCCCCGTGCACGACGGACTGGCGATGCACCACGACGCGCACGTCGTCGTAATCGGCGCCGAACAGGTGGTGGGCCTCCATGACCTCGAGGCCCTTGTTCATCATCGTGGCCGAGTCTATCGTGATCTTGGGCCCCATCTTCCAGGTCGGGTGGGCGAGCGCGTCTTCGGGGCCGACCCCGGCGAGCCGTGCTTTGTCGGTGGAGAAGAAGGGTCCGCCAGAGGCGGTCAGCAGTATGCCCCGCACCTCATGGGCGCTCCTGCCGTCGAGGCACTGGAAGATGGCCGAGTGCTCGGAATCTACCGGGATCAGGGGGTTGTCCTTCGCCAGGGACATGACCCAGTCGCCGCCGGCGATCAGGGACTCCTTGTTGGCGAGGGCGACCCGGTTTCCCGCCCCGAGGGCCCCAACGGTGGCCGCGAGGCCGGCGAAGCCCACGATGCCGTTCAGGACGACGTCCGCCGGGACCTCCGACAATCGCTCCGCGGAGCCGGGGCCGGAGATGACCTCGCACGGCAGGCCTTCCAGGACGGTGGCGTCCCCGTTCTCCAGGGCCACGAAGTCCGGGAAGAACTCGGCGGCCTGGTCTCCAAGAACGTCGGCGCTGCGGCCGGCGGAGAGGCCCACGACCTCGAAGCGGTCCGGGTGGGCGCGGACGACGTCGAGGGCTTGAAGACCGATACTGCCGGTCGAGCCCAGGATGATCAGGCGCCGCTTCACGCGAGTGTGTAAGGGAATCTCATACGAGCAACTGGATGTAGTATACCGCGGGGACCGTGAAGAGCAGGCTGTCGATCCTGTCGAGCAGGCCGCCGTGGCCGGGGAGAAAGCGGCCGAGGTCCTTCACGTCGAGGATGCGCTTTAGGACGGACTCGAAGAGGTCGCCCATCTGGCTCGCGAGGGAGACGCCCACCCCGATCACCAGCGCCTTGACGAGCGTGTACTCCAGGAAGCCGAAGGCGAACGGCGAGATCACGATCACCGTGAGAACGAGGCCGCCGATGCTCCCTTCCAGGGTCTTTTTGGGGCTGAGCTTGGGGAAAAGGGGGTGGCGGCCGAAAAAGCGGCCGGCGAAGTAGGCGCCGGAGTCCGAGATCCAGGGCCCAACCACCGCTATCAGGGTGAGGACTACCCGCTCGTTGCGGGGCCCGGGGTAGATACCCAGGTGCGCGAGCGGCACCCCGACCCAGAGCGCCATCAGGAGCACCGCCAGCACGGCCCGCAGCGTCCTCGTCTCGGGCTTGCCGGCCAGCCACATCAGCGCCCACGGCAGGCCGGCGACGGCCCCGGCGAGGATGCCCGTCTGGCGGTAAGGGATCGAGAGCAGGACCGGGATCGCGCCCGCCCCGAAGGCGGCGACGAACGGGAGGGGTTTCAGCGCGCGGGAGAGCTCGTAGGCGCCGCCTGCGACCACGACGAGCACCAGCCCGAGCACCGCCGCCTTGCCGACGACGATTGCCGCCAGGGCGATGGGCGCCAGCACGAGCGCGGTGACGGCCCGCCACCGGAGCACGGGGGCCTCAGGCGCCGCCCCGGCGCCGGGACCGGGAGGCGAAGGCTTCGAGGGCTCGGGTAAACTCTTCGGCGGAGAAGTCGGGCCAGAGGGTCTCCGTCACGTAGAACTCGGCGTAGGCGATCTGCCAGAGCAGGAAGTTGGAGACGCGAAGCTCGCCGCTCGTCCGGATCACGAGGTCCACCTCCGGCGCCTCCGGCGCGTACAGGTAGCGCGCGAAGGCCTCCTCGTCCACGGCCTCCGGCGGGAGGCCGTCCTCCATCATCCTGCGCGCGGCGTCCACTATCTCCGCGCGTCCCCCGTAGTTGAGCGCGATGTAGACGTCGAGCCGGTCGTTGTGCGCGGTAAGCTCCTCGGCCTCGCGGAGCGCCTCCAGAACCCGCTCGGGCAAACCTTCGTTACGCCCCACAAAGCGCAGCCGGGCGCCGCGCTCGTTCAGCTCGGGCACCTTCTTGCGGGCCGTCTCGATAAAGAGGCGCATGAGGGTCTTGACCTCGTTCGGGGGCCGTTTCCAGTTCTCGGTGGAGAAGGCGTACAGGGTCAGCGCCTGGACGCCGGCCCGGCCCGCGGCTTCGAGCAGCGGGGTCAGGACGGCTATGCCCTCGCGGTGGCCGGCGGCCCTGGGCAGCCAGCGTCGCTGGGCCCAGCGGCCGTTGCCGTCCATGATGATGGCGACGTGACGGGGCGCCGACTTCGGGTCGAAGCCGGCGGGGGCTGATTTCGCGGCGGGTTCCAGAAGCTAGACCTCCAGAAGCTCCGCTTCTTTGTCCGCGAGGACGGCGTCCACGCGCTTGACGTAGCCGTCGGTGAGCTTCTGGAGCTCGGCCTCGGCGCGGCGCTCGTCGTCCTCGGAGACCTCGCCCTCCTTGCGCAGCTCGTGCACGTCGCGCATCTCGTCCCGGCGGACGTTGCGCACCGAGACCTTGCCCTCCTCGGCCATGCTCCTCGCCAGCCGGATCAGGTCGCGCCGGCGCTCCTCGGTGAGCTCGGGGATGGGAAGCCGCAGCATCTTCCCGTCGTTCTGCGGGTTGAGCCCGATGTCCGAGTCCCGGATCGCCCGCTCGATGTCCTTGAGGGAGTTCGGGTCGAACGGGGTGACGGTGAGCAGCCTCGGCTCGGGGACGCCGACGTTGGCCACGCTCCTGAGGTCCATCCTGGTCCCGTAGGCCTCGACCTCTATCCTGTCCAAGAGGGACGGGTTCGCCCTCCCGGTCCTGATCGTCGCGAAGTTGTTCCTGACCGACTCCAGAGCACCCTGCATCCGGCGCTCCGCAGCGGTCAAATCGATAATGTCCGACACGCCTAGCCTCCTCCGCCTTCGGCTTCGCCCTCGGCCTTGCCGTTCGCCCCGCCCGGGGCGCCCCACACGAGGGAGCCGACCCGCTCTCCTTGCAAGATGCGGCGCAGGTTCCCTGGTTTCAGTATATCGAAAACGACTATGGGCAGGTTCTCCCCGCTGCACAACGTCGCCGCCGTGTGGTCCATGACCGCAAGGTCGTTGGAGAGCAGGTCCATGTAGTTCAACCGGTCCAGCCGCTCGGCGTCGGGGTAGCGGCGCGGGTCCCTGTCGTAGACGCCGTCCACCCGGTTCTTCGCCATCAACAGGGCGTCGGCCCCGATCTCGAGGGCCCTGAGGGCGCCGCCCGTGTCGGTGGTAAAGAACGGGTTGCCGGTGCCGCCGCCGAAGATGACGACGCGGCCCTTCTCAAGGTGGCGCATCGCGCGGCGGCGGATGTAGGGCTCGGCTACCTCCTGGATCTCGATGGCCGTCTGGACCCGCGTCTCCACGCCGCGCCCCTCGAGGGCCGCCTGCAGGGCCATCGCGTTGATGACCGTGCCGAGCATGGACATGTAGTCCGCCGTGGCCCCCTCGATCCCGAGCTCGGCGGCCACGTGCGAGCCGCGGAAGATGTTGCCGCCGCCGACCACTATGGCCATCTCCGCGCCGGCGTCCACCGCCTCGGCGACGCTGCTCGCCGTCCAGTCCAGGCTCGCGGGGTCTATGCCGTAGCCGTTCTCCCCGGCGAGGCTCTCCCCAGAGAGCTTCAGGACGATGCGCTTCACGGGACCGAGCTCTGAGAGCCCGGCCCCGGTCGTTTCGCCACCTATTTTGGCGGAGTCCTCCAAGATGCCCCTAGAGCTCGTACCGGACGAAGCGCCGGATCACGATGTTCTCGCCGAGCCTCTGGATGGTGTCCTGCAGGAGGTCGCCGACGGTCTTGTCCATCTCCTTGACGTAGGGCTGGGTGAGGAGGGCCTGCTCGGCCTCCCACTTGCGCATCCGGCCCTGGACGATCTGGGCCTGGATGTTCTCCGGCTTGCCCATCTCCGCGACCTGCTTGTCCACGATCTGCCGCTCCTCTTCGCGGGCCTCTGCCGGGATGTCCTCCGGCGCCACGACGAGCGGCTTCATCGACGCGACGTGCAACGACACGTTGCGGGCGAACTCCTTGAACTCCGGCGTGCGGGCCACGAAGTCCGTCTCGCAGTTGATCTCAACGAGCACGCCCACGCGCCCGTTGAAGTGTATGTAGGACTCGATCAAGCCCTCGGTCGCCTCGCGGGCGCTCTTCTTCGCGGCGATCGCCTGACCGCGCTCCCGCAGGACCTTGCGGGCCCCCTCGACGTCCCCCTCGGACTCCTCGAGCGCGCGCTTCACGTCCATCATTCCCGCCGCGGTCTCTTCCCGCAGCTGCTTTATCTTTTCTATGGTGCTAGCCAAGGCTTCTAATTCTCCTCGTTCTCTCTGTTCTCCTGCCCAGCTTCGGGGATCTCAGCCCCCTCGGTGGCAGGCTCTTCAGCGACCGGCTCCTCGGCGGCGGGCTCATCCGCGGCGGGCTCATCCGCCGCGGCCTCGTCGGCCGCCTGCGCCGCGGGCCCTTCGGTGGTCTCCGCAGCCGGCTCCACCGCCCCGTTCTCGGGCGCGTCGTCCGTGGTGGCGACTTCGGCGGGCGCCTCGGCGGTTGCGGGCTCGGCCTGGCCGTTCGCTGCGCCGTTGGCGACCTCGGTGACCACCGCTTCACCCGCGGCCTCCGACAGCGGCTCCTCCTCCGTCACGAGGGCCTCCTCGATAACCGGCGGCAGCGGACGGTCCTCGGCGGCGACCTCCTCGCCGCGGGCCTGGACGATGACGTCCGCCATCAGGCGCGAGATCAGGCCGATAGCCCGGATCGCGTCGTCGTTGCCGGGGATGACGTAGTCCACGACCTCGGGATCGCAGTTGGTGTCGGTGAGGGCCACGACCGGGATCTTGAGCCGGTTGGCCTCCTTGACCATCAGTTCCTCGCGCTTGGGGTCCACCACGAAGATGGCGCCGGGAAGCTTCTCCATCTCCGTGAGCCCGGCAAAGTTCCGCCTGAGCTTCTGGTACTCGCGGTTGAGGGCGAACCAGTCCTTACCGGTCTTCTCCTCCTCGGGGGTCTCCTCGACCCGACGGGCGAGTTCCGTGAAGTACTGGATGCGCGGCAGGATGGTCTGGAAGTTCGTCAGCATCCCGCCGATGTACCTCTCGGCCACGTACGGCTGGCCGCTCCTGATGGCCTGCTCGGCCAGGGGTATCTGCGCCTGCTTTTTCGTACCGACGAAGAGGACCTCGCGGTTCGCCTCGGCCACGCCGCGCACGAACTTCAGGGCCCGCTCGAGCAGCGTGATCGTCTGGTCCAGATCTATTATGTGCACGCCGGTCCGCTGCGCGAAGATGTACCGCTTCATCTTGGGGTTCCAGCGCTTGGCCTGGTGCCCGAAGTGGACCCCGGCCTCGAGCAGCTCTCGGATGCCTACCCGCTCGGTTGTGCCTTCCATGCTCTTTACCTCTCTTTGGTGGTTGACGTCCTCCGCCCGCGCCTCGCAATCCGCTCGCGTTCTACCGAGGGACCACCACCCGGGTCTAGAAGACCTCCGGCGGGCGTGCGTGTTGAGCGGCAACGGTCCGTGACCGCCGCCTAAACCTCGAAGATACTAGCACAAGGGGGGCGATGCATCTAGGAAACACGCCCCGCGCCGGCCTTTAGGAGACGCGCTCGGCGAGGGACTGGCGCAGCCTCGCCAGCGAGGCCCTGAGTATCTGGGAGATCCTGCCCTCCGTCAGCCCGAGCGCGCAGCCGATCTCGCGCAGCGTGAGCCCCTCGTAGTAGTAGAAGGTGGTGACCACCCGCTCCTGCTCCCCGAGCCCTTCTATCGCCCGGACGAGCAGCGCCCGAAGCTCCGAGCTCTCGGCGGCCCGGGCGGGGTCTGCCGCCAGGTGGTCCGCCACGACCTCGTGCAGCCCGCCTTCGACGGGCTCGCCGCCGCAGCGGGCCTCCAGGGAGGCCACCTTGGATCTGGCGACCCTCTCCAGGAAGGCCCGGTGGTCCGTGAGTGAGACCCCGAGCGTGCCTGCGACCTCCGACTCCGTCGGCGACCGGCCGTAGCGCTGCGCGAGCTCGCAGCGGACGCGCTCCACGCGCTGGGCGCGCAGCCGGGCCGTGCGGGGGAGCGGGTCGGTCTTTCGCAACTCGTCCAGGATGGACCACCGGATCTTCGAGATCGCGTACGTCTCGAACTTGCCCGGCCTGGACGGGTCGTAGGTCTCGACGGCCCCGAGGAGCCCGCACAGCCCCCAGGAAACGACGTCTTCCCGATCGAGCGTCCCGACGGACCGGGCGCAGACCCTGCCCGCCACGTACCGCGCGAGCGGCGAGTAGTTCGCGACGAGCCTGTCGCGCAACGCCGTCATCTCCCTTTGGGCCGCCCGCCGCTCGACGGGGCAGGAGATCCCGGCCCCGGCCCGCCCCCGGGCCCGCAGATACCGCGTCCAGAGTGATCCCAGCGTCCGGCTCCTCACGGGGCTACCCGCCGCGCGAAGTTGCCCGCCGCGTCCCGCGCGACGTAACCCTTTAGCTCAAGCATCGCAAGCGAGCTCAGGACCGCCCGCATCTCCACCCCCGTCCGGCCCGCGACCACGTCAGCCCCCACGGACCTGAAATCCACCCCCCGCAACACTTCGGCCTCCCCCTCCGGAAGCCCGGCGGAGGCCCCCGGCACCTCGCGCTCCCGCACGGCGGACGGCACGGGCGGACGGTCCGACGCGAGAACGCCCCCTCCGTCCTCGCCCCCACCCGCCACGGCTTCCAGGAACTCCGGCACGTCCCAGAGGACGCCGGCGCCGTCGGCGAGAAGCTTGTTCGAGCCCCGGCACTCCGGGGAGCCGGGCGGCCCGGGTACGGCCCAGACGTCCCGCCCGGCGTCGAGGGCGTGGCGCGCGGTGATGAGGGCGCCGCTCTTCTCCGGCGCCTCGACCACGACGACGGCGTCCGAGAGGCCGGCGATGATCCTGTTCCGGGCCGGGAACCGCCACGCGAGCGGCGCCTCCCCAAGCGGGTACTCGGAGACGAGCGCGCCCTGGGCGCCCAGGCGCCGGAAGAGATCCCGGTTGGCCCGCGGATAAACCACGATCCTCCCCCATCCACACGGGAAGCGGCGATCCTGGGCCACGCCTCCAAGCGGCCGCAGATGAACGGCGAACCGACGGGGCGCCACAAACGCCGCAGGACGCCGCGAAGGGGCCGGAAGGATGGCGGAGGCCCGGCCTGCCAGAGCGTGGGCGCAGGAAGGCGCACAACGGCCTTGGCGGGAAGGCCTGCCCAGTGGCAGGATCGGCGCCCGCGAGGCAAGGCCCGCCCCTCCGGCCGCACCACGCAGCCAAGCGCATTTCTATGCACCGCCACGACATATGGCGGTCGACCCGAAACGCCGCGAGGCCAGATCGCCTAGGCCCTTGGTCTTCCGGGTGCCGCATATCCCAGATCCTGCATACGGAGTTCGGAGAATGATCCTTCCACGCACTCCGGTGAATAGGAGCGGGGGAGAGTCGTACCGTCCGCCGGAGGCCCTTCGTGCTCGCGCCCTGTTGGAGACTGTTGTCCTCCGGCTCGGCGGTGCGTCCCCCGAGAACCCACACGGTACCCCCACAAAGGCCACCGTGTGGGTGTTGTGGGTGCTCTGTGCGTGGTCGGGCGTCTCTTTAGACGGCACAGTATGGGCAGATAGAGACCGAGAAAAGGAGAAGCACCAAGATGAGGAAGATAGCGACCATAACCACCACGTTGATGCTGATGCTGGCGCTCACGGCCGGGGCGGCCTTTGCGACCACGACGGCCATAGACTACGGCACGGCGGCCGGGGAGGTCATCAAGGGCACGGCGAAGTCGAACGTGATCCACGGCCTGGGCGGCAACGACGCCATCTACGGCCTGGGCGGCGCCGACACGCTCTACGGCGACGCCGGCCACGACGGCCTCTACGGCGGACCCGGCGAGGACCTCATCTACGGCGGCCCCGGCGACGACCGGGCCGAGGAACGGGCCGTCCACGGCGGCTCCGGCGACGACGTCCTCTCGGGCGGGGCCGGGGACGACGCGCTCTACGGCGGACCCGGCAACGACACGATCTTCTCTGTGGGCGATGGCGGCGCGGACTTGGTGGACTGTGGCTCCGGAATCGACAGGGTCAAGAAGGGCCCCGACCAGAACCTCGACCGCTTCGTGGGCTGCGAGAGGTTCTTCAACTAGCCGCCCCGAACAACGACCCACGAGGGGGGAGGAGGGCCGGGAGCGAACCCCCGGCCCTCTTCTTCGTGCCCCGGACTTCCTAGAACCCCCTCGGCGCGAAGTTTCGGGAAGGGGCCCACCATACGGCCAACACGTTCATATGAGTCGGGTGACCTAAGCCAACTGCAGCACCAAGGTTCCGTCAATCGCCAGGGTCCGGAACCGTACCTCGGCGCGGTTTGTATTCTGCCGGGTACGTAACGATCCTCCCTCATCCACATGGGAAGCGGGCGGCACCGGGACGCGCCTCGCAGGAGCGACGGATTCAAGGTGCTCCGCGCAGGGCGCCGCGAACCCTAGCAGGGATGAACTGAGGGATATCGTACTGCGAGAATACGAGCGGCGGTTGCCCTCCCGGTCGGCCTGACCCGAAAATCGTAGGGCCGTCTGTGCCTTCTTAGCGAACCGTCGGCCGGCCAGGGAGGGTCGCCGTCGCGTCTCGGAAGGGCCGGCAGTGACCTAATAGGAGCTTGCCAGAGAGAGGTCCCGTCGCAGTACCGTCCGGCCGCCCCCTCCGCAGAGCGCCAAGCCGTGTCCCGGAGCAGAGGAGTGACAACGACCGTGCCCGTCACCGAGAACGCCGCAGAGAAGAAGCCCGTCACCGTGGGGGTGGACACCCACCTCGACTCGCACGTGGCCGTCGCCGTGGACGACCTCGGACGTCGGCTGGGAGAGATGCACGTCCCTACGAATGAGGCCGGGTACGCGAAGCTGTTTGGGTGGGCCGAGAAGCATCCACCCCACGTTGCGAGCGGTTACTAGTCTTGGTGCCGAGCATAGCCTTCCCGCTGCAGTTGTGCGGCCTGCCAATCCTTGTCTATCTCCGGATAGAAGAGCTCCGGGTGCTCCACTGACCAGATCTGCTTGCGTATGATCCAGTTGTCGGGATCCAGAGCGCGCGCCTCGCGCCACAGTTCCAGCGCCACGTCGCGCTCGCCGCGCCCGAGGGCCTGCGTACCTTTCTCGAAGAGCCGGTTGGCCTTCGGGTCCGGCGGCGACATCGAGGAGACCGCGTTCACCTCTTCGCCGGCAAGCGCCGCTAGCAGTTCGCCGCGCCCGGGATCGCGCTCTATAGAGAACCCGTCGTACCCAGCGTAGCGGATCACCCCGGCCTCGTCGATCAGGAACGCATTCGGGACCGCACTGAACCGGTAAGCCTCGCCCAGAGCATTCTGCTCGTCGATCACTATAGGGAAGCTCACCCCCTGCGCTTCTGGGAGCCGCCGTACCCGCTCGGGTACGGCGTCCAGCGCCACGGCGATGAGCCGAGCGTCTAGCTCGGGGCGCTCATCGAAAAAGGACTGCCACACGGGCAGCTGGGCGCGGCACGTTCACCAGCTCGAGAAGTTAAACAGGATCACCCTCTGGCCGCGGAAGTCCGAGAGGCTCAGGGAACTTCCGTCCAGATCGGGCAAAGCGAAGTCGGGGGCCAGATCTTTGGGTTTGAGCATGGCGCTCCTCTTCGGTCTGGTGCATTCTCTACAAAAGTAGCATTTTGAACCTCGCCACGCACAGCGACCCGGAGGTATTGGTTATTGGACGCGGAGTTCGAGCCTCATATCCCGGAGCCTACTCGCTCCAACCGAGGATCGGTGAAGGTCTCGGCGCGAAGATCGTCCTTCGCCGCTACAATGATCGTTCGATGCCGAAGAAGGAGCGCACCAACGAGCAGTGGTTGGCGCAGCTGCGACCCCCGCCGCGCGACGAGGCGCTCGCCGACCTGCGTGTCCTCCTCGTGCGTGGGCTGGGGGCCGCCTTGGGCTCCCGGCGCGGCGTCTCCCGGGAGGCGGTCGAGGACTTCGCCCAGGAGGCGCTCATGAAGGTCCTCGGCAACCTCGGCTCCTTCCGTGGCGAGAGCCGCTTCACAACCTGGGCCCAGAAGATCTCCGTCAGGGTGGCCCTCACGGAGCTGAGGCGCCTGAGATGGCGCGACGTGTCGCTGGATGAGGCCCTGGAGCGGCACGAGCAGACCGGCAGCCGGAAGGACGCGTTCGCCGACGAGGAGCCCACCCCCGAGGAGCTTTCGACGCGCGCGGATGCGGGCGCTTTGGTACGAAAATTTATGGACCAGGAGTTAACAGACAAACAGCGGGTGGCCATGACGGTGGTAATGTTCGAGGGTATGCCGCTCGAGGAGGCGGCCCGTCGCATGGGCACCACCAGGGGCGCCCTCTACAAGCTGATGCACGACGCACGAAAGCGGCTCAAGAGGCGCATGGAAGAGGACGGACTCTCCCCCAAAGACTTGCTGGAGGAGCTCGCCCAGGGGTAAGGATCGATCGGCCCGAGGGGTCGGAGGAGCATGGAGACAAAAGGAGCGCACCCCGTTGGATAAGAACCAAAAGGACCTCAGGATGGTCCTGATGGCGCTTACGCGCACGCGCGAGGAGGAGATCGGCTGCGACGAGTGCTTCGAGCGGCTGGAGCGCTTCGTCGAGCTGGATCTCTCTGGGCTCGACGCGGCGAGGGCGATGCCGCTGGTAGAAGATCACCTCGGCAAGTGCGGGGATTGCCGCGAGGAGTTCGAGGCGCTGCTGGAGGCCCTGCGGGAAGAAGGTCGCGGCCCGGTCGGTCGCCTGTGGGCCCGGCTGAGGCGATCCCTCGGCCCGGGCTGAGGCCCGAATTCGCCGGCGAAGAGGCGGGGCACGATCTCACGCCGCGGCCAACGCTCCACGTCTGATACTCCCGCGCGCGAACGGTTGCAGCGGGGCCCTCCGGCCGCGGACGCGTATACGGATGCTGAGCGTAAGGTGCGGGTCGGCGGAAGGCCCACCATTCGGGGCGCAGACGAACCCCCAGAGCGGCGGGGGTGTCAGATCCTGTCGCCCAGCGGCGATGTGCGCCGGGCTTCCGCCCGACCGTGCCGCGAGAGAGCCGAGGTGAAGAAAAGGCCGTGACGTTCCCGATCTACCGGGGCGAGGTCCCATACCTGACCACCGAGCAGATGATCGAGGTGGACCGGGCCATGATCGAAGACTTCGGCATAGAGCTGGTTCAGATGATGGAGAACGCCGGGCGCGCCCTCGCCCACCTGGGCAGGGTACGCTTTTTGGGAGGAGACCCGCGCGGCAAGGGGGTCACCGTCCTGGCCGGCACGGGCGGCAACGGCGGCGCGCTGGTGTGCGCGAGGCGGTTGCACAACTGGGGCGCGCGGGTCGGGGTCCTCACCACCAAACCCGACGATGGCTTCGCGCCGGTCCCCGCCCATCAGCTGCGCATCCTCCGCCGGATGGGGGTGGAGGTCGGGTCATCCGAGACCGCCGTCGGGGGTGCGGACCCCGATCTGATCGTCGACGGGCTCATCGGCTACAGCTTGAAAGGTAGGAGGGCTACCCTATATTGCCTTGGGCTTCGGCCCAGCGCAGCAGGCGTCCCGCCACGTAACCCGTAAGGACCCCGAAGACCATGGCCGCCCCCACCTCCCACAACACGACGTCTGTCAGCTAGTGCGCCAGGGCCTCCCCCGGCGGCCGCTCCAGCATGAGTATGGCCAGGAACACGAGCGGGTAGGCCAGCCCGTCGTTGGCCCCCGACTCCCCGGACAGGAGGTTCCTCACGCGAGCGGGCAGGTTCTGCTCCGCCACCTCGCCCGTGACTATGGTGCTGGCGATGACCGGATCGGTGGGGGTGATCACGGCCCCCACCAGCATCGCCACCCAGAAGGGCAGCCCCAGTATCAGGTACGTCAACAGGCCGCTACTCAACCACATGAAGAGCATGACCGGGCCCAGCAGGACAAACAGGGACCGCCAGCGGCTCAGGACGTATCCGCTGGGGAGGCGCAACGCCACGCCCATGAGCCCGACGGCTATCGTCAGGCGGGACGCCTGCTCGAGGATCGCCTCCGGGTTGCCCCACTCGGAGAGGTCGAGTAGCCCGAACACGGACGGGCCGAGCAGGATTCCGACCAGCAGGGCGAGTATGGTCGCCGAGAGGAGGCTGCGCTTCAGCGGCTCGGAGAATAGCCCGATCACGAGGATCAGGCCCCCGATGGCGGCCAGGGCTACGTTGAGGGCGGTCAAACTCCGGTGCACCTTCTCCCGTTGATGCGGGTTCGTCCCGCTTTTGCCGTAATACGCCCGAGGCCTCCCGCAACGGGACGACGAAACGGCGACGGATCGCCGCGAGAGAGAAGGCCGGCGTGGCCCTCGCTACCCACCACCCGCCTCGAAGCCCGGGTAGAGGGCCATCCCCCCGTCCACGAAGAGCGTAGCCCCCGTAACGTAGGAAGCCTCATCGGAGGCCAGGAAGGCGACGCAGGCGGCCACCTCCTCCGGCTCTCCCCACCGGCCCCAGGGGACGAGCTTCTCGACCTCCGCCCGTTTTGCGGGGTCGTCCAGCTTCTCCTTGTTTATGGGCGTCGCTATGGCCCCGGGGGCCACCGCGTTCACCCTCACGCCCCTCTTGGCGAACTCCAGCGCCAGCGTCTCGGTGAGCATCTTCAGCCCGCCCTTCGTCGCGGCGTAGTGGGCGAAGTTGGGCCACGGGATGCGCTCGTGGACGCTGGAGACGTTTATGACCGTACCGCCCCCGTGCCCGGTCATGACCCTGAGGGCCTCCCGGCTCATCAGGAACGCCCCGGTGAGGTTCACCGAGAGGACCTTCTCCCAGTCCTCGAGGGCCATCTCGAGGAAGGGGCGCTCGTTCTCTATCCCGGCGTTGTTCACCAGGACGTCTATGCGTCCGAACTCCTCGACGACCTCCCACACCATCCGCTTTGCGTCGTCTTCTTTGGAGACGTCCCCCCGGATCGCCACGGCCCGCCCTCCGGAGTCCGTCACCTCCCGCACGGCCTCCTCGGCCCCGCCCTTGTCCGTGTCCGACAGGTGGTTCATCCCTACCGCGGCGCCCTCCCGGCACAGGCGCACCGCGATCGACCGGCCGATCCCGCTGGAGGCCCCCGTTACGAGTGCCACTTTGCCTTCGAGTCTTTGTTCCATCGCTCGACCTTTCCGATCGTTTTACCTTGACGCCACTTTCCGCTTCGAACACGCGCGTTCGCGGCATCTACCGATCGTCGGGGAAGCCACCGATGCGTCCTTCCCGGCGCTCGCGGACGACCGCCTCATCCGACCCGTAGGGGTGTCCGCCGAAGCCGTGGCGCATCATGGCTATGGACCGGGCCCACGTCTTCTCGGTGTCGCGCGAGGCGAAGAGCTGCATCACAGACTGCGAGA
>CADCVH010000062.1 GCA_902806085.1 uncultured Rubrobacteraceae bacterium | reverse complement strand
CCGGCTTCGAGACGCCGCTACACCGGCACACGCGCTACTCCGAGCACGTCTACCAGATCGAGGGCGAGACCACGGTCTGGCTCGAAGGGCGCGCGGTGGTGCTGGGGGCCGGCGAGAGCCTCCTCATCCCTCCCGGCACGACCCACGCCGTCGGCGCCACCGGGCCGGGCCCGGCCCGGGCGCTGGTCGTCGCCTCGCCGAGCGGCTTCGCCCACCTTATCGGGGAGGTCGGCATCCCCGACACGGACGGCACGCCGCCCCCGGCCGGCGCCTTCGACATGGATCTCTTCGGGCGCGTCACGGCGGAGCTGGGCGACGAGCTGCTGGGCCCGCCGGGAACCCGCCCCTGAGGCGGCGAGGACGGACCGGCCGGGGCATCGTCGCCTCGACGGCCGCGGAGCCGTTCGCCGGCGTCCGGGTCGACCTCTGCACCGGGGAGGCGCTCGCCGGACGAACGGAAGGGACAAACCTGCCGGAGGAGGCCCCGCGCATCCTGCTAGAAAGGGTCGCTGGGGTCGATCGACCGACCTACCCGACGCCCCATCGGCGGTCTCACGTCAGCGGATTCATCCACATCTCTAGGAGGCAGTTAACATGACCGCGCACACAGGCCCGGGTTCGGACGCCACTCTTCTCGAGGCTCTGTCCGAGCTGTTCTTCGGCGACGAGCAGGCGGAGTCACTCGAGGAGACCCTCGACAGGCTCGTCTCCCCCCGTTTTCGCCAGCGCATCAACGGCAAGGTGTACGGGAGGCAGGAGTACTTAGGCCACGTCCGCGAGATGCGGGCCTCGGTGAGCGGCGGTCGTGCCGAGGTCGTCGAGCAGCTACGAGACGGGGACAGGGTGGCCGGGCGCTACCTGTTCCACGTCGCCCAGGCGGGGGGCCAAGAGGCGACGTTCGAATCCTGCATCTTCGCCCAACTCCGGGCGGCCGACGGCAGGATCGAGCGACTGGCCGAGGTGGCCCGGGTGGTCGAGGGCGACGACGATGACGACGTCATGCCGACGCCCTGACGCGTGTCGCGCCGGCCGAACGGAAGGAACGGACCCGCCGGAGGAGGCCCCGCACAGAAACCTCGCCGTAATGCGTGGGCTCTGGCGATCTTTTGGTGAAAGGTAGAAGTCGGACCCCGAATCGGTCGCTCAAGCGTGCTCAAAAGACCGTCAATCGGTAGAACACGTTACTACTACGTTGCAATCGATGCCCCATCCGGGATACTCGATGCGTTCCGGGCCGCTTTCGCCAAGACGACGACAGAACCAATGCGTGAGACGCGTAGCGGGACCTAGAGTGGCCGCAGCAGGACGCCGGGGACCTGTGGACGCTCCTCTCAGCCGACCGGCACCCCGCGTTTTGTGCCCCGTTATCGGGAGCCGCGGCGTCGCGGGCGTGTGACGGCCTGCGGCGGTCCCCGGCGCACGAACACTGGGTGGACCAACTCGTCCTGGGCCAACAGCGACCGGGCGGCGTGCTCCCCCCGCAGCTGGCCAGGGGCGGAATGCTCTCCTCCGTCCTTACCGCTTCTCGGTGGGCCTTCGGGTAACCCCGGCGAGTCGGTCCTCGAAGGTCTCCAGCCACGGGCCGGATAGCTCGGGTACCGCGAGCACGCGTTCGAGGCCGGCCGCGTCGTGCCGGTCGCGGTACATCACGCGGTTGGTTTCGAGGACGGTTACCCCGTGCGCCGGGCGGTCGAGCAAAACGAGGGCATCCCCCGCCCGCACGTGCCCGGGTTCGACCAGGCGCAGGTAGAAGCCGGTGAGGCCGGTCTCGGCGAACCACGCGGCCAGCTCTTTGCGTCCGTGGCGGGCGGCGAGCTTGTAGCACGGCGTCCGGGGCTGGCTCACCTGCAAGAGCGCGCCCCGCCCGGGTTCGCCCACCCGGTAGACGTCGCCGACGACCACCTCCGACTCGAGGAGCCCCTCGGTGGAGAAGTTCTCGCCGAAGGCCCCGTACCCGAGCCGATGCCCGATCCTCTCGGTCCAGTACGGGTGGTGCTCCAGCGGGTAGGCGCACGCCCTCCTGTTGGGCCCGC
Source organism: uncultured Rubrobacteraceae bacterium (assembly GCA_902806085.1). Lineage (GTDB taxonomy): Bacteria > Actinomycetota > Rubrobacteria > Rubrobacterales > Rubrobacteraceae > Rubrobacter_D. The sequence continues at coordinate 7,022 of CADCVH010000062.1, read as the reverse complement.
CGTGGCCCACGAGGTCCGCCTGGGCGTCGCCTTCGAGGCCGGCGTGGTCCAGCCGCGACAGGCCCTCGACCGGGGTTTTGACGAACGCGCTTTGTACCGTTCGTCCCCGGTAGGGCAGCGGTCCGGGCTTGCCGACGTTCAGCGAGACCAGACGGGCTTCCTTTCTCGTGCTCACGGTGCTCCCTCCTCTGGGCGTTCTCTAGGCCGGGTTGAACGGCGAGTAGCCCTTAAAGCGCCAACGCAGCGGGAGGGCGTCCCCGATCTCGACGACCTCATCGACCCGGAACTCGACCACGCGCTCGGCCCCAACGAACCGCGCGGCGCGCTCCGGCCCCCAGACCACCTTCGCCTCCCCCGCGAGTTGCAGGGTGCCTCCGCGCTCGAAGTCTACGAACAACAACCCGGCGTCGGGGTTGGCGGCTATGTTGCCTAGAGTGTTGAACATGGTGTTGCCGGAGTAGTCCGGGAACTCCAGCGTGTCGTCGTCGAGGAACCGGACGAAGCCGGGTTGGCCGCCGCGGTGCGAGGCGTCGGCGCCGTGCCCGGGGCGGGCGCTGGCGACGAAAAACGTGTCCGCCTGTGAGATCCGCCGCCTCTGCTCGTCCGTCAGGGTCCCGCCGCGTCGGACGTTCCGCCGTCCCGCCCCCGGGTCGTGGGCGACCTTCTCCCACTCACGCGCCTGGATGTACTTGGGGCAGTTGGCGTAGACCTGCTCGGCGCTCACGCGGATGCCGTCGGAGCGACCCTCGGCCTTGCCGTTCAACCGCATGCGCCGTCTGCTGGCGAGGTCTATCGCGATTACGCCGACGGCGGTCACCCCCGCGGCCAGGTTCTCCGCCAGCGGGTCCCCGGGCACCGGAGCGGCGTCGATCATCACCGTCCGCTCGTCGAGCGCCCGCGCGAAGCCGGGTTCGCCGGCGAGCATGGAAGCCCACACCCGTCCGTCCGAGCCGACGGAGCCCACGACCACCATCGGTTGCTCCTCTAGGAACTCGCGCGCCGCGGGCGGAATGACGGGGTGGATGCCGTTGCCCACGCGCTCGGCCATCCCGCGCACGCCCGCGCGCTCCTGCACCTCGATCTCCCCCGGGTGGTACTTGGCGCTCAAGTCGTGGCCTCCCCGTCCGGTCTCGCCTGGCGTATGCAGCGTTCGGACTCGCCTATCTCGTAGTCGTTGTCAGTAGTAGGTGAGCGGGACCTGGCGGTCCCGCCCCTTCGTAACTATCGACCGAGGTCCGCGCTCAAGCGGCGCGCTCGCCCGGCAGGTGCTCGCCCAGGAAGCGCCTGATGTGCCCGGCGATGGCGTCGAGGTCCTCCTCGAGGGCGAAGTGGCCGGTGTCGAGCAGGTGCAACTCGGCGTCGGGCAGGTCGCGCCTGTAGGCCTCGGCGCCGGCGGGGCTGAAGATCTCGTCGTTCTTGCCCCACACGATCAGCGTCGGCGGCCGGTGGGTCCTGAAGTACTCCTGGAAGACCGGGTACTTGGCAATGTTGAACTGGTAGTCGTAAAAGAGGCCTAGCTGGACATCCTTGTTGCCGGGCCGGTCGAGGAAACGCTGGTCGAGGTTCCAGTTGTCGGGGCTGATCGCCTCGACGTCTCGCGTGCCGTGGGTGTACTGCCAGCGATGGGCGTCTATCTCGAGGGCCCCGCGCAGGGCCGCCTCGTTCTCCGGCGAGCGCTCCTCGCCGTAGGCGAAGATCGGATCCCAGAAGGGCATGATGAAGCCCTCGGTGTAGGCGTTGCCGTTCTGCACGATCAGGGCCTCCACGCGCTCGGGCTGGGCGGTGGCAATTCTCAAGCCGACGGGCGCACCGTAGTCCTGGATGTACAGGGAGTACTTGTCGAGCCCGATCCCGTCCACGAACCCCCGCATCACCGCGGCGAGGTTCTCGAAGGTGTAGTCGAACTCCTCGGGCGGGGGAAAGGCGCTGTTGCCGAAGCCCGGGTAGTCGGGGGCTACGAGGTGGAACTCGTCCGCCAGCGCCGGGATCAGGTTACGGAACATGTGCGACGAGGTCGGGAACCCGTGCAGCAAGAGCAACGTCGGGTTTGCCTCATCGCCGGCCTCCCTGTAAAACACGTCGATACCGTCGACGTTCACGGTGCGGTGCTTGACCTTGATCAATGCTCTCTCCTTAACGCTCGCTCTTCTTGGCCGCCCGGTCGAACGGCTCCGCCCGGACATCTGCGTCCCTAGTCCCACGTCCCCAACCTCCCTCTCTCCGAATCGGCCCGAAACCCTCAAGGCTTCTAACTACCAAAATATTATTTAGAGGTTATATGCGGATACCTAACTTGTCAAGCAGATTTCACAGGTTAGAATCTGGGGCGTGCGGCGTTTGCGGACGTTTGCAGGACGAATCGGGTCGAGATCTTTGGAGAATAAATGGCGTTTGGGGAGAAGCAGGGTTCGAGGTTCTTCTTTGTCGGCAACCACCTGTGCCTCGACTTCGTGAACACGCGGGTCGCGGAGCACGGCCGGTTGATGGACCTGCTCGGGGAGCCATCGGACCTGGCGCGGTGGTTGGCGGAGGCTGGGGTCTTGAGTGGGGGGGAGGCCGAAGAGGCGCTGAAGGGGTGGGGCGAAGGCCCTCGGGGCCGGCAGGTCTTCGAGCGGGCGTTGGCGCTGCGGGAAGACCTGCGCGAAGTCGTCGAGGCGGTCGTCATGGGGGAGCCTGCACCGCAGGGGGCGATCGACGGGGTCAACGCCCTGCTGCGGTCCCGCCCGGGGTATCCCCAGATCGAGCAGACCCCGACCGGCTTCGAGAAGCGATTTCGGGCGGAGCGCGACGAGCCGTTGGGCGCGCTGGTGCCGATCGCGGAGTCGGCGGCGGATCTCCTCGCCGGGGGCGACCTGCCGCTGCTCAAGAAGTGCGAAAATCCGGGCTGCGTGCTCCACTTCTACGACACGAGCAAGAACCACGCACGCCGGTGGTGCAGCATGAGCGGCTGCGGCAACCGGATGAAGGCGGCGGCGCACTACCGACGCCAGCGAGGCGCCCGGCACTAATGGTGCATTGCAAAACGGGGCAACGATAGCAGCAGGCTCGTCCGCTAAGTTCGGTCCATAATGGTCCTCCCCAGCCCTGGGGGATGCCCGCGTCATGCGGCCGTACAAGCGGGCGAAGATGCTCAACGCCTACGAGCACCGGTTCCTCCCTAGCGCGCCCGGAGGGGCCGGTGTGCCGGTTCGTCGCGGTCCGCGGGGATGGTCTGGCGGAGGTCAAACAACCAGAACACACCGGCCGTCCCGCCTTCGCCACCGACTCGTCCAGCCGGAAGTGGTAGCGGCCCAGGACGCGCACGTGGGCGCGCAACAGCGGCAAAACTCGGGACAGGTCGTCGTCGCGGACCTCCGCGCCGTGCTCCTTGAGGTAGGAGACCAGGCGGTCGAAGTAGAGGGTGCTCCGAAGGGCCCCGGCGTTCAGGAGGAGTCCGGGCGAGGAGAGCCGGTCCTCCTGACCCCCGCCTACTTCCAACCGAGAATCGGCTCCACCACGGCCTGACGCAGGCAGTCCACGTAGCCCTTATCCGTGACGGCGAACTGGGGGATGCCGGCCAGCGTTATGAACGATAAGAACATAAAAGGCTCGGGCACGGTGCAACCCATCTCCCCGGCCTTGTCCAGCAAGGTCTGGCGCTCCTCCGCGAGCATCCGGGCGTCGGCGTCTGCCAGGAGCCCCCAGAGAGGGAGCGCCATCTCCCCAACCAACCGGCCGTTCTCGGCCAGGACCACGCCGCCGTCGAGCTCGGCGACCCTGCCGGCGGCGAGGGCCATGTCGTCCGGGTCCGCGCCCATGACCACTATGTTGTGGTTGTCGTGGGCGACGCTGGAAGCCATCGCCCCGCGCTTCAGCCCGAATCCCCCGACGAAGGCCTTGCCGACGTTTCCGGTCTCGTGGTGACGCTCGATTACGGCGACGTGCAGGATGTCCCGGTCCGTATCGGCCGCCACGCGGCCGTCCACCACGGGGAGGGTGGCCTCGTCGCCCTCGGTTATGGGTACCCAGGGAAGGGTGCGCATGAAGCGGACGTCCGCTTCGCCTGACCCGGTTTTGGCCGTTATGACCAGGTCCTGGGCGGCCACGGGCTCCCGCAGATGGAAGGTGCCGGCCGAGATCTGGGGGCGCTCCGGGACGTCGAGGGGCTCGAGCAGCCCACCGTCCTCGGCGACGGGCCTGCCCCGGGCGATCGTCTTCAGTACCCGGAAGTCTTCCGGGCCGCTCACGACGTTGATGTCCGCGTAGCGGCCGGGGGCGAGGGTGCCGATCTCGCCCTCCAGGTGGAAGGAGCTTGCGGGGTTGAGGGTCACCATCTGCACCGCGGTCACGAAGCCCACGCCCTCGGCGAGCGCGAGCCGGACGAGGTGGTCGAGGTGCCCGTCCTGGACCAGGGCTATGGCGCTCGTGTCGTCGGTGACCAGGCTCAAGAAGCGGGTGTCCACGCCGCGCTCGGTGGCGGCCCTGACGAGCTCGGGCAGGGTCGGCACGATCAGGTTGTGGCGCAGGTGGGCGTGGACGCCGTTGCGCACCCGCAGGAGAACGTCCTCCACGTCCAGCGACTCGTGGTCGTTGGTGATGCCGGCAGCCGCGAACGCGCTCCACGCGGGCCCCTTCGTGTCCGGGCCGTGGCCCACCAGGGCCTTGCGCGCCCGGTGGGCGTCGTCTACCGAGCGCAGCAACTCTTCATCGCCGGCGGCCACGTAGAGGGAGACAACCTCCGAGAGCCCGACCGATTCGGCGCGCTCCAGGGCGGACGCGATGATGCCGGGATCGAAGCGCCCCCCGCTGGTCTCCAGGCCCGGCGCGAACGGCACGTGCGAGGGGACCACGAAGAAGAGCTTCAGCGGCGTCGTCCTCGCCTCTTCGAGGGCCGCGTCTACGGCCTCCATCCCGCCGACGACCGCGATCTCGTGCAGGTCGGTGAACACGCTGGTCGTGCCGCGCGCGAGCACCACCCCGGCGAAGCGCGTCATGCTCAGGGAGCTGCTCTCGGGGTGGATATGACCATCGACAAAGCCCGGGACGATGTAAGCGTCGCCCGCCTCGACGACCTCGGTGCCATCCCCGACCGTGTACGCCACGTCGCCGATGGCGGCGATGCGCTCGCCCGCCACCGCCACGCCGCCGGGGTAGATCTCGCCCGTGTTGACGTTGATCAGCCGATCCCCGCGGACTACGAGATCCGCCTCCTCCCGACCCAGGGCCACCGCGAGCAACCTCTCGTCCATCCGCGTCCTCTCCTCTTTGCCTCTCGCCCGATCCGACAGGGCGCCGGCGGCACCCGCCCGCGTGGGGCTAGCCGCGATCGTGCGCCAACTCTACCCCATCGCGGCACCGCCCGGCGCGTCTCGCCGCGCCGGATCACGCGCCCTACCAGGTACCCCGTTTCCATCCCTGCGTTATCCCGCGTCCCCCCGTTGTTGCCCATGAACGCCCGTAGTGTGACCGGGGCGGGGCTAAGGACAGCATCCGAACAGAATCCAAGGAGACAGTATCCGTCGAGCCCCACAACCCGAACCCACGTTACTCCCAACCCCGTAAGATCCCGATGCCCGAAACTCCTAAGCGCGGCGAAGCGTGAAGCAGAAGCGCGAGCCCCGCCCGAGGTCGCTCTCGACGTCCATCGTGCCTCCGTGGGCTTCGATCAGGCCGCGCGCGATGGCGAGGCCCAGGCCGGCCCCGGGCGCCCCGCCCTCTTCGGGCCTGACCCTGGAGCTCTCGGCCCGGAAGGACCTCTCGAAGACGCGGGGCAGGTCTTCGGGGGCGATGCCCTCTCCCGTGTCCGTCACCTCGACGCGAACCCCGTCCCCGTGCGGGGCGGCGCGCAGGGCGACGGTGCCGTCGGCCGGGGTGTGGCGCAGGGCGTTGGAGAGGAGGTTGTGGAGGACGCGCTGGAGCCTGGACGGATTCGCGAGCACCGGGTCCACGCCGCCCGAAACCTCCCCGACCAGGCGCACGCCCCGGTTGTCGGCCTGCGGCTGGAAGCTCGCGATGGTGTCGGAGATCAGGTCGTGCAGGGAGGACTCTTGCAGGGTGAGCTGCAGCCCCCCGGCGTCGATGCGGGCGAGCTCGAAGAGGTCGTCGACGAGGCGGCTGAGGTGAGAAAGCTCCTTTCGGGCGGAGGAGAGGTAGCGGGCGTCTGCCTCCGGGTTCTCGGCCACGCCGTCGGCCACGGCCTCGATGAGGGCCCTTGTGGAGGCGAGCGGGGTGCGCAGGTCGTGGGAGACGGCGGCGATGAGGTCGCGGCGCGCCTTCTCCATCTCGCGCTCGCGCCCGGCCGCCGCCCCAAGCGCCTGGGCCATGCGGTTGAAGTCCTCGGCCAGGCCCGCGACCTCGTCGTGGCCCTCGACGGGCAACCCGGGTTCCAGATCGCCCGCGGCGATCCTGGCCGCCCCTTCCCGCACCCGCTCGATGCGGTCCGCCAGCATCTTCGCGCAGAGCAGGCCGAAGCCGACCGAGAGGATCGCCGCGAAGACCAGCATCGTCAGCAAGAGCGACAGGTCGTGGCCGGAGAGGAACATGGCCCTGGCGCCTGCCAGCACCATCCCGAGGAGGAGGAGGCTGCCGATCAGGCTCGCCCCCGCGAGCTGCGCCCGCACCCCGCCGAGCCACCCGAGCACGGCCGGCCGCACGAGCAGCAGGGCCAGCAGCCCGCCCACGCCGCCGGCCGCCGCGAGCAGCAACGCCACGAGCGGCAGGTCGGCCGCCGGCAGGCGCAGGAGGACCGCGGCGAGGAGGGCCGCGGCCAAAGAGACGGCGAGGAACAGGAGCGCCAGGCCGGCCGTGCGCAGCGACGCCTTCATCCGCCGAACTTGTACCCGACGCCCCACACCGTCCGCAGGTAGCGCGGGTTGGCGGGGTCGGGCTCGACCTTCTCGCGCAGCCGGCGCATGTGGACCGTGACGGTGCTGGTGTCGGCGGAGAAGGCGTAGCCCCAGACGACCTCCATGAGGTGGTCGCGGGTGTAGACCCTGCCGGGGCTCGCCGCCAGGTAATAGAGGAGGTCGAACTCCCGCGCCGTT
>CADCVH010000061.1 GCA_902806085.1 uncultured Rubrobacteraceae bacterium | reverse complement strand
CGTCGGGCCTTCGGGGTCCGGGCACTTCGTCAAGATGGTCCACAACGGCATCGAGTACGGCATGATGCAGGCCTACGCCGAGGGCTTCGCGCTCATGCGGCGCAAGGAGGAGTTCGGGCTCGACCTGCACCAGGTCTCCGAGATCTGGCGCGACGGCAGCGTGGTGCGCTCCTGGCTCCTCGACCTCACTGCCAGCGCCCTCTCCGAAGGCGCCGACCTCGAAGGCCTCGCCCCCTACGTGCAGGACTCGGGCGAGGGACGCTGGACGGTCGTCGAGGCCATAGAGCTTGGCGTCGCGGTTCCTGTTATCACGACCGCCCTCGAACAACGCTTCTCCTCGCGCGAGGCCGACAACTACGCCAACAAGCTCCTCAACGCGATGCGCAACCAGTTCGGCGGCCACGAGCTGCAACGCAAGGCGTGAGCATGGACAGAGCACCGACCACGACCGGCGGCGGGCCCTCCACCATCGTCATCTTCGGCGCCTCGGGCGACCTGACGAAGCGCAAGCTGATCCCGGCGCTGTACAACCTGCGTCTCAAAGGGCGCCTGCCGGAAGGGACCCGGATCGTCGGCTACGCCCGCCGCCCCTACGACCACGAGGAGTTTCGGCGCCTGATGCGCGAGGGCGTGTCGCAGTTCTCGGCCAAGACCTTCGATGAGGAGGCCTGGGATGGGTTCGCAGCAAACCTGTACTACGCGCGCGGCGACCTCTCGACGCCGGACGATTTCGGGCGGTTGCGGGGGACGCTGGAGGAGCTCGAAGGGGGGCCGTCCGACCGGCTGTACTACCTGGCGACCGCGCCGAAGTTCTACGCGCCGGTGGTCGAGAACCTGGGAGAAGCCGGGATGGCCGGGGAGGAGGGAGGAGGCCGCCGGGTCGTGATCGAGAAGCCCTTCGGGCGGGACCTGGCCTCGGCCCTGGACCTCGACCGCAGGATAGGCGCCGTCTTCGGCGAGGAGCGGGTCTTTAGGATCGACCACTACCTGGGAAAGGAGACGGCCCAGAACGTCCTGTTCTTCCGCTTCGCCAACACCCTCTTCGAGCCGGTGTGGAACCGCGCCTACGTGGACAGCGTCCAGATCACGGTCGCCGAGGAGGTCGGCGTCGGCCACCGCGCGGGCTACTACGACGGGGCGGGCGTCCTGCGCGACATGCTCCAGAACCACCTCCTCCA
>CADCVH010000060.1 GCA_902806085.1 uncultured Rubrobacteraceae bacterium | reverse complement strand
CCCCGCCCGGAACCGTCGTCTACCACAACGTCGCGCCCCGCGAGGACGAGGGGGAGGCCCGCGAGGGCAACGAGGGGGAGCGGCTGGCCTACGCGCTGCTGCCGAACGGGGTGCGCGTGGTGGGCGTGAACGCCGGCCACGCCTTCTCCTTCGTGCGCGACGCCGCCGAAGAACTGCGGTGGGCCCCCGTTTCCGCCGGGGGGTCCCAGTTCCGCTCCCGCGACCTCTTCCCCGAGGCGGCCGCCGAGATCGCCCTCGGCCGCCCCGGCGCTTTGGGCGAGGAGATGGACCCCGCCGCGATCCCGGGCGTCCCCGAGAACCGCCTCGCCTACGTCGATGGCTACGGCAACCTGAAGACGACCATCGAGGGCGGCACGCTCGGCGTCGAGCCCGGCGCGGCCGTCCGGGTCCGCGTCGGCAACGAAGAGCTCACGGCGACGGCGAGCGGCGGCAGCTTCGGGGTGGGGGAGGGTGAGCTGGCCTTCGCCCCGGGGAGCAGCGGCTGGAGGGACGGCCGGGGGCAGGAGACGGTGTGGATGGAGCTCTTCCTGCGCGGCGGCAGCGCCTGGGAGCGGTTCGGGCGTCCCCCGCTGGGATCCGAATTAGAGGTCCAAGCCGGCGGCTGACGCGCCCGGTTCTTGACGCCGTGTTCCGGCAGGGAGCACGGTCGAGGATCGCCCGGGCCGCCTTTCGGACGGTTCCCCCCGCCATCGGGTCGATAGCGTCGGGCCCCGGCGTTCGCCGCGCGGGGTCCGCGCCCCTCTTGCCCGCCCCCGAATCGCTTGTGCCAAATGTGGTGTACGCTCCGTGGCGCACCCCAACAGGGTCCGCTCCGCCAAACCCGCCGACGATGCGGGGGTGGGAAGCGGCGCCCCCTCCCGTACAAACAGGGGGCAATGAACGCCAACGGGTACGCCGTGGAGCCAAGAGACGGCGGCAGGAAGGAGAGGGCATGAACAAGACGGAGCTCATCGAGAGGATCGCCGAGGAGGCGGGCGTGAGCACGGGCGAAGCCCAGGAGCACTTCGGGGCCTTCGAGCGGGTGGTCACGGAGGCGCTCAAGGGCGGGGACGAGGTCCAGATAACGGGCTTCGGGAAGTTCTCCGTCAGGGAGCGCAGGGCCAGAGAGGGAAGGAACCCCCAGACCGGCGAGAAGATGAAGATCGCGGCCACAAAGGTCCCCTCCTTCAGCGCGGGTCAAGCCCTCAAGCAGGCCGTCTAGGCGCTCTCGAGCGGGGGTCCGGCGTGCCGCCGTTACGTGGGAAGGGGGCTTTGGTGGCCGGATCGCCTACGCCGGCGCCTTGCCAGGTGCGGAGCAAGACGGAGAGCCCCTGCCCCAATCTGGCGGTCGCGGAGATCCGGGGCGTGGCCTTCTGCGGGCCGTGCGCCCGCGAGCAGGAGGCGTACTTCGCAATCGGCGAGATCGTCGCGCGGGGGGAGGCGCGGGGCCCCCGCGGCAAGCCGCTGGCCGAGGCGCTGGGGAGGGTGCGGCGGGGGAGCGCGGGCGCCAAGGAGGGCGTCGCCGCGAGGACGCGTCGCGGGCCCTCGGGCGCCCACGAGACCGGGCGTCCCGCGCTCGGGGCCGGCTGACCGCAACAAACCGTACCCGCCGCAACCCCCTTCCTTGGGCGCGGCGGAAAGAATCGCGAAGGGGCGTCGCGCGGGGGGAGCCGCTTCGAGGCCCACACAGCCTGCAATGGGCCTCCTCCCCTCGCCGAAGGAGCCCCGCCATGCGAAGAGCCGTGCTCCTCCTGGGCTTTTCCTTGGCACAAAGCTTCCCCCCCCACCCTTCGGCGCCGGGCCACCACCGAAGCGGTCCCCGCCCGGTTCGTGTTAGACGGGTGTTAAACGGTCCCGGGACCGGGCGCGAAAAGGCCGCGACCCCAGCGACTCTAGGGCCCCGGCCCCTTCTTCCGTCCGTTGCGCGTCGCGCTAGAAGATCTGGGGGCGCTCCACCCTCTCGCAGTCCGCGGCCACCCGGTCGTTCGGGCTGGCCTCCACGAAGTCCACCCCGTCCCCCTAGCGGGTCACGTCTACGGGCCCCCGCCCAGGGTCCCCGATTTGGTCGTCGCCCGCCCCGCCGAGGAGGAGGTCGCCCCCCTCGCCGCCCGCCAGGAAGTCGTCGCCGCCGTTGCCCTCGACCCGGTCGTCGCCGGGGCCGCCGTTTAGGCCCCTCTTGCCCCCGGGGCCGACGTCGAAGCCGGGGTTGTCGCCGCCGGGGCCGCCAACGATCAGGTCCCCGCCGCGGTCGCCGAGGATGCTGTCGTTGGCGCCCCGCCCGTAGAGGGCGTCGCCGCCGCCCCGGCCGTCTATCCTGTCCCTGTCCGCGGTTCCCACGATCGTGTTGGGGGCGTCGTTGCCCACGAAGGTGGCCGCGAGGGCAGCCCCCGCCGCCAGCGCCAGAAACAGCGCCGCCGCCGCCACGACAGAGCCCGCCCGCCTAACTGCTGTGCCCATATTCGCCTCCCCTTCGTCGTCCTCCCCGGCCCCGGGCAACCACGCCCGCGTTGTAGGGGCCCCGGGTGACGGGGCGTATACGGGGAAGTAACGGTTTCGTAACGTTCCTTGCTTCGGCAAACGACGCGCCCGGCCGATCGTCCTCCCGCGGCCCAGGCCTGGGTCCCGGCTTCGCCTGGGTCCCGGTGTTGGGCGACCTCCCATCGAGGTTCGACGCGCCGCGACCCGCGGCCCGCGGCCGGGCGAAGGACCCTCCCGAGGCACGGCAAGGTCGCCGCCTTAACAGAACCGATACGCGGCCGTCACCCGCCCTTAACTCGGCCGGGCGATAATCCGAAATGGCCCCCCGGCGAAGAAGCAAGCATCCCCCTCCGCTTGCGCGACACGCCGGGGGATTTCCCGCCGCCGCTCGCAACGGGGCGCCGGTCCGGATGAGGCGGTGGGCCGGGCGTGCCCCGTCAGCGCCTGCTTCCCGGACCAAGCCTGCCGGCGGAAGATCCTCCCGTCCCGACCCCCGGCCCCGTTACGCCGGGGACGGCGCGGGCCCCCTTGCTCCCGCCGACGCCGTTCACGCTTCCCGCGTGCCGGGACGCGGGCCCGCGGCGCCGGAGCAAGACCGGCTCCGCCCGCGCGTCCGGCCCGTTGACGGCCGAGATCCGTCTTGCGAGGGTGGTTCCGGACCAACCGGGTAGCCCGGCCCCCGACTCCTTCACCGGACGATCCTGTCCGGATGCTACTCGCGGTCCAGCGACGCGCTCCACGGCGGCCCCGGCAACGACACGATCCGCTCGGTGGGCGACGGGGAGGGCGACTACGTGGACTGCGCGGCGGGCACGGACACGGTGAAGAAGGGTTCGGACCAGAACCTCGACCGCTTCGTGGGCCGCGAGAGGTTCGTGCGCTAGGGTCCCCTTGCAGGGACGGTCGCGACGGCACCACCCAAAGGAGGGCCGGGCACAACGCCCCGGCCCTCCGAGAAGCACCACGGAAGGAGGCGACGGATGGAAGCGAGCGACCAGAGCGGCATCGGCATCGTTGCCGCCGGCGGCGTCCGCGTCGGTCCGGGGCAGGGCCGGACCGTACGGATGCCGAGGGCACAGCTCGTTACCCGCAAGGTGAGCAGCGATCAGACCGGCGGGGCCTACTCGCTCTTCGAAGTCACCGTAGGCCCCGGGGGCGGCGAGGGGCCCCACGTCCAGCACCGCGAGGACGAGTGCTTCTACGTGCTGGAGGGCCGCTTCGGGTTCGTCGCGGAAGGCGAGCGGATCGAGGCCGGCCCGGGCTCGCTGGTCTACGTGCCCAAGGGCGTCCTGCACGCCTTCGAGAACGCGGGCGAGACGACCGGCAGGATGCTGGTGAGCCAGACGCCGGGCGGGACGTACGAACGCTTTATCGAGGAGGCAGGGCCTGCGGCGGCCGGCGAGGGGATACCCCCGGAGACGGAGGCACCGACGGAGGACGTCCAGAGGCTAGCCGCCGTGGGGGCGCTGTACGGCATGGAGATAGTGCCGCTCCTTCCCTAGCGGAGACCGGGGCGTGCGAGTCGATCAAGAACAAGAAACCCGAGATAGAAAGGAAAAGAGATGAAAACAGCAGCGTGTTCGGGAGCAACGGGTGGGTGGAGACTTACGGCTGCCTTGGTGGCGGCGATGGCGTCGGGGCTCTTGGGGGTCCTCCTGCTCGCCTCGGGGCCGGCCCAAGCCCACGACCACCAGATACCCGACACGGTCCTCAAGAAGGGGGCCAAGGGGTTGCAGGCGGGCACCTTGGTGAGGGAATCGAGCTGGAACCGGGCCACCGGCGAGGACGAGTGCGTGAACGAGAGCGCGGTCTACAGGACGCGCTTCCCCGAGGCCGACAGCGTGGCGGCGGGGGCGAAGCTGCGTGTGCGCATCTTCAAGACCCAGAGGCCCGACTCCTTCGAGATCGCCGCCTACCGGGCGGTGGACGAGGAGGGGGAGCCCAGCGGGGAAGCGCGGCTGCTGAGCAGAACCCTCGAGCGAGTCGTCGTGGACGGGAAGACGGTGGGGTGGGACGCGGTGTTCTTCGTGAAGAACCCGGGCAGAGACTACTACCTCATAAGCGAGGGGCGCTGGCAGGACAGGGAGGGCTGCGGGGGCGACCAGTTCGCCTTCTGGTCCCACCACGTCGAGACCCGGGGCGCGACCTCTTGAGAAGCGGATGCTCAGGGCCGCTGTTCGTTCTAGGACGCTCACATCTATATTCTCGAACGAAAGGGCCTCCGAGGACCGGCTCCGGCCGTTTTTGGGGCTCGGGGCGTCAAACGGTCGCCCCAAGACATTGCGTCGGTGCGCAAAGACGCACGACCGCGCGTCTGAAGCACGCCGACGAAGAAGTGGGCAACTTTCGCGCGCGCCTCTGAGTCGCTACTTTGCGCCTTATGGCAGCTGATCCGAGCTCTGCGCAAAAAACGCTGGATTGACGCATACGGGAAACGCGAACTTCGTGAAATTGGCCTTCGCAGAAGTTCGAGCCCGCTCCACCGGACAGGGCACCAATAGGCACGTGTGGACGTATCCGGGGATACGGGAGTTTGCCCGGGGTAGTGGGGCCAACACTCCCGACGGTGGACCCTTGCCTTGCGTGAGGCCCACCATCGTCCCATAATGCTCCCCAAGGCAAGAAGGATGGGGAGTAAGCGCGGTGGGGCTACTTCGACGCCTGTTTCGGGGGCTTGGGTGCGGGAACGCCGGATCGCCGTCCTCACGCGAGGACCACGCAAGCGAGGAGGGGCACTTCGATGGGCGCCGAGCATTTTTACGCCGTCGGGGGCCTGAACGGCCCGGTCGAGATCCTGGTGGACCGTTGGGGCGTGCCGCACGTCTACGCCTCCTCGGCCGACGACGCCTTCCTAGCCCAGGGCTTCAACGCCGCCAGAGACCGCCTCTGGCAGATCGACCTTTGGCGCAGGCGGGGCCTGGGGCTCCTCTCCGAGGCCTTCGGGCCCTCCTTCGTCGAGAAGGACCGGGCCTCGAGGCTGTTCCTCTACCGCGGGGAGATGCGCCGAGAGTGGCTCTCTTACGGCTCGGACACCAAGCGGGTCGTCGCCGCCTTCGTCCTTGGCGTCAACGAGTACGTGAGGTTGACCGAGGAGGACCCCGACCTCCTCCCGGAGGAGTTCCGCCTGGCGGGGTACCGGCCGGCGCACTGGGCACCGGAGGACGTGGCGCGCATACGGAGCCACGGCCTCTACAAGAACCTGGCCTTCGAGGCGGAGCGCGTTCGCGTCTTGCGCGAGTTCGGTCCCGAGACGGACACCTTGAGGAGCCGCCTGGAGCCGCCGCGCGAGGTCGTCGTGCCAGAGGGGCTCGACCTCTCCCTCGTCCCCGACGACGTGCTGGCGGTCTACGAGCTCGCCACGACCCCGCCAGTGTTGGGGGCTGACGTGGCGGCGAACCCCGCGGGGGCCGAGAAGCCCCCGGAGGGCTCCAACAACTGGGTCGTCTCCCCTTCGCGCACCGCCACCGGCCGGCCCGTCCTCGCCAACGACCCCCACCGGGCGTTGTCGGTGCCCTCGTTGCGCTACGTGGCGCACCTCTCGGCCCCGGGGATGGACGTGATCGGGGCCGGCGAGCCGGCCCTGCCGGGCATCTCCATCGGCCACAACGGCAAGATCGCCTTCGGCCTGACGATCTTCTCCATCGATCAGGAGGACCTCTACGTCTACGAGACCAACCCCGAGGCCCCGAACGAGTACCGCTACGAGGGGCGCTGGGAGCCGATGGAGGTCGAGCACCAGAGCGTGCCGGTGAGGGACGGCGGGCCGGTCGAGGTCGAACTCAAGTTCACGCGCCACGGCCCCGTCATCTACGAGGACCTGGAGAGGCGCGTGGCCTTCGCGGTGCGGGCGGCGTGGCTCGAGCCCGGGATGGCCCCCTACCTGGGCAGCATGGACTACATGCGCGCGAAGGACTGGGACGGGTTCCTGGCGGCGATGAACCGGTGGGGCTCGCCCGGCGAGAACCAGGTCTACGCCGACGACGAGGGCAACATCGGGTGGAAGCCGGGCGGGCTGGTGCCGAGGAGGCCCAACTGGGACGGGCTCCTGCCCGTGCCCGGCGACGGGCGCTACGAGTGGGACGGCTTCCTCGACGCCGACGAATTGCCGGTCGAGTTCAACCCGCCTCGCGGCTGGGTCGCCACCGCCAACCAGATGAACCTGCCCGAGGGCTACCCGCACGAGGAGAAGAAGGTCGGCTTCGAGTGGTACGCCCCCTACCGCCACGAGCGCATCTCCGAGGTGCTCGAGGGCGTCGAGGGCCACTCGCTGGAGGACTCCGTCCGCTTGCAGAACGACCACCTCTCCGTGCCGGCCCGCCGCATCTGCGCCCGGCTGGACGGCCTCCGCTCCGAGGACCCGAAGGTCGAGGAGGCGCTTACGATGCTGAGGGGTTGGGACCATGTGCTCTCGCCGGACTCGGCGGCCGCGGCGCTCTTCGAGGTGTGGTACCGGCTCTACCTGCGGCCCGCGCTCTTCGAGAGGGCGCTTTCCGGAAGCGTGCCGCCCGAGAAGCTGGCCGAGGCGGTCGCCGCGGCGACGCCGCTCGAGGACCTGGCGGCGGACGCCCGGGCGGACCTGGATCTTCTGGAGAGACCCGACGGGAGGCTCGGTCCGGAGCCCGAGAAAACCCTGGCGGAAATCGTGGTGTCGAGCCTGGGGCGGGCGGTCGAGCACGTGGAGGATCTGCTGGGGACTGACCGGGAGGTCTGGGAGTGGGGGAAGCTCCACCACTCCCTACTTACGCATCCCCTCTCGGCGCTGATCCGCGAGGAGGAGCGCGGACGGCTGGACGTCGGGCCAGCGCCGCGCGGGGGGAGCGGGGACACCGTGGGCAACACCGCCTACCGGGCGGACTTCCGTCAGACCGGGGGCTCGTCTTTTCGCGTCGTGGTCGACGTCGGGGGGTGGGACGGCTCTTCGTTCATGAACTCGCCGGGGCAGTCGGGCGCTCCGGGTAGCCCGCACTACTCCGACCTGTTCGGGGGCTGGGCCGAGGGCGGGGCGTTCCCGCTGCTGTATTCGAGGGAGAAGATCGACGAGGCGACCGAGGAGAGGATCGTGCTGGAGCCGAAGGGGCCGTCGTAGGCCCGCTTCGGGGGACTCGGCAGGGGGAGCCGGTTAGTGGGAACCGCCTCATCGTAGGCATGGGTACAGGAAAACGAGGGAAGGAGACGCAGGTCATGGGACACCTCAACCTCCCGGAAGGAAAGAAGATCGCCGTCAACATGGGCGTGGACTTCGACGCGCAGTCTTTGTGGCTGGGCGCGTTCAACATGCCGACGCCGGCGATGATGGCGCGCGGCGAGTTCGGCGCCGAGGTAGGCACGCCGCGCCTTCTGGAGCTTTACAAGAGATACGACATCAGGACGACCTGGTTCACGCCGGGGCACACGATCGACACCTTCCCCGACGTCTGCAAGCGCATCCTCGACGAGGGACACGAGTTCGGCCACCACGGCTACTACCACGAGAACCCCACCAAGATCGAACGCGGCACCGAGGAGCGGCTCATGCAGCTCGCCCTCGACTCGTTCGACAAGCAGCTCGGCATCCGGCCGCGCGGCTACCGCTCGCCCTACTGGGACTACAGCGAGAACACCCTCGACCTGATCGAGCGGTTCGGCTTCGAGTACGACAGCAGCCTGATGGCGCGCGACCTCGTCCCGTACCGCCCAAGGCGCTGGCAGGTGAACTGGGAGAAGGGGAACGTGCCCGGCAAGGCGAGCCACGTCCTCGAGATCCCGGTCAACTGGTACCTCGACGACTTCCCGCCGCTGGCCTACGTCACCGGCATCCAGGCGGGCATGCAGGACACGGAGACGATCCTCAGGCGTTGGAGGGACATCTTCGACTACGCCTACGAGCGCGTCCCCGACGCCTGCTACGCCGTCGCGGTGCACCCGCAGATCATCGGCCAGGCGCACCACATGGTGTATTTCGAGAAGCTGATCGAGTACATAGCCTCGAAGGACGGCGTGTGGTTCGCCACGTGCGCCGAGATCTTCGACGCCTGGGTGGACGACGACGAGGACAGGCGCCTCATGGAGGTGGAGGATGTCCGCGGCGTCGAAGAGGCCCCCGTGGGCTCGGGCTTCAGGTAGGCCGCGAGCAACGGCGGCTATTGCGGGGGGGCGATCGCTCCGTCGGCCGCTTCTCGCAACGTTTCTGGGGTGCCACGCATCAGACCGACCCGTTCTCGGAATATTCGTCAAAAGGAGGATGCCGACATGTCCGCTACGCTCGTCACATAACGGTCAGTCTCCTCACTCGTGGGTGCCGTCCACCGCAGATCGCCCAGCCGCGGTCCGCGGCGCGGTGAGCCTCGGTCGAAGGCCACCTAACCCTTCGGTCGAGGTGACCCGTAGCTCCCTCGCAACTTTAGTTGGGGCCCCTTCACGGGACCAGGGTGGAGGGTAGACTTCTCAGCGTGCGACGAGACGGGGCATCGGACGAGGCGGTAATGAGGCTTCCCTCGGGCTACTCACTCGAAGCAGGGGGCCGGGCCGGCTGGTTCCGAGGCGCGGGGACGACTCGGCGGTGGCCGCCTCTTCGCCTTCGCCGCGTTCGGCCCGGCGTCCGAGGCCGTCCGCGAGGCCGCCGAAGAAGATCGCCGGCGCCGGGCGGCGCGGCGGGGGAGGAGTAAGGGGGAGGGGCGGGCATCAGAGCTTTGCCACCCCGGCCCTTGCGCGTTTCTCGTCGGAGAGGGCGTACTTCATCACCTGCGACAGGTCCGAGTGCC
>CADCVH010000059.1 GCA_902806085.1 uncultured Rubrobacteraceae bacterium | reverse complement strand
CGGCGGGCCCGTCGAGGTCGTCTCCGTGCCGCTCGCCGACCCGACGGACGCGCAGAACAAGATCCGGACCGCCGTCGACCAGAACCCCGACGTGGACGGTATGCTCACCCTCGGCCCGACGGGTGCTGAGCCGGCGCTGAAAGCCCTCAAGGCCTCCGGCGCGCTCGGGGACGTCACGCTCGCGACCTTCGACCTCTCCCCGTCGGTCCTCAAGGCCGTCAGGGACGGCGACATGGTCTTCGCCGTCGACCAGCAGCAGTACCTGCAGGGCTACCTGCCGATCGTCTACCTGACCCAATACGCCGAGAACGGCACGATCCCCGCCACGGAGACGTTGACGGGCCCGGCCTTCGTGACGCAGGAGAACGCCGAGCGGGTCATCAAGCTCAGCGAGCAGGGCATCCGGTAAGGCTCTCGCGGGGGCGGCCTTACCGTCGCCCCCCACTCAGAAAGGGGGAAGATCTTGACGACCGCCACCCCGCCCGCCGACGAGCGGGTGCGAAAGGTCGGCATCCTGGGCAAGCTGCTGTCGCGTCCCGAGCTGGGCGCGGTGGCGGGGGCGATACTCGTCTTCGCGTTCTTCGCGATAGTGGCGGGGGACTCCGGGTTCCTCACGTCCGTCGGGACCATCGGCTACCTCGAGGTCTCGGCCCAGCTCGGCATACTCGTCATCCCGGTCGCGCTGCTAATGGTCTCGGGCGAGTTCGACCTGTCTGTCGGCTCCATGGTGGGGGCCGCGGGGATGCTGCTCGCGATACCTACCGCCGAGTTCGGCTGGCCCCTGTGGGCGGCGCTGCTCCTGGCATTCGGTGTCGCGCTCCTGGTCGGGTTTCTCAACGGGTACCTGGTGGTCAAGACGGGGCTGCCGTCCTTTATAGTCACGCTGGCCACGCTCTTCGCGCTGCGGGGGGCGACCATCGGGTTCACCCGCCTCATCACGGGCCGCACGCAGGTCTCCGGCGTGAGCGCCGAGGGGAGCTTTCTGGCCCCGATCTTCACGGGCGAGGTCTTCGGCCTCCCGGTCTCCGTGCTGTGGTGGCTGGGGCTCGGGGCGATAGGGACCTGGGTCTTGCTCAGGACGACGTTCGGGAACTGGATCTTCGGCACCGGCGGGGACGCGGTGGCGGCGCGCAACGTCGGCGTGCCGGTCAACCGGGTCAAGATCCTGCTCTTCATGTCCACGGCCGCGGCGGGG
>CADCVH010000058.1 GCA_902806085.1 uncultured Rubrobacteraceae bacterium | reverse complement strand
TCACCCACCTCGTGGACCTCTTGGAGCGTCGGGGCCTCGTCGAGCGCCGCCCCGAGGGCCGCGCCAAGCGGCTCTATCTGACCCCCGAGGGGCGCGAGCTTTTCGAGGAGGTCGTCCCGGCCCACGAAGATTTCGTGGCGGAACGCTTCTCCGTGCTCTCGGACGAGGAGCAGGCCCTGTTGCACAACCTCCTGCGCAAGCTGGACCGCGGACTCCGGTGACCCGGGCCGCGGCCCGGTCGGTGACGCTCCGTGGTGAGAGGCCCCGGATACCCGGCCATCGGGGGACGGGTCTTCGCGGACCGCGGGCGGACCGAGGGGGCGATTTTGCGCACCGTCGGGCGCCGGAACGAGCGGCGTTCGGGTGGTAGCGCATCCCGGAGACCCACGAGAGCACCCCCGAAGGCGTCCGCCTGCCGTCCTCGCGCCGCCGGTGGGCGAAGTGGGGGTGGGCGCCAAAGGCGAAGGGGGGTTCGATCGCCGCCGCTTCCCCGACCGCCAAGAACGTGGCGGCCCTGTTCATGCGCGGGGAAGAGATGCTCAACGAGGAGCAGAAGGCGTACCTGGGCAGGCTTTGCGCCTCCGACCGGGCGCTTGCAGGCGTCCGCCGCCTGACGCAGGACTTCGCGAGGATGGTCAGGAACCTCGAAGGCGAGAAATTCGACGGGTGGCTGGAAGAGGCCGCGGGATGCGAGGCGTCGGCCATGAAGGAGTTCGCCACAGGCCTGAAGAAGGATCTCTCGGCGGTGCGGGCCGGGCTGACGGAGGAGTGGAGCAACGGGCCGGTGGAGGGGTTCGTCACCAAGCTCAAGCTGCTGAAGCGTCAGGGCCACGGGAGGGCGAACTTCGACCTGCTGAGGGCGAGGGTACTAGCAGCCTGAAAACCGCTCCGCAGGGTTCGATGGCAGCAGACGAGCCTCATCACCTAGAATTCGGGAGAGCCCAGGGTTCGTGAGCAGGTCTGTCCCCACGGCCGGGACACCCCGGTGCGTAAGCACGCCGACGAGGCCAGGGCGGCTACTCTTCCCTGGGATCGGGCACGCGCCCCATCGCGGCGACGAGTTCGTCGTCGGCGAGGAGCGCCGCGTCGTAGACGACGCTGAGCTGCTCGATGAGGCCGTCCTCGTCGAGGCCCAGGGCGGTGATGCCGCGCGGGATCGGGCCGGCGGGGTTGACCCACTCGTAGCCGCCGCCGCGCCCGTCGCCGAGCACGCGGCGGACGGTGGCTCCGG
>CADCVH010000057.1 GCA_902806085.1 uncultured Rubrobacteraceae bacterium | reverse complement strand
GGGCATGCCCACGCCCACCGGGTAAACGAGGACGTGGGAAGTGGCCTGAAAAGCGGGGTGCGCGGGACGCCGACCTTCTTCGTCAACGGGATCCGGCACGACGGTCCCGACGACCTCGCATCGCTCCGGGCCGCCGTGGAGGAAGCGGCGAGGTGAGCGGCCGTTCCCCGTCGAGCCCGGAACGGTGAGGAAGGTGGAGCGAGCCGTGGTCGAGGCGGTATCCCCGGCATCCCGGGAGGGGCCGAAGGCCGAGACGGATCGGGGGGACGGCTTCGTCTTCTTGGAGGCGCTCTCGCGGCGGCACCACGGGGGCAGCCACCTGCCTGCCGGGCGCGCCCGACCTCCCGTACGAGTTCGCGCACGACATAGGTAGGGTGCCGCCCGACATGCGCGTCGAGGTCGTCGTTTGCCGCACGAACGAGGAGCGCGAAGCCCCGACCTCAGGGGAGGAAGCCCGGAAGCCGCAGGAGACAAGCTACCGGCGTGTCCCGCACCACGCGGGGGGCAAGTGGGACCGGATCGGGGTCGGCCGCCCGTGGAAGGATGCCGGGACCACGCGTGATGCAGGGGAGACGTGCGGCGAAGGAGCATGGGCCCGTTGGCGGCACCCCCGAACGGAAGGAATAGGCATTCTACGCCCCGCAGAGCCACCGGTTTTTGTTGCTCTCGGTGATGTGCGTGCCGATCGCCATGTTCTCTAGAACTCCTCCACGTAGCCGGCCGCCACGTCCTCCGGCGGGTTGGTGTAGCGCTGGATGTACCGTTGGGATCCGTGCCCGAGGCGCCGCTCCAGCTCGTAGGCGTCCTTTCCGGTCTCTGCCGCCAGCCGATAGGCGAACGTATGCCTGAGATCGTGTGGCCTCAGAGGCGAGATTTGGCGGACCGGGTCGGTAGCCTCAGCGTCGTGCCAGCGCCCGATCCGCTCCGGGAGTGTCCCTCCTGAGCCGCGCCAGGGCCCGGTCGGCCATCGAGAAGGCGGGCGTCCGCGCCTACGTCGCGCTGCACGAGGCCGGCGGCAGCCCGAAGTACCTACCGAAGGCCGCCTTCTCCTACGACGCCGAGAGGAACCTCTACGTCTGCCCCAGGGGCTCCCGCCCGCCCTACACGGTGAGGCGCGCCTACAAGTGGACCTACCTGTACGCGGCGGAGGAGCCGACCACCGGGTAGAGCTTCTGCATGTACCTACCCGGGATGGACGACGGGAGACGGCGCGCCCAGCCACCGTTCCGAGCAGATAACCCGTCCGGGGAACGTGAGCG
>CADCVH010000056.1 GCA_902806085.1 uncultured Rubrobacteraceae bacterium | reverse complement strand
CGGCCGGTCGCAAGCGGTTACGAACAGGGCCAAACGATAACAAAGCGCCCGCCTCAAAGCGACACGTGGGCGCTGCAGGTGTGTCCCGCTAGTTTGCGGCATATGACACGGACCCGAGCACTGGGCCAGGTGGGCGTGCCCCCCGAAGAGTACGAGGCCTACGACCCCCGCGGCCGCACCGCAGAGTACCACCGGGCGCAGATCAGGGAGGCCTTCGGCTTCCGCCCGGCCACCGTGGAGGACGCCGATGCCCTCGCCGACTGGCTGCTGGAAGAGGTGGCTCCCCGCGAGTACGACGCCGAACGGCTCAAGGAAGCCGCCTATGTGCGGCTGCGAGCCCTCAAGGTGGAGCCGCCCACACGGGGAAGGGTTCAGCGGGCTGCCCGCTCGGCCCTGAGGCGCTACGGCGACCGCTTCTGCGAGACGACGCTCGGCCGCCTGACGGAGGATGCCATGGCCGGGATGGACGCCCTCCTCTCCGAGCCCGACGCGTCTTGGTCGGGGCGTCCTCGGGCAGCCTACCGAGCACGGAGGCGCAGAACCTTTCTTCGAAGCGCCGCGAGGCCGAGGCGGTGAGGCGCTCGACCCGTCCCGGCGTCGGCGGCTCGATCTTGAGCGCCCGGCACCTCGCGCGGAAGGCCTCCCGCAGCCTCCCCGCGTCCTGCTCACGCGGCAGCACCTCCTCCAGCAGCCAGCCGGCGACCCGCTCTCCGTCCTCGGCCGTCGCCTCGCGGAAGCCGAAGAACCGGCGGATCTGCGCGCGGTGGTACTTCACCGACCTGCCGGACCAGTCGTAGCGCAGCCAGCCCTCTAAGCCGGCCTCGGGCCCCGGTCCCACCTGCTCCGCAACGAACCGCAGGACCTCAGCCGGCACCTCGCGCTTGTCCCGTGGGAAGCGGCCCTCCTCGGCGAAGAACCTCGTCATCACCGCGAAGGCGGGCCTCGTGTGGCCCGCCTTCGCGCCGACCAGCGCCAGCTCGTCGGGGAAGAGCGTCCACCGCTCGATTAGCTTCTCCTCCGCCCAGTTCCGTTTCACCCGGCACCCCCTCCCGTCGTGGCGTACCCCGCGTCTAGGTTCTTGCTCTCACATGCCCACAAAAAAGTGCCTACAACGATGCGGGCCTCGCCATGAATCGCCCGGCGTATGGCCGGAGCACAAATGGCGGGAAGTCGCTCGCCTTCTGGGCGCGCTCTCGGGCCGGCCCGGCTAGGGCAGGACCTCGACGTACCCGTCCGTCCCGTGCACGCGGATGCGCTGCCCGTCCCGGATCAGCCGGGTGGCGTGCTCCACCCCCACGACGGCCGGCAAGCCGTACTCCCGCGCGATCACCGCGCCGTGGGTCATCAGGCCCCCCACCTCCGTCACCAGGCCCTCGATCGCGACGAACAGGGGCGTCCAGCTGGGGTCCGTGTAGGCGGTGACCAGGATGTCGCCGGCTTCGAGATCGGCCTCCGCCATGTCCAGGATGACGCGGGCCCGACCCTCGACGGCCCCGGCGGAAACCGCCAGGCCGGCCAGCGCGCCGGCCGGCACGTCGTCGCGCCGGTACGCCCCGGCGACGGCCTCGCCGTCCGACGTGAGCACCCGGGGCGGCGTGAGCGCTCCATATGAGCGGAACGCGTCCTTGCGTTCGCGGACGAGCCGGTCGTCCACCCGGTTCGTGCGCGCGACTTCCCGGAGTTCCTCGAACCGGAGATAGAAGATGTCTTCCTTCTCGCGGAGCACGCCGGCCCGCGCGAGGCGCCCGGCTTCTTCCATCAGGGCCTGTTTGTAGACGAAGTAGCGGCCGACCATGCCGTACTTCGGATACTCCCGGTACCCGGCGAAGGTCCGGACCCGGTCGATCATCCGCTTGGCCTCTTCGGCCTTCCGCTCCCCCTCCGGCAAGGCCCGCAGGCGCCCCAGCAGCTCCCGTTCCTTCTCCCGGGCCTCCTGCAGCCCTTGCTCGAAGCGACGCTTGGCGGCGCCCGGCCCGAAGTTCCTGACGTTGCCGAGGATCATGGGCACGAGCGTGGTGGGGCGTTCGCTCCAACGCGGCCTCGTGATGTCGATCTCGCCGACGCCGCGCATGCCGTATCGGTCGAGCCAGGCCCGGATGGCGTCCCGCGCTTCCCGCCCGCCCTCGATCCCGGGCAGCTCGTCGAGAAAGGCCTCGTCCCCGACGTGCCGCAGAAACGCCACCACGTCCCGGTGGGGGCGGATCGCGTCCGCGACGTCGAGGAGCGCGAGCCCCATCTCCGAGGTGACGTTGTTCGGCGCCGACTGCGCGAGCGTGTCGGCGGCGTTCTTCTCGCCCAGCCACGCCTCGAGTCGTTCGTTGAGCCACCGGGCGGCCTCCATCCCCGCCATGATCGCCTGCATGCTTCTCGGATCGAACTGCACGCGCCTCATCTCCTGGAGGTCCGCGAGGATGAAATCGAACAGCGCCCCGCCGGACTTCGCCCGGATCTCGCGCTTCAGGGCGGCGATGGAGGCCTGGCTGCGCCCGATGAGCTCGGCGACGACGGCCGGGTCGGTCTCGATCGGGGTCGGCGCGCCGCCGCCCGGCGGCGCCCAGGCCGGGCCCTCGTCCGGGAGCGACGGCAGGAAGTCCTCGCGCTCGACCATGGTCCGCAGCGCGTCCCCGATCAGCGGGTCGGACCCCCCCAGGACCGCCAGGAGGCCGGCCCGGCTCGCGGGCGAGGCCAGCTCCCGGGTGACGTCGACGAACAGCCTCCCGCCGGCCTCGGCCATCGGCCGCGGGGTCGTCATCTGCCAGAAGGAGAGCCCCAGGGGCTTCATGGGGTCGGTCATCATCTGCTGGTGGCCGACGGAGACGTAGACGCGGTTCTCCCCGTCGCCGGCCTCGGGGACGGGAAACAGCGTGGTGATCGGCCGGCTCTGGACGAACTCGAATTCGTCGTCCGCCAGGCACCATTCGATGTCCTGGGGGCGGCCGAAGTGCGCCTCGATCCGCCGGCCAAGCCGCGCGAGCCGCACTACCTGCGCGTCCGTGAGCGCTGGCTGATCCTGCCGCTCCGGCCCGATCGCTTGCTCCTGCGTGCCGCCTGCCAGCGAGGCGTGGAGGGCGAGCCGCTTGGCGGCGACCGCCCTGGCGACGACCCCGCCGTCCCGCACCTCGTAGGCGTCCGCGTTCGCCACGCCGGAGACCAGGGCCTCGCCGAGGCCGAAGACGGCCTCGATGGAGGCGACCTTCCGGTTTCCCGTGAGGGGGTCGGCCGTGAAAAGGACGCCGGAGGCCCGCGGGAAGACCATCCGCTGCACGACCACGGCCATCTGGACCTTCCGGTGGTCGAAGCCGTTTTGCAGGCGGTAGGTCACGGCCCGCTCGGTGAAGAGCGAGGCCCAGCACCGGCCGACGCGCTGGAGGATCGCCGCCGGCCCCGCGACGTTCAGGTACGTGTCCTGCTGGCCCGCGAAGGAGGCCGTCGGCAGGTCCTCCGCCGTCGCGCTGGACCGGACGGCGCAGGCGGCACGCTCGCCCAACTCGGCGAGCGCGCCGGTGATCTCCGCCGCCAGGTCGTCGGGGATGGCGATCCCTTCGAGGGTCCGGCGGATCTCCGCGCCGAGCGCGCGGATCGCCCCCCGGTCCTCCGGCTTCAGGCGCGACAGCCGATCGAGCCGATCGTTTACCGAAGGCGCTTCCGCCACGACCCGCCGGAAGGCGTCCGTCGTCACGCAGAAGCCGGCCGGCACGCGGATGCCCTTGACCCGCGAGAGCTCCCCCAGGTGCGCCCCCTTGCCGCCGACGACCGCGGCCCGCGTCCGGTCGATCTCCTCCAGTCCCAACACGTAGCGGCTCATCCTCTTTCTCCCTTATGCGTAGCTTCCGGCTTCGGCCGGTATTGTGCGGCACGACCCGGGTCTTGACGCAAGCCCCCCGGTGCGCTGTACTGTAGAGGTGGAAAGGGGCGGTCCGACCCACCCACGAAGTCCTCGACTGCCCCGCGCGGCGCCGCAGACATGTCGTGAGTTACGCATCCGGCAGGAACCGGTGACCGGCGACGAAGCCCGCGCTTCGCGAATCGCGCGGGTCATCCGTCGCCATCATGCCGACTCACGGCGTCCTTCTGGCGATCGGACCCCGGGTCTCGCCGAGGTCCCGGCGAGGCCTGCCACCCTCGCGGTGCCCCGACGTCACAGGGTCAAATTGTGTCGCTTTCCCGGTGACCCGGGCGTGGACCCGCCGCGGCGGGCCGCCTGGGCGAGATCCGGGCGCCCGCCCTCGTCGTGGTCGGCGAGCTGGAGAGACCCGAGATCCTTGCGGCCGTGGATTTGCTCGCCCGCGAGGTGCCGGGGGCGGAGAGGGCCGTGATGCGCGGCACCGCCCATCTGCCGAGCATGGAGCGCCCAGAGGATTTCGACTCGCTGGTAGAGGAGTTTCTGGGGCGCTCGCGGTGAGCGTCGGAGGGTCGCGGCCCCGCAGCCCCACGGCCGACGGACCTGTCGCCTTTCCGAGAAGTTCGCGGGGAATATGCGC
Source organism: uncultured Rubrobacteraceae bacterium (assembly GCA_902806085.1). Classification (GTDB taxonomy): domain Bacteria; phylum Actinomycetota; class Rubrobacteria; order Rubrobacterales; family Rubrobacteraceae; genus Rubrobacter_D. The sequence continues at coordinate 5,098 of CADCVH010000056.1, read as the reverse complement.
CTCCCGGCCGATACGCCCCCCGTGGTCGGAGGGCGGGCGGCGCCAGCGAGGCCACGATACGGTGAGGCCCGTCGGCCGGTCCCGCTGCAGGTTTCGTTTGCCCCCCATGGCAGCTACCCCGTCACCGGGCCAGGTAAGGGAATAGAGGATGCTGCAAGGCTTCGGGCCGGCGTCGGGTTCGGGCGGCGTACCCCTCCAGCCTGAGCGCCTTCAACCACCCCGCGTCGCCTAACGAGTCTTGCAGCTCCAATAGCACCAACGGTCGATCCGCCGCACAGGCCGACGAAGCGGCCCGCACCGCGCACGACGACGGACGCCCCCTCGGGTAGCTCGCCGACGACCTCGGCCTCGTACGGCTGATCCACGAACGCTTCGAGCGCCTCCTCGCGCGACAGTTCCTCGCGCCGCAACGGCTCGTCCGACCCGACCAGCCGGGCCATGCGGCCCTCGATATCCGGCAAGCCCCCGGGCGTCAGATGCCGCGGCAGATCGAAGTCTCCATAGGACCCGTCGCCCGTGACGGGGCCCGTGGCGAATTTCGCGTCGGGGAACATCTCGCGCACCGCCGCGGCCAGGAGGATGACGGCCGAGCGGCGCAAGGCGGACAGCGACGCGTCGCCCGCCGCACCCCCCGCTTCTTCCCCGCCCACGCGGCCTCCTCGAAACGCGAACCCCGTACCCCCGGCGGCAGAAACGCCGCCGGGCCAGTATACTAATGGGCTCGATGCCCGGGCCGACGTCGGACCTCGCCGACGAGGCCGCGGTTAGGGGATGTCGACGGCCTCCGGGATCCCACCGGCACCGATCTCGCTGGGAAATCCGGACAGGCGACGTCTCGCGCAACGCTCCCGTCACGCCCGCGTGACGCCGCTGCGGTACGGTGGGAACGGCTCCGAGAGTGGGCGCTCACAACTAAACGGAGGTTCGCAAGATGGAGACAAAGAGTGGCGGCAAGGGGATCCTCGCGGGGGACATGAAGGAGAAGCGCGAGGCGATCGTGGAGCTGTTGAAGACGGCCTACTTCATGGAGCTGGAGACGGTGATGAACTACGTCACGAGCTCCATAAACCCCGACGGTGTGCGGGCCCAGGAGGTCAAGGAGAACATCGAGGAGGACATCCAGGAGGAGCTCGCCCACGCCCAGCAGTTCGCCGCGCGCATAAAGGAGCTCTACGGCACGGTGCCAGGCTCCATGGACTTCAGGGCGGTGCAGGAGAAGCTGCAGCCGCCCGGGGACCAGATAGACGTGGTCCACGTGATAAAGGGCGTGATCGACGCCGAGGACGGGGCCATAGAGCACTACACGCGCCTGATCCAGGAGACCGAGGAGGTGGACCCGGTCACCAACGACATGGTGGTAGCGATCCTTCGCGACGAGCAGGGCCACCGCCGCCTCTTCGAGGGCTTCCTCCGCGAGTACGAGGTGGCAGGCAAGGCCTGATGGGAAGAGACGGCGTGGCCCCGCAGACCGCCGGAGTCCGGGCGCCAGGTGGGGCGGTGCCCGAGGAGCGGGTCCGCAGGGTGGCGGATCTCGCCCGGCTGGGGCTCACGGACGGGGAGGTGGGCAGGATGGTCGCCGAGCTAGGGGCAATCTTGCAAAGCGTGGAGAGGATCCAGGACCTGGACCTGAGGGGTGTACCGCCGACGGCGAGCCCACTCGATCTCCGGAACGCGCTGAGACCAGACGAGCCGGCGCGATGCCTGACGCAGGAGGAGGCGCTCCGGAATGCGCCCGAGAAGGCGGACGGATTCTTTGCGGTCCCGAGGCTGGATGGGTAGGCGGGTGCCCGGAGCTCTTACGATGACCCACCGGGCAAAGCAACGCCCCGGTCTCGGGGGGAGTATGCGCCGCCGGCGGAAGGGAGAAACTCGAGCATGAACGAGCCTAAAGACGACAATTTGGCCGTCCCCGTCGGGCGGCACGACCACGCGATGGGGCCCGCCGACGCGCCGGTGACGCTCGTGGGGTACAGCGACTACGAGTGCCCTTACTGCCGGTCCGCCTACCTGGTCCTCCGAAAGCTCCGCCCTCGCCTGGGCGACCGCGTGCGCTACGTGTTTCGTAACTTCCCGCTGGAAGCGGTGCATCCCCACGCGAAGAGCGCCGCCGAGGCGGCCGAGGCGGCGGCCTCCCAGGGCAGGTTCTGGGAGATGCACGACCGCCTCTTCGAGCACCAGCGCGCCCTCGGTGACGCGGACCTCCCGCGCCACGCGGCCGAGCTGGGGCTAGACGTGGCGCTATTCGAGGAAGAGATGGAGGAGCACGCTCACGCCGGGAAGGTGGAGGCCGACTTCGGCGGGGGCCTGGAGAGCGGCGTGCGCGCCACCCCGACCTTCTTCGTGAACGGGCACCGCCATTGGGGCTCCTACCGAACGGAGAGCCTCCTGGCGGCGATCGAGGCCGCCGAAGCGTCCGCGAACCGGTGAGCGCGGACCTACCGGCAGGCGGTCACGAAGGCTCCGGGTGGCATCGACGCGGCTCGTCTACAAAGGCCTCCGGGAGGATCGAGGCGTGAGCCGACCACCGTGCGCGAGCACGGCGGGGGCGCGCGTCGGAAACCTCTGTAGCCGCCCGGCGCCGGTTCAGGCTCGGTAGGGAAGGCAGGGTCTCTGGGCGCCTCCGCGGCACCGTTCAGCCTCAGCGTATGTTCGGACTAGACCCCCGCAGCGGCCGCGTCACGCTGCCGTCACGCCGCCGTCACGGCCCGGCGGTAACTTGGGGCGTGGTACACGAAGGCCGTTTAGCTGAGGGAGAGGCTCGCCGGCCAGGAGAACACGCGGAGAGGGGCGGCATGCTCCGTCCTGGCGGTCGGCACCCTGGTGGCCGAGGGCGGCGCCAGGCTGCCCGAGCGGGTTCTGCCCAAACTGGCGCTCCGACGATAGCAGGCAGGTTGGGGTGACGGGCGCGCCGACGGAGCCTGCGGAAAGGTGGTTAGGTGGACCGAAAAGACGGCGTCGTGGAGGTGCGCACCGGACGTGGCCTGCGCACGGAGATCTCAGTCAACCGTCACGTCGCGGTGGCCGACGAGCCTGCGAACTTCGGCGGCACGGACGCCGGGCCTACTCCATACGATTATCTACTTGGCGCCCTGGGAGCATGCACGGCGATGACCGTGCGCATGTACGCCGACCGCAAGGGTTGGCCGTTGGAATCCTTGACGGTGCGGCTGGCCCACGACAGGATCCACGCCGAAGACTGCGAGAACTGCGAGACGAAAAAAGGGCGGATCGACCGCGTTCAACACGAGATAGAGTTGACCGGAGCGTTGGACGACGCCCAACGCGAGAAGCTACTGGAGATCGCCGAGAAGTGCCCGGTCCGCAGGACGCTCACCTCCGAGATGCTGGTGGAGCCGTATACAGTGGACCGGGCCGGCTCGGCCTAGGCCCTGCCCGCAAGGTCGGATGGTCGCTACGACGGAGGGCGAGGGATCTCGCCTCTCTGACGGCACAGGAGGATGCGTAGCCATCCGCCAATCCTTCCACGGTGTCGCGTCGGCTTCCCGGCGGGGTAGGCACCCTGAGGGGCAAAGCGACGGACGCCGGGCGTCGGCCGAGCAAAGGTAGTGGTCGGTCTGACAGGGCGATCTTCCCTCGACCGTTGGGAGTTGCGCTCTCGGTTGCGTCATCGGGCACCGCGCCGTCTCTGTTGCGGCCCCGTCTTCTGGGGCAACCTCTGGAGGGCCGGAATTCTAGGAGAGGATGGTCGACGCCTTCCGGGCGCCCGTTGGCCCGTCGACGCGCGAAACGCTCGGGTCGAGGCCTTTGACGACCTCGACGAAGGCCCTCACGACCGCAGAGGGGTTGCCGCGCCGCCAGGCCACGGCGGTCTCCAACCGGGGCGGCGTGCCGGCGAGCCTGGCGTAGACGACCCCGGGCCGCTTGAGGTTACCCATGCTCTCCCACACCAGCGCCACGCCCACGCCCGCGGCGACGAGCCCGATGGCGGTCTGCGGCTCCTCCTCGTTTGCCGCCCTCGGGCCGAAGCCCGCCGCCCGGCACGCCGCCACCAACGTGTCGTTGGCCAGGGCGCTTAGCGGGATCTCCGCCTCTCCGGCCAGGGGATGATCCTCCGGAAGCGCCGCTATCAGGGGCTCTGTGGCTACGGTCTCCAGCTCCAGCGCGCCCCCGGCCCCCTCCCCGAGGGGCGGGTGCAGCAACCCGACGTCGAAGCGCCCGCCCATCAAGCCCTCGGTCAACGCCTTGGTGCATCCTTCCTGCACGCTCAACTCCACGCCGGGGAACCGGTTCCTGAACGCCCGGACGGCCTCCGGCAGCACGCCGTAGAGGGTGTAGCCCGAGAAGCCCACGGACAGCCGTCCGACCTCCCCGCGGGCGGCCCTCGCCGCCGCCGCCTCCGCTTCTTCGGCCCCCTCCAACACCGAGTACGCCTTCTCCAGGAAGACCCTCCCGGCGTCCGTCAGCTTCACACGCCGCTCGCTGCGGTCGAGAAGCTCCACGCCCAGCTCGCGCTCGAGGTTGCGCACCTGCTTGCTCAAGGCCGGCTGCGCCACGTGGGTCCTTTCGGCCGCCCGGCCGAAGTGCAGCTCCTCGGCCACCGCAACGAAGTAGCGCAACTGCCTGAGCTCCATCTTCCTCGCCCCTTCCATTCCATTTCGGAATGCTGTATTCGCTAACGTGTCTTGGAAGTTTACCTTGCGGGGTCCTAAGATCCAAACATGTCGAGCCACCGGGTCCATCGAATGGAGGACGGTACGGGGGATCGACGCACGGCCTCGCGGACGTCCACGCGGACTCCGCGGAGGTATTGGCACGGCGGCAAGACGAGAAGGAGGCGCAGGGTATGAAGGCGTGGGAAATACGTGGCGAGTTCGGCATAGACAACCTCGAACTGGCCGACGGGCCCGAGCCGGAGCCGGGACCGGGTCAGGCATTGGTGGAGGTGCGGGCCCTCTCCCTGAACGCCCGCGACGTTATGCTGGTGGAAGGGCTCTACGATCCGAACCTGGTCAGGCCGCGCGTGCTCTTGTCCGACGGCGCCGGGGAGGTCGTCGCCGTCGGGGAAGGCGCGGACCGCTTCGCGGTGGGCGACCGGGTGGCGGGCGCCTTCATGCAGGGCTGGACCGACGGCGCCTTC
>CADCVH010000055.1 GCA_902806085.1 uncultured Rubrobacteraceae bacterium | reverse complement strand
TTTGATTAAGGGTGACGATAGCGGCGGGGATACACCTCTTCCCATTCCGAACAGAGAAGTTAAGCCCGCCAGCGCCGATGGTACTGCAAGGGAGACTTTGTGGGAGAGTAGGTCGTCGCCCATTTTTCTTTTAGCTGGTCAGCCGGTCGGCTTGTCAGCGGTCAGCAACGGGCCGCGGCAAGCGGGGCCGGTTTCTTTTTTGTCTGAGCGTGAACGTGCGGGTTTGTTGTATGGTGGAGTCTTGGAGATAGAGAGGAGCGGGTGTGGCGAACACGGAACTCGACGAGGGGTTTGTGCAACAGCAGCGGCGGCGGCTTGAGGAAATACGGGGGGAGCTCGCGCGGTTGGGCGGCGGCCTTGAGGACGATCAGCGAGACCGCGGCGAAGACGAAGGGGATCTCACCGCGAACGACTCGGGAGACATGAGCCAGTCGCTCTTCACGCGCGAGGTGGACGCCACGGTTGAGGAGCAGGTGGAGCGCCGGCTCGAGCACGTCGAGCGTGCGTTGCAGAAGATAGAGGAAGGCACCTATGGCCTCTCCGACGAGAGCGGTGAACCCATCCCCAAGGGCCGGCTAGAGGCCGTGCCCGAGGCCATCCGCACCGTCGAGGAGCAGCAACGGTCTAGTGGCACGTACCGGCACAGGGGTGGGCAGATCTGAGCGCCCGCGGCCCGGCCGGATATATAACCCGGAGTCCGTTTCGCTGGTTACCAGGGTCGTGTAGGGAATCGGACTCCACCGTATACACGGCTAAGCAGCGCGTCGGATAAACGAGCGGGGTCCGCCCCTCTAGCCGGCCGGGACGGGCGGTATAATTTCCCCGTGAAGCGATTCGAATACCTGAACGAGGGTGACGCAGACCGGCCTTTCTTCCGCAGCGACGCGGAGGCGCGCCCCGGTGCCCCGGTCTACGAGCCTTTGAGGCCCGAAGGCGGGCCCTGGAGCGTTGTGAAGAGGCTCCTGGCGCCGCTGGCGGCGGTGGGTTTATTGCTCGCGAAGTTCAAGGGCCTCGCGCTTCTTCTCCTCAAGGTCAAGTTCCTGGGAACGGCGCTGACGATGGTCGTGAGCGTGGGGGCTTACGCGCTGCTGTTTCCTGTGTGGTTCGCTGTCGGGTTCGTCGTCTTGATCTGGATCCACGAGATGGGCCACGTCCTGCAACTCAGGCGGGAAGGAATAGCGGCCTCGGCGCCGATGTTCATCCCGTTCCTCGGGGCGTTCGTGGCGATGAAACAGATGCCGAAGGACGCTCTTGCCGAGGCGCGGGTGGGGCTTGCCGGGCCGATACTGGGCTCGTTGGGGGCCCTGGGCGCCTGGGGCATCTACGAGATCAGCCAGGAGCCGCTCTTCTTGGGGCTCGCCTACGTCGGGTTCTTCTTGAACCTGTTCAACCTGCTGCCGATGCTGCCGCTCGACGGGGGTAGGGCTATCGGGGCGCTCTCGCCGGTGTTCTGGATCGTGGGGGTGCTCGGCGTCGTGGGCCTGCTCTTCGTCAACCCGAACCCCGTCCTCATCTTTATAGCCATCCTGGGTGGGATGGAGTTGTGGCGGCGGTGGCGGACGCGCGGGACGCCCGAGGGCAAGGCCTACTACGCCGTCGAGCCGAAGGACCGCCTGCTGGTTGGGATCGCGTACTTCGGGCTCATCGCGCTCCTGGCGCTTGGCATGGCGGCGACCTTCGTGCCCGACCCGACGGTGCTGCGTTAGCTTGCGGACGATCCTGTACACCGGCAAGGGCGGGGTCGGGAAGACCAGCGTCGCCGCGGCCACGGCGCTCAAGGCGGCCCGGCAGGGGAAGCGGGTGCTCGTGATGAGCACGGACCCGGCGCACTCGCTCTCCGACGCGTTCGACGCGCCCATCGGGCCCGACCCGAAGGAGATGGCGACGGGCGTGTGGGCGCAGGAGATGGACCACACGTCCATGATCGAGGAGAACTGGGCGCAGATACAGTCTTACGTCTCGACGGTCTTCGAGTGGCAGGGCGCGAACACTTTAGCCGCCGAGGAGTTGGCGATGCTGCCGGGGATGGACGAGCTCTTCGGCCTGCTCATGGTCCGCCGGCACCACCAGGAGGCCGGCTACGACGCGCTCATCGTGGACGCGGCGCCGACGGGGGAGACGCTAAAGCTCTTGAGCCTGCCGGACCAGATGAACTGGTACGTCGAGAAGCTTCTGCCGATACAGCGCCGCGCCGCGAAGCTGGTGCGGCCCTTCGCCAACAGGACGAGGTCGCTGCCGCCCCTTCCCGAGGACAGCGTCTTCGCCGCCGGCCAGAGGTTCTACGAGGCCATCGCCGGCGTGGAGGAGATACTGACGGACCGCAGGCAGGCCTCCGTACGGCTGGTCGTGAACGCGGAGAAGATGGTGGTGGCGGAGGCCCGGCGGGCGTACACGTACCTGAACCTCTACGACTACGGGGTTGACGCCGTGGTCGTCAACCGATTGTTGCCGGACACCGTGACGGACCCGTACTTCGACCAGTGGCGGGAGGCGCAGGGGCGGCACATGAGGAGCATCGAGGAGGCCTTCTCGCCGATCCCGATCCTCACGGCCCGGCTCTTTGACCGCGAGATGTTCGGGCTGGAGGCGCTGGAAGCCCTGGCAGACGACGTCTTCGACGGGTCGGACCCGCTGCCGATGCTCTTCGAGGGGGCGGCTCACGACGTGGTCAAGACGGGCGAGGGGTACGAGGTGGTTTTCAACCTGCCGCTGGCGGAGAAGAAGGACGTGGACCTCTCGAAGCGCGGGGCCGAGCTCTTCGTGAGGGTCGGGGGCTACCGGCGCAACATCCTGCTCCCCGATTCGCTGGCCCGGCTCTCGGCGGCGGGGGCGAGCGTAGAAGACGGGCAACTGAAGGTGAGGCTCACGGATGGCATCTGAGCGACGCGGGAAGGGCGGCTTGTTGGGTGTGATCGCCTACGTCGCGGTCCCCGGCGAGCGGCGCAAGAGGGCCGCGGTCCATTTCCGGCGGGCCGGGTTCGAGGCGCTCAAGGGCGTCGCCGCCCTCGCGCGCCCGGACGGTACTGCCGCAAGGCCGGAAGAGGCGCCCCGGGAGCGCATAGAGATAAGATGAAGGATAGGACGCAGATCTCGGGTAACGGCGGTTCGGAGCCCTCCGGCAGGGCGCGCGTCTTCCGCAAGGTGGCCGACGTCGCGCGCCACGAGGCGGGCGTGGTCTTCCCGGCCGCCAAACGCGCGGCAGGCCACGGCATCGAGGCGTTCCTGAAGAAGTTCTCCGAGGAGTACGCCAAGGAGCGCAAGAAGCGCTAGGATCGCCGGTTTCGGCCGGTCCCGGTTTGGCCTGATGGGGCGCTGGTAGTAAGATACGTTTAACGGGTTCTAGTAATCACTCACGGGGGCAAAACCTATGTCGGAAAACGGGCGGTTAACCGGGACGTTCAGGGTCAAGAGCGGGATGGCCCAGATGCTCAAGGGCGGCGTTATCATGGACGTGGTCGACGCCGAGCAGGCGCGGATCGCGGAGGAGTCGGGGGCCGTCGCGGTGATGGCGCTCGAACGCGTGCCGGCGGACATCAGGGCGGACGGCGGGGTCGCCAGGATGAGCGACCCGGAGATGATCTCGGGCATCCAGGAGGCCGTCTCGATCCCCGTGATGGCGAAGGCGCGCATAGGCCACTTCGTCGAGGCGCAGGTGCTCGAAGCGCTCGAAGTGGACTACATCGACGAGTCCGAGGTGCTTACCCCCGCCGACGAGAAGCACCACATAGACAAGGCGGCCTTCGAGGTGCCCTTCGTGTGCGGGGCGACGAACCTCGGGGAGGCTTTGCGGCGCATCGGCGAGGGCGCGGCCATGATCCGTTCGAAGGGCGAGGCCGGCACCGGCAACGTGGTCGAGGCGGTCCGCCACATGCGCGCGATCGTCGGCGGCATCCGGCGCCTGGGCGTGCTCGAAGTGGACGAGCTCATGAGCGAGGCCAAAGAACTGCGGGCGCCCTACGAGCTGGTGCGGTGGGTCGCGGAGAACGGCCGGCTGCCGGTGGTGCTGTTCACGGCCGGGGGCATCGCGACGCCGTCCGATGCGGCGTTGATGATGCAGCTTGGGGCCGACGGCGTGTTCGTCGGGAGCGGCATCTTCAAGAGCGGTGACCCGGCCTCGCGGGCGCGGGCCATCGTCAAGGCGACCACGCACTACAAGGACGCGAAGGCCGTGGCCGAGGCGAGCCGGGGCCTGGGCGAGGCGATGGTCGGTCGGGAGATGGGGGATCTCAAAGAAGAGGAGCGGCTCGCGACGCGTGGCTGGTAACGGCGACGAGAGGCCGAGGGTCGGCATCCTCGCGCTCCAGGGCGACGTCCGGGAGCACGCGGGGATCCTGCGCCGGCTCGGCGTAGAGCCGGTCGAGGTGAGGACCGTAGAGGAGTTGAAGGGCCTGGCCGGCGTTATCGTGCCCGGCGGGGAGTCTACGACCATCGGGAAGATGCTGGTCTCCTCGGGGCTTCTCGATGGGCTCCGCAGCTACTTTTACAAGGGCGGCCCGGTGTGGGGGACGTGCGCCGGGATGGTGCTCGCCGCTTCCGCGACGACGGGGCCGCGCCAGCCCCTGATCGGGCTGATGAACGCGCTCGTGGAGCGCAACGGGTTCGGGCGGCAGGTCCACTCCTTCGAGAAGGACCTCGACGTGGAAGGCTTCGACGGGCCGTTTACCGGGGTGTTTATCCGGGCGCCGTTCTTCGAGGACGTGGGGCCCGGGGTCGAGGTCCTCTCTGAGGTCGAGGGCAAGGTCGTGGCGGCCCGGGGGGAGAACATACTCGTGACGGCCTTTCACCCGGAGCTCACGGACGACACCAGGTTTCACGAGTACTTTCTCGAGGAGGTATGCGGCATTGAGCGGTCATAGCAAGTGGTCCACGATCAAGCGCAAGAAGGGTGCGGCCGACGCCAAGCGCGGGGCGCTCTTCGGCAAGCTGTCCAAGGCCATAACCGTCGCGGCGCGCGAAGGCGGGGGCGACGTGGAGATGAACCCGGGCCTGGGCCTCGCGGTCCAGAAGGCCAAAGACGGCAACATGCCCAACGACAACATCCAGCGGGCCATCGACAAGGGGACCGGCTCCGGCGCCGACGCGGCGGCCATCGAGAGGATCACCTACGAAGGCTACGCCCCGGGCGGCGTAGCCGTTCTCGTGGACGCCCTGACGGACAACCGCAACCGGACGGCCTCCGACGTGCGCTACGTCTTCTCCAAAAACGGCGGCAAGCTCGGGACGAGCGGGTCCGTGGCGTACCTCTTCGAGCGGAAGGGGATCATCCTCGTCCCGAAGGACGACACCGACGAGGACGAGCTGATGATTGCCGCCCTGGAGGCGGGCGCGGAAGACGTCCAGGAGCAGGAGGGCGACTACCGCGTCGTGACCACGCCGGAGGACTTCACGGCGGTGCGCGCGGCGCTCGACGAGGCCGGTATCTCCTACGAGAACGCCGAGATCACGATGGAGCCCCAGAACAGCATAGACCTCGACGCCGGCACGGCCAAGCAGACCCTGCGACTTATCGACGCCCTCGAAGAGAACGACGATATCCAGGAGGTCTACGCGAACTTCGATATAAGCGACGAGGTCATGGCGGAGGTAGCGACTTAAACTGCTAGCATTTCAGCACCTCGGGTTCTTGGGCGGTCGGCGCGGGTCGGCCGCTTTTCGTTGTCTCGGGCAGGAAGGGGGCTTGATGGAATCTACGCAGAGGTTCTCCGTGCGGGTAGAGAACTACGTCCGGCACCGTCCGGGGTATCCGCGGGAGATCCTGGAGCTTTTGCGGGAACGGTACGGTCTTACGCGGGATCCGGAGATCGCGGACGTGGGTTCGGGTACCGGCGCGTTGGCGCGGATGTTTCTGGAGAACGGCAACCGGGTCTACGGCGTGGAGCCGAACGCGGAGATGCGGTGGGCCGGAGAGCGGCTGCTGGCGGCGTTTCCCCGTTTCACCAGCGTGGAGGCCACGGCGGAGGCGACGACGCTGCCGGACCGGAGCGCGGATTTCGTGACCGCCGGCCAGGCTTTTCACTGGTTCGATCCGGGGCCCGCGCGGCGGGAGTTCGGGCGTATCTTGAAGCCGGGCGGCCGGGTCGTGCTCGTCTGGAACGCGCGACGGAAGGAGAGGACGGGCTTCCTTGGGGCCTACGAACGTTTGCTGGAGACGCACGGGACGGATTACGGGGAGGTCAACCACGGTCGCCGGGGGAGTGCCGGGAAAACCAAGGACTTCTTCGCGCCGATGCCGGTCGAGGAGTGGACCTTCGGCAATGCGCAGAGGCTGGATCTCGCCGGCCTGAAGGGCCGGGTGCTGTCCTCGTCATACGTGCCGGCCGAGGGCGAGCCTGGGTGCGCGGAGATGCTGGCGGATCTCGAAGACGTCTTTTCGAGATACCAGGACGGCGGCGCGGTGACCGTCCGGTACGACACGCGGGTGTACGTCGGGATGCTTCGGGACGGTCGGTAGTCCTCCCACCGGGGCGCCACGATACAATCCAGGCCGGGAAGATGGCCGTTTCAGGACCACGAGAGGACGCGATGCGGCGCACGGCGCGGGAGGGCCCGTTGGAGGAGCTGGTGCCGGGGCGCCGGCTCCTGCCCAGGGTGCTTGTGGGGGTTGGGATCCTCTGCGCCGTTCTGCTCGTGCTGTGGTTGACGGGGTGGGGGGCTTCGCTGTGGGAGGTCTTCTCCGACAGGGAGCGGGTTCAGCGGGCGATAGCCGGGGCCGGCGTGTGGGCGCCGCTGGTGTACCTGGCGTTCCTGGTCGCGCAGGCGGTCGTGGCGCCGCTGCCGGCGCCGGCCGTGGCGATAGCCGGCGGGTACACCTTCGGGGTAGTGGAAGGGTTCTTGCTGACGTGGGTGGGGGTCCTGATCGGGGGCGTGATCTCCTTCGGCATCTCCCGGCTCTTCGGGCGGGACTTCGTGGCGGGGAGCGCGCGGGGGGCGCGCCTGGACCGTTACGTGGAGGAGCACGGCCTTGCCTTGATCTTCGTCCTGCGGCTTATCCCGCTTGTCTCTTTCGACGCCATAAGCTACGCGGCCGGCTTGAGCAGCATCCGCTTCTGGAGCTTCTTCGGCGCGACGGCCCTCGGGATGCTGCCTGGCACCTTCGCCTTCGTCTACCTCGGCGGGTCCCCGGCGGGCTTCGGGACGTGGGCGATACTTGCGGGCCTCGCCGCCCTGGCTATTGCCGCGTACATCTACCAGAGGCGCGCCTTCGGGCTGCGCCGCCGCGTCCGTTAGCGGGACGGGGTGGAAGGCGGGGGGCTGTGCCCATATCATGTCCCGTTCGTGGGCCTCTTTAAAAAGTTCGTGATCCTCGCCGGCCTGCTGGTCCTTCTCGGGCCGGCGTGGGCCTGCTCGGGAGAAACGCAAACAGACGACCCGGACGAACGGGCCGCCAACCCGGGCACCCCCGCCGGTGGGCGGCAGGATAGGAACCCGGAACCCGGGCTTCTGGCCTCCGAGGAATCCGACGGGGGGCTGGGCGAGAGGGTCGGCCTCGGGGACGTATCCCTGAGGCTCTTCGCCGTGCGGTACGAGGACATCCTCCACTACGCGCCCGGGCCGGGCGAGCGCGTCTTCACAGAAGACAGCGGCGACGGGGAGGAGTTCGTGGCGGTGGACTTCGTGGTGGCCAACGACTCGGGGTCTCCGGTGACGATCCGCCCTGAGGCCCTGCTGGAGGACGACGGCGGGGGGACCCACCGGCCGGAACAGCCGCTTGAGACCGCGGAGCTGCGCCCGGGCCAGGGCCGCGCGTCGACCCTGTTTTTCGCGGTGCCCAACGGCACCACGCCCGAGCGTCTCGGGGTCCGCCTGGCCGGCGCGAAGGCGAGCCTGGACCTTCTCTCGAGCCGGCGGGAGGGGATCCCACCCGAAGACCACCTGCGCGTCTACCACCTGTACTTCAGGCAGAAGGCCTACGAGGAGGCCTACGAGATGTACGACCCCACCTCGACCCAGGGCGTCACCCTGGGCGACTGGCTCTCTTTCTACGAACCGCTCTGGGGCAGCCGCTACCTTAGCCTCGACTCCCTGACCCGCGTTTTCGTCGGCGCCGACGAGGCGTCCTTCGAGATGGACCGGACCTTCTACGCAAGAGACGGGGAGCCGGTCGACGACCCCATCCTCAACGCGCCCGTGCTCCAGGACCTCGTCAAGGTAGACGACGAGTGGAAACTGGTCATGGGCGAGGACCTGGTGGACGACATCGTCGCCGAGGTCCCCCGGTTCGCGCCCCCGCCGGAGGAGCCCCCGCCGGGCGCCGGGGACGGGGAGACGACCGCGCCCGAGTCGACGGCGCCTGAGACGGCGCCTGAGACGGCGCCTGAGACGGCGCCTGAGACGGCCCCCGAAACGGACCCCCAGACGACCGCGCCGGAGCCCACAACGCCGGAGACAACCTTCCCGGAAGCGACGGTCCCCGAGGCGGGCGCTCCCGAGGCGACCGCCTCGCCGGCCGGCGACTACGCCTGCGGGGACTTCCAGACGCAGGAAGAGGCGCAACTCTACCTGACTCCCGGGGACCCTTACGTGTTGGACCCCGACGGGAACGGGCTCGCCTGCGAGACGCTGCCGTAGGAGGGATTTTGGGCTTTCCGGTTCGGGCGTTGTTCGTGCGGATCGTCTCGGCGTAGCTTTCGTGGCCTTGCGGCGTGGGGGGTCGGGACCGGGGATACACAACATGTAGGAGCGGGTGCAGGGGGGGGCTTTAGCGAGTAACCTTAGTTCATGCTCGTCGCGACCGGCAGGGGAAGCACCATTCTCGGTATAGATCCGGGCACGGCCACGATGGGATGGGGGGTCATCCGGCAGGAGGGCGGCCGGTTGCGTTACGTTCAGCACGGCGCCATCACCACGCCGTCGACGTGGGAGATGCCGCGCCGGTTGGGGCGTCTCTATGATGGCGTTACCCAGCTCGTCGAGGGCTACAGGCCCGACACCGTTGCCGTGGAGGAGCTTTTCTTCAACACGAACGTGACGACGGCGATCACGGTTGGCCAGGCCAGGGGGGTCGCGCTGCTGGCGGCGTACCGGGCCGGCATCGAGGTCGCGGAGTACACGCCGCTTCAGGTAAAGCAGGCGATCACGTCCTACGGCCGGGCGGACAAGCGCCAGGTGCAGGAGATGGTGCGGGCGCTTTTGAGCCTGCGCGAGATCCCGCGCCCCGACGACGCCGCCGACGGCCTGGCTATCGCCATCACCCACGCCTTTTCGAGCAGGATGCCGGGCAAGGTGGGGGTGGGGAAATAGCGTGCCGTGCGGGATAATTAGCCGATGATTTACAGGCTCAGAGGAACGCTGGTAGAGAAGGATACGGAGGGCGTCGTTATCGACGTCGGGGGCGTCGGATACCGGGCCTCGGCTTCGCAGGGAACGTTGCGGGCGCTGCCCTCGCTCGGCGAGGAGTGCGTCATCCACACCCGGATGGTGGTCCGCGAGGACGCCATGTTGCTGTTCGGGTTCGCGGCCAGGGAGGAGAGGACCGCGTTCGACGCGCTGACGGCGGTTAGCAAGGTCGGGCCGAAACTCGCGCTCTCGGTGCTGTCCACGATGACGCCGCCGGAGGTCTCAGAGGCCGTCGCCAGGGGCGACGTGGTGAAGCTCGCCTCCGTGCCCGGCCTCGGCAAGAAGACGGCGGAGCGGCTGGTGCTTGAGCTTCGGGGCAAAGACCTCGCGTCGTTCGGGCCCGAGCCGGTGGTCACCGGCGGCAACGGCGGCGGTGGGCCGTTTATAGAGGCCAGGGACGCGCTTGCTGCGCTCGGGTACAGGCTCGAGGAGGCCGAGAAGGCGCTCAACGACGTGCCCCCGCAGACCTCGGTCGAGAAGTACATAAAGGAGGCGTTACGGCGGATAGGGAGCAGGCGGTAGGCGTGGAGGAGATGGACGACTTCACCTTGCGCCCGGAGGACGGGTTGCCGGAGGATATAACCGGGGCGGCGGGCCCCATCGGGCCGCCCGAAGAGAACGCGCTCGACCCCGAACCGGTCGTCGGGGACGACGAGCCGCAGCTCAGGCCCGGCACCCTTGAGGAGTTCGTCGGGCAGGACGCGATCAAGAAGAACCTGAGCATCTACGTGGAGGCGGCCAAGCGGCGCGGGGAGCCGCTCGACCACGTCCTTCTGGCAGGTCCTCCCGGGCTCGGAAAGACGTCGCTGTGCCGCATCCTGGCGGGGGAGATGGGCGTCGGTCTGCGGCCGACGAGCGGTCCGACGCTGGAGCGGGCGGGGGACATGGCGGCGATCCTGACCTCGCTCGAGGAGGGCGATTTCCTGTTCGTGGACGAGATCCACCGCCTGAACCGCCAGATAGAGGAGGTCCTCTACCCGGCGATGGAGGACTACGCGATGGACATCGTGCTCGGGCAGGGCCCGTCGGCCCGCACGATCCGGATGGACCTGCCGCGCTTCACGCTCGTCGGGGCCACGACCCGGACGGGCCTGATGACCAAGCCGCTGCTCGACCGCTTCGGCGTAACCGAGAAGCTCGACTACTACGGGTTCGAGGACCTGGAGAAGATCGTGGTCCGCGCCGCGAAGATACTGGACATCCCGATCTCCGAAGGCGGCGCCAGGCAGCTCGCGCGCCGCAGCCGCGGCACGCCGCGGGTGGCGAACCGGCTGCTCAAGCGCGTGCGCGACTATGCCCAGGTCATCGGCGACGGAACAATAGACGAGGCGACGGCCAACGCGGCGCTTGAGATGCAGGGCGTCGACGTGCTCGGGCTCGACCGGGCCGACCGGGACTACCTGGGCCTCGTGATAGACAAGTTCGACGGCGGGCCCGTGGGCGTCGGCACGATCTCGGTGGCGCTGGGCGAGGCGCGGGACACCGTGGAGGAGATCCGCGAGCCCTACCTGCTGCAGAGCGGCCTGATCCAACGCACCAGCCGCGGCAGGATCGCGACCCACCGGGCCTACGACCACCTCGGCATCCCCTCGCCGAGCGGCAGGTAGTTGCCCGGCCCGCCGCCACTAAAGCGGCACCGCAAACCTACCGATGATGCGTTCGTGCAGGGAGCCCGCGACGAAGAGCGGCCGGATGACATCACCCCCATGGGCCACGGCCTCGCCTTCGTCGCGTTCACGCTGTGCCACTCCCCCTGCGGCGACGCCGTGGTCGAGGCGCGGCTTGGGGAAGGATCGCTGCTCCAGTGGTGCCTCGCCTGTGCCGACCTACGGGTCTTCCGCTCTCCGGGGGCGTGAGGGCTTCCGGTGCCCGGCGTGATCCGCTCCCCTTCAGGAAGCTTAGAACGCGAACATCTCTTCCGGGGGCCGGAAAGACGAGGTTCGGATTACTTTGTGCGCCGGGGGGTACACAGGGGACAGAAACGATGGACCGGAATACCTCAACACAACCAGAGACCGGCGAGGGGAACTTTATGGACCAGGCCCCGAAGGTTTCGGATGCCTTGAAGAGGGGCCTCAGCGTCTCCGTCACGACCTGGGGCGGGCAGAGGATCGCCGGCGTCGTCTCCGATCGGGACGCGGCCGGGTTGCTGTTGGGCGTAGAGGGAGAAGGCGCGGACGGCTACGCGTATTTGCCCTGGTCCAGCGTGGAGCGGGTGGATATCCCCGAGGTCGCCCACAGGCAAGTAAAGTTCCTGCAGGGTTGATCCCCCCGGTGAAAGCAGGCGTGCAAGAGGGACCCGCCCGCAACGGCGGGGTTCTCTAGGTCTCTTCTATGGCCTGGCGGTGGAGTCCGGTCACGGCGGCGCGGGACGCGGAGAAGTGGTTCGACGGGGTGCGGTTCGGGTTCAAGCGCCGCTACGGGCTCCTCGACCGGTTCGAGATCCTGCCCTACAGGGGACACGGCACGGAGCGCGAGCTCTTTTTGCGGGGGAGGGTCCTCGAAGAGCAAGGCGTAACCCGCTCGATGCGGGACGACACCCTCGGGGAGAACGTGCGCAACATGGCCCGACGGTTCGCCAGCGAAGAGGTGGCCGGCGCCCGGGTACGCGGCTCGTTTCGGGGCGTCCAGGCGCACGCCACGGCGGACGAGGAGGGCTTCTTCGACCTCAAGTTCGAACTTGGGTCGCCCGTGGACGGGCCGAGCCGCTGGCACGAGGTGGGGTTGGAACTGGTGCGCCCGCCTTCGCCCAAGGGCGGCCTCGTACGTTCCACGGGGCGGGTGATGATCCCGTCGGGGGCGGAGTTCGGGGTCATCAGCGACATCGACGACACGGTGGTCCGGTCGAGCGCGACCAACGTGCTGAAGATGGCCTGGATAGTGGTGCGGAACAACGCCCACACCCGGCTCCCGTTCGAGGGAGTGTCCGCCTTCTACGAGGCGCTGCGGGGCGGCCCGGGGGGCGAAGGGTACAACCCCATCTTCTACGTTTCTAGCAGCCCGTGGAACATCTACGATTTGCTGGAAGACTTTCTCGACGTTCACCAGGTGCCCGTGGGGCCGCTGTTCCTCAAAGACTGGAGCCCGACGACGCTCGGGCAGCACCACGACCACAAGCTGGGGACCATCCGCACCTTGCTCGGGACGTACCCGGACCTGCCGTTTGTTCTGATCGGGGACTCCGGAGAGGAGGACCCGGAGATCTACCACCAGGCCGTGGTCGAGCACCCCGGGCGCATCCGGGCCGTCTACATCCGGGACGTGACCTCCCCCGAACGCGACCGGGAGGTCCACGCCATAGCCGAGAAGCTGCGCGGCCACGACGTGGAGATGATCCTGACGGAGGACACGGTAGAGGCGGCCGAGCACGCCGCGAGCACCGGCCTCATCCCGCCCGAGGCCGTCAACAAGGTCCGCGCCCGCCGCGACGCCCCCGGCTAGCGGCTTCTTTCCGCTGGCGGAGGGCCGTGTGGGCAAACCTCGCCGGTAGCCCTGCCACGCCCGCCCGAAGCGTACGATGGCGGAACGGTAGCGTCGCCCGACAGGTCGCGAGTGGTGCCACGCGCTCGCCGGTCGTCGCTTAGGATAGGACGGTACCGAGACGAGACGACTGACGAAACAGCGGGGGGTGGATGGGAGGGGACGAGGCCGGTGGTCCGGCGGGGTGTTCGAGGGCGGGTCCTTCGACGGGGCCGACCGCTCCGACGCGGAGATGGACGGGTGTTCGTTCGTGCGCTGCTCCTTCCGCGCCTGCGTCCTAAGATCGGCGATCACGCGTCACGGCTCGTTTGAGGAATGCGACTTTACCGACGCGCGCCTGAACGGCTCCGAGCATCGGCAGAGCTCGTTCGCACCTGCACGTTCAAGGGAGCGAGCCTGTTCTCCGCGGAGTTCGAGGAATGCAAGCTCGTGGGCGCCTCCCTGGAGGAGGCGGATCTGACCGCCACCGTCCTCAGGGGCGTGGACCTCTCCTACGCCAACCTCTCCGAGAAGCGGGACTTAAAGGGCCAGGATCTCGGCGGCGTGCGCCTCGTCGAGGCGCACGCCGGCTGCGACCTCTCGGGAACGGACCTCGGGGGAACACGGACCTTTCCCGCGCCAACCTCTCGCGCGCCAAGGTGGAGGGCGCTGACCTGACAGCGGCATGCGGAAGGGTCGATCCTTCCCGGAACGGGCACGAGGAGGCTCGAGGCCGCCTCCTTCGGAGGCTTCTCTGGGCATCGGGGGCGCGCGTCGGGGAGGGGGCCTCGCCGGGCACCCTTCGAAACCCAAGGCCTCGCAACCCCGAACCCGAACGAAACCTGGGGCCCAACCTCTACGAACGCCGCTGTCAGAGGGGCGAACCTGGAAGGCATGGACCTCTCGGCCCTCGACCTGCGCGGCGCGAAGCTGGACGTGGAGGGGGCCGGAAGGCCGCCGCTACGCGCGGTTTGCGGCCGGGGGCTGTCTGCTACCCCGCTCCGAGCGCGGCGTCGGTGATGGCGCCCTTGGAGGCGGAGGAGACGAGGGCCGCGTACTTCGCCATGACACCCGTGGAGTACGGGGGGACGCGCTCGGTCCATTGGGCGAGGCGGCCTTCGATCTCTTCGGCGGAGAGGCCCGCGTTGAGGGTGCGGTTCTCGATGTCGAAGGTCACGGTGTCGCCGTCCCTGAGGGCGGCGATGGGACCCCGGTGGGCGGCTTCTGGGGCGACGTGGCCGGCCATGAGGCCGCGGGTGGCGCCGGAGAAGCGGCCGTCGGTGAGGAGGGCGACCGTCTCGCCGAGGCCCTGGCCGACGAGGGCTGCGGTGACGCCGAGCATCTCGCGCATGCCGGGGCCGCCCCGGGGTCCCTCGTACCGGATCACGACGACGTCCCCGCCGGTGATGGTGCCCGCCTGCACGGCGGCCATCGCCTCCTCTTCCGAATCGAAGACGCGGGCAGGCCCGCTGTGGTGCATGCGGGTGTAGCCCGCGACCTTGACGACGCAACCCTCGGGCGCGACGTTGCCCTTGAGGATGACGAGCCCGCCAGAGGCGCGCAAGGGGTGCTCGACGGTCGTTACGACGTCTTGGGCGTGGTCCTCTTCTGCGCCGGCGACCTCCTCGGCGACGGTCTTACCGGAGACGTTCAGCTCGTCGCCGTGGAGCAGGCCGCCGTCCAGGAGGTGCTTGCCGAAGAGGCGCGTCCCGCCCGCGCGGTCGAGGTCGACAGCCGTGTAGCGCCCGCCGGGCTTGAGGTCGGCGATGATGGGGGTCTTCTCGCTGACGCGGTCGAAGTCGTCTATGTCGAGCGGGATGCCGGCCTCGCGGGCGATGGCGAGCAGGTGCAGGACGAGGTTGGTCGAGCCGCCGCTCGCGGCCCCGGCCGCGATGGCGTTCTCGAAGGACCCGCGGGTGAGGATGCGCTCGGGGTCCAGGCCGTTCTCGAGCAGGCGCATCACGAGCTTGCCCGCCTCTACGCAGGCCACGTCCTTGCGGCCGTCGAGGGCGGGGGGGCTGGAGGAGCCGAAGGGGGAGAGGCCCAAGAACTCGAGGGCCATCGCCATCGTGTTCGCGGTGAACTGGCCGCCGCACGCCCCGGCGCCGGGGCACGCGTTCTCCTCGATCTCCTTGAGGTCCGCGTCGCTCATGCGGCCCGCCGCGTTGGCGCCGACGGCCTCGAAGACCTCCTGGATCGTGACGTCTTGGCCCTTGAAGCGGCCCGGTTGTATGGAGCCGGAGTAGACGATCACGCCGGGGATCCCGAGGCGGACGTGGGCCATCGCCGCGGCGGGAATGGTCTTGTCGCAGCCGACGAGGGTGACGATGGCGTCGAACATGTGCCCGCGGCCGACGAGCTCTATGGAGTCCGCGATCAACTCGCGGCTCACCAGGCTCGTCTTCATCCCTTGCGTGCCCATGGTTATGCCGTCGGAGATGGAGATGGTGTTGAGCTCCATCGGGGTCCCGCCGGCCTCTCGGATGCCCTCTTTGACCTTCTCCGCCAGGTGGCGGTGGTTGAAGTTGCATGGCATCGTCTCGATCCAGGAGTGGGCGACCCCCACTATGGGCTTGCTCAGGTCCTCCTCCGAGAAGCCCATCCCCTTGAGGTACGAACGGGCGGGCGCCCGGTCGCGCCCGTCGAGGATTGCGCGGCTCTTGTGACGGGTATCCGTGGTCTGCATGGTTTCTCCTGCCGATCCGTGTCGTGTGCCCACCGAGTATAGAAAGCGGAGCGGCTCGGCGCCAGCGGCGGCCATACACCGGGTCCGTCTGTAGACTATCTTGCGTGAAAAGGACCAGGGACAGACGCGTGCTGCTCGCCCTCGGGGTGACCATCGTGATCTGGGCCTCCGCCTTCGCCGGCATCCGGGCCGGGCTGGAGGCCTACACACCGGGGCACCTGGCCTTGCTGAGGTTCCTCGTCGGGTCGGCGCTGCTGGTCGCATACGCGTTGCTGACCCGGATGCCGCCGCCGGCGCTCCGGGACCTGCCCGCGGTCCTGCTCGGCGGGTTCCTGGGGTTCACCGTCTACCACGTGGGGTTGGCCTTCGGGCAGGTGACGGTGGAGGCGGGGGCGGCCAGCCTCATCATCGCCTCCGTGCCGGTCTTCACGGCGCTGCTCGCGGCCGGCTTTCTCGGGGAGAGGCTGGGGGCGATGGGGTGGGTCGGCACCTTCGTGAGCTTCGCCGGGGTCGCCCTGATCTCCCTGGGCGAGGGCGGCAGCATCGGCATCGATCCGGGGACGCTGCCGATCCTGCTCGCCGCCGTCGGCGAGAGCCTGTTCTTCGTCTTCCAGAAGCCGTACCTGGCCCGCTACGGCTCGCTGCGCTTTACGACCTACGCCATCTGGGCCGGGACGCTCGTCATGCTCGTTTTCGCGCCCGGGTTGCCGGAGGCGGTGGGCGACGCCCCGCTCGGGGCCACCTTGAGCGTGGTCTACCTCGGGGTGTTTCCGACCGTGATCGCGTACCTCGCGCTCGGCTACGCTTTCGCCCGGATGCCGGCCTCCAACGCGACGAGCTTCCTGTACCTGGTCCCGGGGCTGGCGTTCCTGATCGCCTGGGTCTGGCTGGGCGAGGTGCCGACCCTGCTCTCCGTGATCGGTGGCGCCATCGCGCTGTCGGGCGTCGTGCTCGTGAACGCGAAGGGGCGCTGAAGGGAAGGGCCCAAATGTCAGGTTTTGTGAGCCCGTCCTTCGGGGCGAGTGATACGCCGTGGGGGCCATGGTTCCGTCCCCGCAGGGGTAGAATTGGCGGGACTTCGACGAGAGGACGATCTTACATGCAGGCGAGAGGGCAGAGCCGGCGCGTTAGCCCGGAGACCAGGATCGGGCACGTTCACTTGAAGGTCGCGAATATCGAGCGGGCGCTACGCTTCTACAGGGACATACTGGGGTTCGAGGTTACGCAGTGGTACGGGGAGGACGCGGTCTTTCTTTCGGCGGGCGGGTATCACCACCACATCGGCCTGAACACGTGGATGAGCCGCAACGCGCCCCCGGCCCCGCGGGGCTCGGCGGGGCTCTTTCACCTCGCGATCCTCTACCCCGAACGGCGCGACCTGGCGCTGGCACTCCGCTGGCTCGTGGACGCGGGGCATCCCCTGGACGGGGCCTCCGACCACGGCGTCTCCGAAGCCCTGTACCTGCGCGACCCGGACGGCAACGGCGTCGAGCTCTACCGGGACCGCCCGCGGGATGAGTGGCCCCGCGACCCGGACGGTGGGCTCACAATGGTGACGGCCCCCCTTGACGTCGAGGGCCTGCTCTCGGAGCTGGATGGGCCCGGGGCCTGACGCAGGGCACCGTGGGCGGCCGGCTCTTGCCGCCCGAAACCTCGCCACAAATCCCGGGATGCGCGGGCCGACCGGGGGTGGTCGCTGATGGCGCGCCCCGCGGGGGTTCGTGCGCCCTGCGGGTTGCCTTAGCACGGAGGCGCGCTGCCGGAGATGGCGAGGCAGCCGTCGAAGGGGACGCCGCCGGTGTGGGGGAGGCCCGCCGGGGTGGTGTCCTGGGCCGCGGAGGCCTGGGGGCCGCTGCGAGGGTCGGTGACGGCGAGGCGTTCCCCCGTGTCGGGGTCGACGCCGGCGGCCTGGACGAGGGGGACGTCGGAGTACTCGCCTTCCGAGGCGACGACGTGGCCGCGGGAGATGAGGTCTGACTCGGCTACGGCCGAGACGCGGCCGTCCTCCAGGATCAGCTCCGGCGGGAACTGGGCGTCCAGCCGCTCGGCGTCGACGGCGTGGGCGAGGTCCTGGCCGTGATCCACGGTGTTCACCACGGCGTGGAGGGCGCCCATTATGATCTGGGACCCCCCGGACCCGCCGACGACGAGCACGGGCTCGCCGTCCCTGACGACTATGGTCGGGCTCATGGAGGACCGGGGACGCTTGCCGGGCTCGGGCTCGTTGGCCGCGCCGGGATCGGAGAAGTCAGTGAGCTCGTTGTTTAGCAGGAACCCGGTGCCTGGTGCCACGACGCCGCTGCCGAAGGACTGCTCGATGGTGCAGGTCAGCGCCACCGCGTTGCCCTCCGCGTCGATGACGGAGATGTGCGTGGTGCTGCCCTCGGGGTTGTCCCCGCCGCCGGAGCCGCCGCGCCGCCCGCCGAAGTCTCCGGGATCGTACGAGTCCTCCGCCGCATTCGGGTCGATGTCTTCGCGTCTCCGCTCCGCGTAGTCCTCGGCCAGGATCTCCTCGGCGGGAACGTCGGCGAAGTCGGGGTCGGCGACGTACTCTTCGCGGTCGGCGAAGGCTATCTTTTGGGCCTCGGCCAGGGTGTGGAGGGTGTCTGCGGAGGACTGGCCCATCTTCCCGAGGTCGTAGCCCTCCAGGATGTTGAGCATCTGGACCACCGCGATCCCGCCGGAACTGGGGGCCGGCATCCCGAGGACCTCGTGCCCCCGGTACTCGCCGCGCACGGGCTCGCGCCATTTGGCCTCGTAACCGGCGAGGTCTTCTTTTGTGAGCAGGCCCTCGTCGCCGGGGTACTCTCCCGCCCGCTGCATGTCCTCGACGATCCTGTCCGAGATCTCGCCCCGGTAGAAGGCGTCCGGCCCCTCCTCCGCGATGGCGGCGAGCGTACCGGCCAGGTCTTTTTGCACCAGGACGGAGCCCGGCTCGTAGGGGAGCCCGCCGTTCACGAGGTACTGCCTGCTCGCCGCCGGGAAGAGCTCGAGCCTCCCCGCGTTCTCTCCCATCGATTCGGAGAGGGACTCGGGGACTTCGAAGCCTTCCCGGGCGAGGCCCTCCGCGGGCGCTATGGCCTCGTCGAGCCCGAGGCTGCCGTAGCGCTCGAGGGCGGCCTGCATTCCCGCGACGGTGCCGGGCACCCCGACGGTCTTGTGGCCGGTGTAGGCCGTGTAGATGCCGTCGCCCTGGAAGGCGTCGGCCGTGATGGCCCGGGGGGCCGTCTCGCGGAAGTCCAGGGCGGCGGCCTCCCCGTCCGCGCCGCGGTAGACCATGAAGCCGCCTCCCCCGATGCCGCACGACTGCGGCTGGGCGACGCCTATGGCGAAGGTCGTGGCGACCGCCGCGTCCACCGCGTTGCCGCCGGCGTCCAGGATCTCGAGCCCCGCCTCGGCCGCCTCGGGCGACTCGGAGGCCACGACACCTCCCCCGCCCCCGACCGCCTCGCGAAACAGGGAGCCCTCTTCGGCCCGCGCACCCTGCACGAGAAAGAGGGTCGAGGATGCCAACAACGTTGCCACGACGAGGGTCCGGCGCATATCGAGGGTCCTCCCAGAAAGGGTTTAGGGCAACCCTACTGTATCCTCGGCGCCCCGCGCAAGGCCGGCGTCCCCGAGGCCGTCGTGAGGCTCCTCGTCTCTGCTCCCTGTCTCTGCTCCTTATCTCTGCGCCAGAACGGCCGTGGCGTGCGCGGCCGCGTCCGAGAACTGGTCGATGGCCCTTCTGTTCAGGTTCTCCGCGTCGTCGCACTCCTGGTGGTAGCAGGCGTCGAACGGGGCGCCCGCTTCCCCGCCGAATACTTCGTGCTGTTCCTTCGTTTTCGCCCCTCCCGCTCCCGAGAAGAGGCCGCCGGTCGGGACCCCTTCTTCCTGGAAAGGGCCGTGGTCCGAGCGGCCGTCCAGCGCCGAGCTCGTCTCGACCTCGATGCCCCTGGCCTCGAAGTACTCACCAAAGACCCCTTCCACCTCGTCCGGGCCCTCGTAGACGGAGCGGACGAAGTTCGGGGAGCCGAGCATGTCGAAGTTAAGGTAGGCGGAGAGGTCCGAGATCTCCTCTTCCCCCAACCCTTCGACGTAGTGGCGGGAGCCGACCAGGCCGATCTCCTCCGCCCCCCAGAAGGCGAAGCGGACCCGGTTGCCGGGTCGCGCGCCGAGCTCGGCCAACTGGAGCGCTATCTCGAGCACCGTCGCCGACCCCGACCCGTTGTCGTTGATGCCCGGCCCCTGAGGCACGGAGTCCAGGTGCGCCCCCAGCATCACGGTCTCGTCCTTGTCCCCGCCGCGCGTCTGCGCCACGACGTTGGTCGTGTGGTTGGAGGCCGCGTCGCCCACGAAGACGCGCACGCCGGATGTGCCTTCCCGTGCCAGCAGATCCTCCCCGACCGCCGCGCTCGTTCCCACGATCGGTATGCCGACAGCGGGTTCCTCCAGCGCCCCGAGCAAGACCTCCCCGGGGGGTTCTCCGTCGTTGAAGACGAGCGCGGCCGAGGCGCCCGCCTCTTGCGCGTTGCGGGCCTTGGTCCCGAAGGTGCAGGCCCCGCGGCGCAGGAGCGCGACGCCGCCCTCCGGGAATCCCGCGAAGTCCCCGGCCTCGCAACCGCTCGTCGGGGAGCCGGCGTCCACGGGCCGCAGGGGCGCCCGAACCTCGCCCTCGGCGGTGCGCTCCATCGGCGCGAAGTCCGTCGCCAGGGCGTACTCGCGGGCGCCGGTCACGTCCGTCTCCCGAAGCCCCGCGTCGAGCGTGGCAGCGGAGGTAGGTAACTCGAACCGTTGGACAGTTACCTCGTAGCCGGCCCGACGCAGCCTGTTCGCGACGTACCTGGCGGAGGCGTCGTAGCCGGGTGTGCCGGCGGCGCGGTTGCCGCCGTGCTCGTCTGCGATGGTCTGGAAGCGCTCCGCGTGTTCGAGGACGCCCGCGGGGTTCACCGCCGCGCGCAGCTCTTCGGAGAGCCGGGGGGAGGCGGGAGCCTCCTTGCGGCCGGGGTTCCCCCCGGCGAGCGCCACCGCTACCGTGATGGCGAGCAGCGCCAGGAGGCCCACGACGAGCCAGGCGACGCGTGTTCTTGTGATTCGCGTAAGGTTTTGCATGATCCGGAACGGTCAATGTACCACGCGGGCCGGGGCGACCCAGGCTGGCAACGCAAGAGGGGCGGCCCGGAGGCCGCCCCTCAAAGCTACGGAATTTCCGCGGGCGCCTACTTGCGGGCTTCTGGGCCCTTGAAGGTCTTGTAAGTCGCGCCGGCCGGCTTCGCCTTCTGGGCGCGGGTGGTGCCGGTGAACGGGGTCTCGTCGGCGGCGAAGTTTATCGTCGCGTGGGCGGCGGCGTCGGACATCTCGTCGAGCGCCTCGACGCTCAGGTTGGTGATGTCGTCGCAGGCCCGGTGGTAGCACGGGTCGTACGGCTCGGCTGCGGTGCCGCCGTAGATCGCGGCCTGCTCGGCGGTCTTTACTCCCTCGGCGCCGGTAAAGAGCCCGCCCGCCGGGATGCCCTGGGCGATGAAGGGACCGTAGTCCGAGCGGCCATCGAAGGCCGTCGGGTCGGTTTCGAGGCCCTTGGCCCGGAAATAGCGGTTAAAGACGTTCTCTATCTGGGCGGAGCCCGCGGGGCCCGCGTCTGGGGTTTCGGATCCGTCGCCGTCGTAGACGAAGCGGACGTAGTTGGGCGAGCCGGTCATGTCGAAGTTGAGGTTGAGGGCTACGCGGTCGAGCTGGGCGTCGTTGAGGCTGCCGACGTAGTGCTCGGAGCCAAGCAGCCCGAGTTCCTCGGCGCCCCAGAAGCCGAAGCGCACCTTGTTGGCCGGCCTGAGGTTCAGCTTCGCCATCTCGAGCGCGATCTCCAGGTTCTGCGCCGTGCCGGAGCCGTTGTCGTTGATGCCCGCTCCCTCGATCACGGAATCGAGGTGGGCGCCGACGACGACCGTCTGGTTGGCGTTGCCCTTCGGGTAGTCGGCGATGACGTTGGTGGTGATGCGGACCTCAGAAAGCGTGGACGCGAAGACGCGGACCACGGTCTGGCCGGCCTGCGCGGCGGTGTAGAGCTCTTGGCCGTCGGCGAAGCTGGCGCCGACCACCGGGATGTCGAAGTCCGGGGCGCCGAGGGTGCCGGTGAGCAGCTCCTGGCGGCCTTCCTGGCCCTCGTTGAAGATGACCACCGCGTCGTAGCCGGCGTCTTGCGCGTTGCTGGCCTTCTGCCCGAAGGTGCAGGTGCCGCGCTGGATCAGGGCGACCTCGGGATCGGTGGCCGAGGCGGGCTCGAAGTCCTCGGGCTCGCAGCCGCTGGTGCTGCCCGGCGTCGGTGAGGGCGGGATCTGCACGCCTATCGGCACGATCCTGCCCGTCACGTCGCCGCTGCCCGAGTAGGTGAACGTCGCGGTTTCGTAGGGCCTGGCGGTGGGGGAGACCTGCTCGAGCTCCGCCGGCTCACGTTCCTGGAAGAACGGGAACTCGAACGGCTGTTCTGTCACCCTGTAACCCGCTTCCCTGAGCTTGCCCGCCACGTAATCCGCTGAGGCATCGTAGCCGCTCGTACCGGCTCCCCTGTTGCCCTCGTTGGCGTTGGCTATGCGCTGGAGCCGGCGCTCGTGCACGAGGATCCCGGCGGGATCGACCGCCTTGCGTAGCTTCGCCGACACCTTGTTGCCCGGCGACGAGTCGCCGGGCGCGGCCGACAACGTGCCTACTGCGAGCAGCGCGACGAGTAGCGCCAGGGCCAACGCCGTCACCAGCCTGATAGGTCTTTGCATGGTCCACCCCTCCTTGTACCGTAGCCAAGACGGCCGTCCCGTCACCGCCGTCAGGTGAAACGCTGATAGCGAAACATTTAACATCCGAACGATCCTTGACGCAATTGTGCCTCCCGGGCTTGAGCTTCGGCCGGGCCAACGGGCGGTAAGATACGGGTGTGGACCTGGGAAACATAGGAAGGCTGCTCATAGCAGCGGCGGTCTTGCTGCTCGTTCTGGGCGGGCTGTTCCTCCTGCTCGGGCGGTTCGGGCTGGACCGTTTGCCGGGCGACCTCGTCTTCAGACGGGGGAACTTCACGGTCTACTTCCCGATAGGGCTCATGATCCTGCTCTCAGTCGTCGGCACCATCGTCTTGAACGTCTTGCTGCGCCGGTAACCTTGCTAACCTCCGAACTCGACTACGTCCTTCCCGAGGCCCTGATCGCCCAGCGTCCGGCCGACCCCCGCGACTCCTCGCGCCTGATGGTCCTGGACGCGGCCAGGCAGACGATAGACCATCACGTCTTCCGGGACCTCCCTGCCTTCCTGCGCCCCGGGGACGCCCTGGTCCTGAACGAGACGAAGGTGCTGCCGGCGCGGCTGGAGGTCCGCAAGCCTACCGGCGGCAGGGTCGAACTGCTCTTTCTGCGCGACCTCGGGCCGGAGCGGGGCAACACCTGGGAGGTGCTCGCCCGCCCGAGCAAACGCCTCAAACCCGGCCTCGACCTCCTCGCCGACGGGACGGAGGTGCGCCTCGTGGAAGAACTCGGCGACGGGTACTGGGCCGTCCACGCCGGCGACGTTACCGGGCTGCTGGAGAGGAGTGGCCGGATGCCGCTGCCGCCCTACATCGAGGCGACCCCCGAGGCGGAGGGCAGGTACCAGACCGTCTACGCCAGGGAGGCCGGGTCGGCCGCGGCCCCGACCGCGGGCTTCCACTTTACGGAGGACGTGTTGGAGAGGTCGGGGACCGCGGGGGCCGAGGTCGCGCGCGTAACCCTGCACGTCGGAACCGGGACCTTCCTGCCGGTGAGAACGCAGAGGCTGGAAGACCACGAGATGCACGGCGAGCGTTACAGCGTGCCCGACGGCGCGGCGCGCGCGATCGAGAACGCGGAACGCGTCCTCGCGGCGGGGACGACCGTCGCCAGGACGCTCGAGACGTGGGCCAAGACGGGCGAGCGGGCCGGGGAGTCGCGGCTTTTCGTGTATCCCGGCTACGAGTGGCGCGCGGTGGACGCGTTGCTGACGAACTTTCACTTGCCGAGGTCCACGCTGCTGGCGATGGTGATGAGCTTCGGGGGTACGGGGCTCGTGCGCGAGGCCTACAGGGTCGCCGTGGAAGAGCGGTACCGCTTCTACTCCTTCGGGGACGCCATGCTGATCCTCAACGGCGGCAGAAACCTATAGGTGCCCCGGTATCCATCGAGGTCGTCGCCCGCGACGGCGAGGCCCGGGCCGGCGTGCTCGCCACCCCGCACGGCCAGGTGCAAACGCCCACCTTCATGCCCGTGGGCACCAAGGGGACGGTAAAGGGGCTCACGCCGTCTGACCTTCGCGGGGCCGGGGCAGGCGTGGTGCTGGGCAACACGTATCACCTCTACCTGAGGCCGGGCGCGGAGCTCGTCCGCGAGGCGGGGGGCCTGCACGCCTTCTCCGGGTGGGACGGGCCGATGCTCACGGACTCCGGGGGCTTCCAGGTGTTCTCGCTGGCGAAGACGCGCAAGATTTCCGAGGCCGGCGTGAGGTTCGCCTCCGTCTACGACGGTTCCGCCCACGAGTTTACGCCGGAGCTCACGACGAAGGTTCAACAAGACCTGGGCGCGGATATAGCGATGGTTCTGGACGAGTGCCCGCCGGCCAACGCCGGCCGCGGGTACCACGCGGAATCTCTGCGGCGGACCGCCCGGTGGGCGCTGAGGTGCAAGGAGACGCACACCAGGGGGGACCAGGCGCTGTTCGGGATCGTGCAGGGCGGGCTGCACGAGGACCTGCGCCGGGAGAGCCTGGAGCGCACCGTGGAGATCGGCTTCCCCGGCTACGCGGTCGGCGGGCTCTCGGTCGGTGAGTCGCGGGAGGAAATGCTGCAGACGCTCTCTTCTACGGCGCGGTTGCTGCCGCAGGACGCGCCCCGGTACTTCATGGGCATCGGTGACCCTGTCGGTATCCTGCAGGTCATCTCCCTCGGGGTGGACATGTTCGACTGCGTCCTGCCGACCCGCCTCGCCCGCCACGGCGCGGCGCTCACCCCGGACGGTCGCCTCAACCTCAAGAACGCCCGCTTCCGGCGGGACTTCGGCCCGCTCGACCCGGAGTGCTCCTGCGAGGCCTGCGCGGGTTACGGCCGGGCCTACCTGGCGCACCTGGTTCGGGAGGACGAGCTGCTCGGCCACCGGCTCCTCACGCTGCACAACGTCCACTTCACGGCGAACCTGTGCGGGCGGGCACGGCGCGAGATCTCCGCGGGCCGCTTCGCGGGCTGGTCGCGCGACTGGATCTCCCGCTACGAGGGAAGCTAATGGGGCTCCCCCGCCCGGCCTTCGGCTTTCGGGATCGCCGGAAGGCCGCCAGGTTTCCGGCCTATCTGGGCGGGGATTGGCTCGCGGTGCGTTTTGTTAGAATTGGTCCCCGAACCTATGGGTAGCACGCGCAACAACCTCGTCATCCTCGGTCTCGTGGTCGTCCTTCTCGGGGTGGCGGCTTACCTGATCTTCATCCGCCAGCCGGTCACGGAGTCCACGCAGCTCGGGCTCGACCTGCAGGGGGGCGTCAGCGCGCAGCTCGAAGGGTCGCAGACCGGCGGGGGGACCGTCTCGCGGGAGGAGATGGAGCAGGCCTCCGACCTGATCCGGCAGCGCATCGACCGCCTCGGCGTGGCCGAGCCGGACGTGCGGGTGCAGGGGCAGGACCAGATCGTCGTCCAGATCCCCGGCGTCGAGAACCCGCGCGAGATCATAGACATCATCGGGCGGACCGCCCAGCTCGGCTTCTACCAGGTGCTCGCCTTCGACCAGAGCCCGAACACGCCGGAGGGCCAGGTGCAATCGGTAGAGAACGAGATGGAGGAAGACCTCAGGGACGACGAGGCCTTCGAGCCGGGCGAGACGAAGATCCTGTTCGAAGAGAGCCCCGCCATCCAGGGCTCCGGGACGGACGTCTCGGCCTACGTGGTGCGCAACGAGCCGGACCTCACGGGCCAGGAGCTTCAGCAGAACGGCGCCAACGTCGAGTTCGATGCGCAGAACAAACGCGTCGTCTCGCTGCAGCTCACCGCCGAAGGCGGCAACCAGATGGCGGACCTCACCCAGGAGATGCTAAACGAATCGGCTGTGAGCGGCGAGCCGGCGCTGCTCGCCATCGCCCTGGACCAGGACATCCAGAGCGCCCCGCAGGTGCAGGACGTGCTGTCGGATCAGATCTCAATCTCCAACGATGGCCTTCCCGAGGGGCTTCCGGAGGACGAGGCGCGGCAGCTCGAAACCGTGCTCAACACCGGCGCCTTGCCGGTGAACATGGAGATCGTCTCGCGGACCACCGTCGGGCCGACGCTGGGGTTGAGCTCGCTGCGCAGCGGCCTGATCGCCGCGCTCGTGGGCTTCGCGTTGGTGCTGGCGTTGCTCGTCACCATCTACCGCGCGCTCGGGGTGGTGGCGGCGCTGGCGCTCCTGATCTACGGGTTCTTGATGTGGGGGATAGTCGTGGCGGTTCCGGTGACGATGACGCTGCCGGGTATCGCTGGGATCGTGCTCTCCATCGGGGTCGCGGCCGACGCCAACGTGGTCATCTTCGAGAGGATCAAGGAGGAGATCCGGCGGGGGAGGACGCCGCGCGCGGCGATCCAGGCCGGCTACGACAGGGGCTTTCGGGCCATCCTGGACGGGAACGTGACGACGCTCATCACGGCCTTTATCCTCTTCGCCCTCTCCTCGGGCTCGGTCCGGGGTTTTGCGGTCTTGCTGGTGATCGGGGTCATCCTGAGCATGTTCACCGCCGTCGTCGTCACCCGCGCCCTCTTGGGCCTGCTCTCGGGACGCGGGGTGCAACTCTCCCCCGGCATGATGGGCGTCTCCAGGGACAACGTCACCCCGAAGCAGCCGGCCGGGGTGAGGTAGGCCGTGTTCCCGAGCGTGGACTTCGTGGGGCGGTGGCGGCGCTGGTTCGCCATCTCCGGCGTCTTGCTCGCCCTGGGTCTGCTGGCCGTCGCCATCGGCCGCCTGGAGTTCGGAATAGATTTTCAGGGCGGCGCCCAGTTCACCGCGACGGGGGCCGAGCGCCAATTCACCGAGGGGGAGGTGACGGACGCCCTCCCGCCCGGCATCGCGGAGGAGTCGGTGGTTACAACCCTCGGTGGCAACGGGTACGAGGTCAGGACGCCGGTCCTGGGCGAGCGGGAGAGCCAGGAGGTCGAGGACGCGCTGGCCGAGGCGCTCGGGGCGGAGGTGAGCGCCACGAGCGTGAGCCCGGCGTTCGGGGAGCAGGTCAGGAACCAGGCCCTGCAAGCCGTCGCGGCGGCGCTGCTCATCATCGTGGTTTTTATAAGCGTCAGGTTCGAGTTCTCGTTCGCCGTCGCGTCGATGGTCGCCCTGGTCCACGACGTCCTCCTTACCGTCGGCTTTTACGCCATCTTCGGCCGGGAGGTTAGCCTCGTGACGGTGGTCGCGGTCCTGACGGTGCTTGGCTATTCCCTCTACGACACGATCATCATCTTCGACAGGATCCGGGAGAACTCCCCGACCGTCGGGTACAACAGGAGGCGCTTCGACGAGATGGTCAACGCCTCGATCCGGCAGGTGGTGAGGCGTTCGATCTACACCTCCATCTTTACCCTGATCCCGGTGACAGCCCTCCTGATCTTCGGCGAATCCACCCTCAGCGACTTCGCCTTCGCCCTGCTCGTCGGCATACTCGCCGGCGCCTACAGCTCGATCTTTATCGCCCCCCAAATCCTCGCCCTCTTTAAGGCCTGGCGCGCCGGCAGCGCCCAACGCGCCCCCCGATCCGCCTGAGAAACCCCGGGAGGACCGCCTCGAAGCCCCCTCTCCAACGAGAGGCCCCTGTCCGAGGATCCCAGACGCCGGTAGAAGCGGATGGCGTCCCCGTTCCGGCGTGGGCGGTGACAAAGACGCGCTCTACCCCCAGCCCACCCGCCCACGCAAAGAACTTCCCGACCAGCCGCGCCCCAACGCCCGAACCCCTCTCGCCCTCCTCCACGTACATGCTCTGCAACCCCGCGACCGTCACCGGGCGGACCGCCGTCTTCTCCCTCACGTAGCCCGCCAGATACCCGACTTTCGTACCGTCCGACAGGGCCAGAAGGCACACGGCGTCCTCGCGGGACAGCAGGCCCAAAAAGTGCTCCCGACCGCGCCTCGCGGGCCAGGACGTGTCCGTGTCCGGGTCCCTGCCGCCCGCGTCCTCCACAAAGAGCCGCGCGCTCAAGCGCACCAGGCCTTCGACGTCCCCCACGTCTGCCGCCACGATCTCTAAACCCCGGCACAAACCCCTCCCGGTCTCCGCCCAGACCGCCGGATCTTACAGTAAACAATTGTAATAGTAAACAATGTTATTTACATAAACATCGCGCCTCCACCGGGCGTTTGGTTTGGTTGCGTTATCATGGGGCAGGTGCAGGCCAGAGCGGGAGGTTGAGGTGCGCGGGACGGTAGGGGAGACGCTGGAGCGGTTGGTACTCTTGCAGGTCGGGGCGGCTGCCGCGACGCGGGACCGGGTGCAGCAGGTTGTGGAGGGTTTGATCGAGCAGGGCCGCATCGAGCGGGAGGACGGCCGCACGGTGGTCAACGACGTGATGAGCCGGGCGCGCGAGCGTTCGGCGGGGGCGAGGTCGCTGGTTGACGCCTCGGTCCAGCAGGGTCTGAAGAGGGGCGGGCTGCCGACGCGGGAGGATCACGAGGACCTCGTGTTCCGGGTGGAGCAGTTGGAGCATCGGGTGCGGATGCTCGAGGACAGGCCGAGGGCCGCCCCCGTTCCGCCGCCGGAGGTCGGGCAGCCGAACACCGCGGTCGACACTCCCAAGGACGCGCCCGAGACGCCGCCGGGCCTTTAGGCGGGGCGGCGCAACCGCCGGTGGGCAACGCGGGCCTCCCTGCGGCGCGGTCTGCGGGGAGCCTCCGGCGGTTCTCGCAGATCAGCCGCGTTCTGGTGCGGCACGGCTTCGGGTTCGTGTTCGACGTCAGGCACGACCGGCGCGAGAAGAAGGGGTTGCAGGAGTTTCTGGCCCCAAACTTTGGGGTCCGGCTCCGTCGCAGCCTGGACGACCTCGGGCCGACCTTCGTCAAGTTCGGGCAGGTGCTCTCCACGCGCTCGGACATCTTCCCCGACGGCGTCCTCCAGGAGTTGCAGAAGCTCCAGGACACGGCGAAGCCCATGCCGGCGGGCAGGGCGCAGGCCTTGATCGAGGCCGAGCTCGGGGCGCCGGTCGACGAGATCTTCTCCTCCTTCGACCCGGCCCCGCTCGGCTCGGCGAGCATCGGGCAGGTGCACCGGGCGGTCTTGCGGGGCGGGGAGGTCGTGGCGGTGAAGGTGCAGCGGCCGGAGGCGCCGGGGAGGGTGGCCGCGGACCTGGAGCTCATGCGGGAGCTCGCGGCCTTCGTGGACCGCAGGTTCGCCCGGCGGATACTCGTGGACGTTCGAGGGCTCGTGGCCGAGTTCGAGGTGGTAGTCAGGCGCGAGCTGGACTACACCTCCGAGGCCCAGAACGCCAGGCGGTTCGCCGCGAACTTCGCCGGCGGCCCCGTGGTCGTGCCAGCCATCTACGAAGAATTCTCCACCTCAAAAGTGCTGACCATGGAGTTCGTTGTGGGGACGCGGTTTCGGGACATACGGCCCCTGCTCATGGCCCCTTCCGAGCGCAGGCGGGTGGCGTCGATGGGGGCGGACGCGATCTTCAAGATGGCCTTCGAGGACGGTTTCTTCCACGGCGACCCGCACCCGAGCAACCTGCTGCTGACGCCCGAGGGCGACCTCGCCCTGCTTGACTTCGGGATGGTCGGGTTCATGAGCAGGGGCGACATAGAGGCGCTGTCGCGGTTGTTTATCGCCGTCATCCAGAGGGATGCCTCGGCGGCGTTGCGGGCGTTGGAGGGCCTCGGGGTGCGCTACGCGACGGAGGTCCGCGGGGAGCTCGTGCGGGAGCTCAGGGAGTTCTTGAACAAGTACTCCGGGCTCTCGGTGGGGGAGGTCACGCTCGGGCAGGCGCTTTCGGAGCTGATCGCGCTGGCCAGGCGCTACCGGATGCGCGTGCCGCCCGTCTTCCCGCTGTTGACCAAGGCGCTCGTCACCGCCGAGGGCCTCGCCAGGTCCATAGACCCGACCATAAACGTCTACGAGGTCGCGCGCCCGTACGCCAGGCGACTCCTCGCCCAGCGGTTCAGGCCGGACGTCCTCGCCCACTCGGCCAGGGAGCGTTCGCTGGAGTACGTCCATTACCTGGGGGAGTACCCCGAGCAGGTCCGCCAGCTCCTGGGCGAGCTCGCCGACGGCGAACTCGAGGTCCAGCTCAGGCACGGGGGTCTGGACGAGCTGATCGGGAGCGTGGACGTGCTCGCCAACCGGCTCGTCTTCGCCGTCGTCACCGCCGCGCTGCTCGTCGGGTCCTCCATGCTCGGGGCCTTCGACGTCGGGGGGCCGAGCGTTCCCTTACTCGGCGTTCCCGTCGTGGCCTTCGCCGGGTTTACGCTGGCCCTGATCCTGGCCTCCATACTGCTCACCATAATCTTCCGGTCCAGACGCCTGTAGCTGGCGACAGCCGGGGCGTGCCGAGAGGGAGCCCGAAGGGCGCGGCGTGCCGGGAGCCGCCTTTAGGCGGCGTGCCGAAGGGTTATAATATCGGCATGGAGCCAGTACGCACAGAAGAGCGACCGCGGGCGATACCGGCCCCGCCGGTGACCATCTCTGCCTTGGTGGAGAAGGTCTCCTCTTACGCGCCCGAGGGGGCAGAGGAGCTGATCGCGGGTGCGTACCGCGTGGCCCACGCCGCCCACCGCGGGCAGGTCCGCAAGAGCGGCGAGCCGTTCGTCTACCATCCCCTGGCGACCGCGGCGATCCTGGCGGAGTTGCGGCTCGACGCCACGACCATCGCGGCCGCTTTGTTGCACGACGTTCTGGAAGACACGGGGGTCACCAAGGCGGAGCTTGCCGGGCAGTTTGGGGACGAGGTCGGGGAGATCGTGGACGGGGTCACCAAGCTCGGTAATCTGCCGTCCGGGAACCTCGAAGAGGCGCAGGCCGAATCCTTGCGCAAGATGATCGTGGCGATGAGCCGGGACGTGCGGGTCATCATCATCAAGCTCGCCGACCGGCTGCACAACATGAGGACGCTCGCCTACCTCAAGCGCGAGACGCAACTGAAGAAGGCCACGGAGACGCTCGAGATCTACGCGCCGCTGGCCCACAGGCTCGGGATCTACTCGCTGAAGTGGGAGCTCGAAGACCTCTCGTTCGCCACCCTCCACCCCCGGCGCTACGAGGAGATAAAGCGCCTGGTGGCCGCCCGCAGGGGCGACCGGGAGGCGTTTATCAACGGGACGGCCGCGGAGCTCTTGCGGCACCTGCGCGAGACGGGGACGGAGACCGAGGTTCACGGGCGGGTGAAGCACTTCTACTCGATCTACAACAAGATGGTACGGCGCAACAAGGAGTTCAACGAGATCTACGACCTGACGGGCCTCAGGGTCGTGGTGGATTCCGTGCGGGACTGTTACGGCGCCCTGGGCGTCATACATTCCATCTGGAAGCCGATACCGGGGCGGTTCAAGGATTACATCGCTATGCCCAAGTTCAACATGTACCAGTCGCTCCACACGACGGTCATGAGCAACGAGGGGAAGCTCCTGGAGATCCAGATCCGGACCCACGAGATGGACACGACCGCCGAGTTCGGTATCGCCGCCCACTGGATGTACAAGCACGGCCTCACCGACCGGCAGGTCGACCGTTTGGGCTGGCTGAAGAGCATGATGGAGTGGCAGCAGGAGACGACGGACTCCTCGGAGTTTATGGAGTCCCTGAAAGGCGAGCTCGTCGCCGATGAGGTCTTCGTCTTTACGCCCAAGGGGGACGTGGTCAGCCTGCCTTCGGGGGCCACACCCATAGACTTCGCGTACCACGTGCACACGGAGATCGGCCACAGGACCATCGGCGCCAAGGTGAACGACAGGATAGTTCCCCTGGATTCCGAGCTCGTAAGCGGGGACCGGGTGCAGGTCATAACGGGCAAGAACTCCGGGCCGAGCCGGGACTGGCTCGCGGTGGTGCAGAGCGGGCGGGCCCGGAACAAGATCCGGCAATTCTTCAACAAGGCCGACCGCGAGGACAACCTCTCCCTCGGCCGGGAGAAGATCCTCGGCCTCTTGAAGAAGCGCCGGATCGGCAAGGTCCCCTCCGGCATCCTCGAGGACGTGGCGCGCGCCACGAACAACTCCTCCCCGGACGACATGCTCGCCGCCGTCGGCGCGGGCTCCATCTCCGCGGAGAACGTGGCCGGCCGGATCGTCGACCTCGTCCAGCCCAAGGAAGAGGCTGAGGAGCCCAAGAAGAGCCCGGCCCTGGCCCCGCTGCCGCTGCCAGGCGACGCCGGCGCGGCGGAGGAGACGGGCGTGCGGGTCGTGGGGTCAAGCGGCATCCTGACGCGCCTGGCCCGGTGTTGCACCCCGATGCCAGGAGACGACGTCGTGGGCTACGTCTCGCTCGGTCGCGGGGTCGTCGTCCATTCGGCCGGATGCGTCAACGCCCGCGCCCTGAAGTCCCGCGACCCGGAGCGGTTCGTGGAGGTCGAGTGGGCGATAGGCCAGGGAAAGCTTTTCACGGTGGAGCTTCTCGTCGAGGCGCTTGACCGGATGCACCTGCTGAAGGACATCACGGCCGGGATCTCGGACGCGGGGGTCAACATCGTGTCGGCGAGGGTGGACACGATCGAGGACCGGACGGCCCTAAGCCGCTTCGCCTTTAAGGCCGGCAGCGTGCAGCACGTCGAGGAGGTCATACGCAAGATCCGGGGCATCCCCGACGTCTACGACGTCTGCCGCGTCTCGCGCGACGGCACGCCCCTGGAAAGCTGACTTGCGCCTACTGAGCGTGAACGTTGGCCGCGAAGAGCCAATCCAGGGCGCCAAAAGCCCCGGAAAGACCGGCACCTTCAAGCGCCCGGTGGATGCGCCCGTCGGGATCACGACCAGCGGCCTCGCCGGCGACGCCATAAGCGACAAGGAGAACCACGGCGGCGTGGACCAGGCGGTCTACCTCTTCGGGGGGCCCGACTACGGGTGGTGGTCGGGGGAGCTGGGGCGCGGGTTGGCGCCCGGCACGTTCGGGGAGAACCTGACCGTTTCCGGTTTGGAGAGCGCCGGGGCGTGCATCGGGGACCGCTTCTCGGTAGGCTCGGTGGTGCTCGAGGTGACGGCGCCCCGCATACCGTGCGTGACGCTGGCGGTCCGGATGGGGGACCCCGCTTTTCCAAGGCGGTTCAGGCGGGCGGAGCGGCCGGGGCTCTACTGCCGCGTGATCCGGGGAGGCGAAGTGAGGGCCGGGGACGCGGTCGGGCGGGAGCCGTACGGCGGGGAGCGGGTGCCCGCGATAGAGGTGTTTCGGGCGTTTTTCGAGCCGGACGTGGGCGAGGCGGCCCTGCGGCGTCATCTCGCGGCGCCGATAGCCGCGCGGGCCCGCGGGATGAACGAGCGGCGGCTGGATCGGCTGTTGGAGAGAAGCGCGAAGGTTGGGAGCGTGGTTTGACCGAGATCGAGCAGGTAACCGTGTCCATGGACGGCTTCGAGGTGAACTCATACGTGGTCCACGCGCCCGAGGGGGACGTGATCGTCGACGCGGGGGCGGAGCCGGGCAGGATCCTGGGCGCCGTCCGCGGCCCTGTGGCGGCGGTACTCCTGACGCACGCCCACGCCGACCACGTCGGCGCCCTGGACGCCGTGCTGCGCGGGACGAACGCCCCGCTCTACGTGCATCCGGACGCGGCTGAGGACGCGGGCGTCGGCGTCTACGAGCCGCTTGATGAGGGTCAGGAGCTGGAGCTCGCGGGCGAGAGGTTCCGGGTGCTGAACACGCCGGGGCACGCGGCGGGTTCCGTTACCTTCGTGGTAGGGCGGGACCAGATCGTGGGCGACTTGATCCTGCCCGGCAGCGTCGGCCGGACGGACATAGACGGCGCCTCCTGGGAGGACCTCGAGGTTTCCTTGCGCAAGGTGATGCCGCTCTGGGAGGAAGAGACCCGCCTCTACGCGGGCCACGGACCCGTCCTGCTCGCCAGGGAACAACTGGAGACGAACCCGTACCTGCCGCCGGTAGTTGCGTGAGCTACAAGGGACCGAGGGGCACCTACGACGTCTACCCCGGGGGACGCGAGCCCCACGAGCGGGCGGGCCTGTGGGCGTTCGTAGAGGACCGGGCCCGTGGAATCCTGGGACTCCACAATTACCAGGAGATAAGGACGCCCATCTTCGAGGAGATAGAGCTCTTCGCCCGCACGGCGGGGGAGGCCTCGGACATCGTGGTGCAAAAAGAGATGTTCACTTTCAGGGACAAGGGCGGGCGGGAGATGGCGCTGAGACCCGAGGGGACGCCGGGCGCCGTGCGGGCTTACATCGAGCACAACCTGTTCAAGCTAGCCCAGCCTACGAAGCTGTTCTACGTGGGACCGATGTTCCGGCAGGAGCGCCAGCAGAAGGGTCGCTACAGGCAGCACACCCAGATCGGGGTGGAGGCGCTCGGAACGTCCGACCCGCTGGTGGACGTCGAGGCGATCTCGCTCCTTTACTCCATCCACCAGGCCGTCGGCGTGAAGGAGGAGGTCGTCTACCTGAACAATATCGGCGACATGGAGACCCGCCGCGCCTACGTCCCCGAGCTGCGCGCCTACCTCCAGCGTCACGCCGCCGACCTCGACCCGGACTCCGTGGCGCGCATGGAGACGAACCCGCTTCGGACCTTCGACTCCAAGCACGAGGGGACCCAGGCCGTACTTGCGGAAGCGCCGAACATCGGGGCCTACCTGAGCCGCGCCGCCTCGGAGCACCTCGCCGCGGTGCGCGAGGGGCTCGACGCGCTCGGCGTCCCCTACGAGCTTGACGAGCGGCTCGTGCGCGGGCTCGACTACTACACGATGACGGTCTTCGAGGCGAAGAGCGGGGCGCTGGGTGCCCAGGACACGGTTGGGGCAGGGGGACGGTACAACGCCCTGATACCGGACCTCGGCGGCCCCGACCTCGGCGGCATAGGCTTCGGCTCCGGCGTCGAGCGGATGCTTCTGGCCGCGGCCTCCCACGAGCAGGAGCCCTCGCTGGACGTGTTTTTCGTGACGCTGGCCCCCGAGGCCCGAGTCCCGGCGATGCGGCTGGCGGGCGCCCTGCGGGCGGACGGCGTCTCGTGCGACCTGGACTACGGCGGGCGTGGGGCGAAGGGCCAGTTCAAGCAGGCCGACCGTTCCGGGGCGTCGTTCGCCGCGATCGTGGGCGAGGACGAGATCTCCCGCGGCACGGTCAAGGTGCGCGACATGGCCTCGGGCGAGGAACGAGAGGTGGGCGCCTCCGACGGGGCCACGGAGCTCCTGCGGGCGATAGGGGCCTGACCCCGCCCGTGCCGGGTTTTCCTCCGGGGCTGGTCGGGGCCCTGCGCGAGGCCCGCCGCGTGGTGGCGTTGACCGGGGCCGGGATCTCGGCCGAAAGCGGCGTCCCCACTTTCCGGGACGCGCAGGCAGGACTCTGGGCGCGGTACGACCCGCGGGAACTCGCAACACCGGAGGCTTTCGAGCACGACCCCGAGCTCGTCTGGAAGTGGTACGCGTGGCGGCGCGGGCTTGTCGAAAGGGCGCGGCCCAACGCCGGGCACGCCGCCCTGGCGGAGCTCGAACGCGCCGCGCCGGTCTTCTCCCTCGTCACCCAGAACGTGGACGGCCTGCACCGGGAGGCCGGCAGCGAGAACGTCGTCGAGTTGCACGGCAACATCCGCCGCAGCCGTTGCCCGGCGGAGGGCCTAACGGTGGAGCCGGACGAGGCGGGCCACGCCCCGCCCCCTTGCCCCAATTGCGGCTCGCCTCTCCGGCCGGACGTGGTGTGGTTCGGGGAGGCACTGCCGGCTGCAGAGATCGAAGCGGCCTCGGGGGCGGCGCGTTCGTGCGACCTCTTTCTCAGCGTCGGGACCTCTGGGCTCGTCTATCCGGCGGCGGCCTTGCCTTACGAGGCCCTGGAGAACGGCGCGACGGTCGTCGAGATCAACCCGGAGCGCACGCCGCTCTCGGCGCACGCGGGCTTCTCGCTGCGGGGAAAAGCGGGCGAGGTTTTGCCGCCGCTCGTCGGCGCCGCTTTCGGTTAGCGGAGCGCCTCTGGGGCCGTCGGGCTGCTGCGTGTGGCGCCTTTCACCGTGAATCGGGTGGCGGAGCTTACCCTAACCCCTGAAACCCAAAGAGAGGAGAACGGTTATGGCGGTAGAGGACCTACGGCAGAGCCCGATGATGGGGCACATGCTCGACGCTTTGGAGAACGGGGAGGACATCGGCCACTACGGGCGGCTGGTCTTCGCCATGATCGGGCGCCACTTCGTGGACAACGACGAGCTCGTCGGGCTGCTCACCCAGGACCACGACGCCGGGGAGCAGGAGATAAAGGCGCTCGTGCAGCAGGTCGAGGAGAAGGGCTACAGCCCGCCCAAGCGGGACAAGATCATGGAGTACCAGAAGCAGCAGGACTTCCCCATCTGCCCGAACCCCGACGACCCGGACGCCTGCAACCCGTACCAGGAACTGCAGTTCCCGGACGAGGTATACGAGAGCATCCAGGAGTACCAGGAAAAAAGACAAAACTCCTGACGATAGGCTTCAGGGCCACGCTGCCCGCCGGCGCGACCGCCGCCGAAGACCGCTTTGCGTTCAACCTGGAGCGCCCTGCTTGGAGCGCTCCAGGTTCGAGCTTTGCCTAGTCGCCCCGGTCCTACCGCCCCCGGTCTTCGGTCTGCGTGATAGTCCCATCTCCCGATTGAGTCTCCTAGCGTACAAGACGGGGGCGATCGCGCGGGGCCGAAGATATGAAGCGGACGGTACCCGCTGAAGGTACTACGGCCCCTGTGGACAGGGTTTCATCGGGCCGGGGCATGTCCCACGCCAAGATGGGGCCATGGACCTAGGGGCTTCTTCCCGGAGTCCCAAGACCCCGTCCGTTGGACGCCCCAAGGGGAGGCGTGGATAGAGACCGCTTCCTGGATCGCCGAAGAGAGGAGGGCGAGGCTCCGCGGCGACCCCACCGGAGAGGCCCTCGCCCGCCTGGAGTTCAAGCTCTGCTCGCAGCGCACCGAACACCTCGGACCCCGCTAGGCGGTGGGCCCGAAGTGGCTTCTACCGACCAGCGTCGATGGAGAGTTTCGCGAACGTCGCCTGTAAAGGGTTCCAAGAAGTCCGTGAGAGCGTTCCGTCCCTCTCGATCCCCTTCCCTCGCTACGCGGCTGGGTGCCAGCCTGCTTGACTGGCTACGCACGGGGCGGAACCTCGCCGGGGGCAGTCGGGAGTTCGCGGAAAAAACTATCGCATCCAGTCCGTTTGGGTGATACTTGCTGACCGCCGATCCGCTAGCGTTCCTGGCAGGCCATGGCCCATCCAAGAAGGAGCGTTGCGATGGCCCGAGAGAGGGCGACCATCTGGGGGTGCGACCACCGCTACCCTATCGTGGTCGAGAAGGTGGGGGGGGGCAGCAGGCGCGCCAGGTGTCTGGAGTGCGGGGCCAGCGGCCCCCCGCGGGCTGCGCGGCGCAGGCGTTGCTGGCTCTGAGGGCGGAGGCATGCCACGGGAAAAGGAAAGGCGCCTGAGAATCCTGTCAACTATCCGCCCGAGTGCGTGGAAGGAGATTCCCCGCAATTTCTCCCGAAAGAGCTACGAACATCACTCATCGGGGGGATACGCGGGCGCCCCGAGCCCTCGATACTTGGGTAGCAGGCAAGCAGGGGTGGGACGGTTTCCCTGCGCCCCACTGACCAAGGAGTGGACAGATGCCGAGGAGCGCAAGGCTCAGGATCACGACGTTGGTGGCGGCTGCTCTTTTTGCGGTGCTGGTGGCGATGCTGGCGCCACGCAACGACCCCGCCTCGGCCAAGGGTGCCGCCGCCGTCCCCGGCGCCACCATCACCGTGGACACAACCGAAGACGAGTCGAACGCCGGCGGCGACTGCTCCCTGCGGGAGGCCATAGAAGCCGCCGACACGAACGCCGCGGTCGGCGGATGCGCGGCGGGCAGCGCCAGGAAGCGCGACGCGATCCGGTTCTCCTTGGGTCAAGGGGCGGCCACCATCGCGCTGGGCGGCACGCTGCCGGCCGTCACGGATGCGGCGGGGCTGACCATCAACGGCGGCCGCGACG
This sequence comes from uncultured Rubrobacteraceae bacterium, assembly GCA_902806085.1. Taxonomy (GTDB): domain Bacteria; phylum Actinomycetota; class Rubrobacteria; order Rubrobacterales; family Rubrobacteraceae; genus Rubrobacter_D. Next base: position 52,320 of record CADCVH010000055.1, on the reverse strand, counting down.
CGAGGATCGTCGTGAGTGGCGGCGGCGAGGTGCGGGTGTTCGTCGTGAAGAAGGGCGCGCGGATCAAGCTGCTCAACCTCACGGTCGCCGGCGGCTCCGCCGCGAACGGCTCCGGCGGCGGCGTCAGCAACCGCGGCGCCCTGAAGGTCGTTCGTAGCACCTTTTCGGGCAACGAGGCCATCGGCCCCGGCGGCGGCATAGCGAGCCTCAGCGGCGCGGGCGCGCTTAGGGTGGTCAACTCCACCTTCTCGGGCAACCGGTCCGAGGCCGGCGGCGCCATCCTCAGCGCCGGAAGGTTCAGCGTCGCCTACTCCACCTTCTCGGGCAACAGCGCCGAGTTCGTCGGCGGCGCCATCCAGAACGCCAACGCCGCGGCGGCGAGGGCAAAGATCGGCGACACGGTCTTCGCCAACAACCTCGCCAACGGCACCAACGACAACGTCAACAACGCTTGCGCGGCCGGCACCTGCAGGGGGACGATAACCGACGGCGGTTACAACATCTCGGACGACAAGAGCTTCCGCTTCGGCGCGCCGACCTCCCGAACCAACGTCGACCCCAGGCTCGAACCCGGCGGCCCGCAAGACAACGGCGGCCCCACGGATACCATAGCCTTGCAAGGCGGCTCCCCCGCCGTCGACTTCATCCCCAAGGGCAGGAACGGCTGCGGCGCCGCCGTCGACGTAGACCAACGGGGGGTGGAACGGCCGCAGGGCAACAGGTGCGATGCGGGGGCCTTCGAGGAGCAAGCGAGCCCCCGCTAGCCGAGTCTGCTGGGGTGGGGTTACCGATGAGGGCCGTGACCCGGCCGGCGGTTCTGCAGCTGTCCAGCGGACTGCCTAGATGGGGCGTTCTCCGCGGTAGGCAACGGGCCCCCGTGGGTGGCCACATGCCCGTTGATGGAAGGGGTCGGCTCGCCGATTCTCTTGCCGGGCCGGAACGGAGGAGCCGAACAGTACGGTGAGCCCGGAAGCCTTGAAGCTCAACGACATCCTTCGCGACGCGCCCAAGGCGGTGGACATGGACCTGCCCCGCCAGCGTGAGGCCGGCGAGCACGCCGAGGACATGACCTCAGAGCCAGATGGCGTGCGCTACGAGGACGCCCCGGGGGTGAGCGGCTTGTGGGCCACCCCCAACCACTGGGACGGGGAGTCGGCGATCGTGCACCTCTACGGCGGCGGCTACGTGATCTCGTCGCCCCGCTCGAGGCGCAAGCTCGCCGGTCACCTGGCCAAGGCCTCCTCGGCCCGCGCCCTCGTGCCGCGCTACCGCCTCGCGCCCGAGAGCCCCTTCCCGGCCGCCGTGGAGGACGCCGCGGCCGCCTACCGGTGGCTGCTCGGGGAGGGGGGGAGGCCCGAGCGGACGGTGGTGGCGGGAGACTCGAGCGCGGGCGGGCTGGCGGAGGTCACGATGCTCAAGCTCCGCGGGGATGGGGCGCCCCTGCCCGCCGGCGGCGTTGCTATCCCGCCTTGGGTGGACCTGGCCTGCACCGGCGAGACGCTCGAGGAGAACGCCGCCGCGGACCTCACGGCCACGAAAGCCAGCCTTCAGCGTATGGCGGGGCAGTACCTCGATGGGGCGGACCCGCGCACGCCGCTGGCCTCGCCCCTCTACGCCGACCTCTCGGGGCGGCCGCCCCTCCTGGTAATGGTCGGGGGCGACGAGGCGCTGCTCGACGACTCGGTGCGCCTGGCGCGACGGGCGGGCATGGCGGGCGTGGACGTGACGCTGTACGTCGGGGCGGGCATGCAGCACATCTTCCCGATCTACTGCGGGGCGATGCCCGAGGCCGACGCGGCGGTCGCTATGATCGGGGCATGGGTACGCTCGCTCGTCTCTCGGGCGGCCTAGGCCATGGCCGCGCCGTCCGCGGTGTACCTCGGGGGCGCCTTGCGGGCTTCCGTGGGGATGGTCGGGTAATCGTGGCCACCGCCGTCTACGGCATCCTGACCGTCTGCGCGGTAGCGCTCGTCGCCGTCGCCGGCCTGGAGGCGGTGCGGCGCCTCGTGCCCGCGGAGCGCCGCCAGGAGCACAACGAGGTGGCCGGCTTCATCTACGCGGTCGTGGGCGTTATCTACGCCGTGCTGCTGGCGCTTATGGTGATAGCCGTGTGGGAGGAGCACGAGGAGGCAAAGGCCACCGTGCGCGAGGAGGCAAACGAGCTGGCGGATGTCTTCTGGCTCGCCCGCCGCCTGCCCGAGCCCGAAGGCCCCCGCATCCAGGGGCTGGCCCGCTCCTACGCTACCGTGGTGGCCGAGGAGGAGTGGGAAACGATGGCCCGCGGGGAGGGCTCCAGCCCGGAGGCGTGGGCGCTGATGGACGAGATGCGCCTGGGCGTGCAGGACATGGAGGTCGACACCCTGTCCGACCAGGTGCTCTTCGAGCAGGGGCTCGAGCGCGTCGACGCGCTGGCCGACGCGAGGAGGGCGCGCATGGTGGAGGCAGAGGAGGGAATCCCGGCCGTGCTGTGGGCCGTGCTGGTGCTCGGGGGGGCGATAACGGTGGGGTTCACCTACCTGTTCGGGCTGGAGAACACCTGGTCGCACAGGCTGATGGTGGCGGCGGTGGCGGGGCTGATAGCCCTGGTGCTCTTCACCGTGGGCAGCCTGGAGTACCCGTTCTCTGGCGGAACCCGGGTCGGCCCCGAGGCCTTCGAGCTGGTGCTGAAGAGGTTCGAGACGAGTCCTCTCGGCGACCCCAGATAAGCACAGAGCGCGGCTTGGGTGGCATCCGTTTACCCTCTGATTATCCAAAGTCCCATAGGGAGCTTCCTCAGAAGTCGGTAGGCAACATGTCTTGTAGCTGACACCTTGACCGCGCCGCTGGCGGCGTTGGAGGGAAGCGAGGATACCTTCAAAAACGCCGTGTGTTGGACCGCCCGCCTCGTCCAAGAGCATACCTTGGCGCAACTCCGGCAGATGGGAGGGTTGATAGGGTTCGTCGCCTTCACTGATCGTTCGCGCGGCAGGCTGATGAACCCGGCCTTCTGGGAGAGCAAGGAGGCCTTGCGCGTAACCGAGGGCGCGGTGTCCGCCGTGCGCAGCGGAGCGGCGGAGACCGCCGGCGAGGGCATGGAGGATTGGGAGCAGGCACGGGGAAATTCGACTTGCGAGTAAAGAGGCGGCCCCCGGATGTATCAAACCCTACGTCATGGCAGAAGGCGCAGGAGTACAGAGAAGAGAAGGCGTAGAGCAAGAGATCTCAGCCATCGGGTCCGGCCGCGGCCGCGACCCGATGGCTGGCGTACATGCGCGAGAGGTCGCGGGAGAGGCCGCGGCTGGCGCGCCCCTCCAGGCGGGGTGAGGTCTTGACCCGCACCGAGAGGAGGCGTTCGATCGGGACGCCACTTTTGCGCAGCACCCCTTCCAGGTACTCGTCTTCCAGAGACTCCATGGGCCGCAGGCCTCCCACGCCCCTGTAGGTTTCGGCCGTGAGGGCCAGGGAGGCGCCGGAGAACTGCCAGTGCTCCGTCCTGCCGGCACGCTCCGGATCGCGCAGGAGCTTTTCGTAGCGCAGCCGGCTGTTCTCGACGTGCCCGTGCAGGACGTCGGTCGGCAGCGTTCCCGCGTCGTTCAGGTCGATGCGTCCGCCGATGGCCTTCGCCCCCTCCCGAACGGCCCGCAACTGGGCGTCGAGCCAGTCGGGCGCCACGACCGTGTCGGCGTCCGTGGAGCAGATCAGGCCGTCGGGCCCCCGGGAGGCAAACAGGCGCTCGCAGGCCGCCTCCATCCCGACCCGCCGGGCCAAACCGGAACCCGTCCCCGGGCCCTCCAGCGGGTAGAGGCGCAGCCCCGGGTGGGCGGCGGCGAACTCCGTGGCGCGCGCCCCGGTGTCGTCGGTGCAGCGGTCCAGCACCAGAAGCACCTCGTATTCCTCCGGGGCCACGCCTTTTTGCGCGGCGAGGGCCCGCAGGCACGCGCCGATGAGATCCTCTTCGTCGCGCGCGGGCACGACGACGCTGGCCCGAAGGGATGGGTCTGGCGCCGCGGGTATCACCCGGGGAAGGGGTCCCCCCGCTCGATGGGTGCGCGCCCGTTCTCGTAGTCCTCGTCGGCACCGTGGGCGAGTACGCCCACGAGGACCCCGTCCTTGCCGTACCGGACGACGAACGAGTCTCCCCGGTCCTCGAAGGCGAGCTCGTCCCAGCCGCCGTCCCAGGCCCAGTACTTGAGGGTCCGCTCCCCGATGGTCGACCAGAAGCCGGGGGCCATGCCCCAGGCGGCCTCGCCGCCGGCGATCACGGTCCCCGCGACGCGCCCGTGCTCCAGGGCGTCCCCCCAGTGCTCGACGCTCACGTGCCGGCCCGCCGACTCGTTGTACGCGCTAACGATGTCCCCGACCGCGAACACGCCGGGCGCGCTCGTGCGCATCGAAGAGTCCGCTACCACGCCCCCGTCCAACTCTAACCCCGCCCCCTCCGCGAGTTCGAGGCGCGGCTTCACGCCAGTCCCGAAGAGGACCGTGCCGGCGGGGATGGCCTCGCCGCCCTCCACGGCCACCGAGTACCCGCCGTTCCGGCGCTCGATCCCCTCCAGGCCCGTCCCCAGGCGCAGGTCCACGCCGTAGCCCTCCAGCCAGCCCTTGATCCGACCGCCCACCTCCCCGCCGAGGCGTTCCGCTTGCGGCACTTCCTCGAGGCTCACGAGCGTCACGCTCGCCCCCCGCAGCGAGAGGGAGGCCGCCGCCTCGCACCCGATAAACCCGCTCCCCACGACCACGGCCCTGTCCCCCTCGCCGACCCGCCCCCGCAGCCGGGCCGAGTTCTCCAAGGTCCGCATGACGAGTATCTCCGGGTCGTCGGCGCCGGGCACCGGGATGCGTACCGGCTCGGAGCCCGTAGCGAGGACGCACGCGTCGAAAGAGAATTGCTCTCCCGCGTCCGTCTCGACCACGGCCCGTTCGCGGTCCAGGGACTCGACAGCGGTGGAGAGCCGCAACTCCACGCCGTTGTCCGCGTACCAGGCCCCGGCCTCTATGGGGAGACTTTCCCGACCGGATTCTCCGCGCAGGAAGTCTTTGGTGAGGGGCGGGCGGTTGTACGGGGCGTAGGGTTCGGCGGAGAGGATCGTGACGCCCGCCAGGCCGCCGTTGTTGCGGTAGGCCCTCGCGGTGGCGAGGCCGGCGGGCCCGCCGCCGACGATTACCAGCCGCTCGCCCCGGTTCAACCGCGGTCCTCGAAGAGGTCCAGGCGGTAGTCCGGTTCGGCCACGGTCTCCGTCAAGGCCAGGCCGGTGTGGGCGGCGAGCAGTTCGTGTACCTCGTCTCCCTGGAGGGGGTATGTCCGTGTCTCGCGGCGCCAGTGCACGGCGAGGAGGATGCCTCCCGGTGCCAGTATTTTCTCGAACCCGTCCAGCATCGCGAGCATCTCTTCCCGCGTGAAGTAGTACAGGACTTCGGAGGCCACGATCAGGTCGAACGGGCCCTCCGGCATCTCCTCCGGTAGCGTCCGGCGCTCTACCCTGACGTGGTCCCGTCCTTGTAGCCTCTCCCTCGCAACCGCGACCGCCCTCTCGGAGACGTCCACCGCGAGCAACTCGTCGCAGCGCCCCGCGAGCATCTCGGTGAAGACCCCGATGGAGGCGCCGGCTTCCAGCGCGCGCCCGAAACGCCTTCCGCCGAGCGCGCCGAGGGTGCGGCGGTACTTTTCGCGCTCGTATTCGCTCGTCTCGAAGTTCCAGGGGTCCGTGGACGCGGCGTAGAGGCCCTCGAAGTATTCGCGGTCCAGGCGCCCTCTCACGGGCGGCGTTCCTCGATGGCCCGCCTGCCCCGGCGCGCGAGGGCCGGCTCCAGGCGGTGCTGCAGGAGGAAGAGCTCCAGGTCCCTCTTCGCCCGGTCGAGCGGCCCGGCGGTGGCGAACGGGTGCGAGCCTACGGCCCGCGCGGCCTCGTCGAGGATGGTCCGGCATCCGGCCGCGACGGCCTCGCGGAGCTGGGTCGAGAACCCGGAGAGCGAGGCTTCCGGGTCGGCGTCGGCCCGGGCGGCGGCGAACTCCAGCCAGCGGCCGGTGGTGTCCCTGGCGGTCAACAGCCTGCCGGCCGCGAGGGAGACGAGGTCGTCTGGCTCCCGGGTCGCGGACTTGGCGGCGAGCGTGTCGAGGGCCGAATCTACCGCGAGGTCGGCGATGCCGGCCCAGGTGACGGCGGTCCGGACGGCGTCCCGCGAGAAGTACGGCTCGCGCAGCAGCTCGCCCGGCTCGCCAAGAACCGCGAGCACCGGCGCCCCGTCGAAGACGACCCGGTGGCTCTCCGAGGAGCGCATCCCGTGCCCCCCGAACCAGCCGGTGTCCACCTCTACGCCTTCCGACAGGTCCACGTAGGCGACGAGCGGTGGCCCGGGGGCGCCGACCGCGCGGCGCACGAGGACCAGGGCCCGGTCCAGGCCCGTGGAGCCCGAGCAGAACGTCTTGACGCCATAGATCCCGCCACCGTCGTCCGAGAGCCGGGCCGGCTCCCCCTCGCCGGGGATGGGGTCCGCGCCCCACACGCCGAGGCGCAGCTCCCCGGCGGACACGGCCCCAAGCTCCGCCGAGCGGAGCGGCTCGGGGGCCAGGACGGAGACGCGCTCGACCGCGTTGAAGTGGCCGTCGAGGATGCGGCCCACGGAGCCGTCCGCCCGCGCCACCGCCCTCAGCGCGCGCCACTCCTCGCCGAAGGAAACCCCGCGGCCCTCGCCCGGGGCGGTCATGCCCAGGACGCCCGCGGCGGCCAGATCCCTGAAGGGCCCTTCAGGGAAGGCCGGGGCGGCGTCCCGGGCGGCATCCCGGGCGGCGGCGCCCGCCGCGATGCCCTCGAGCGTGGACGAAAGATCCGGGGCTGGCGCCCGCTTCTCCGGGCTACGGTTGGGGGTGCTGGATCTCATGCGGACTGACTTTATCCCAAGGACTCCCGGGTGAAATGGGAAAGATCATACACCCGCCACCGGCCGGGGGTTGCGGTCCGGCAAAGGTCCCTCCAACTCGCCAAGGGGTACGGGTTCCAGGCCGCGCGAGCGGCAGAGGGAGATCAGCGGCGCGAGCAGCTCCACGGTCCCCCCGCAACCGTCCCGCAGAGCCCCCGGGCCGACCCCGTCGTGCATCAGGACGATCCCCCCCGGACAGATACCCGGCGCGAGACACGCGAGCATCTCCCCGGCCCCGTCGCCGCGCCAGTCCTCGCTGTCGGCGGTCCAGCCGACGAGCCGGAGCCCGAGGGCGTCGGCCGCGTCCTTCGTGGCCCCCGCAACGACGCCCCACGGGGCGCGCCAGTCGGCGGCCTCGTGCCCGAGATCTCGCAGGGTTTGTTTGCCCTCCTGCGCATCGGCGAAGACCTCCGCGGCCGTCATCTTGTCGTGGCGCCGGTGGCGGGTGCAGTGCAGCGAGACTTCGTGTCCCTCCTCTACCGCCCGGCGGAGAAGCAGGGGGTGACGTTCCGCGAGCGGTGCGACCACGAAGAACGTGGCCCGCGCGCCCGCCCTCTCCAGGACGTCCAGCACGCGCGGCGTCCAGGTGGGATCGGGCCCGTCATCGAACGTCAACGCGACGCTACCCGGCAACCCAAGCCGCCCGTCGCCTGCTTGCCCACCCACCGGTTCGCGCGTACGTCGCCCTCGGTCGTCCTTCCACGATTCCTGACCTGTACGGGAACCGGTGCCGAAAGTCGACGGCACGGTTCGTCCGGCGAACCGCCTCAGTTGTTGCCTTCGGAGGGTCGGGCGGCCGGATCTGAGCCCTCGGGGCCCTCTGGCCGGCGGCGGAGGGCGATGTGGAGTTCGTTTAGTTGGTCCTCGGCGACGGGGCCGGGGGCGTCCATCATCTCGTCGCGGGCGGCCTGGGTCTTCGGGAAGGCCATGACCTCGCGGATGTTCGGCTGGTCGCGCAGGAGCATGATGAGGCGGTCTATCCCCGGCGCTATCCCGCCGTGGGGCGGGGCGCCGTAGCGGAAGGCCGTGAGCATCGCGCCGAAGCGCCGCTCGGCCTCTTCGGCGCCGATCCCGATGACGTCGAAGACGCGCTGCTGGATGTCCGGACGGTGGATCCTGATGCTCCCGGAGGCGAGCTCGGTGCCGTTGGCGACCAGGTCGTAGAGCTGCCCTATGACCTTCAGGGGCTCCGCCTCGAGCAGTGGCAGATCTTCCTCGCGTGGCATCGTGAACATGTGGTGCATGGGCTCCACGCGTCCCTCGTCCTCGTTCCACTCGAAGAGCGGGAAATCCGTCACCCAGCAGAGGCCCAAGGTGCCCCCGTCCGCGAGCCCCAGGCGGTCCCGGAAGTGCAGCCGCAGCCTGCCGAGGCTCTCGAAGACGACCGGGTCCTTGTCCGCAACGAAGAACAGGTAGTCGCCCTCCGCGGCGCCGAGGACCTCCCTGAGGGCGTTTTGCTCCTCGGGCGAGAAGAACTTGGCTACGGGGCCGGTGAGGACGTCGGCCTCCGCCTTCATGAAGGCGAGGCCGCGGGCGCCGCCGGTTTTGGCGACGTCCGTGATCTCACCCTCTATCTTGCCCCGCGAGAGGTCCGCGAGGCCGCCGACCGCGATGCCCCTGACGGACCCGCCCGACTCGACCGCGCCGCTGAAGACCTTGAACCCGCTCTTCGCGGCGATGGGCGAGACGTCTTTTATCTCCAGCCCGAACGTGATGTCGGGCTTGTCCGAGCCGAAGCGGTCCATCGCTTCGGCGTAGGTGAGGCGGGGGAAGGGCTTCTGGTAGATCCTCTTCCCGGCCAGGCCCTCGACGATCTCGGTGAACAGCTCCTCGATGAGGCCGAGCACCTCGTCCTGGGTGGTGTAGCTCATCTCCAGGTCGAGTTGGGTGTGTTCGGGCTGGCGGTCGCCGCGCTGGTCCTCGTCGCGCAGGGCCCGCGCGATTTGGAAGTACCGCTCGAAGCCGGCGACCATCAAAAGCTGCTTGAACTGCTGCGGCGACTGGGGAAGCGCGTAGAACTGCCCCGGGTACAGCCTGGCCGGGACGAGGTAGTCGCGGGCGCCTTCGGGGGTGGAGGCGGTCAAGAGCGGCGTCTCTATCTCGACGAAGTCGCGGGCGTCCAGAAAGTCCCGCATGTGCTTGACGACCCTGTGCCGGAAGAGGATGTTGTCCCGCATCTTCTCGCGCCTGAGGTCGAGGTAGCGGTACTTCAGGCGCAGGGTCTCGTCCACGGGGCGGTCGCGCTCGATCTCGAAGGGCGGGGTCTCTGAGGGGTTGAGGACGCTCAGGGTCGTCGCCTGGACCTCTACCTGCCCGGTCGGAAGCTCGGGGTTCTCGTTGCCGGGGGGGCGGGGCGTGACCTCGCCCTCTATGGAGATCGACCACTCCGGCCTGAGCGTCTCGGCCGTGGCGAAGGTCTCTCCCCTCTCCGGGTGGAAGGTGACCTGGGTGAGGCCCCACCTGTCCCTGAGGTCTATAAAGATGAGGCCGCCGTGGTCGCGGCGGCGGTGCACCCAGCCGGCGAGCCTCACCGTCTCGCCGACGTCGTCTTTGCGCAGGCCGCCCGCGTCCCGGGTCCTGTAAGGGTTTTGTGGGTCCATCATGCGCCTCCCGACGTCTCGCTTGCGCGCCCGAACTCCCCGGGCGCGACGTCCCCGAATGGTAGCCGAAAAAGCCCGCTCCCGAAGCCCGCCGGGGCCCGCCGCGGTGCCGTTGCGTGCGTTTGGCGCCCGTGCTAAGTTAGCCCACATCCGGCCGGGCACCCGCCGCCGGAGGGAAATTTTCGGTGGGCTGCGGGGGAGAGGTTTATCCGGGAGAACGGCGTAAGAGGCTTCTTCGCGCGGCTCGGCGTGCCCGTGGTGCTGGCCTGCACGGTCCTGCTGACAGGGTGCGGGGGCGACGACGAGGAGGCGGCCGTGCCCGAGGCCGAGGCCCCGGTGGCGCCGTCCGCCGTGCAGCCCCCGGGCGAGGAGGGGTCGGCGGTGGCGGTGGGGCAGGGCCAGGCGGAGACGCTCTCGGACGTGCCTTTTGCGCTGAACACCGAGCAGCCCGTCCCGCCGAACTTCGGCGAGGCCTACGGGCGGCGGGCGAGGATCGCGGTCCAGTTCTACAAGCTTGACGAGGACTCGCTGGACTATCCGCAGGGGCTCTCGGTCGACCGCGGGGTCAGGGACGCGATGGAGCGCTTGAGGACCCAGTACCCGACGATAGAGTTCTTCCAGTACGACATTTCAAACCCCGGGCCCGCGGGCGATTCGGTGGAGCTTGAGGAGGGGGAGTACGGCACCTTGGCGGCCCAGCTCGGGGTCGGGGTGACGCCGTACGTTGCGATGCTCGCGCCGAGCGGGGAAGGGTACGTCATAACGAACCTCTTCCAGGGCTACACGCCCGAGCCCGTGTTGAGCCAGGCGCTCTTCGACCTCGCCGCCGTCGAGGTCGAGGACAACACGAGCGACGTGGACGTTCGCATAGAGAACGTCGACCTGACGGACGACGGGGGCGGCATCGAGTTCTTTAGCGTTCAGAACCCCACGGAGAGCCCCGTCAACCTCCGCGGCTTCACGCTTCGGGTGCTCAGCCCCGAGGACGCCCAGGTGGACCCCGACGCTCCGCAGGTGACGATCAACAGCGACGTTCGGGTTCCCCCGCGGGGCAGCGCCTCGGTGGGGCGCGTCCCGGACGTCGTGGACGCGGACGGGGAGCCCGTGGACGGGACCTTCGAGGGCGGGACCGAGCTCGACCTGGCGCCGGGGGACCAGGTCGCCCTCCTCGACCCCGGCGGCGCGGTCGCCTCCACCGTCACCGTCTAGGCCGCGCGGCCCCGCTTGCGGGCTGAAATTTCGCCCCCGTGAGATACACTAGCCGGGCCATGCCCGACCCCGTTTACCTGGACAACGCCGCCACAACACCCGTGGATCCGCGGGTGCTCGAAGCCATGCTCCCGCACCTCGGCGCGACCCGCGGCAACCCCTCCTCGCTCCACGCGCGGGGCGTCGCCGCCAGGGAGGCGGTCGAGGCCGCTCGCGGGCACGTGGCGGCCCTCCTCGGCGCTTCCCCGGAGGAGATCTTCTTCACCGCCGGCGGCACCGAGGCGGACAACGTAGCCGTCTTCGGGCTCGCCCGCGCCGCGGACCCCGGCAAGCGGCACGCGGTGGTCTCCGGGGTGGAGCACGCCGCCGTGCGCGAGGCCGCGAGGCGGCTTGAGGCCGAAGGCTTCGAGGTCTCGTGGGTGGGCGTTGACGAATACGGCCTCGTGGACCCCGCGGAGTTCGCCGCGGCGCTGCGCCCCGACACGGCGCTCGCCAGCGTGGTGTGGGCCAACAACGAGATCGGGACCGTCCAGCCCGTCCGGGAGCTCGCCGACGCGTGCGCCCGGCGGGGGATACCCTTCCACACGGACGCCGTCCAGGCGGCTGGCAGGCTCTCCCTTGACGTCCGGGAGGCGGCCGTCTCGACGCTCGCCATCTCGGGCCACAAGATCTACGGCCCGCAGGGCGTGGGCGCCCTCTACGTGCGCGGGGGGACGGACATCGAGCCGGTCGTGTTCGGGGGTGGGCAGGAGCAGGGTCTTAGAAGCGGGACCGAGAACGTCGCGGGGATCGCGGGCCTCGGCGAGGCGGCCCGGCTTGCGAGGGAAGAATTGGGCGAGAGGGTGCGGCACGAGGCGGCTCTGCGCGACCGCGTGATCTCGGGCGTGCGCGGGCTCCCCGACGTGGAGCTTAACGGCCACCCGGAGCTCAGGCTCTCCAACAACGCGCACTTCACCGTTCGGGGGGTCGGCGCAGAGAGCCTCGTGCTGGTCCTGGACTCGCTCGGGTACGCCATCGGGAGCGGCTCGGCGTGCTCGGGCGGCGGGCACCAGGCCTCCGGCGTGCTGCTGGCGCTCGGCAGGGACGAGCAGGACGCGCTCTCGGCGGCCAGGATCACGGTTGGCAAAGACAACACCGCCGGGGAGGTGGACGGCTTTCTCGAAGCCTTCGCCGGGGCCGTGGGGCGCCTGCGCGAACTCTCGCCTGTGTACGCCGGTTAGCCATAAGCCACAAGGAGAAGAGTTTTTTCGTGAACCGCAGCCGCACCACCGAAACAGCGAAGCCGAAGGCCCGTAGCTGATGGCCGAAGCCTACAATCCGAAGGTCATAGACCATCTGGTCCGCCCCCGCCACGCGGGGCATCTGGAAGAACCGTCCGGGAGGGGCGAGTCGGGGGACGCCGCCTGCGGCGACGTCGCCGTCTTCTCCGTTCAGATACGGGAGAACGAGGTCGAGGAGGCACGGTACGAGGTCTTCGGCTGCGCGGCCTGCGTGGCCGCGGGCTCAGCGCTGGCCGAGCTGGTGCACGGCAAACCCCTGCTCGAAGCTGCGCGGGTGTCTAAGGCCGACGTCGAGGAGGCGCTCGGCGGGCCGTTGCCGCAGGGCAAGGGGCACGCGCTGACGCTCGTGCTCGACGCCCTGCACAAGGCCTTCGAGGACCACTGGAGCCGGACCGCGGCCGCCGGGCTCGTGGACGGGTACGTCGGCGGCGGTGGGGCCGGAGAGGGAGGCGTGGTGGCGGCGATGAGCGGGGGGGTTGACTCCGCCGTGACGGCGCTGCTGCTCAAGGAGGCCGGCCAAGACGTCGCGGCCGTGACCTTCCGGCTGCACGACGGCGAGAGGGGCAGCCGGTCTTGCTGCTCGCCTGACACCGTGCTCTTCGCGCGGGACACGGCCCACAGGATGGGCCTGCCGCACTTCACGCTGAACCTCAAGGAGCTCTTCAACAAGCGGGTCATGCAGGACTTCGTGGGGTCCTACGAGAAGGGGCGCACCCCGAACCCCTGCGTGGCGTGCAACGCGCACGTGAAGTTCCACGCTGCGGCCTTTCTCGCGGACGAGCTCGGCTTCAGGCACGTGGCGACCGGGCACTACGCGCGGGTCGCCGAGGGCCCGAGCCTCGCGCGGCCGGTGGACGAGAGCAAGGACCAGACCTACGTGCTGTGGCCGATCCCGAAGGAGTTGCTCGCCCGGGCCGTCTTTCCCCTCGGCGACTACCGCAAGAGCGAGGTGCGCCGGATCGCCGAGGACCGGGGCCTCGCCGTCGCCTACACCCCGGAGAGCCAGGACATCTGCTTTATCCCGGACGGCGACTACCGGCGCTTCGTCCGCAAGACGGTCTCCGCGGAGCCCGGGGAGGTGGTGGACCGGGAGGGGGTTGTGCTCGGCCGGCACGCCGGCGTCGTCGACTTCACCGTCGGCCAGCGACGCGGCATAGGCGTCTCCGCGCCGACCCCGCTCTACGTGACCGAGGTGCGCCCGAAAAGCAAGCAGGTCGTCGTAGGGCGGCGAAGGGACCTGGAGGTTCGCGAGGTGCGGGTCCGCGACCTCAACTGGTTCTTGCCGCCCGAGGAGGCGAGCTCGGTGCAGGTCCGGTACAACGGCGGGCCGGTGGCCTGCGAGGTAGAGGGCGACGGCGAGGGGGGCTGGATCGCGCGCCTCCAAGAGCCCGTCATGGGTGTCGCGGCGGGCCAGTCGGCCGTCTTCTACAGCGCGGACGGCGGGCGGGTCGTCGGCGGCGGCGTCGTCGCGCCCGGTGGCGAGTAGGGACGTGCGAAAACGGTGCCATCGCGGTTATAATGCGGACTTTCGGGGCTCTTTGACGGAGGTGCGGTAGGTTTTGGACCTTTTCGTGGAACTGATGAAGGGGCTGCTCTTTGCGGGCGTCGCGGTCGCCTTCTTCCTGCTGGCGTGGGCGTTCTTGCGGCTCGCCCGCATCTTCGCGACGACGGAGAAGAGCATAAAGGACGTCTCCGAGCAGGTGGTGCCCCTGATAGGCAAGACCCACGTGACCGTGGACAACATCAACAGCCAGCTCTCCCAACTCGACGAGGCCGTGGGCGACGTGGCCGGCATGACCGACGAGCTAGACCAGACGACGACCGTCATAACCCGTGGCGTGCGGGGCGGCGTGATCCGGGTCTCCTCGGCGACCGCCGGCCTCTCCCGTGGCATAAGCACGTTCCTCGGCGGGGAGAAGCGGCCGGAAGGCGAGGGCGAATGAACAACTGGGGCAAGGTGGCGGCGGGCGTGGTCCTCGGGGTGGCCGGCACGATCTACGCCACGAGCGAGGAGGCCCGCAAGAACCTGCCGAAGGCCGCCAGGGACCTGCCCGTAAACGTCCGTCGCCGGTACCAGAACGCCGTCTCCGCGGCCCGCGAGGCCTCCGTGACGCGGCGGGAGGAGATCCTGCGCGACCTGGAGCAGCACGACAGGGCGCACGCCGGGCGTGCCGCCACCGCCCCTCCCGAAACACCGCCCGCGCCGCAGCCGATCCCGGAGCAGCCGACGACGGGGCCGTCCACGGGGCCGTCCGCGTCGCGGAACGGTTAGGGAGGACCATGACCCAGGAGGAGAGAGTTTGACCGCAGACCGCGCCGCCGAATACGCTTACCTCACCCTTCCCCCCGACGTGCGGCTTCGCTCCTGCGTGGGGTTGGTGCTGGCCGGCATGGCGGCGCGGGCCAAAGTTGGCGTGGGCGGCCTCGACGAGGCGGTCGCGCTGCTGGAGGACTTCCACGCCGTGGACGCGCCGACGCGCTTCAGGTTCGCGCTCGCGGACGACGGGGTGGTCGCCCAGGTGGAGGAGCCGGACGAGAGCGGTGCGGACGGGTCGCGTTGGCGGACAGTGGTCGAGCTGGTGTCGTGAGCCGCCGCTACCGGCGGCCGGACAAGGCGCGCACGAGGCGGCTCCTGACGCGGTATCATAAGCTCGGCGACCGGGCCGCGCGGGAGAAGGTGATCCAGGAGCAGTTGCCCCTCGCCGAGTTTCTGGCGCGCAAGTTCGCGGGGCGGGGGGAGCCGGTGGACGACCTCGTGCAGGTCGCCTCCGTGGGGCTCATCAAGGCGGTCGACAGGTTCGACGTGGACAGGAGGATAGAGTTCTCCACCTACGCCACGCCGAACATCCTGGGCGAGATCAAGCGCTACTTCCGCGACAAGGGGTGGGCGATGCGGGTGCCGCGCGGCCTGCAGGAGCTGCGCCAGTCGGCCAAGGAGGCCGTCCGGGACCAGACCGTAAAGACCGGCCGCTCACCCACGATCCGCGAGCTTGCGGACGTGCTCGACGCCGACGTCGAGAGCGTCGCAGAGGCCCTCACCCTCGGGCGGGCCTACAACACCGCGAGCCTCGACGCGCCGGTGAGCCCGGACGAGCGGGAGGGCGACACCATCATGGACCTGCAGGCCGACGACAACTCCCCGATAGACGGCCTTGAGGACAGGATACTCCTGCAGCGGGCCATCGACGGTCTGAGAGACCAGCAGCAGCAGATCCTCAAGCTGCGCTTCAACGAGGGCAAGACGCAGACCGAGATAGCGGACCGCATCGGGGTGAGCCAGATGCACGTCTCGCGGCTACTCAGGCGCGCTCTACAGGACCTGCGCGAGGAGCTCGACGAGATGGAAAACGAGAACTAGGACGCCACAGAGCGGGATGGAGCCCATGCAAAGCTACGAGATCAGACAGCGGTTTCTGGACTTCTTCGGGGAGCGGGGCCACAGGTTCTACCCGAGCTCCTCCCTGATCCCGTACAACGACCCTACGGTCCTCCTGACCACGGCCGGGATGCAGCAGTTCATCACCTTCTTTACCGGGGAGGAGAAGCCGCCCACCCTGCGCGCCGTGAGCGCCCAGAAGTGCTTCCGTACGCAGGATATCGAAGAAGTGGGCGATCCGAGCCACCTGACCTTCTTCGAGATGATGGGCAACTTCTCGTTCGGGGACTACTTCAAGAGGGAGGCAGTCGAGTACGCCTATGAGTTCCTGACGGCCGAGCTCGGGCTGGCGCCCGAGCGGCTCTGGGTCACGATCTTCGAGGGCGACGAGGACGCCCCGGAGGACGTGGAGGCCAAGGAGTTCTGGAAGTCCGTAGGCGTCCCCGAGGAGAAGATCTTCGGCCTCCCGAAAAGCGAGAACTGGTGGGGCCCCCCGGGCGATTCGGGCCCGTGCGGCCCGAGCTCGGAGATCTACTACGACTACGGCGAGGAGTACGGCCTCGGCGACCCCCTCGCCGACCCGAAGTACGGGCCAGGCGGCGACGAGGGCGACCCGCGCTTCCTGGAGATCTGGAACCTCGTCTTCAACCAGTACGAGCAACGCAAGGACGGTACCCTCGTCCCCCTCGCCAAGACCGGGATAGACACCGGGCTCGGTCTCGAGCGCACCACCGCCGTCGTCCAGGGCGTCAAGTCCGTTTACCAGACCGACCTCTACGCCCCGGCCTTCGAGAAGATAAAGGAATTCACCGGCATCTCCGTCGGCGACTCGGGGGCAACAGACCGGGCCTTGCGAATCGTCGCCGACCATACCCGCGGCGTGGCGTTCCTGATCGCGGACGGCGTCAGGCCGGGCAACCAGCGCCGGGAATACGTGCTGCGGCGCATGATCCGGCGCTCCGCCCTGCAGGCCTACTCGCGCCTCGGCATGAGCCCGGGGCAGCTCGCCGCGGTCGCCGGGGGCGTCGTGGACTACATGGACGGCTTTTACGGGGAGCTTGGAGAGGCCAGGGAGGACATCCGCCGTATCGTGACCGACGAGGCGGCGAGGTTCGTCGAGATCTTCGAGTCAGGCAAGGAGCTTCTGGAGTCCGAGCTCTCGCGCCTGGAGGGGGGCAACTTCCCCGGCGAGGTCGCCTTCACCCTGCACGACACCTACGGCTTCCCGGTCGAGGTCACGCGCGAGGTTCTCGTCGAACGCGGCGTCTCCCTGGACGAGGCGGGGTACGAGGCCGCGATGGACGCGCAAAGAAGGCGCGCCAGGGAGGCCGCCCGCGGCTACGACCGCGTGGTAGCAGCTTTCGGGGAGCAGGAGATCAGGAGCCGCTTCGTCGGGTACGAGCGGGAGCAGATAGAGACCAGGATCGTCGCCTTTGAGGACTCGCCCGACGCCCCGGGGGAGGTCTCGGTGGTGCTGGCGGAGAACCCGTTCTACGCGACGGGCGGCGGGCAGGTCGCTGACGAGGGGTGGGTGACCTCCGAGGACGGCCAGTTGGAGGTCTTCGACGTCGTGCCGGCGGGCGGCTACCAGGTGCTGAGGGCCAGGGTGGAGCGGGACGGATTCGCCGTGGGCGACGCGGTTACCGCCTCCATAAACCGGGTCCGGCGCCAGCAGGTCGAGGCGAACCACACCGCCACGCACATCCTGCACTGGGCGCTTCGGGCCGAGCTCGGGCAAGAAGTCGTGCAGGCCGGCAGCTACGTCGGGCCCGACAGGCTGCGCTTCGACTACCGCTACGGCGGGAAGGTCACGGAGGAGCAGGTCCGGCGTATTCAGGAGCAGTGCCTGTACAAGATCACGGAGAACCAGCCCGTCCGCTACTACACGACCACCCTTGAGGAGGCCCGGAACCTCGGCGCGATGATGCTCTTCGGCGAGAAGTACGGGGACCTCGTGCGCGTGGTCGAGGTGGACGGGTTCTCCCGCGAGCTGTGCGGCGGTACCCACGTGCGCGGCACCGCGGAGGTCGGGGCGTTCAAGGTCGTCTCGAACCGGAAGCACGGCGCGGACCTCTACCGCATCGAGGTCATCACGGGCCGCGAGGCGCTCTTCTACCTCACCGAGACGGCGGAGACGGCGGAGGGGATCTCCGGCGCGCTCCGGGTGCCGGTGGAGGAGCTTCCGGCCGCCGTGGACAGCCTGCGCAACGAGGCCAGGCAGGGCCGCGAGGCCGCGCGCCAGGAGGCCCTCCAGCAGGGCCTCGGCGAGGTGGGGGCGCTCGTCGAGGGCGCGGAGAAGATGGACGGCGCCAGGGTCGTCACGGGGCGGGTCGTCGCCGCCGACGTGAAGGGGCTGCGCCAGATCTCCGACGACGTCAAGAACCGCCTGGGCGGACCGTCGGCCGTGGTCCTCGCCGCCGATCTCGACGGCAAGGCCGTGCTCGTCGCGAACCTTCACCCCGAGGTCTCCGGAAAAGTCCGGGCCGGCGACATCGTCAGGGAGGTCTCCGGCGTCCTCGGGGGCGGGGGGGGCGGCGGGGCGACGATGGCCCAGGCGGGCGGGGGCAACCTCGAGGCCATCCCCGACGCCCTGGCGCGGGCGCGCGAGATCCTGACCCGCAGCCTCTCCGGCGCGGGTTAGGCCCTGCCCGTAACCGGCCCGGGACGCGTAGCGGCGCTGGACCTCGGGACCGTCCGCACCGGCGTCGCCATCTCCGACCCCGACCGCCTAATAGCCACCCCCCTCGACGTCGTACCCAGCGAGAACCTCACCGACTACCTCCACACGCTCTTCGCCGAGCAGGCCGTCCGCGAGGTCGTTGTCGGGGTGCCAAAGACGATGTCCGGGGAGGTCGGTTTCCAGGCGCGCGGGGTTTTGGATACAATTGCCGGGCTAAGACGCGAGTTTCCCCTGGTGCGGTTCGTGGAGTGGGACGAGCGCCTGACGACCCGCATGGCCGTCGCGGGCGCCGGCAGGAAGCCGGGGAAAAGGAAGGGACGACGCGCGCCGGTGGACCACCTGGCGGCGGCCCGCATACTGCAAGAGTACCTGGCGAGGAGGGGGGACCTCTGAGGCGCCACGACAAGAGCGAGCGCGAAGACCGGGCCGACCTCGAAGCCCGGCTCGACGCGTTGCGTTCGGCCAAGGACGGGGGACGCCGAAGGAAACGGCGCTCCAGCTTGGGGCCGGCCGTCCTCGGCGTCCTGCTACTCGCCGGGGTGCTGGGGGCGGTGTACCTGATCTACGCCTCGGCCTTCGCGGGCGGCCCGGCCGAGCCCGACGGCCCGGTAAAAGTAGAGGTCGCCAAGGGGGACACGCTCTCGACGGTAGCCACCAAGCTGGAGAAGGCCGGGGTCATCGGCAGCGCGTTCGTCTTCAAGGTCGAGGCCCGGGTGGACGGGCGGGACACGACCGTCAAGACCGGCCGTTACACCTTCCAGCCAGGCGCGGACACCGACGACATCCTCGCGAAGCTCACAGCCGGGGAGGCCGTACCGACCATCGCCGTCACCGTCCCCGAGGGCCTGACCCTCTCGGAGACGGCCCGGACGGTCGCCGACGGCACCGGCATACCCGCGGCGAACTTCGAGTCCGCCGCCCGCAGCTCCGACTACGGCTACGCCTTTCTCCAGAGCGACCAGGTAGAGACCACCGAAGGCTACCTCTTCCCGCGGCGCTACGACTTCGAGAAGGGCGTCACGGCGCCGCAGGTCGTGGACCGGCTGCTTGAACAGTACCTCCTGGAGACGGAGGGACTAGACATCAAGGGCGCCAAAGAGCGCCTCGGCCTCACCGAGCACGAGCTCGTGACCGTGGCCTCGCTTATCGAGAAGGAGTCGGCCAACGCGGAGGAGCGGCCCGTGATCGCCTCGGTCATCTACAACAGGATCCGCGAGGACATGCCCCTCCAGATAGACGCCACCATCCAGTACGCCCTCAAGCGGCCCAAGGAGAACCTCTCATACGCCGACCTCGAGATCCAATCCCCCTATAATACTTACGAGAACAAGGGCCTCCCCCCCGGTCCCATCTGCAGCCCGAGCCTCCAGTCCCTGCAGGCCGCCATCGACCCGGCGCAGACGAACCACCTGTACTACGTGCTCGATGCCGGCGGCGAAAAGCACTTCTTCACCAACGACTACGACGAGTTCCTGCAGGCGAAAGAGGAGGCGGGACTCTAGGATCGGCCCCGCAGGTCTCAACGCGCGGCCGGTTGGGATGGTCGCGCCTACCCTTCCCGCTTAAAGCGCCGGTGCGTCCGCGTCGAAACCGTTGGGGGCGGCGGCTCGGACCACAGAGGAGGATAGGGCGTGATAGTTGTCTGGACGATCTTGCTTGGCCTCGTCGTGGGTAGCTTCTTGAACGTGGTCGTGCACCGGGTCCCGGCCGGCCTGTCGGCGGTTCGGCCGGCCTCGCGTTGCCCCGGCTGCGGGAAGCCCATCCTCCGCAGGGACAACGTGCCCCTGGTCTCCTACGCGCTGCTAAGGGGACGTTGCCGTCACTGCGCGGAGGCTATCCCGGTGCGCTACCCGCTCGTGGAGGGGCTCACGGGGCTCCTTTTCGGGGCCGCGGCCTTCCGGTTCGAAGGCGCGGGCCAGCTCGCGCTCTCGCTGGCGCTGATCTCGGCGTTGGCCGCGCTGGCCGTCACGGACCTCGAGCACCGGCTTCTGCCCAACGCGATAGTGGGTCCTGCCTCCCTCGCCGGGCTCGTGCTCTCCTTTTGGGGCGGGCCGGCGGCGTGGTGGACGTATCCCCTGGCCGCGTTGGCGGTTGCGGGCTTCCTCTTCGGGTTGGCCGCGGTCTACCCCGGCGGTATGGGCATGGGGGACGTCAAGATGGGCGGGATGCTCGGCCTGTTCCTCGGCCCGTACGCCGCGATGGCGGTCTTTGTCGGGGCGCTCTCCGGGACCGTCGCCTACGCGGCGCTGGTGGCCGTGGGCAGGCTCGAGCGCGGAAGCGCCCTTCCCTTCGGGACGTTCATGGCGTTCGGGGGGCTCGTCGCGCTGTTCGCCGGTCCCCAGCTCTGGGGCCTCTACCTGAACCTGACCGGCATCGCCTAAGACCCTCGGCGGCGCGCGGAGGCTCCCAAAGTAGGGCGCGCCGGTTGACCGCGGGGCAAACACACCGGATTACGTCAGCGGTGGCGGGGTTTCAACGCACGATGCCGCCTTCTGAGGCGTGAAGGGCCGGGTGGCCCGGCGGGAATGGCCGCGTGGCATATGGGCTGCCCGGCCCGCAGCATACTCGGCTTACGGCGAAATCGTGGACCGTTGCTTGCGCCTTTTGCGGGCGCCCCGGCGAGGAGTAGGGACGATAAACAAAATCGGGAAAGGGGCCGAAAACACCAGGGTGGGCGGTGTCGGCGAAAAAAAGGCTGGGTTTGGGGGGGACAAGGTCGGGGAGACCCTGCTCGCCCAGGGCAAGATCACCCGCTCCCAGCTCGACGAGGCGCTCTCCGTGCAGCGCCACGACGGGCGCCAGCTCGGCCGGATCCTGCTCTCCGCGGGCTACGTGTCGCCGGCCGACCTTGCCATGGCCCTCGCGAAGAAGCTTCGCCTGGAGTACGTGGAGGTCACCGAAAGAGACGTGGACCGAAGCGTAACGGCGGTCGCGGAGAGCAAGCTGCTGCGCAAGCACAACATGCTGCCCCTGCGCCTCGAGAACGGGCGGCTCGTCGTCGCGATGAGCGACCCCACCAACTTCTACGCCATCGAGGATCTCGGGATGATCTCGGGGTACCCCATCACGCCTGTGGTCGCGGTCGAAGACGAGATACAGCGGGTCTTCAACAGGGTCTACGCCCTCGGCGGGGACGTGACCAAGATGCTCGAAGACGCGGCGGGCGAATCCCCCGAAGGCGACTTTGGGGTGGTGGAGCTCGGGGAGCACACGAACGCCGAGAACGCGCCCGTCATCCGGCTCGTGGGCTCGATCCTGCAGCGGGCGGTCGGCGAGGGCGCCTCCGACATCCACTTCGAGCCCCGCGCCGACGGGCTCACGGTGCGCATGCGCGTCGACGGCGTGCTGCGCAAGATAATGCGCGTG
Source organism: uncultured Rubrobacteraceae bacterium (assembly GCA_902806085.1). GTDB lineage: Bacteria > Actinomycetota > Rubrobacteria > Rubrobacterales > Rubrobacteraceae > Rubrobacter_D. The sequence continues at coordinate 30,912 of CADCVH010000055.1, read as the reverse complement.
CCGCCCAAGCTCCAGAGCGGCATGCTCGCGCGGCTAAAGATCCTCGCCGACCTCGACATAGCGGAGCGGCGCCTGCCCCAGGACGGACGGTTCTCCGTCCGGCTCGGCACCCAGAAGCTCGACCTGCGCGCCGCTATTTTGCCGACCGTCTTTGGCGAGAAGGTGGTGCTGCGCCTCCTCGACACCGCGAACGTGCAGGCCGACCTCGGCGCTTTAGGGTTCGACCCCCAGACACTCCAAGAATACGAGGAGGTCTACACGCGCCCCTACGGCACCGTGCTCGTTACCGGGCCCACGGGCTCGGGCAAGTCCACGACGCTGTACGCGACCCTCGAAGAGCTCAACTCCCCGCAGAAGAACATCATCACCGTCGAGGACCCGGTGGAGTACCGGATGCCCGGCGTCAACCAGGTGCAGGTAAACCCCAAGGTCGGCCTGACGTTCGCCTCGGGCCTCAGAAGCATCCTCAGGGCCGACCCCGACGTCGTGATGATAGGCGAGATCCGCGACCGGGAGACCGCCAAGACAAGCGTTGAGGCCGCCCTCACCGGGCACCTGGTCCTCGCGACGTTGTCAAGATGTCAACACCGCCCACCCCGAAGATCCCTGTGATCTCCAGTGTGTCGTGGGCCACGGCCGTCGCCGTCAGCCCCAGCGCCTCGTAGCGGCGCCTCTGGTCCGGCCCGCCGGTCTCCTTGAGCATCCTCATGCGCCGGACCTCGGTGGCGTCGGAGACCGCGTTCCTCATCATCCACCCCTCTGGCCCGGCCGCCGCCGCATAGTACTCTCTCAGTTCTTCCAGTTCCAGCAGGCCCTCGCCCAGCCTGTCGCACTCCTCGACCTGGCGCTCCAGGCCCGCCCGCTCCTCGGCGAGCGCCTCGAGCCGCGCGCGCAGCTCGTCTATGGTCATCAGGCCTGCGGCCTGCTGGTCCTGGTAGTTGGCCCGCCGGGCGGCCGTGGCGTCGATCCGGCGCCGCAGCTCCCGCGCCTCCTTCTCCGGGTCCGCCCGCAGCCGCCGGCGTTCGGCCTCGATCCTCCGGTCGAGCAGGGACACTATCCGCCGCGGCTCGCACTCGAGGTCCACGATCCACTCCCACACCGCCGCCTCTGCCTTCTCAGCGGGTACGTGCACGGGGGTGGGGCACGTGCCCTTCACGGTGTCGCCGGTGCTCTGGCAGCGGTAGTAGCGGTGGACCTTCCCGTTGTCCTTCTTGCCGACGGTGTGGGTCGCCATGTTCCGGCCGCAGCCGCCGCAGATCATGATGCCGCGGGAGAGCGGCCAGAACCGGCCCGCCGCCGACGACGCCGGCCGGTTGGAGGCGAGCCGCCCGCGGGCCCTCTCAACGGTCGTCCTCGGCACGCCGACGCTGGGGACCGGCACCGCGACCCTGTGTGCGTCGCCCTCGTAGTCCTTGCCGCGGTACCACCAGATCCCGGAGCCGGCAGCGGCGCGGCTCCGTACCTCGGGGCGCAAGTCGCCCGACGCGACCAGGGCGTCGAGCTCGTCGTCCGTGTGGGGCAGGTGGACGTCGTTGCGGATCAGGTGGCGGACGAACTCCCTGTTCCAACCGTGCCACCCTGGCCTCTTCTTGCCCGGCGGCAGGGGGACGCCCTCGGCGTCGAGCGCCCGAACGATCGTGCGGATTCCGGTCCCGTCCGCCACTTCGGCGAAGATCCTCCTCACGACGGCGGCGCGCTCCTCGTGGACCTCGTAGAGCCTGGCCTTGTGTGTCCCGGCGTAGGCGTACCCGTAGGTCGGGGTGTGGCTGGCGACTATGTGCCCGGTCCTCGCCAGCTCCAGCTTTCTGCTGCGGGTCCTGCGGGCCATCAGCCTGCGCTCGCGCCCGGCGTTCCACCGCCCGACCAGCCTCAGTAGGTCCGCGCCGTCGTCGTCCCCCTCGTTGGGGTCGTCCGGCGTCCGTAGCCTTCCCCCGCACACTGAGGCCAACCGCCGCCCGATCCACTCTGGCACGTTGTTCTCCCCGAAGCGGTCCCAGCTCTGCGCGAGGACCACGTCGCCCTCGACGAGCCGCAGGCGCTCGGCGGTGTCGTAGAGCTCGTCCAGACCGGCCCGCTCAAGGTCGTCGCGCTTGGAGCCCTTGCCGCCCGTGTCGGCAACCTGGCCGACCACCTCGTAGCCGTTGGCCTCGCACCACGCCCCAAGCTCCGCGAACTGTGCCGGTATGGACAGCCCGCGCTCGTCCTGGCTGCGGTTGCTAACCCTGGCGTACAGCACGGCCCTCTTGGTCACGGCGTTTCCTCCCTGTTGATGATGCTCTCGACCTCCTCGCCGTCCAGCCTCCGGCGCTTCGCCAGGGCCTCCGCCACGGCCGTAATCTCCGGCCACAGCTCGCGCACCTGCTCCTCGGTCTCCTCCACCGCGGCCCGGTACTCTGTCTCGGGATCGTCCGCCCTTTCGAGGCTCGTCATCAGGCCGTGCACGTCGCTCCCCAGTTCGAGGCTCTCGGTCTCGTGGAGCAAGGCCAGCTCGTCCCAGGGCTCGGACCTCGTCTCGCCCCAGGCGTCCAGCCTCTCGGCGAAGGGGCCGGCCAGCGTGTACATCGCCTCGCGCAAGCGGTCGGCCTCGCCACCGTAGTTTGGCACGCCGGAGGCGCAGAAGTACTCGTCGGCGTCCACGTAGCGGACCCACCCCCCGCACACCCGCAGGGCGAAGACGGCGTGCGCCGCCTCGTGGAAGCAGGTGGCCCGGTCCTGATCCGCCTCGTCCCTCTTCTCCGTCACGCGGATCTTCTTTCGATCTCCTGCCCTGTCTCTAAATGCGTCTGAGCGTGCGTATTTGCCGTCCGTGGGGTTGTCCTCTCCTGGTGCAGCCGCATGTACTTCTGCGCGGTCCTCGCGCTGCCAGCGAAGTTCTCGCGCAGCCAGCCCAGCCACTCGCCGTGCCTCACGCCGGCCTTCGCCTCGGCGAGCAGCTCCCCGCAGCGGACGGCGTGCCGGACGGCGGCGCCGGTCGCCAGGGCGCAGGCACGGTGCTCGTGGTTGATCCTCTCGACCAAGCTCAGCGGCCTCCCGTCTCGGTCGAACAGCGGCGCCTCGACTGGCCGCTCCGCCCAGGCTGGCTTCCGGTCCGTACTCTCCCGGCCGTCCTTCTCGTGGTCCTGCGGATCGGCGCCCCATTCTTTCCTGTTCAGGATTATCGTGCTTGCCAACGCGTGGCCCATTGTCCACAGCTTGTAGTCCCCGACCCGCTTGTACCTGAACGTCCGGCGGTTGCCCCACACCTCCGTCTCGCCCGTCTCCCTGATCCACATCACCACCCGCCAGAACGGCAGCTCCGGCCCCCATGCGCGGTGATTGTACTGATGAGGATTGTTCGGGGTCCGCGCCGTCTGCCAGTAGACCGCATCCATCCAGCGCGCAACGTCCTCCTCGGTGGGCGGCCAGGGCAACTCGGGCGCGTCGCGCCAGCGGCGGTCCTCCTTCGGGTCCTTCGGCACCACGGGCTGCACCCGCTTCGGGAAGTCCGCGGGGTGGACGGTCGTGCCGTCGGGCAGGAGCTCGAGAACCGGCTCCCCGACCGACCGCTCCCACCAGGCGGCGAAGGCGGTGCGCGGGGTGCTGTCGCCGTGGCCCCGGCCATGCCCGTACGGGCTTCGCCACGGGCTGTCGTGGTCCAGCAGGCAGATCGTCTTGCCGCCGTGACGCTCCGAGATGGCGGCCAGCTCGTCGGCTATCCGACCCGCGCCGAGGCGGTCGAGCATCTGCCAATAACTCGCCGAGTACTCCGGCCACTCGCCGACCATCCACTGCTCCGGCGTCAAGAGCCCGCAGACTTCCGGCTCGTAGGTCAGCGGCACGACGGGCTCGATCGGGTCCACGCGCACCGGCACCAGGCCGTCCCGTGCCTCCGCCGGCAGCGCCTCGTAGGCGAGGTAGCTGCCCATCCGTAGCGTCGGCAAAGCCTCGGCTGTCCTCAACGGCCCCGCCTCGCCTTCGGCCTGGCGTAGGCGAAGACCCGCGTCCTGCCGGTCCCGCCGCACGAGGGGCAAGGAACGGACCTCGGCCGCTCCATCGGGTGCTCCGTCGGCGCATAGGCCAACCCGTCGTCGCACTCCGGGCAGTCCCGCACCTCGAACGAGCACATCCTCACCGCCGACGACAGCCTCCTCGTCAGCCCCTCCTCTCCGCCGAACCGGGCCTCGGCGGGGGCGTGCCTCTGGAAGCGCCTGAGCCACTCTAGCGCGTCCCTGGCGGCGTCCAGCAGCGCGGCCTTCGCGGCCTCCTGTTCCGTCGTCGTGGGCGGGGGTAAACTGGTCCTGTCCACAGTCGCCTCCTTGTTGGCTGTGGGCCGGGCTCCGGGGGAGTGGTCGCTCTCGCCGGGGCCGCTATCATGGCACCGTTGGGTTGTCTACTATGCAACATTGTATCAGATCGGCGGGTCGTTGTCCAGTGTTTGCCGCATAGGTATGCGGTTTCTGACATAACGGCACACGGGAATGTTACAAGTTATGGCTTCGGCAGGAAGGCGCCTAGACCAACCCGCCAACAAAGGCAGCGGCGCTCCGGATGCAAGAGATCGGCCAAGACGAGCTCCCAGGGGGCGGGGACTACGCCTAGCGTGTACGCTTCCCCGTATGGAGCGAGAGGAACGCCAGGAGCGGGCGCCTGAGGGGCAGGACGCGTCTGGGATGCGAGCAGGACGGCAGGAGCCCGCGCAGGGTCCGGAGACGCGGCCCTGGTGGCGGAGGCTCTTTGGGGGGTAGTGGCCTTGGTGGCGTTGTTGCCGCTCTTGGCCGGCCCGATCGGGAACCCTTGAGGCTTCGGTGCCCGCGGCGGGGGACGCCGGGGTACGATGAAGAGAAACGGCGAGCGGAGGAGTCCATAAGTGGAGGATCTAAGCCCTACGGTCCCGACCATCTACTGGTGGGAAGTCGCGGGTGCCGGGCCGCTCCTTATGAACCTGGCCGGGACCCGGTACTTCCCGTTCTTCAGCTCCGAGGAGAAGGCGAGGGCCTTCAGGGAGGGGCAAGATGCCCCCCTGGACGTCTTCCTGCGTCACAGCGATCTGACCGACGAGGTCATCGGCCTGGTGCGCCGGGCCCACGACGACGATCGGTGCGACGACTTTCTCATCAACCCGCCCCCCGAGCCGGGTTCGTGGGCCCAACCTTGGGCCGCTGATGAGATGGTCGCGCTGATCGAACGCACGGCCCGGAGGGAGAACGATCTCGGTGGCTAGGGCCGCGTACCGTATCGGCTTCACAGGGGCCTCTGTCCCGTCCGTGGGGGTGTAGGGTGTTCGGGGGCTGGTCGCCTTGACCGTAGCGATCTTCGGCCTCGTCGGCGTGGTGATCGGTAGCTTGCTGAACTACTTGCTCCAGAGGTCGCAGGACCTGCGCGGGTTCAAGAGGGAGGACGAATACCGCGACTACCACGAGCGCCGTCAGGCTTACGCGGAGTTCGTAGCGAGCACCGATCTCCTGTTTTCGGGGGAGGACCGGAGCTCCGCCGCGTGGCAAGAGTACCGGAGGTGCGACGGCATAGTGCGCATCATTGCTCCCGAAGCGGTAGAGCGTGCCGCAGACAAGGTGGGGTACGTGGCGCGTGGCTCAGCGAGCGGTTCGGCAAGAGGGGTCAGCAACGCCGAGTACGGCGCCGCAAAGACCGGGTTCTTCAAGGCCGTTCGCGAGGACCTGGGTAAACCCGCTCTGCCTACATACGAGTACCGAGGAGGTTTCTAACCGCTCCGGTATATTCGCCCAACGTCGGATAAGAAGCCTTCCCCGAATCCCGCGGGGCGTGCGACAATCGGGCTGAAGGAGGTAGAGAGATGGCAGAGAGGCAGAGGACCGAGATCAGCGCCGAGCTCATGGACGGCGCGCGTCTGCTGGCCGAGCGTCGCGGCGTCCCGGTAGAGGAGGTGCTGGAGGAGGCCGTCAGGGAGTACCTGGCCTTCCGGAAGGAAGGGGCCTCGCTGCTCGGGGGGCCGACGCCCACGTACATGGCCGAGGTGCAGCGCGCTTTCGATCTGGTCACGGATCGCGGCGCCGGGGAACAGCCGCCCCCGCGCGACCCGTTCCTCGCCCTCCTGGACCACACGGGAAGCCGCTTCGACCTGGACGAGGACGAGGCGGAGAGGATCGCCGTCGAGGAGCAGCACGCCTGGAGGCGCGAGCGCCGCGAGCAGGCCGAGCGCGAGAGGGCCGAGGGATAGAACCCGGAGAACCCGGCCCCGTCAGGGCGGTCGTGGACCCCAACGTGCTAGTCTCCGCCGCCATCTCCTCGAGGGGCGCGCCGCGCGAGCTGCTGGCGGCCTGGCTCTCGGGGAGGTTCCTGATGGTCGTCTCCTACGACCTGCTCTACGAGCTGGAGTCCGTGCTCTTGAGGCCGTACTTCCTTGGCCGGCTCGTCTACTTCGACGTCCTGGCCTACGTGGCGTGGATCAGGGAGCGGGCGGAGTTCGTGCCGGACGCGCCGGACTGGGGGCGGTTCAGCCCCGACCCGGACGACGACTACCTGGTCTCCCTGGCCCTCGCAAACGGGGCCGACTTCCTGGTCTCCCAGGACCAGAAGCACCTGCTGACCCTGGCCCCCGTGCTGACCGCCGGGGACGGCGTCAAGCCCCTCCGCGTCTCGCACCCCCGCGTGTTCGTGGAAGAGCTGGGGCGCCGGGTCTGAGGCGATCTAGCCGGGAACGGGTACCATGGGTCCGGCCGAAGGGGAGGTTCCGATGAGCGACGAAGAGCAGAGGGAGCGGACGGCCGTCTACGACGGATGGAGGCAAGTCCGAACCCTCGAAGACGTCGATGAGATGGAGATGATGGTGGACCGCTTCGAGGCCGGGATCTCGTCCGACCCGAAGGGGGTCCTGGCCGCGGACGTGGCAATAGCGCGCGAGATGCTCAAGGATGCGGCGCCGGTCCATCGAGCGCCACGGTGAGGGCGGGTGAAGACGGCGCCGCGGGGGCACGGAGAAGGTCGATCGGCGGATAGGGGGCAGGGCTTGAAGGGGTATGGGCAGGGCGACGTTGTCAGCCTCACTTCTAACGTGGTAGGCGGCGTATGACGGAGGGAGTTCAGCCTCACGAGCGCCTCAACGCTTTCATAGCCGACGACCCCATCTACAAGTGGCTAGATCTCCAGGATCTGTGGGGAGAGGGCAACGTCAGTGGCAACTTGGGGTCCTACCTCAGCACGGACAAGCTGTACCGTCGCTGCGAGCATCCCAGGTGCAAAACCGGGCGCCCCTTCAACCGCATGCCTGGGGAAGGTATGTATGGGACCGCTTTCCACCAGGAGCCGGGTCTCTCTTCTGAGCAAATGCACGACGCCGCCTGGCTCGCGGCCGGTCCGGTCCACTCTCTAACCTTCTTGTGCACAGGATGCAACTCGAGCGTGTTCCAGTGTTGGATCGAGGCGCACCCGCAGAACCGGCATACCGGCAGGCAGCGCGTCCGGAAGATCGGCCAGGTGCCCCCTTACGAGATCTCCCCTAGCGAGGACCTGCTGGATGCTTTAGGCGACGACGCGGATCTGTACAAGAAGGCGCTGGCCTGCCTGAGCCAGTCCTACGGGGTAGCGGCGTGCGCGTACCTTCGCCGGATCCTGGAAAACCTGACGGTGAGACTCGCGAAAGAATCCGGGGAAGGGGGGGAGCTCGGTACGGTCCCGGAAGAGAGGGACATGGAGACCACTATCAGGCTCGCCAACGAGGCCCTACCAGACTCCGTGAAGATCCCCGGACGCAACCCGCTATCGATAGTCTACGGTCGTCTCAGCGTGTCGCTGCACAGGAAGGACGACCAAGAGTGTGCGGAAATCGCGGAGAAGGCCAAGAGGCAGCTGGAGCTCATCTTCACCCGAATCAGGGACGAGAGGCGGCAGCGCCGCCAGAGGAGAGAGTATGAGGATGTGATGAAAGAATTGGAAAGCGGGCCCTCCTAAAACTATTCAACCAACGGCGTAGAAGAAGGGTTCTACGAACTTCGGTCGTAGGGGGTTCTAGGAAGTTAGCCCCCTACTCGGTCCTCCCCATCGCGCCGACGCGTTGCGCCAACACCTACCCTCCCGTATAGTACCGAAGTGGTTATACCCACATCGAACCCAGAAAGGCGGGAGTGGCCGCCGAGGAGGTCGCGCATGGACGACGAAGCGCGGGCACCCGAACCCGACGGGTACCTGCCCCTGACCCCGGCCGTGCTGGACATAGTGGTGGCCTTGGGAGACGGGGAGCTGCACGGCTACGGGATCATGCGGGAGGTGAGGCGGCGCACCGACGGCGGGAGGCGGCTTGCCCCCGGCACGCTCTACCGCTCGCTGAGGCAGATGCAGGAGAAGGGGCTCGTGGAGGAGTCGGAAGAACGCCCCGACCCCGGCCTCGACGACGAGCGGCGCCGCTACTACCGGCTGACGGACCTCGGCCGGAGGGTCGCCCTGGCCGAGGTGGAGCGGCTGGAGGGGATGGTGCGCGCGGCGCGTTCCAAGGGCCTGGCCCCGAGGGTGCGTCCCTCCGGGGCCCCCGGGGGCGCCTGATGGCCCGCGGTGGTGGGTACCGTGGCGGGGACCGGGGGGACCGCCGGCGTGGGGGGGGCCTCCTCCTGGCGGCCTCCGAGCGGCTCTACGGCGCGTTGCTCTCGCTCTACCCGAGGGCCTTCCGGCGCCGCTACGCCTCCGAGATGCGGCGGGACTTCCGGGACCTGTCGCGCGAAGCGCTAGAAGAGGGGGGCGGGGCGGAGTTGGCCAAGGCGTGGGGAGCTGCGTTCTCGGATTTGGCCCTCACAGCGTTCGAGGAAAGGGGCACCGTGCTGTCGAGGAACGCGATCCTGCCCGTGGACCCGAGGATAGCCGCGAGGGCCATGGCGGCGGTCGTGCTCGTGGCGGTGACGGTGACCGCGGCTTCTTTGGCCGAGACGCCGCGGTACGAGGCGTCCGCGAAGGTGCTCGTCGGCCAGAGCCAGGGGGACGACCAGGGTTCCAGCCTCGGCGACGTCCAGGGCCTGCAGGACCTCACGGTGACCATGGCCGAGACCGTGGAGACCCGCCCGGTCGCCGAGGCCGTCATACGGCGGCTGGACCTGTCGGTGGCGCCGAACGACTTGCTGCAGAACCTGCGCGTCGAGCAGCTCCCCAGCACCCAGATCATCGAGGTCTCCTACGAGGGGGCGAGCCCCGAGGGGGCCCAGCGGGTGGCCAACGCCGTCGGGGAAGAGTTCTCCGGCCTGGTCTCCGGGCTGAACGACGACGTCTACGCCGTGACCGCCACGATCGTGGAGCCGGCTCCGGTCCCCAAGGAGCCCGCGAGCCCGAACCCCCTGCGCGACGGGCTCCTTGCGCTGGTATCGGGGCTGCTGCTCTTCGTGGGGCTGGCATTCGCCCTGCCGAGGGTCGCCGCCTCGGGCGTGGGGCGGGCCGCCCGCCAGGCAACAAGGGCGGTAGCAAGCCAGACCGCTATCGGTTCGTGGGAGAGGCTCGACGGAGCGTCCGCCACGGAGGGCGCGAAGGAGAAGGAGTTGCTGGGGGCGCTCGGGCGCCGCGGGGGGCTGACGGCGGCGGGGGCGGCGCTGGAGACGTCACTGACGGTGGAGGAGGCCGACCGGATGCTCTCGGCGTTGGCGGCGAAGGGCCACCTGGAGGTCAGCGTCGCGCGCGGCAGGCTGCTCTACTCCCTATGGGAAGGCGACGGCCCCCCCTGAGGGGTTCGGTCTCCGCCGCGCGGCCCCCTCAAACTCTATGCACCCAACCTCGTAGAAGAGGGCCATTCCCCGAAGTCCGGATCCAAGATCCCGCATAGAACTAAGCCGGTGGCGGCCGGATGCCGAGCGCGATCCCGTAATAAGCAAGGTGGTCGACACAAGATGTTGCGGTCCCGGATAAAGATGCGCCGTCCTGCATGCCGCTCCCCCTCAAGATCCCGAGCAGAAAACGGACGTTCCCTAACGGCCCGTTCCGGGCCCCGAGATCTCTCGCGCTATGCCGAGCAAGAGCCGCCTGTCCCTGACGCTCATCGTCATGACCTTCTCCAGTATGGCCACGACGGTGTCGTCCTTCAGCGCGGCGACGAGCGCCTCGTCCAGCTCGCGCTCTGTGCCCCCGACCGCGCCGAACCAGAGCTCAGGCGGGAACCCCATAGCCTCGGCTATTGCCTCCAGCTTGGCGAGGCCGGGGTTCTCTATACGACCTTTCTTCAGGTTCGAGACGTAGGAGCGCGTCACTGCCCCGCCCGTGGCCCTCTCGAGGTCCTGGCCGCCCCACTCCGAGCCGTCGGGTTTGCGGTAGAGCGCGAGCAATCGCTCGAACCTCTCTGAGACGTGCCCCTGTTGGACTCCGCTCATCTCTCTCCAGGTTTCACAGGTGCAACCGTTTGCCGATGCGTAGAAGATATTATACGGGTGCCACGCACGCGCTGCTCCGCCGGATCGAGACGAGACGGAGGAGCGCCCACTTTGGGGTTGCGCGGGATTTTGTGCCGTGCCTAACATGTCTTCTGCTGGGGAGAGGTAGGTGCAGGCACTTCCCAGGGTAAACCCAAACTCGAAGGAGGCACCGTGAGGAGATTGTTGTTGCTGGCCGCCTTATGTATGGCGGCGACCCTGGCGTTCGCGCCCGCCGCCCTCGCGCAGGCGGACTACGACTGCGCGGACTTCGCCACCCAGGAAGAGGCCCAGGGCTTCCTGCTGGCGGGCGACCCGTACGGCTTGGACGCCGACAGCGACGGGGTCGCGTGCGAGGAGCTGCCGAGCGGTGGCGGTTCGACGGCCACGCCGACCGCGGAAGAACCCTCCAGCCCGCCCGCTAGCCCGCCTGCGAGCCCGCCGGCGGACGGGGCCGACCTCGACTGCGTGGACTTCGCGACCCAGGCCGAAGCGCAGGCCGAGTACGACGCCGACCCGAGCGACCCGAACGGCCTGGACGCCGACTCGGACGGCGTGGCCTGCGAGGAGCTGGCGGGCGTGGACGACTCGTCCATCAGCGCAAGCCCCGAGGCCGACGACGACGCATCCCCGACCGCCTCTGCGGAATCCGACGACGAGGGTTCCGCGTCGGCCAGCGCCACGGCCGAGGCCGAAGACGAGGTGTCCGCGCTCCCTGAGACGGGCGGCGCCGCTTCGCCGGCCTTGCTGTCCGTGGCGGCGGCCGTGCTCCTGGTCGGCGGCGGCATCGCCTCCGCGTCCATCTTCAGGCGCGGTTAGCGGACCTAAGCAATGCCCGTGGGGTGGAGTTCGTGAGCCTGCGCGAGAGCATCGACACGACCACGCCCGGCGGCAAGCTCGTCTTCCACGTATTCGGGGCGGTGGCGGAGTTCGAGAGGGACCTGATCCTCGAGAGGACGATGGCGGGGCTTGAGGCGGCGCGGGTGCGGGGCAGGAAGGGCGGCAGGAAGCCCGCTATGGACGAGAGGAAGGTCGCCCTGGCCTCCAAGCTCATGCGCGACCGAGAGACGCCGATCTCGGAGGTGTGCGAGGTGGTGGGCGTCTCGCGGGCGACGCTGTACCGTTACCTGCGTCCCGACGGCACGCCGAGGCCGCGGGAGGAGGGCGGCTCGCACATGTGACGCGGTTCCGACGGCTCGCGGAGGTGCCCGACGTGAACTGCGCGGGGTCGTCGCACGTCTACGGGGAGGTCGCCCGTCCCGGTCGTCAGTCCCCGGTCGAGGCCTATCACTACGGTAGCAGTCCCTCGCGCGTCAGTTGGCCCGACCCCGAAGGAGATACTTCCGTGCCTCCAATGAGCCGGCACAACCTTTTTACGGTCTGGGTTTCCCGCGCGGCACCGGAACGAGAGTGAAAACACCAGTGCTCAGCGACCTGGCTCGCCCGGGCGTCGCTTATGGGACTTCGCCGCGAGCGAACGCCCGAGACTCACCCCCAGTTAGGTAGTCGTCGTCGATGGGCAAGAGAACGCCAGCGACGAAAGATGCCGCCGGGGAGCACGGGATCGCCGCGGGGCCGGCGATCCCCTCGGGTATCCTCAGTTTCTTCGGCATGCGGCTGATAGTGGGCCCAATTTGGGCGGGGTCGGAGGTCTGATTCTCGCTTGGCGGCGTCGCGGTGTGGCCGGGAACTTCGTCTTTTCCGTCTTATGCCAGGCCTCCGAGGGCGCGCCGGCAGGACTCGAACCTGCGGTCTTCTGATTCGTGGCCAGCCTGGGCGGTCCGTCGTTGACCGACGTGCGCTGTCACGGCCCGCCTTCGCGGGACTTCCCGGATGCAGGATTTCGATCTGAGCGTCCTCGACCGTCGTGGAGAGCCGCCCGGCAGTGATACGGGCCGTGGTACGAGGGCGGCTGCGGACAATCGCTGGTGGTACGACGAATTCATGGTGTGGACGCTCGACCATCTCTGTCGCATTACGCAGGCGGCCTAGACCTGGCAGATCCGCGCGGCCTCTGTGCAGTCGACCCCGCCGGTGAGCGTACCATCCTGCCGTCCAACGACGCGAGGTACCCTCGACGCGGTTCTCCCGATCGCCCTCAGACTCGGCTGGCGACCGCAGCCCTGGGCTTCGTCAAGCACCCCGACCTTGGCCACCGTGCCCCTCCCGACCGTCTGTTCCGAGTACGGGAGCGACTGTGGTACTCGATCTCTTAGGAGGTCGAAGAAGGGCGGCCCGTTGTTGGGGTCGTCCAAAATCCTCGTCCCCGCTATGGTTCGTGAGACAGCGTTTCGCCCGCGGCTACCACAGCGCGTAGCCCCCGTCGGCAAGAAGCACTTGGCCGGTGATCGCGCTCGCATGGTCGGAAGCGAGAAACGCCACGGCGCGGGCGACCTCCGCGGGCTGGATGAGCCGCCCCTGGGGGATCTGGGAGAGCCACTCCTTGATTGCGCCGGGATCCACCCTGGCTACGTCCTGGAGGGCGGGGGTGTCGATGTAGCCCGGCGCCACGGCGTTTACGCGGACCCCGAGGGGCGCCCACTCGGCGGCGAGGGTGCGGGTCATCTGGTTCATGCCGCCTTTCGCCGCGTCGTAGGCCACGTTCTTCTCGGGCCTGGCGACCTGGAAGCCCCTGATGGAGGAGACGTTCACGACGGCGCCGCCCGAGCCGTCGCCCTCGACCATCCGCCGGCCGAACTCCCTGGCGCACAGGAACGAGCCGGTGAGGTTCGTGGCGATGGTCCGGTCCCACGCGGCGTTGTCTAGCTCCAGGGCGGGGGAGTTCTCGGCGATCGCGGCGTTGTTGACGAGCACGTCCACCCGACCGTGCGCCCCGAAGACGGCCTCCGCCGCCTCGGAGATCGATGCGCTGTCCGCGACGTCTAGGCGCCGGAACTCGGCCTTCCCGTTTGTCTCCTCGGTCAGCCTCTCGGCCAGGGCGCTGCCGACGGGCTCCCGCCGGGCGCCGATCACCACCGTGGCGCCGCCGCGGGCGAGCTCCTCTGCTATGGCGGCGCCTATCCCTTGCGTCGCCCCCGTCACCACCGCCACCTTGCCCCGAAAATCGAAGGGGCTCGTGCTGGCGGCCTTCTCGAAAGTACCCGTGCTCATAGTCTTTCTCCTTGTTCTTGTCTTGCGTTTGCTGCGACCGCTCTGCTTGCCAGGCGGCAAAAGTCCGGGGCGATCCTCGGCTACAGGTCTGCCACGGCCGGGATCACCTCCTCCCCGAACCGCTCCAGCGGCTCGATCTCTTCGACGTCCGGCAAACTGAAGATGGCGTGCTCGACGCCGAGGGCGGCGAGGCCGGCGCATGTCTCCACGACCTTCTCCGCGTCCATCCCCCCGCGCCCCGGGTAGGCCACCCCGAGGGTGGTCTTCTCGATCTCCTCGTAGTCGCGTCCCACCTCGTCGCAGTGGCGCCGGAGTACCTCCAGCTTGCGCGCGATAGCCGGATCGGCCCCGAAGGTGAACAGGTTGCAGGCATCCCCGTACTCGGCCACCAGCCGCAGGGTCTTCTTCTCGCCCGTGCCCCCGATCATGACCGGCGGGTGCGGCCTGCTGATGGGCTGCGGGCTGTTAAGTGTCTCCTCCAGCCGGAAGTGCTCGCCTTCAAAAGGACCGTTGTTTTCCGACCACATCCGGCGCACGATCCGGAGCGTCTCCTCCAGCCACTCGAACCGCGCGGCCGTCGGCGGGAACGGCGTTCCCAAGGCGCGGGCCTCGCGCTCGTACCAGCCGGCCCCGATCCCGAGGTAGGCCCGCCCGCCCGAGAGGACGTCGAGCGTCGTGACCGTCTTGGCCAGGATACCCGGGTGGCGGTAGTTGACGCCCGTCACCAGGGCGCCCAGCTTCGCGTTCCGGGTCGCCGCGGCCAGGAAGCCCAGAGCGGTGTAGCCCTCCAGCATCGGCTCCTCGGCCTCCCCGTAGCCGCGCCCGATCTGGAAGAAGTGGTCCATCGTCCAGACGCTCGCGAAGCCCGCCCCGTCCGCCGCGCGTCCGATCTCCGCGAGCTTCGGGCCGATGCTCTCGGGCGCCCCTGGCCACGTGAACTGCGGTATCTGCAAGCCCACCTTCATCTTCTCCTACCTACCTCTCACCGCTCGCCGGGACGCGCCGCCGGGAGCCGGCGTAGCGCCTCCCCGATAAGGACATCCCCCGAGAGGACGTCGAAGGTCTTGCCGACGGTGCCCTCCGTCTCCAGGACGGCGGCGAGGACGGCGGCCACATCCTCGCGCGGGATCTCGCTCCATTCCCCCCAACGCCCGAGCAGGGGCGCCGCCGTTATCCTGCCGGTGCCTTCGTCCTCCGTGAGCGGTCCGGGCCGGACGACGGTCCAGTCGAGCCCGCCCCGGCGCAGCCGCTCGTCGGCCCGCGCCTTGGCCCGCGCGTAGGGCCGCAGCGTCTCGGGCACGGCCGCGGGGTCGTCGACGCCCATACCCGAAAGCATCAGGTACCGACGGACGCCCCTCTCCTCCGCGGCCTCCACCAGCTTGACGGCCCCGCCGTGGTCCATCGACGCCTTGCGCGCGTCCCCGCTGCCCGCGCCCGCACCGGCCGCGAAGACCACCGCGTCGCACCCAGCGACCACGTCGCCTAAGGCCCCCTCGACCCCCTCCTTCTCCAGGTCCACCAGCACCGGCTCGGTCCGTCGGCCCCCACGTCGGCAAGCTGATCCTGCTTGCGGACCAGGCCCCTGACCTCGTGCCCCTCCGCCACCAGCATCCGCGAGCCGCCGCGCCACCTTGCCGTGCGCCCCCGCTACCAAGACCCTCACCGCGTGTCCTCCCGTGTTCGTTCGTAAGATGACAGCTCGTGTCGGGCGCGCGGGGCTGTTTAAGGCGCCGACCCCGCGCGCCCGACGTCCTCAGCCCGTCTTCGCGACGGCGGGCCCGGCCCCGCGCAGGTGGCGGGACATGTCGCCCGCGCCGTCGGCGTTGATGCGGCGCTCGGTGAAGCGCCAGCCGCGCGCGTCCCTGGCGAAGACGTCCTCGTAGGTGCCCTGGAAGATGATCTCCGGGGCGGATCCGGGGAAGGCCTGGAAGACGACCACGTTGGAGTACCCGCGGGCCGTCGTCCGGTCGTCGGCGAGGTCGATGCGGATGTTGGAGACCACGTGGCGCGTGCCGGGGACGCCACCGTAGAGGAGGACGTTCTCGCGCAGGAACCGGGCCACCGCGTCCGCGCCTGTCAAGGGGTTGTCCGGGGAGGCGTACCAGGTGCCGTCGGCGTAGAGCCGCGCGGTCTCCTCGAAGCGGCCCAAGTCGACGCCCTCGCAGTGGGCGTACATGAGGCGGGCGATCTCGGCCTCGGCCACGAGGCGCTCCATGTCGTAGGAAGGCATCTACTGTCCTCTGCTCGTCGAAGAGGGCCGAAGCGCCGCGCCCGTTTGAGCTCCCGCGGACGCCTCCCCGGTCTGCAACTCGGGGAGGATGTGTTCCTCTGTGAACTCCTCCAGGGACGTCGGCGTCGTGGTTTGCGCGTCGCGTGGTTGGGTCACGTGGTAGCCCCTGGAGTTGATCCCCTCCGTCACCTCGGTCAGGAGACCGACGACGTTTTCCGACATTCCGGACGCCCACCACTCGTGCCTGGCCTGCTCCATCGGGATCTGGACGTAACGAAGACCGGGACGGTCCAGGACGCGGCCGATGACGGCCACCGCTTCCTCGAGGGAAAGGTCGCGCTCCCCGTGCAGCTCCCGCACGACCTTTCCCTCAAAGTCGAGTGCCAGCAGCGCCTCGGCCCCGACCTCGCCCACGTCGCGCGTGGCGACGAGCGGCAGCGGCACCGCCGGGCTGTAGGGGCTCGAGATCACGTCCCCCGCGGCTATCTGATCCGCGAGCGGCAAGAGGTTCTCCATGAAGAACCCGGCCCGCAGGTGCAGGACGTTGAGGCCCTCGACGCCGTCGAGCCGCTGCTCCAGACGGCGCAGCCCGAGTACCGGCCCGGTGCCCGAAGGCAGATCCGCCTCCGTGCCGCTCAATGAGACCACGTGGGTGAGCCCCGCCTCGGCGATCGCGGGGACGACGGCGTCGATGATCGCGTCCTGGAAGCCGCGGAAGTCGGGGCTGTCGGGGACGTAGTTCGGCTGGAGCATCACCCAGGCGGCCCAGCCGCCGGCGAACGCCCGGCGCATCTGGTCCGGGTCGGAGGGATCCCCCACTAACGCCTCCGCGCCGAGATCCACCAACTCCTGCAGGCGGTCCCGACTCCGCCCGACTACCCGCACGGTCTCGCCCGCGGCCAACAACCGCCGGGCGACGACGCCGCCCGTCCTGCTCGTCGCTCCCGTAACGATGATCATACGACCCTCTTTCCCTCGTAGGTTCGGTGATGGTCCGTTAGACGGAGCATCTGTGACCAGTTATAGGAGCCGCGATTGTGGAAGTCCAACACTTGTTTTGGGCGAGATTGACACCTAGAATGCAGCAATCTTGGAGACGCTGCCGCGCAAACCCCACCAGACGGAACCCCGCACCGGCCGGGCGCGTCTGAACACGGAGTACCTGCGCTACTTCGTGGCGGTGGCCGAGGAGCTGCATTTCGGACGAGCGGCCGCGCGTCTGTCCATGGCCCAGCAGCCTTTGAGTCGCCAGATCCGGCGCCTGGAGGAAGAGGTGGGCGTGAAGCTGTTCGAGCGCACTACGCGCCGCGTCGCGCTGACGCCGGCGGGCGGGGTCTTCCTGGAGGAGACCCGCAAGACGCTAGACGCCCTCGACCGGGCCGTCGAGGAGGCCAGGCGCGCGGAGCGGGGCGAGGTCGGGACCTTGCGGGTGGGCTACACGACGACGGCGCTCTACGGCGCGCTGCCCGAGGTGGTGCGCTCCTTCCGGGGGCGCTTTCCTGGGGTCAGGCTCGAGCTGGCGGAGATGGGCTCGGCGGAGATCGAGGAGGCCATCCTCGCCGGTGGGCTGCAGGCGGCGGTCTTGTACGGTCCCGTAGGCGGGACGGGGGTGGAGAGCCTCGTGCTGCGCGACGAGCCGATGGTGGCGGTGCTTCCCGAAGGACACCCCCTGGCGGGGCGTGACGCGGTGGCCCTGCGAGAGTTGGCCGGGGAGCCTTTCGTCTTCTGCCCGCGGCGCAGGGGGCCTGGCCTCTACGATCAGATCGTGGGCTTCTGCCGGGAGGCGGGCTTCAGCCCGAACGTGGCGCAGGAGGCCGCCCAGGAGCACACCGTCGTGGGGCTGGTGGCCTCCGGGGTCGGGGTGGCGTTGGGGTTCGAGTGCATGGGCAAGATGGGCAACCCCGGTGTCGTCTTCCGGCCCCTAGCCGACGCGGGGATGTCGGTGGAGCTCTGCCTGCTCTGGCGCACGGATGACCCGTCTCCCGCCCTGCGCGCGTTCGTGGCCCTCGCGCGCGGCGCCTCGGTTACGGCTTGAGGGCTCGGCCGAGCAGCAAGCATTTGGTCCGCTTTCGTTACTGGTGGGGATCTTGTAGACGCCGCGGAGGGGTCGTGAATCTTTTTGCTTATACCCCCGTCCTCCGGTTCCGGAGGTAGGCGTCCAGCCCGACGGCACCGAGTACGATCGCGCCTTTGGCGATGGACTGGATGTTGGTGTCGAGCGGGAGGGAGTTGAAGAGGTTGGTAAGCGTTCCCAAGATGAGCAAGCCCACGAGGGTACGCCACATCGCGCCCTCGCCCCCGAACAAGGAGGTGCCCCCGATGACCACGATAGCGATAGCGTCGAGGGGTACCGTGGCTCCGATGTCGGCCTGGCCGACCTGCAGCCGGGAAGCGATGATCATGCCCCCCAACGCGGCCAACTCCCCGACTATCGTGAACGTCGTCATGCGCACGAGGTCCACGCGCAACCCGGCGAGCCGCGCGGGACCTGGGAGGACGGGGAGGCCTACGACGAGCAGGCCAAAAAGCTCGCCGGCCTGTTCCGAGAGAACTTCCGGAAGTTCGAGCCGCAGGTGGGCAGGGAGGTCAAGGAGGCGGGACCCGCGGGGACGGCAAGGACGGTGAGCGCGTGAACGGCGACGACGGCAAGCGATGGCCGCGCTCCGCACGCGGGAGCGACCGACGCAACGGTCAGGAGTGCCGTCGGAGAAGTGTGCCCTCACAAGCCGAACTACCGAGTGAAGCGTTCGCAGACCCGGCGTCTTGGCTCAACGACGGGGAGCCAAAACGGACGAACGCGGCTAGTAAAGACAAAGAAGGATGACAACGACTGTAGCGTGTAAACCCGACGGGTTGAGCGGGACGGTGAGAACGGACAGTGGAGGGTGAACGGTTGGGGTTGTCCGAGGCCGAGAGGAGACTTGCGTTAGTATGGTGGAGGGAAGTCGCTGCCCACACCGGAGACCGGCGCCGCGCCCACCACCTCTTGGTGGTTGCGACCCGCTAGCTCAAGAAGCGCCCCGGCGACGCGATCATCTTAGAAGCCTGCGAAGAGCTGAGGAACGCCTTCTCTCCGGGTACCGCAGACGGAAGGCACCGATCTATCAGAGGGCTTGCGCCCGATCTGAAGTAGGGGAGAGGGCGAACGGCTCGCCGACGCGGGCAGCGGCTTACGCGCCGCGGCGCCCGAAACGTCTTCGGTGGCGGGGTCCAGCAGTTCGCGCGGCGTGGGGCCCGCCGGGGTGGGCACGTCGGAGAGGCGATCGAGAAGCTTCTTGTGCAACCGTATGCCCTCATCGACGGCTGCGGCCTCGTCCTCCGAGAGGGTCAATTCTTCCTGACACCTGAGCAGGTTGGCCTTGCCCTCAAGCAGTTGAGCCTTCATCGATTCTTTGGGGACGTACCAAGAGCACCCGGGGCAGGCCATACGGTGCGGACAAGTAGCGTAGAAGTCGTTGGTCGTGTCCGTGTGTCTGTGGCCCGCAAACGTGGCGATCTCGTGTATCTCCCAACCGGCGTGCGCCAGGTCCGTGAGACGAAGGTGTCGCAGGGTGTGGGTTGAGAATCGGTCGACACCCGTGCGCTTGGCCACGGACCTGAGCGCCTTCGACCACGTCCAAAGCCCGATTGGCTGTCCCAGGTTGCGCCTAGACTCCGAGAGAAAGAGCGGACCGGGGCGCCGACTGACGCTGCGCCTCTCGGCCAGGTATGCCCTGTACAGTTGGTCGGAGGCTTCCCAGAAGGGAACGACCCGTTCTTGACCGCCCTTCGTGGTCTCCGCCCTTATGCGAAGCAACCGCGGCGCGGGGTCTATGTCTTCTATGGTGAGCGAGCAAAGCTCTTCTCTCCTGAGGGCCGCGTCGTACGCTAACGCCAGCATCAAGCGGTTGCGAAGTGATTCCCTCCGCATGGCGTCAAGCAACTCCATCCACTGGAGGTCCGAGGGTATCCAGGGCAGCTTCACATAGCGACGCACCATGCCGCGGCGTCCGCCGAAACCGTTGCCAGGAGTGTACCGTCCGCGTCCGACCGGATTGTCGTCGCGACACCTCTCCTCAATGAGGTAGTCGTAGAACAGACGGGCCACGGTTAGCCGTTGCTGGATAGTCGCGTTCGACAGGCGCCCATTCTGCGTCTCAGAATTGAGGCTCGGGTTACCTCGATGTGTCGGACGCTCGCGCAGATGGCGAACGTACGACGCGACCTGAGCGCGAGTGGCTGCCGGGGCCTCGACACCGTTGCTGTCGCAGAAGATCAAATACTCTTCAAGGCCAGGACCGTACGCGTCTATGGTGTTCTGGGCCAGTCCCATGTCCGACTGGATTCTCAACCATGAGCGCGCGTGTGGGGTCTGCGCCACGGACGGAACCCGTTCCCAATTTATCCTACCCATACGAGTAGGTTGCACGGCAAAAGACATGATTGCAACAAGAATAAGTTAAGTATGCTTAATATTCCACATAACTTACATGTTGAGGAAGTGGGCCGCCGCCTCCGGCTCGACGCCGCGGTCGCGCATCCCATCGGCCAGGATGGCAAACTTGCCGGCGACCTCCTCCGTAACACCCTCGACGGTCCGGTCGGGCTTGAGCGAGTACGGGTCCTCGAACATTGCCCGCAAGACCTTCATGTTCTCCGGATCCGGCAGCTCCTCGTTGGTGAAGGCGTGGACTTCGGTGACGGTGCCGGTGAAGTTCGTGTGGATCTCGAAGCGGTCCGTGTCGGTCACGACGAGGACGGGCGGGTTCTCGAGGGACTCACGGTACTGGAGGAGCTGGCCGTAGGCGGCGCGGAGGTCCTTGTGGCGGCCTTTGTACTCGATGGCGAAGTGGTCTTTGAACCACACGTCGGCGAAGCCCTTGCCGCCGCCCGTCTTCTCCACGCCCTTCTCGAACGTGTAGAACTCGCCCTTCGGGTCCATCTCGGCCGGCTTTGGGGCCCCGATCACGTCGCACAGGTCGAGGAAGTGCTGTTGGTAGGAGGACCGTTCGGAGAGCGCGGCGTCGGCCCAACGCTTCGCGAACGCCTTCGGTGTAAGGGATGCCATAAGGGGATGCTACCAACTGCGGCGTTCCCAGGCCATCGGGTGTAACCGTTGCGCCATTATCTGCCGTCCAACGGGCAAGGTCGGCACGAGAAAGGTGGGGCACGGCGATGGGCAGAAAGAAGAGCGGCGGCGAGAAGGTGGGGGACAGGGTCGCCGGCCGGGTGAAGGAGACGGCAGGGATGATGTCCGGGGACGCTAACCTCGAGGCCGAGGGCCGGACGACGGCGCGCAGCGCGGACAGGACGACCTACACGGTGACGCCCCGCGACGGAAAGGGCTGGAGCGTGCAGGTCGAGGGTGCCAGCCGGGCGACGAGCGTCAACGACTCCAAGGACGAGGCGGTCTCCAGGGCGAAGAAGCTGGCGGGGGACCGCAGGCCGAGCCAGCTCCTCGTCTACAAGAAGGACGGGACCGTCCAGTCCGAGCAGACCTACGGGTAGCCCTGGCGCTTGCGCCCCGCGCTGCGTAGAATCCCGGGGGAGAACGCAGTCCGCCTTCCGGGAGGAGCGAGATGGGGCGTATGATCTTTTTTGCCGCGCTGACGGCGGGCTTTCTCGCCCTCGGTGGCGGGACCGCGTCCGCGGCGCTCGTCGAAGGCACGCCGGGCACCGATGACCTCGTGGGGGGCAACGCGCCTGACACGCTGCTTGGCGGACCCGGCAAGGACTCGCTCGACGGCAGGGGCGGCGAGGACCTGCTCCGGGGCGAGGAGGGCGACGACACGCTGATAGACCTCGCGGGGGACGACGTCCTTCGCGGCGGCCTCGGGGACGATACCTTCGGCGGCAACCCCGGAAACGACGAGGTATTCGGGGGAACGGGGAACGATACCATCCTGGACGACTCGGGCGTGGACCACTTCTCCGGCGGCGCGGGGGACGACGTCATCGATGTCCCGGGCTTCGGTCCGGGACCGCCAAGCCTGCCCTTCGAGTCCGACTCCATCTCCTGCGGGCCAGGAGACGACAGGGTCGTCGCCCACGAGGCGGACGACGTCGCCGGGGACTGCGAAGAGGTACGTCGTATCTGACGGGACCGGTATCCCAACGGACACCGTAGGGGCGGTTCGCGAACCGTCCGGGTCGACCGTATGGCCCAGTGCTAGACTGGTCCCGTGATCGGGAGAGAGACCATCCGCGCCGACGTCGTCGGGAGCCTGCTCAGGCCACCCGAGTTGCTCGAAGCCCGCGAACGCTACGCGGCTAGTGAGATCCCGGCTCCCGAGTTCAAGCGGATCGAAGACCGGGCAGTGGACTGGGCGATCTCGCTGCAAGAGCGGGCCGGCCTCCCCGTCGTAACGGACGGCGAGATGCGCCGCGAGTCGTTCCAGAGCCAGCTGGTCGAGGCGGTGGAGGGCTTCTCCGGCCACACCATCGACGCCTGGCTGTGGGGCGACTGGCACGGCGACGAGGCGGTGGGGGACAAGAACACGGAGCGCCCGCGGGAGCTCGGCGTCGTGGGTAAGCTCCGCAGGCGCCGCCACCTCTCGGTCGAGGAGTTCGTCTACGCCAGGGCGCGGACGGACAGGGTCGTGAAGGTGACGCTCCCGAGCCCGAGCATGTACGCGAACCTGTGGTCGCCGGAGCTGTCCAGGGAGGCGTACCCGACGCTCGATGGGTTCCTGGAGGACGTGGCGGAGATCCTGCGCGAGGAGGTGGACGAGCTGGTCCGCCTCGGCGCCGAATACATCCAGCTGGACGCCCCGCACTACCCGCTCCTGCTAGATCCCAAAACCCGCGGCTTCTACGAGGAGCGCGGCTGGCCCTTCGAGCGCTGGATGTCCCGCGGCGTCGAGCTTGACAACCACGTCATAGGGAACCATCCCGGCGTCACCTTCGCCTTCCACCTGTGCCGGGGCAACCAGGGGAGCCGCTGGCTCGTCTCGGGCTCCTACGAACCGCTCGCCAGCGCCCTCTTCACCAACGTCAACGCCCAGCGGCTCATGCTCGAGTACGATGACGGGCGCAGCGGCACTTTCGAGCCCCTCGTCCACGTCCCTGAAGACAAGACGGCGGTCCTCGGTCTCGTCACGACCAAGTCCGGGAGACCCGAGACGCCCGAGGAGCTAGAGGAGCGCATCAGGGAAGCCTCGCGGTACGTACCCCTGGAGCGTCTCGCCCTCAGCCCCCAGTGCGGCTTCGCGACCTCTATCGTGGGCAACTCTTTGAGCATCGAGGACGAGGAGCGCAAGCTCGGGGCCATCGTTCAGACGGCGGAGAACGTCTGGGGGTGACCCCGGGTGCGGCGCGCGGCTTCTGGTAAGCTGCCGATGAGACGTGTGGGTTGCGAGGGAAAGGACCGTGCTTATGCTGCGGGTAAGGGATGCCATGACGCGGGACGTCGTTACGTTGGGGCCGGACGCGAGCGCGGCAGAGGCTTGGAGGCTGTGCCGGGAGAAGAACATCCGGCACCTTCCGGTGGTCGAGGGGGAACGTCTCGTTGGCCTCGTCTCCGACCGGGACCTCAGGGACACGAGCCCGCCGCGCGGCTCGACTGGGGAGCGGGACGCGCTCAACTGGAGCAGGCTCGGTGACATCATGACCACCGGGCTCGCCACCATCCACCCGCTCGACACCATAGACCACGCCGCCAGGGAGATCCACGACCGCAAGATCGGCTGCCTCCCCGTCGTCGCCGACGGCGGCCTCGTCGGCATTATCACCTCCTCTGACATGATGCGGACCCTTATAGAGCTCGTCGGCGCGCGCGACCGCGGCAGCTGGGTCGAGGTCGAGGTCCCGAACGAGCCCGGCCAGCTCGCCAACGTGACGGACGTGATCCGGGAGAAAAAGGTCAACATAGGCGGCGTCTTCCTCTCCCCGGCCCACCGCGCCAGCAACCGCCTCATCGTCTTCCGCCTCGAGACCACGAACCCCTCCGGCATCGTGAAGGCCTTCGAAGCCGCCGGCTACAAGGTCACGACGGTAGAGGCAGCCTCGAACCCCGAACCGACGCTGGAAGAGGCGTAACCACCGGGTATCGGGTTCGGGCCGGCGGGCGGCGTAGCATGGCCGTAACGGTGCGCCTGTCCTAGACCGGGTTCGTGGCGCCCTATCGACCCACCTGGACGTATCGACGGCACGGAACACCTGCCCGGAGCGACCCCGGTAAAGGAAGAGGTCAGATAGAGGGTGCGTCAACAGACGCCCCTCCAGGGCAGAGAACCGGCCGAGACCCGGCGCTGGTCGGAACACCTGCTCCCTTTTGGCATGCCTTGGTTGTGGGAGACGGGCGCCTACGCAACATGTTGGTGTTTGCCAGATTCGCTCTTTGCGTCACGAGCGCGAAGCGTTAGTCTGGGTACCTGTATGCGGCAGCACCAGGTACAGCAGCGTGGCGCCAGCCGATCGGCCGTTAGGAGGGCATCGGCGCGCCGGACGGCCCACAGGAGACCGCGACCCAGACGGGTTGTCCGCGGGCGAACGGCGAACTCGGCCGGACGGAGAAGCAGACGATCGTTGCTCTTTTTCGTGCTGGTGGCCTCCGTCGCCGCGCAGATCGCCGCAATGTTCGCGGATATGGGTGCGCTCGTTGCGCTTTTCACGCTCGTGGGGCTGCTGCTGTGCGCGGTGGTTATTCAGTCGTAGGACCAGCCTTCGGAAGCGGTGCCCCGTGGCGAGCTCCCGGTGGGTGTCCCAACCCTGCGGATCTGCGCGTCTAGACTATGGGGCCCGAACTTACTTCGGCGGGCCCCAAGGCATGAGGCCTACCCGCCAAACAATCCGGTCACGCCAGGCTTCAGGCGTCCCTCGTCGTCGAGGTAGTCGCTCCAGGAGCGCTTCGGGTCGTAGCCGAGCATGCGCCGGGCCTTCTCTACGGAGATGCCGGAGGCGTCTTCGCGGGGGAGGGGGGTCTTGACCTCGACCTCATCACCGTAGTGTTCGCGGACGGCCTCCTCGAAGGGGCGGGAGCCAACGTTATCGGGGGATGCTATGTAGAAGACCTCGTGGCCGGGGAGGTCGCTCTCCGTGGCGAGGACGATGGCGTCGGCGAGGTCGTAGACGTCTATGTAGCTCCAGAAGCCGGGGCTGAGTTCTGAGCGGTCCCGGATCATGGGCCCGAGGTTCCGCTCGTAGTTGCCCTCATGCTGGACCCAGGAGGGCCTGATCGAGATGCACCGGATGTCCGAGCGGCGCAAGGCGGCGTCCATGAGCTGCTCGCCGAAGTGCTTGGCCGTGGCGTAGGGGTCCTGGGGCCGGATCGGGTGCTCCTCGTCGACCGGCACGTACTCGGGGAGTACAGGGCGCTCCGGGAAGAAGAACCCCGGAACGGTCTCGCTCGAGAGGTTGACGAACCGACCCGCGCCGAACCGGATCGCCGCCTCAAGCGTGTTGAACGTCGCCATCAGATTGTTCTGGAAGACCACGTGCGCCGGGTTACGGGTAGGCTCCGGTATCGCCGCCGCGTGGACCACCGCCTCGGCCCCCCGCACGACCGCGAAGGCGTCGCCGGCATCGGTCAGATCCGCCTGAAAGTAGTCCGCCTCGCCGGGCGCCGGACGCTCGAAGACCGGCGGCGTGATGTCCGTTGCCCGCACGTCGTGGCCAGCCTCCATGAGCGCCGCCACCGTCGCCCGTCCGACCTTGCCCCTAGCACCCGTTACCAGTACTCGCATCTCTCTCCCTCTTCGTGTCCGATCCGGGCGATGGTACAACATGCCGCCCGGCGGCGTTTCGCCGAAGGCGGGCCGGGGTAAAGCCCGGAGCATGAGGGTCGTGGTCGTAGGCGCAACGGGCAATCTGGGAACGAGCGTGCTGCGCTCGCTCTCGATGGAGCCGCGGGTCGAGTCCGTGCTCGGGGTCGCCCGAAGGCTGCCGAACCTGACGATACCCAAGGTCGAGTGGGCGGCGGCCGACGTCGTTAACGACGACCTCGTGCCGCACCTTCGGGGGGCGGACGCGGTCGTGTGCCTGGCCTGGATCATCCAGCCTTCAAGGAACCTGAATCAACAGTGGATGACGAACGTCGAGGGAACCACGCGGGTCGCGAAGGCAACCGCCGAGGCCGGCGTTCCGGCCTTTCTCTACGCCTCGTCGATCGGCGCGTACTCGCCGGGGCCGAAGGACCGCGCGGTGGACGAGAGCTGGCCTACGGGCGGCATCCCAACCTCGTACTACGGCCGGCACAAGGCCGAGGTCGAGCGCAGGCTGGACCGCTTCGAGGAAGATTCGCCCGACGTCCGGGTCGTCAGGATGCGCCCCGGGCTCGTGTTCAAGCGGGAGGCCGCCGAGGGCGTCAGGCGCCTCTTCGCGGGGCCGTTTTTCCCGAGTTTGCTCGCCAACCCGAGCCTCATAAACTTCGTTCCCGAGATAGAGAACCTGCGTTCGCAGGTGATCCATTCGTACGACGTCGGGGAGGCTTTCAAGCTCGCCATCTTGAACGAGGATGCGCGGGGAGCTTACAACCTCGCGACCGAGCCGGTGCTCGACGCGAAGGAGATCGGGCGCATACTCAACGCCCGTCCCGTGCCACTTCCGGCGCGGCTGGCGCGGGCCGGGGCCGACCTCTCGTGGCGGTTCAGACTGCAGCCGGTGCCGCCGGGGTGGCTGGACCTCTCGCGGCAGGTCCCGATCATGGACACCCAGAAGGTCCGCCGCGAACTCGGATGGACGCCAGGCTTCTCGGCGGACGAGGCGCTGCTGGACATCCTCGAAGGCCTGCGGAGCGGGGCGGGGCTGGACACGCCGCCGCTCTCGCCCAAGACCAGCGGGCCGTTCCGCATCCGCGAGTTCCTCACGGGAGTAGGAGGTAGGGAGCCCTGAAGGCCGTAGTGTGGCACGGCAAGGAAGACGTCCGGGTGGACAACGTCCCGGACCCGATCATCCAGGAGCCGACCGACGCCATAGTCCGCATCACCTCGACCGCCATCTGCGGCTCGGATCTGCACCTTTACTCCAAGCTCTCCCCGCTCATGCGCGAGGGGGACATTATCGGGCACGAGCCGATGGGGATAGTCGAGGAGGTCGGCCGGGACGTCGAGCACATCCGTCCCGGGGACCGCGTCGTGATCCCCTTCAACATAAGCTGCGGCAACTGCTTTTTCTGCGACCAGGACCTCTACTCCCAGTGCGAGACGACGCGCGATACCGGCAAGCTCGCCCAGGGCGTGAACCTGCTCGGGCGCGGCAGGGGCGCGAGCCTCTTCGGCTACACCCACGTCTACGGCGCCGTCCCCGGCGGTCAGGCCGAGTACCTGCGCGTCCCGCAGGCCCACTTCGGCCCCATAAAGGTCCCGGAAGGACCACCCGACGAGCGTTTTTTGTACCTCTCGGACGTCCTGCCGACGAGCTGGCAGGCCGTCGCGTACGCGGACGTCCCGGAGGGTGGGACCGTCGGCATCTGGGGCCTCGGCCCTATAGGCCAGATATGCGCCAGGATCGCGCTGCACCAGGGCGCCGGGCGCGTCATCGGCATAGACAACGTGCCAGAGCGCCTCGCGATGGCCTCCAGGCACGGGGTCCAGACAATAGACTTCTCGGCGGTCGAGACCGAGCGCGACGTGATCCTGGACCTGACAGACGGCCGCGGTCTCGACGCCGCCATAGACGCCGTCGGCATGGAGGCGAGCGGGTCCGTCGTCGGCTCCATCCTCCAGGCCTCGAAGGTCCAGCTAGACCGGGCCACCGCTCTTCGTTCGGCCATGTCCTCCATCCGGCGGGGCGGCACGTTGTCCCTCTCGGGCGTCTACGCGGGGCCTATCCAGGCCTTCCCCTTGGGCGACCTGTTCGACATGCAGATCCAGGTCCGCATGGGCCAGGCGAACGTCCGCCAATGGACGGACGAGATCATCCCGCTCCTCACCGAGGACGACGTCCTGAAGGTCGAGGACCTGAAAACGCACACGATGCCGCTCGACGACGCGCCGCACGGGTACGAGATCTTCCAGAAAAAGCAAGACGGCGCCATCAAGTGCGTCCTCAAACCATAGGGGAACGCCGGCCTCGGACGCGACCGTCGCAGGACCCGGGTCGCCGGGAGATAGAACGGGCGACCCGGGTACGCCTCGGGAGGGCGGGATGGCTAGGGCGTTGGGAGGGACCCCGCGTAGAAGTGGGCGGGATCTCCTGCGAGCGCGGCCTTGACCCCGGCGCTGGCGTCGTCGGCGAGAACCTCTAGCTTGCCGGCCTCTAGACCGTCGAGCGCGGCGCGCACGACGTCGGCGGGGTCCATCTTCTCAACGTCGAGGCCGGCCATCATGTCGGTATCGACGCCGCCGACGTGCAGGCCCGTGACCAGGGTCCCCTGGCCTGCGAGCTCGAGCCGGATCCCATTGGTCAGACTCCACTCGGCCGCCTTGGCCCCGGCGTAGGAGTTGGCCCCGTCGTAGGAGAACCACGACAGCGCCGACAGGACGTTGAGGATGGCGCCGCCGCCGTTGGCGGCCAGAATGCCGGCGAAACCCCGCACCACGGACAGGGTGCCGAAGTAGTGCGTCTCCATCTCCAGGCGAACCTTCCCCAGATCCCCGTCGATCAGGTTCGTGAAAGTCGAGATACCCGCGTTGTTGATGAGAACGCTGACGTCGGTGGCCACGGCCGCGGCGGCGGCGACCGACCCGGGGTCGGTGATGTCCAGCCGCAAGACCTCCACGCCTGGGATGTCGATGCGCTCGGGGTCGCGCGCCGTCGCGTAGACTTTCGCCGCCCCGCGGTCCAGCGCCTGCTCGGCGAAGTGGCGGCCCATGCCGCGGTTTGCCCCTGTGACGAGCACGGTGCTTCCTGATAGCTCCACAATGGCCTCCTTGCTGTAGCGGACCGGATCTTCCCGGTGCGAGTAAGTGTATGTAGCGCCGAGAGGTTTATTCAATGCTCAGGAACTCCACAAAAATATCTCTTTGACTCACAAAAAACACAATCGTAATGCTATGAGTCCATCGGGCGCTTGAACTTTCGGCCCTTGCTCGGTATGTTACGCGTATGGATTTGCTCGCCGATATGCTCGCGGTCTCTGGGGTGCGTGGCACGGTGGGGGCGCGGGTCGCGGCCGGGGAGTCTTGGGGATTCTGGCGGCCCGGCATCCACGGGGCGGCATTTCACGTGGTTACCGCGGGTGTCGCGTGGCTCGGGCTATCCGGCCAGCCTCCGAGAAAGCTCATGCCGGGCGACGTCGTTCTCCTGCCGAACGGGGTAGAGCACGGCCTCTCCAGCGACCCTGGCGGCGCGGGCCCGAGCGACTACGCGGCCGAGGTGGTGCGCTCCGACGGCGGGCTCTATCGCGTCGGATCCGGTCCGACCCGGACCAACATATTGTGCGCGCACTACGAGCACGACCCCGCGGTCTCGACCCAGGTTCTGGCGTTGCTGCCCGAGGTCGTCCACATCCGCGCGGACAACGGGGGCGGTTGCCTCGGCGACACCGTTCGGCTCCTCGCCCGGGAGCTGGCGCACCCCCAGATCGCCACGGCGGTCGTGCTCGACAGCCTGGTCGACATCCTCCTCGTCCAGCTCCTGCGGGCGTGGCTCGCGGAAAGACCAGCCACGTCCGAGGCGTCCTGGCTGGGGGTGCTACGCGATCCCATGATGGTGGAGGCGCTCACGAAGCTCCACGCGGATCCCGCCCGGGCCTGGACAACCGCGACCCTCGCGGCGGAGATCGGCGTCTCGCGCTCGACCCTCTCAAGGCGGTTCCCCGCCGTGGTCGGCGAGGCACCCGGGGCCTACCTTACACGCTGGCGCATGGATCTCGCGGCGCTGCGGCTCAGGGACACCGACGACGCCCTCGAGACCGTCGCCCGCTCCGTCGGGTACACCTCCGTCTACGCCTTCAGCCGCGCGTTCAGCCGCGCCCGCTCCCAGCCTCCCGGTCGGTACCGCGTCGTGTCGCGGGATGAGATCCGGGCCGTGTCCCGTACCCATGAGGATGGGCGGCCGGTCGTGGCCGGCGTCCCCGGCCCGAACCGCTGAGTAACCCGGCCGCCAGAGAAGGCCGCGTTCGCGCGGAACTCCCCGGGTCGCGCGGCCGGCGGGCTCTCCAGGACCGCGCGGCCAACGGGGCCCGGACGAGGCTCGACACGGGGCGAAAGCGGGGAAGGAAAGTTAAACCTTGGATCCCAGCACGGCCCGCCAGAAATCGTCTTTCTCACCTGGCCTGAACGGGAGATACAGCCCGACCCGGTCGATGAGGCCCTCGTACCGTTCGCGCAGCGCCGGGCCGAGCTCTTCGGGCGAAGCCTCGACGACGAAGGCGCGAAGCATCTCGTCGGTGATGAGGGACGGCATCTCGCGCCACTTCTTGTCCCGCGCCAGGAGGCCGAGCCTCTCGCCGACCTCTTCCCAGCCGTGGGCTTCGAGGACGGTGCGGTAGGTCGGGGTGGAGGCGTAGAAGCTTATCTGGGTCCGCGCGGACTCGCGCTGCTCCGTCGTCTCCCTCTCGTCCCCGCCGGAGACGACAAAGACGCTTGTCGCCAGTTCGACGCCGTTGGGGTCGCGGCCGGCTGACCGCGCGCCCTCCGCTATGGCGGGCTTCACGGTCTGGCGGAGGTACTCGGGGGAGTGGAACGGGTGGACGTGGAAGCCGTCGCAGAGCTCGCCGGCGAGGTACGCCAGCTTCGTGTTGACACCCGCAATGTAGATGGGGATCTCCGGGTGCTCGATCGGGCCCGGGTTGAAGAAGGGCGTCATCAGGGTGTGCCGGTAGAACTCGCCCTCGAACCTTAGCCGGCCTTCGTTCTGAAAGGACTCCCAGATGGCGCGCACCGCGAGGATGTACTCGCGCAGACGGGCGGCCGGTCTATCGAAGGGCATGGAGAAGCGGCGCTCGACGTGGGCCTTCACCTGGGTGCCGAGGCCGAGGAGGAAGCGGCCTCCGGAGAGGCTCTGGAGGTCCCAGGCGGTCTGGGCGGTCGCCATCGGGGAGCGGGAGAAGGCTATGGCGACGGAGGTGCCGAGGTCGATCTCCTCGGTCGCGTTGGCGGCGATGGCAAGGGGGAGGAAGCCGTCGTGCTTGGTCTCGCTGGTCCAGAGGCCCGCGAAGCCGAGGTCTTCGGCGGCGCGGGCGGTCGTGTCCATGCGCCCGAGGTAGTCGCCCTCCGTGCCGAGGCCGGCGTCCAGTTTCAGGGTCATGTTACGGGATCAGGATGAGCTTGCCGGTCGTCTTTCGCCCTTCGAGGTCCTGGTGGGCCTGGGCGGCGTCTTCGAGGGCGTAGGAGCCGCCGATGCGGACGTCGAGGTTGCCCTGGCCGATCCAGGAAAGGA
>CADCVH010000054.1 GCA_902806085.1 uncultured Rubrobacteraceae bacterium | reverse complement strand
AAAATAGCCCAGGGTCACACCAACGATAGGATCGCCCGCCGCCTGTTTGTTAGCCCCAAGACGGTGCGCAACCACATCTCCCACATCTTTACCAAGCTACAGTTAGCCGACCGAACGCAGGCGGTCCTGCGGGCCAGGGAAGCCGGTCTGGGCCGGGACGAACCTTCCTGAGTGGGCGCCCCAACCGTGGTTTCCCGCCCGCTACGGCACCTATCTCCGGCTTTCGTACCAGCCCCACGGCCAGGAGAAGGATGCTATCTTCAGGGTGTGGACCTGCGACATTCCCAACAGCAACACCGCGATCCCCTTTTTCAGCGCCAAATGCTTCATCTCGCCAACCCCTTCTGTTCCTTTGTCCACGCATCGACAACCGGGCCCGCTCTAGGACCCGAAATGTCTCACATCATGGGACCTAAGTCCCCCTGAGTCGGGACGTCACGGACACGGCATCGGCCACCCGGCGCGGCGCCACGATGTTTCCCAACCCGCGCCTAGCGAACAAAGCGTTCGTTCAGGAACTTGGCGCACCGGAGACGATCGACCACATCAGGGACATTTTCACAGAGCCCGTGCGAGCTGCCCGTCCATGTAGCATGAAGGCCACCATTAACGATCACGGCGAATCTCTCTCGCGGAAGCGGCGAGCTTCCGCAAGAGGAGGACGAGGAGCCTCAATCCGAGTCTGTTGCAGGCGACCTGCGTTTGGTCGTCTAGCCGAAAACTTGGGAGCTCGATTTAACCCTCGTCTCGCCTCGGGGAGGCGTGAAGCCTGCGTCCAGTAACTTTCAAGGCCTCGTCGGTCATCGAAGCGTGCAGCAACCGTGCAGCAACCCGAGTAAATCTCCTGAAAGCTCGGGAAAGGATTTAACACATCAATGCGGCCATTTGCGGGAATTTTGCAAGCTCCAGAAAACTCCAGCAGACCGTCGCGCTGCCTTCACACGGCAGAGGCCGCTGGTTCGAAACCAGCATCGCCCACTTCTAGAAAGAGTCCCTTTGCAGGTAGAACCGCGAATCCGCGGATGCGTCGGTGCAGCGGCTCTGACCCTTTTGGCGACAGTTTGACGACAGTTGGGACTCCAACGGGAGAGTGAGGCCCCTACGGCACCCATCTCCGGTACGACGAGCGACGGCATTCAAGAGGGCGTCGCGCGACTACGTCTGCTTTCGCAGAGAGACCGTCTGAAAAAGCGTCGGTGGATCGCCTACGGTCCGATCCATGGCGAGCAGGAGATACCCGACGGGTCTATCGGACGCCGAATGGCCGCTCTCGGGGCCGCACCTGCCGGGCCCCAAACACCGCGGGCGCCCGCGACTCCACAGCCCCGAGACCGTGACGGGCCCCCCGACGGAAGGGCATGCTCCTATGAGGCCACGCGCTACCCCGACCTCGGTACCGAGGCGGACCGCCGAGCCGACCGGTCTAGGTCAAGGCACGAGGCCACCAAAAAGTTGGGTCAGGCCGACCGTCGGATCCGCCGCAAACACCGTCATCGTATTGCCACAGCCATAAACCGTGGGCTCTGTGGGCATCTTGAAGAAAGCGGTCCAACATCAACCGGGATGCCCGGCTCAAGGTCCGGTTGCAGCATGATAGCAACGCGCTACTACCGGTTGGCGGCCTTCTTCCGGCGTGCGAGCGGCGGATTCGGAAACGGCTCGAATATGGTCTGGTAAGCGACCATCGGGCGTCGAAGATCCATCCGAAAAGCCGGAGGGCGGGCATCCAACGACGGCCCGCGGGGTGAGGAAACGGTACCCGATGCGATTCGCCAGCAGTAACAAGTGGGCGACAGAGCCCACTATTTCTGGCCTGGTTTGCCCCGTTTTACTCCCAGCCCACGCAACACGCGTCTAGGAGCCCGGGGGCGGGCGCAGCCAGCGGCGCATGGTTCGGGCGGCGTGCCATCCGGCCTCTAGCGCCGGTACCTGCCGGCTCGCGGGCGAGTCCACAGGCAAGAGCACGCGCAGCGCACCGGGGTCCACCGAGAAGTGGAGCGGTGCCTCCAGGGCGATCGGCTCGCCGTCTATCCCCGTCCGCACCACCTCGCCAGGGACGCCCGTCTCCAGGCGTCGGGACGTCCAATGGTGTATGGCGGATCGAAGCTCTATGGCACCAAGCAAGGTTCCCGCGAGCAGCCGTTCGAGCTCGTCGAGCGTGCCGGCGTCGAGCACGGAGATCTGTAACGCTCCGGTGTCCAGGCGATGCCGGTGGCCGAACTTGTCCCACCGCGAAAACTCGTACGGATTGTTCGAGACGACCACGGCGACGACGCTCTCGAGCGGGGCCCCGTCGGGTGGCGTGATACGCAGCGCTCGTCGGAGTGTCGGGTCGGAGAAGACGGCCCGGAGTTTCGTCTGCGCCACACGCAGCTTGTCGCCCCTGTACCCCGGGTCTCCCAGCATCTCCGCGTAGACGCCCAGCGAGACGTTGTTGATGAACAGCCGCCCGTTGATCCGTCCGACGTCCACGCGCCGCTCGTGGTGGTCGGGGGCGAACGCGTCGAGGGCGCGCAGCGGTCGCGCGAGGTCCAATCCGAGGTCGCGGGCGAAGTGGTTGAGCGTGCCTGTGGGCACCACCGCGAGGGGCAAGCCGCACTCCACGGCCACCCCGGCGACCGCCGCCACCGACCCGTCGCCGCCGGCCACGGCGAGCGCCTTGGCGCCGTCATCCGCTGCCTCGATGGCGGCGTGCCTCGCGTCCTCCCCGGGCGCCAGCACGCGCACCCGGATCCCGCGCTCGCGCGCAGCCCTGTTCAGCCGCCTCAGCAGGAGCGCCGCGCCGCCGGAGGCGGGGTTGAGGATCAGGTACACGGGGGTGACTCTGGCGTCAGCCACGGGAGGCATCTTCCTCGTCCGATGCATCGGTCTGCCGCGTCGTCTGGTTGCCTATTGACGGGCGCCGATCCCGGCACTTCGACGGCGGCGCTCTCCGCTTCCGGAGAACTCTCCACGAAGCCGGTCGGCCGCAGGCCCTCCCCGGCGTTTGACGACGCCAAGGGCGACGCCAAGGGCCACGCCAAGGGCCACGCCAAGGGCCACGCCAAGGGCCACGCCAAGGGCCACGCCGAGGGCACGGCGCAAGGGCCCGGGTCCGCGCTCGGGCTCCGACGGGCGTTTGGGGTCCACCCCGCTGCGGTCCATCCTCTCGACCCACAGCCGGTTCACGAGGACCTGCGAGGCCGCCGTCAAGGGGACGGCGATCACGAGGCCGACGAGCCGCTCGAGGAGCGGGGCTATCGGCCCGTGAACGTGGCGGGTGCCTCGGCCGGGGCGGTAGTGGCCGCGCTAGTGGCCGCGGGGTATTCCGCCGAAGAGCTGCCCCGGATAATGATGGAGAAAAGGTTCATCGAGCTCACGGACGAGGCTTGGAGGATCGCGTTTGGCTCTTGTCCCGGCCGTTTAGCGTGCTCAAGGACAGGGGCGTCTTTGAGGGTAAGGTGTTTCGCGACTGGATCAAGCGGCTACTGAGCCAGAAATTGGGCAAGGAAGAGGTGACTTTCGTACCGGGACGAGAGGCGCAAACTCGGCATTCCAGGCCCTTGCCTTGGGCCACTTTGGGGGAGCTACCGAGATGGGGACTTTGTACGTTTGGGGTCTTTGCGTGCTCACGAAAGGATCTTCAGGAGGGATATTGCCGCCACCACGATGAGGACCACGAACCCGATCCCCGCCGCCCTGGCGAGCTGCCGGTCCCCGGCGAGCACCGCGGCCACGTAGTATCGTGCGAAGCCCGCAGCGCAGAGGAACGCCGCCGCCGAGAGGGCGATGTCCAGCGCCCCGGCCCTCACGCCCCTCCCTCCCCGGCCCGCTCCTCGCCGCCTTCGCCCGGACACCTGCACGGGGTGGGCCGGCCCGCCCCGGGTATCGAGCGGATCTCCTCCGCGGGGTGCTCGTCCTTGGGCCTTATGGCGAGTTTGGCCTTGCCCTCGTCCAGCGCCCGGGGCTTGCCGCCGCGGCTCCCCCTGGCCTTCTCCGCCTCAAGACCCGCCACCGTCCTCTCCAGGATCAGGCCCCTCTCGAACTCGTCCACCGCCCCGAAGACGTGGAACATCAGTTCTCCCCCGGCGTCGTACCGATGCTCTCACGCAGGCTTACGAACTCCATGCCCCGCTTTCTTGAGGATGCTGACCACGGTTTCTGACGGAGGCCCAACCGCGGTTTACAGGCACTTCTTCTCCGCGGCGGATCCGACCTCGACCGCATCGCCCGGGGGCGCTTTGACCTCTATGCGGGCCGACTTCGTACCGAGGACGGGGTGCTTCGCCCTGAGGCTGATGGTTCCTTCTCCTTCCCTGGTCCTTACCCAGACGGCGCCGACGCCGCCGAAGAGCGCGAAGGGGTTCTCCCCCACAATCTCTCCCGGGCCCTCTATCTCCAACGCGACCGCGCCGGTTGCGAAGGGCCGGGGAGAGCCGAACTCGTCCGTCACGCGCAAGACCACGCGCGTCGCGTCGATGCCGTCGCCGAGCAGCCCCGAGTCGTCGGGCTCGACGCTAAACCGCCCGTCCACGCCTTTCGACGAGAGCGCGCGTGAGGCGACCTTGCGGTCGCCGAGGTAACCGTCGATCCGAAGGTCCCCCCAGACCCGGCGCCACGGCGCGGTGCCGCTAAGCGCCGAGAAGAAGAAGGGCGGGTGCGGCAGGTTGCCGAAGCGTTCCCGGTCAGGCGCGAGCTCCCCCTGCAACTCGTCGGCGATGTACACCACTAGCCGGTCGCAGTTCGAGAAGATGGCGCCCTCGCCGTGGCCCCCGTAATCGGACTGGTCGCCGATGGACCAGTGAAAGCCCGGCTCCAGCACGACCTCTTCCTCGGGGTCGCACTGCGACTTGTAGAACCCCGCGGCCGGCTTGGCGATCCGGAAGATGTCCGACACCCCGTGGTAGCAGATCCGGTCGCCCGAGCCGAAGTTGGCGTGGGTGTTGTAGTCGAAGGCGCACCAGCCGATGCCGCCCGCGAACCGGTCGTCCGCCCCAAGCATGTGGTGGACGCGGGCGTGGCGCAGCGCGTGCTCCTGCGTGCGCTCGGCGTTGTCGATGGGTTTGGTCGGGAACATGTGCCCGGCGAACTCCGTGTTCAGGTAGAGCGGGTGGCGCGGCGGCGCGATGAAGTCCGGGTCGAAGTCGTTCATGCCGAAGACGTCTTCTAGCAGCTCCGACTCGAAGAAGTAGCGGACGCCGCTCGTCTGGCGCGAATCGTCCATCGCGTGGGCGATCCCGTTGGTCCTCGCGTAGAAGTCGTGGTCGTCCTGCGACTCGTTTATCCGCACGCCCCAGAGGATGATGGAGGGCCGGTTCCAGTCGCGCCGGATCATGGCCTCCACGTCCCGGCAGGCGAGGTCTTTCCAGCCCTCGTCTCCGATGTGCTGCCAGCCGGGGATCTCCTCGAAGACGAGAAGCCCAACCTCGTCGCAGCAGTCCAAAAAATGCCTGGACTGCGGGTAGTGCGAGGTGCGGGCGACGTTGCACTTGAGCTCGTTCTTGAGGATCAGGGCGTCCCGCCGCTGCACCCGGGCGGGCATCGCCGCCCCCACGTAGGGGTAGGTCTGGTGCCGGTTCAGGCCGCGCAGCTTGAGGCGCCTGCCGTTGAGAAAGAAACCGCCGGGCGTGAACCGCGCCTCCCTGAAACCGACGCGCACGGCGTACTCGTCGGTGCGTTCTCCCCCCTCGTGGAGCCGCACGACCACCTCGTAGAGCTTCGGGGTCACGATGTCCCACAGCTCGACCGGCCCGAACTCGTCCAAGACGAGGTCCCAGGCCGACCCCTCACCCTCCGGCTCCACCTCGCGGCTCGCCGAGGCAATTGTGCGTCCCCCGTCGCGCAGGTCCGCCGTCAAAGTCAGCGGACCTTCCGGCGCGTCCTGGCTGTTCAGGAAGCAGCGCACCTCCACCCGAGGGTCCTCTCCCATGACATCCACCGGCTTCGCGAAGACGTTCTCGACGAAGGTGGCCGGCACGATCCGGAGGGAGACCTCGCGGTAGATGCCGCCGAAGGTCAGGTAATCGACGTTGCCCCCGAAAGGCGGGATGTCCTCCCGCTCGGTCGAGTCCACTTCAACCGCGAGCACGTTGTCCTCGTCCGGCCGCGCGCGGCCGGAGATCTCGAAGGAGAACGGCGTGTAGCCGCCGCGGTGCTCGCCCAAAACCTCGCCGTTGAGGGTCACGGTCGCGGCCGTCATCACGCCCTCGAAGTCCACGAAGACGCGCCGGTCGCCCGGCATCTCTGGCGGCGTGAAGTGCCGGCGGTAGACGGAGACGAACCGGTACTCCTCGTCGTCGAAACCGTGCCACGGGAGGACGCGGTTGGTGTGCGGTACCGTGACGCGCTCGAAACCGGAGTCGTCGAACCCGGGATCGGTGCACCCGGGCACGACCCTCCCGCCGTAGAGCCAGTCGCGGTCGAGCGAAAACACGTCGCGCGCCAAGTTAGAGAGCCCCCCAGAAGGACGCCCTGCCATGCGGCGGCGTGAGGAGCACGGGCAACGGGTTCTCAGGCACGGGCGCCCCGGTTCGCCGTCGTGCCGGACGCCCGCAGGCCCTCTGGCAGGGCGTCGCCGTGGGCCTCTACGAGCTCGTCAACGACGGCGGCTATCTCGTCGAGGGAGAGGACGCTCGTGGCGTGGCGGTCGAGCATGGCGGCGTGGTAGACGTGGTCGCGGTTGCCTTCGAGGGCGGCGCGCACGGTGAGGTCCTGGACCGCGGCGTGCGGGGCGCAGTGGGCGGCGAGTTGGGGCGGGAGCTCGCCGTAGTGGCAGGGCCTGAGGCCCGTCCCGTCCACGGCGAGGGCGACCTCGACGCAGCACCCGCGGGGGAGGTTCTCCACGAGGTTCGTGTTCTCGACGCTCGCGTAGATCATGCGCGCCTCGCCCGTGACGACCGAGTGGATGATGAGCGAGCCGTACTCGACGCTGCGCTCCAGCGGGAACGACTCGCCCGCGAGCAGCTTCTTTCTCGTGTTCGCGTACTCGAGGAGGTTCCCTTCGCTGCGCCGGACGTACTCGTCCACCGGCACGTCGTAGCGCTCTATGAGCTCGTCGTCGCGCAGAAAGTAGGGGGTGTACTCGGCGTTGTGCTCGCTGGACTCGGTGACGAAGTAGCCGAAGCGGCGCATCAGCTCGAAGCGCACCTTGTCCTTCGCGTAGACCTCCGGGTCGTCCATCGCGGCGAAGAGGCGCGGGTAGGCGTCTTCCCCGCCGTGCTCGAGGCGGGTCAGCCAGACGATGTGGTTTATGCCGGCGCCGTTGTAGGCGAGCTCCTCGTGCGGCACGCCGATGTAGGAGGCGATCTCGCGCACCGTGTACGGCACGTTGTGGCACAGGCCCACCACGGGCACGGCCGGGTGGGCCTTGTAGACGGCCCAGGTGAGCATGCTCATCGGGTTCGTGTAGTTGAGCAGGATCGCCCCCGGGCACAGCTCCCCCATCTCGCCGGCGAGGTCGAGCATGAACGGGATCGTGCGCAGGCCCCGGAAGATCCCGCCTATCCCCATGGAGTCCGCGATGGTCTGCTTCAGCCCGTGGCGGCGCGGGATCTCGAAGTCAAGGAGTGTCGCCTCGTGCATCCCGATCTGGACGGCGTTTATGACGAAGTTCGCCCCTTCGAGCGCCGCCCGCCGG
Source organism: uncultured Rubrobacteraceae bacterium (assembly GCA_902806085.1). Lineage (GTDB taxonomy): Bacteria > Actinomycetota > Rubrobacteria > Rubrobacterales > Rubrobacteraceae > Rubrobacter_D. Next base: position 26,937 of record CADCVH010000054.1, on the reverse strand, counting down.
TCGAGATGCTCCTCAACTACCGCGCCGGCCTCTAGTTGCCCGGAGGTCCAGCGGGCCATCATGCCGGCGGTCTCCAGGCGCTCGGCGTTTATGTCGTGCAAAGCGATCGTCGCCCCGCGCAGCTCCGGAAACTTGAGGATGTCGGTCAGCAGGTTCTTTGTAAAAACGACGCTGCCGGCGCCGATAAAGGCTATCTTGATGATCGCGCTCCTCCCGTGTCGTTCCGTGAATAACGCCCGTCGAGGGTCTCTATCGAGGCCCCTACTTTATGCCCGTGCTGGCGATTCCCTGGATAAAGTAGCGCTGGAAGAAGATGAAGACCACCAGCATGGGCAGGATCGAGACAAGCGACATGCTCATGATGCCGGTCCAGTCGGTAAAGAACTGCCCCTTCATCAGGTTCAGCCCGAGCGGGACCGTGTACGCCGCCTGGTCCTGCAGGACCACCAGCGGCCAGGCGAAGTCGTTCCAACGCCACATGAACGTGAAGATGGTCAGTACCGCGACTACGGGCCACGAGAGCGGCAGGATAACCCTCCAGAAGATCTTGAACTCACCGGCCCCGTCGAGCCTGGCGGCCTCGATAAGCTCGTCGGGGATGCTGACCATGAACTGCCTGACCATGAAGATCCCGAACGCCTCGGCCGCGCGCGGGGCGATGACGCCCGCGTAGGTGTTCACCCATCCTAGCGCGGAGACGATCAGGAACTCGGGGACCATGATCACCTGTATGGGGATCATGAGGGTGCTGATCAGGAGCAAGAACAGGACGTTGCGCCCGGGGAAGTCGTACTTGGCGAACGTGTAGCCGGCGAGGAGGTTGATAAAGACCGTCGCGACCACCGCGATGACCGCTATCAGGATGGAGTTCAGGTAGAACAGCGCGAACGGGAGCTTGCCCCACGCCTCGGAGAAGTTGCTCCACACGAGCTCGGAGGGGAACAGGCGGAACTCGCCGCCGAAGAGCTCCTGCCTCGGACGGATCGCGGTCGCGAACATCCAGTAGAGCGGGAAGAGCATGACGCACGCTCCTGCCACAAGCAAAAGCCAGATCAGGACGTTCTTGCCCTTCAGGTTGTGCCAGGACGCTCTCGGCTTGCTGCCCGCCTGCGCCGGTTCGGCCACGGAGATCCTCTCTTCAGACATTCTCGCCCTGCCTCGTCATCCGCCATTGGAACACGGTAAAGACCAGCAACATCAGGTAGAGCACCACGCCGACCGCGCTCGCGTAGCCCATCTGGCTCTCCTGGAAGGCCATCTGGTAGATGTACTGGACGAGCACCGAGGTGGAAGACCCGGGGCCGCCGCCGGTCATCACGTAGATCAGGTCGAAGACGTGCAGCGAGTAGATGACGTTGAGGATCAAGAGAAGGAACGTCGTCGGCCCGAGGAGCGGCCAGGTTATGTGCCTGAACTGCCTCCAGGCCGTGGCCCCGTCCACCTGCGCGGCCTGGTAGAGCTCGACGGGTATGGACTGGAGGGCGGCCAGGTAGATGACCATGCAGAACCCGATCCGGATCCAGAGCGTCGTGATGATCAGGGACGGCATGGCCCACACGGGCGACGAGAGCCAAGGCACGCCCTCGAACCCCAGGGCTTCCAAAGCGGCGTTGATGACGCCGTAGTTGTCGTTGAACATCCAGGAGGCGATCAGGGCGACCGCGACGAGCGAGATGATCACCGGCACGAAAAACAGGCTCCGCAAGAGCGCGAGCCCCGGCAGCTTGCGGTTCAACCCGACCGCCACGAGAAGCCCCAGGGCTATGCTGCCCGGCACGGTACCAACGGTGTAGACGAGGGTGTTGTAGAACGCCCGCCAGAACTGGCCGTCCCCGAGCATCTCCACGTAGTTGCCGAGACCAATGAACTGCGGGGTCCCTATGAGCGACCACTCGTTGAAGCTTATGTAGAACGCGAACAGGATCGGCACGAACACGAACACGGTGAAGACGATCATGTTGGGGGCGATGAACAGGTACGGCACCAGACGCTTCTGGTTGCGGCCCCACCAACTGCCGCGGTTCCCACCCGGACGCCTGTCTCTCGTCGCCGGTTCAGTAGACTGTTTCACCGACACGCGAATCCTCCTTCGGGGCGGCGCGCTTGGTTAACTATCCAGGGCTTCCTGGATGCCGCCGGAGATGTTTCGCGCCGTCTGCTCCGGCGACTGGCCGGTCTTGAAAGCGGATTCGAGCTGGTCCGCCAGAACCTGGACGATGTTGCCGAAGGCCGGGACGGTCTGCTCCCGGGCCATCTTCTCCGGCACGGTCGTGGCCTGCTCCACGAAGCGGTTCATCTGCTTGGGACTCTGCTCGTAATCCAGGCCCTGCTCCGCGAGAGACGTCCGGACCGGGATGAAACCCCCGTCTATGCAGAACCTGCTCATGTTCTCCTCGTTGCCTGCAAACTTGAGAAAATCCGCCGCCGCCTCGGCGTTCGGGCTGTCCCTGGTAACGGCAAGCGCGTTGCCGCCAAGGTCGGAGGCCATCCCCTGGTCCCGGATCATGTACGTCACGTCCCACCCGGCCTTCATGTTGTCTACCACGAAGGGGATCAACCAGTCCCCGTTGAGCATCATGGCCGTCGTGCCGTTGGAGAACAGGGTCTCTACCTGCTCGCCGCTCTTTATGGAGGTGCTGGGCGGGACCAGATCCTCGTCGAACCACCGCTTCGTGAAGGCCACGGTCTCGATGCCGGCGGGGTCGTCCACGGCCGGCGCGCCGAGGCTCTCGTCGAGGAGTTGGCCGCCGTGCTGGAAGAGCAGCGGCATCCAGCGGTAGGCCGCCGTGTCGCCCTGCCAGTTGTAGGCGAACGCGTAGTCCGCGGCCCCCTCTTCTTTGATCCCGGTCGATATGTCCAGAAACTCGTCCCAGGTCCAGGCCTCTTCCATGCTCTGGGGCGCCTTTATGCCGACCTTCTCGAAGATGTCGGTGTTGTAGAAGACGGCGAAGGTGTCGGTGTGCTGGGGCATGCCGTAGGGCTTGTCTTCGTAGTTGACCGCCTGCCACAACGCCGGCGTGAACGCGTCGCCGTAGCCTTCCTCCAGGTACTCGGAGAGGTCCACGAGCGCCCCTTGGGAGGCGTACCTCCCCATCTGCTGGTACTGGAGGCGGGCGATGTCCGGGGCCTCCCCGGCCGCCAGGCGGGTGTCGAGCTGCTCGTAGGCCTGATCCGGCGGCACGAACTCCATCTTGACCGGCACCTCGGGGTTCTGCGCGTTGTAACGCTCGGCGAGCCCGCGGAACCCCTTCTCCTCCCCGCTCGTGCTCCCCCACGTCAAAACCGTCAACTCACTGGACCCGGACCCGCCCCCGCCGCACCCGGCCGTCCCCAATGCATACGCGCCCACCAGGGCACCGCCGCCGACCTTCAAGAAATCGCGCCGCGTCCACCTACGCCCCACCGAGCGTCCACCCATTTGCTCTCCCCTTCCCCCCTCCGAGACATCCTCAACATCGGAGCCGACTTGCGGCCACCCTAACAACCGCCCAAACGCGAGTCAACTCGCCTTCGGCAAGCGCCGGGTGACGAGAAGCACTACCGCCGGAGGGTGCAGAACGCGAGGCAGCACGAAGGTCGCAGAGAAGACGGGTCATCGCCTGCGGCAAAAACGGGCCCCCACCTGCGCGCCGCACCTGGGGCAACAGGTCAACCGTTCGAGATTCCAGGTGTTCGAGCTTGCGCGAGACATTGGAACCTGCCCAACATGCGACCATTCCCGGAAGAGCGGTGTAGGTACTCTTTGGGGTTCGGGAAGGCAAGCAAGAAGGAGACGCCGTGAGGAGATTATTGTTGCTGTTCGCGCTATGTACTATGTATGGCGATGGTTTTGGTGTTAAGCGCGCCGGTGATGGCGCAGTCCACGAGCGCGGGTGCCAGCGCGTCGGCCAGCGCCTCCTGCACACCCAACGGCGAAGGCGGGGAGGTCTGTACGGGTCTTTCGGTCGATGAGGCCTCGGAGCTCGCTGCAGAGGGTTACTCCTGCGACCAGACCGACGACGGCGCGTATTGCGAGGGTGTCCCGTCCGCCAGTCCCTCGGCGGACCCCTGCCCCGACCCCGACTTCCCGAGAGAGACCCCGGACGGCTGTCAGGCGAGCGACCTGCCCGACGTTATCGAGGGGGGAACCCCGGTCGCCACCGCAGACGCCACCGCAGACGCCACCGCAGACGCGGAAGAAGACACTTCCGCCGTAGCGGACGGTTCTGCCACGGCCGAGACCGAAACGGTCGTGCTGCCGGAGACCGGCGGCCTCTCCCCGGCGCTGGCGCTCGTACCCCTGGCATTGCTGATCGCGGGCGGGGTCTTCGCTATTGGGCTAGTGAGAAGATAGCTCAAGCACTCGAACGTCTTCAAGGCGGAGGGTTGCTCCGCCTTTTTCGTGCCCGGACCGCCCCACCCAAGTCACGAACGGGGGTACGCCAGGCCACCAACGGCGCGCCTTCACCCGGCAGAGGTCGCTGGTTCGGAGCCAGCAGCGCCAACCGCCCCTACTCCTTGCAATCGGGTGGGCGGCTGCTAGGATTCTAGAGCCTTTTTTGGGCCCGTAGCTCAGTTGGGAGAGCGCCGCCCTCGCATGGCGGAGGCCACGAGTTCGAGTCTCGTCGGGTCCACTCTGATCTCTTGCACGGTTCCGGGGAAGGGCGAGCTTGGGTTCCGAGAGCAGAAGGCTGGAGAGGGAAGACCTGGAGGCCCTGCGCCAGGAGTTCGCCCTCGGGGGCCGCGGCGACGACCTGGACGACGACCTGCACCAGATCCGGCGCGGCGTGAGGCTCGGCATCGACCTGGAGGACTGGGCGAACACGCGCAAGGTCCCGATCGTCTACGCCAGAGCGCTACGCCGCTTTATCGAACAGGGCTGAAATAAGGCTTTGAGGTTCCAGGTTTTTGAGGGGTGGAGAAGGGGACTGCTACGATAGCATCGCCCCACGATTGCACCGGCTTGCGACCCCGAGCCGCGTAACGTGCCCCTAGTGCCTCAAAACCTCAATGCCTAGAACCTCTTCCTCAGGCGAGGAGGCCGAACGCCACCCCCGTGCCTCCGCCCCCGACCAGCGCGCCCAGCGCGAGCTCGGGCACCGTGTGCCTTCTGAGCCTTAGCCGCGCCCAGAACACGGCGGGCAGCAGCACGAAGGCAGGCAGGCTTAAAGCACCGAAGACGAAGGCCAGGCAGACCGCCGCGCCCGCCACGCCGGCCGCGTGGAGGGATATGTTTATGAAGGGCGTGAGCAGGGCGAAGAGCGCGGTGGCTATCGTGTAGGAGAGGAGGGCCGCCGTTAGCGGGGCGGGGCCTCCCAGCGAGGCGACGATCAGGAAGGCCCCCGCGTGCATCGCGGCAACGACGCGCAAGGGTCCCACCCGCTCGGCGCGCGGGATGCTGCGCGGGTCGCGGACCTTGCCGGACCTTGCAAGGTAGAAGAGGTAGAGCAGCGAGAGACCGCTCGTCAGGGAGACGCACAGAAGGCCCCAGAGCAGGCCGCCCGCGCCCGCGGCTTCCGCGCCGACGGCCAAGAAGAGCGGGACGGCCAGCAGGGGAAGGCGGGTGACGGCGGAGACGAGGTGGGCGAGCCTGTCGGGGCGCAAAGCCCGGGGATTGTACAATGCCCGGCGTGGTCAAAGCACGCGACGTCATCGCGGCCGTCGAACGGCTAGCCCCGCCCTCCCTCGCGGAGGGCTGGGACAACTGCGGGCTTCAGGTCGGGGATGGGGAGGCGGAGATAAGCCGGGTTCTAACCGCGCTGACGCCGCTGCCCGAGGTCTTCGAGGAGGCCGAGGAGGTCGGGGCGGACTTCCTGCTCTTCCACCACCCCCTGATCTTCACCCCCCTGAAAAGCGTGGACACGAGCTCGTACCCGGGAGACCTCGTGCGACGCGCGATCACGAACGACCTCACCGTCTACGCCGCCCACACGAGCTACGACGCCGCCCCCGGCGGCGTCTCGGTCGCCCTGGCCGAAGCGCTCGGCCTGCGCGGCCCGCTGGAGGTCGTCTCCCCGAGGGGCGCCCTTCGCAAGCTGGTAGTTTTCGTGCCGGAGGGGGATGAGGAGGCGGTGGCTGCGGCCCTCTCGGAGGCCGGGGCCGGCGTGATCGGGGACTACACCCGGTGCACGTTCAGAACCCCGGGCACCGGCACTTTTCTCCCCGGCGAGGGGAGCGATCCCTACCAGGGAGAGAGGGGCAAGCTGGAGCGGGCGGCGGAGGTCCGGCTGGAGACCGTCGTGCCGGCCCACCTGGCGCGGGGCGCCGCCGACGCGGCGGTCGCCGCGCATCCTTACGAGGAAGTGGCGCTCGACGTCTACCCGGTCGAGGGCTTCCCGGAAGGCTGCGGCTACGGCAGGATCGCGGACCTCCCCGAACCCCTCACCACCGAAGAATTGAGCCGGCGGATCTCCGACTCGTTGGGTTTCCCGGCCCGTTTGGTGGCTGACCCGGGCCCCGGTCGCGAGATCGGGCGCGTCGCCGTGCTCGGGGGGTCGGGCGGTTCGTTTATCGCCGAGGTCGCCGCCTCGGGCGCGGGGGCCTTCGTGACCGGAGACCTCGACTACCACGACGCGCTGCTAGCCGACTCTTTAGGCCTCGCCGCGATAGACGCCGGGCACGCCGCCACGGAGTTGCCGGCCCTGGAACCGCTGGCCAGTCGCCTGGCGGGGCTGGTGGGGGTGCCGGTCGAGGCCAGCCGGGTCCGGGGCTAAGGGAGATCCGGCGTAAAACAGACGGCGTACGGCTTAATTTAAGCATCGGAAAGCGGTTTACGGTCGCTCCTCTATACGAGGGAGCTTTTCGGGCGCTCTTCATCGAACGGCGTCAGCCCGCTAAAGCTGTACGTAGTCTTGGAGTCGGCGTCTTCGACGCATACGGTGTTTAGAAACGCGTAGTAGATCAGGCCGCCGTCCCTTTCGGCGGGGGCAAACAGAACGGGCATCCGCTCGTCATTTCGTCTGGCTTGACGGAACAACTCCTCGCCCCGCACCCATCTTTTGTTCTCGGTAACGGTGCCGACTCCTCCCTCTTGAAGGGCATTTACCAGGCAGTCGGTGTGTCTCATGGTGTATACGCAATAGGTCGAGAGGCTCGGCCCACTCTCCACGTAGCCCCCTTCCGTAGCCGGGGGCGGTCCGCTCTCTAGCCGCCAGCCGACATGAACCTTTCCAGTTCGTCCTTCGTTGGCAGGGCGCGCATGGCGCCGAAGTCGGTGCAGGCGAGGGCGCCGGCCGCGCAGCCGCGGAGCGTCGCCTCGCGGATTCGTCTCTCGTCGTCCAGGGGCGCGTCCGAGAGGTGGACCAGGGTGGCGGCGAGGAAGGCGTCCCCGGCGCCGGTGGCGTCCACGATCTTCCCGACGTCGAAGGAGGGGACCTCTCCGCTGAAGTCGCGGGTGGCGTAGAAGGCGCCGTCCGGGCCTTTGCTGATCAGGACCAGAAGCACGCCGCGGTCCAGCAACGCCTTCGTCGCCTCTTCCGCGCTGTCCGTGCCGAGGAGCGGCCCGAGCTCGTCGTCGCCGAGCTTCACGATGGTCGAGAGGTCCAGCAGCGGGTCGACGGCCTCGCGGGCGGCCTCGCGACTCTTCCACAGGTGCTCCCGGTAGTTCACGTCGAAGGCGACCGGAACGTTTCGCCCCCGGGCCAGCTCCGCGAGGCGTCGCGTGGCGGAGCGTACCGGCTCCCGGATGAGCGGTATGCTCCCGAAGTTCACGAAAGAGGCGCCCGAGACGAGGTCCTCCGTCACGTCGTCGGGCGAGAGAAGCTCGTCGGCCGCGGGGTTGGATCTGTAGAAGGTGAACGCGCGGTCCCCGTCCGCGCTTATCTCGACGAAGGCCAGCGAGGTGCGCGTCGGCTGTTCCTGGCGGCGGACGCCCGCCGTCTCGACGCCCTCGGACTCCAGCGCCCGCAAGATAAAGTCCCCGAAAAGGTCCCAGCCCACGCCGCCGACGAAGGCGGCCTCGGACCCCAGCCGGGAGGCGGCGACCGCCACGTTCGCCGGCGCCCCGCCCGGCCGCGCGACGAAGCCGATCTCGACGTCCGAGATGGGCTCACCCCGGTAGATGTCCGAGACGACCTCGCCGAGCGTAACTATCTTCCCCAAAGCTCCCCCAAATCCTCCGCTTGTGCGGCTAGACGTCCACCTCGCCGAGACCCCGGATCTCCTCATCAGAATACCCGGCCTGCCGCAACGGCCCCACGACGTCCCCCTCAAGGTCCGGGACGTAGCAGGCCACCACGCTCGCCTCCCCGGCCCCGCCAGGGACGACCCTCGCCTCCCCTATCGCGGCCGGAAGGACGCAACTCTCCGCCCGCCCGAGCCTCTCCCCTCCCCCCTCGTGCTCTATCTCAACCTCCGTCTCCCCGACGTTGGAGAGCGCGACGAAGCGCCGCGGATGCGCGGGCTCGGTGTGGGGTTCGGAGAGGGTCCAGCGTTCGAGGGCGAAGTGCGGCCCGGCGCAGCAGATGACGCGGCGGTTCGCCCCGTTCTCGAGCGCGAGACCTGGGTTCGGGCGGGGCATGAAGTCCGTCTTCAGCTCGTCTAGGGTCGCCTCTATGTTGGCGTTCCACTGCTCCTCGTCCAGGCGGTTGCCGTAGAGGTCTTCGGGCATGACGAACTGGCCGAGGTCGGAGGTCTGCTGGACCTCGGCGATCAGGGTCCCGGGCCCGAAGGTGTGCAGGATGCCGCCGGGCACGTAGACCGTGTCGCCCGCCCGGATGCCGTAGCGCGGCATCACCGAGTCGTAATCCTGCCGCTTGAAGGCGTCGAAGAGCTCTTCGCGGGAGGAGCCCTCCTTTATGCCGGCCAGGATCGAGGCGCCGGGCTCAGCCCAGAGGATGTGCCACGCCTCGCTCTTGCCGTGCGGCTCGCCGTGCTTGCGGCGGGCGGTCTCGTCGTCGGCGTGCAGGTGGACGGGGAGCATGTGGGAGGCATCCAGGAACTTGAGAAGGATCGGGAAGTGCGGGCCGCGCCACCCCTCCCCCACGAGCTCGTCCGGGAACTCCCCGACGAGGTCGTGCAGCGCCCTGCCGGCGTAGGGGCCGTTGCGCACTCCAGCCCTCGCGTCGCGGTAGTCGCTGATCTCCCACGTCTCCGCGACGACGCCGTCAGGCACGTTCTCCTTGCCCAGAACCTCGGGTATCAGGCGCTCCCCGAAGGAATACTCGCGCACGTGGAAGGTGAGCTTTAGCGGGTATCTCTCCATCCCCACCTCTCTCTTTTGACCCTTCTATCCCCATCGTGATACCTTCGCAACTATACAGGACGGTGCGCGCGAACGTGCCGGGGAAACGGGAGGACAACCGATGGTAGACGTGATCGTCGCGGGCCACATTTGCGTGGACCTGATCCCGACGCTGCCGAACCTCCCGGACGGTTTCTCCTACGCCCCCGGCACGCTTCTGGAGGTCGGCCCCGCGACCGTCTCGACGGGCGGGTGCGTCCCGAACGCGGGCGGGACGCTGCACCGCCTGGGCTCGCGGGTGCGGCTCGTGGGCCGGGTAGGCGACGACCCGTTCGGTGGCATCGTCCGGCGGAGCCTTGCCCCGAAAGGGTTGGGCGGCGATATACGGGTCGTCCCCGAGGAGTCCACCTCCTACAGCGTGATCCTGAGCCCGCCCGGCGAGGATCGGATGTTCCTCCACTTCGCCGGGGCCAACGACTCCTTCGGCGAGGACGATTTGATCGGCGCGGACCTCTCCGGCGCCAGGATGTTCCACTTCGGCTACCCGCCCATAATGCGCCGGATGTACGAGGACGGCGGCGAAAACCTCGCCGGGCTTATGGCCCGCGCCAAGAGGGCCGGCCTCGTCACCTCCCTGGACATGGCCTACCCGGACCCCGCCACGGCGTCCGGGGGCGCGGATTGGCCACGTATCCTGGGGCGCGTCCTGCCCGAGGTGGACGTCTTCGTGCCGAGCCTCGAGGAGTCGCTGCTCATGCTCGACCCGGGCTTCCGGTCCCCAGAAGGCGGGCCCGAAGGCACTGCCGGAGCGGTGGCGGATCGTGTCTCCCGACTCGGGGAGCGGCTACTCGGGATGGGGGCGGGCATCGTGGGGATCAAATGCGGAGATCTCGGCCTCTACCTGCGGACGGGCTCCGAGGATCGCCTCCGCGCCTCCGGTTTGTTCCCCGACGCGGCGGCGTGGGCGGACCTGGAGTTGTGGTCCTCGGTCTTCGAGGTCGAGGTGGCCGGAACGGCGGGCGCGGGCGACGCGACCGTCGCCGGCCTCCTGCACGCCCTGCTGCGCGGCGACTCCCCCGAGGACGCCGTGACCGCGGCGGTCGCGGTCGGGGCCTCCAGCGTGGAGGCCCCCGACGCCACGAGCGGCGTCAAAGGCTGGGAAGAGACCCGGCGCAGGATCTCCGACGGTTGGCGGCGCAGGACCGATCCACCCGGCAGTGACTGGTCCTCTACGGACGAAACCGGGATGTGGATCAGGAAATTTTAGGTTTTGAAGGTAGCGTGTGCGGGGCTTGCAGAGGGCTCCAGCAACAATCTCAAACTCAATACCTCAAAACCTTATGCCTCCGAGTACCTCGGCCTCGCCACCTATCGTCACGTCGGGCGGGCGGCTCAAAGTTTTCGAAAGCCGCTGCAAAACCTCTCTAACACTCGGCCTTGTAGAGGTATTTCTCGACGTCCGGCTGCTCTATGTTCTGCCTGGTAACGATGGTCAGGCCTGTTTTGACCTGCTTCTGGGAGGGTTCATTGCCGGACTTCAGGTAGTCGACGGCCATCTGGACGCCTTTGGAGCCGATGTCCGCGGGGTGCTGGGCGATCAGGGCGTCCACGGTCTTCGAGCGCAGGTCCCGCACCTGGGTAGGTCCGGCGTCGAAGCCGACGATCTTGACCTGATCCTCCTTGCCGGCCTGGCGGGAGCCGACGGCGCCACCCTGGGCGGAGAACAGGTTGGCACCGAAGATGCCCGCGAGGTCGGGCTCGGCCTGGATCTTCGCGTTCGCGATGGAGGCCGCCTTGTTCGCGTCGTTGTCGCAGAACTCGGTGCCGAGATACTCGATGTCCGGGTATTCCTCGAGGCCCGCCTCGAAGCCCTGCTGGCGCTGGTCGGTTGTCGAGATCCCCGGTGTCACGCTTATGCAGAAGACCTTGCCACCCTCGCCGATGGCCTGCGCAAGGGCCTTGGCCGCCTGCCTTCCACCCTCTACGTTGTCAGAGGAGATGTTGGCGAGCGCGATGTCTTTCTCGATAAACGTATCCACCGTAAAGACCGCGATGTCCTGGTTGATGGCGCTCTGGATCGGCCCGACCATCGCCGTCGTGTCCGTCGGCGCTATCAGGATGGCGTCGGGACCGGCCTGGATGGCGGCGTTGAGGATCGGGGTCTGCTCCGCCGGGGAGAACTCGGCGGGCCCCTGCACGTTCAGCTCAGCGCCGAGTTGGCCGGCCCTGGATCTGGCCCCGCACTCCATCGAGATGTAGAACTCGTCGCCGCGGACGCCCTGGATCAGGGTTATGCGGTAGTTCTCTCCGCCGCCCTGTCCCCCGCCAGATCCCCCCGACCCGCAGCCGCCGAGCATCGTCACGCCCGCGCCGGCCGCCGCGAGCCCCAGAAACCTCCGGCGCGTCATCCCGCGCGCCGCCCAAGAACCTCCAGCCATGCTTACGCTCCCTTCCCCACGTTCGCCCCTACATCCGCTCCTCGGCGCTTCTGCGTCGCTGGTCGATAAACACGGCCAGGATCAGGACCACCCCCACGGCCACCTCCTGCCAGAAAGCCTGGACCCCCTGGATGATGAACCCGTTCCTCAGCACGGCTGGGATAAAGGTCCCCACCACAGTCCCTATCATGGTCCCTATGCCCCCGAACAGGCTCGTCCCGCCTATGACCACGGCCGAGATGGAGGCCAGGTTATCCGCCGTGTGCGCGCCGATGGAGGTCGTGTTGAACCGGGACAGGTCCAGCAGGCCGGCGAGCCCGGCAAGCAGCCCGCTGAGGGCGTACACCTTTAGCAGGTGGCGGTCCACGTCTATCCCCACCCTGCGGGCCGCCTCGGCGTTGGAGCCTATGGCGTAGGTGTAGCGTCCGAAACCGCACTTCGCGAGTACGACGCCGGCGATCACCGCGACCACGAGGGAGATCACGACCGGTACCGGCAGGAAACCGAAGAACTCCCTGGTACCTATCTGGGACTGTATCGCCGTCGGCACGAAGCGCACGTTGGTGCCCCCGGTCAGTATCTGCGCCAGGCCAAGACCGATGCCAAGCGTCCCCAGCGTCACTATGAACGGCTGCATCTTGAGCCTGGTTATGAGCAGCCCGTTGAAGAGCCCGAACACGAGCCCCGTCAAGAGCCCGGCCGCGATCCCGGCCGGTATGCCTATGGCCTGGTTCGGGAACTGGTAGTTCTGCACCTGCTCGGAGGTTCCCGAGAGCGCGACCATCACCTGCCCGCCGACCACCCCGGAGAGCACGAGCACGGAGCCGACGGAGAGGTCAATACCTGCCGTGATGATGACGAACGTCATCCCGACGCCGAGCAGCAACAGCACGGAAGCGTCGACCGCTATGTTGACGAAGTTGCCGAAGTTCAGAAACGCCGTACCGTTGAGGATCGTGAAAACGACGACGAGAAAGGCGAGGATGCCGACTATGAGCACCGACGAGAGCCCGGCGAGCCGGCGCCCGGGCTCCTGGGTCTGCCCGGGGTCCGTTTGCGGGCCGGTCACCGCGCGCCTCCTCTCCGCGTCCGCACGGCGCCGGTCATGGCGGCAACGGCGTCGTCCGTGGTGTTCTTTTTAGGATCCAACTCAGTAACCATCTCCCCGAGCCGCAAAACACAGATACGGTCCGCGACGTCGAAGACGTGGGGCATGTTGTGGCTTATGAACACGACGGGTATGCCGGTCTCGCGCACCCGGCGGATAAGGTCGAGCACCATCTCGACCTGGGCGACGCCTAGCGCCGCGGTGGGCTCGTCCATTATGACCACCTTGCTCGCCCACATGACCGCCCGGGCCACGGCCACCCCCTGGCGCTGCCCGCCGGAGAAGGTGCTCAAGGGCTTGCCGAGGTCTCTGATGCGGACGTTGAGCTCCGACAACTGCTCTTCGGTCTCCTGGCGCATCCGCGGCTGGTCCAGGAATCCGAGCCATCCCAGGAAGCCGGGCCTGTACCGCTCTCTTCCGAGAAAGATGTTCCCGACGGCGTCGAGCTGGGGCGCCACGGCCAGGTCCTGGTACACCGTCTCGATGCCCCTCTCGCGGGCGTCGTGGGGAGACCCGAACCGGACGGGCTCGCCCTCGAAGGTGATCTCCCCCGCGTCGGGCGCAAAGACGCCGGTGATCGCGTTGATGAACGTGGACTTGCCGGCGCCGTTGTCCCCGATGAGCGCGACGACCTCCCCGGAGCGCACCGCGAAGTCGACGTTCTTCAAGGCCTCCACGGCCCCAAAGGACTTGCTGACCCCCCTCGCGCTGAGCACGGCCCTGCCGTCGGAACCGTTCTTTTCGGGGCTCTGGACATTCACCCTTTTTCCCTTTCCGTTCCGGATCTAGGCCGCCTCGGACAGCCTCAGACAACTGGCCGCCGTCTCCTCGTCGGTGACCAACGCGTTGATGAGCCTGGCGCGGACGGCGCCCAGTATCCCCGAGACTTTTCCAGGACCGCCCGCCACCCCTATAGCCATCGGAACCCGCCGGAGGTCCTGCCGTCCGATGGCTATCAGCCCCGCGTCGAGCTCTTCCCCGAGCGTCCGGCCCTCGATGTCGAAGTAGTGGGCGCAGACGTCCCCCGCCGCGGCACCCGTGAGCGCCCCGTCCCGCAGGTAGTCTCCCAGAAAGGCGTGTTGGTACGATTCGTCCACCCTCCCCCCGATCCCGACCACCGCGACGTCGAGCCTCCGCCAGCTCTCAACCACGGGCCTGACGGAGACCTCGGAAACCAGGGCCCTGCGGACGTCCTCGCCGGCCACCAGCGCCGGCACGTGCAGCAGTCGCGCGGAAGCCCCCAGAGTACGGGCAGCCCGACGGACCATCTCGTTGATCTGGAACACGTCGCTCGTCTGTCCGGAGCCCCCGATCAGTGGCATCACCTCCGCGCCCGGCCCCAGGGGAACGCCCCCTCCCTCGACGGCCCCGACGAACGTGAGGACCGCCCGGCCCCACCCCAGGCCTACGCGCTCGATACCCGCCGAACTCTCTTTGAAGAGCTCAAGCGCCCCCCGCGAGAGCAAGACGTCGCGGGCATGCTCGGAGTCGAACGACCCGGCGACGACCACCGCGGCGGTCAGCCGGAACTCATCGACGAGGGCGGCCTCGAGGTCCGCGACGCGCCTCCCCGGCTCCCGAACGACGATCCGCACGATCCCATCCTCGTGGGCCCGGGCCAAAAGCCGCGCCACCGTGGGACGGGAGATGCTTAACCGGCGCGCGATCTCTTCCTGTATGAGCTTCTGCTCATAGTACAGGTGCGCCACCACGTATGCGCTATTCGACTCTTTCCCTTTCACCCTGCCGCGATATTGCATATGTCCAGAACTTTTGTCAAGTGCGGCGGAGCGCCGGGCTCCTCAGGCGCGGTTGGCGGAGCCCATGACACGGATCTTCTCTGCGGCGACCTCGCGCACCTTCTCCCTCATGACCTTGAGCATCGCGTAGTGGTCGAGGTTCTCCTCGATCCCTTCGCGCGCCCCTTCCGTCATCGCCTTGGAGATGGCGTGGCCTATGTTTATCTTGACCACCCCGAACTCCACGGCCTCGCGCACGTCGTCCGGGTGGATACCCGAGCCCCCGTGCAACACGAGCGGGTGGCCCGTGCGGTCGGCGATGGACTCCAGACGTTTGAGGTCGAGGCGGCTCTGCTGATGGTGCTCGGAACCTACGGAGACGGCTAGAGTGTCGGCACCGGACTCCGTCGTGTAGCGCTCCGCCTCGTCGGGGTCGGTGTAGAGGACGGAGCCGTGGTCCCCGCCGAAGAGGCCCAGCTCGCCTTCGAGCGACGATGAGTGGGCGTGCGCCATTTCCGCCACTTCCCGGGTTTGCGAGATGTTCCTCTCCAGGCCGAGGTCAGCGCCGTCGAACATCACCGAGGAGTATCCCTGGCGCAGGCAGTTCGCGATCATCTCCAGGTCCTGGCCATGGTCGAGGTGCAGTAGCACCGGCACGCTCGCCCTCTGGATAAGCGTCTTGAGCAAGGCGATGAGCGCCTCTCCCCCGTGTCCCAGGTCGCCGGGGTAGGTTTGGAGCATGATCGGGGCCCGCTCGTCCTCGGCCGCCGCCAGGCAGCCCTGGGCCATCTCCAGGTTGCAGACGTTGAAGGACGGCATCGCGAAGCGCTCCTCGTAGGCCCGCGCGTACAGGGCTCGGGCGTCTGAGATCTGGGCCATGAGGGCTCCTCCTGGGGATCTTTTGCCGGCTGGAAGCGGCGGCACCTCCGCCGCCGGCACACTTTACGGCCGCCCGGCACCGGTGTAAAGTGCCGGGGCCGCAATGGCAGGTGGGGGAGCTACGTCCTGACGCTTCTGGGTATAGATATCGGCACGACCCACGTGAAGGCGCGCGCCTACGACGAGGACGGACGCCTCCTGGCGGACGCCCGCCGCCCGACCCCCACCAAAAGCCTCCCCCACGGCGGCGCGGAGTACGCGGCGGACGCCCTGGAGGAGGCCGCCTTCGGAACGGCCCGCGAGGTCGTCGCCAGGGCCGGCCCCCCGAAGGCCATCGGCATCGCAAGCATGGCCGAATCCGGGTTTCTTCTCGGGGACAGAGGCGAGGCCCTGGCCCCGGCGATAGCGTGGTTCGACGGGCGCACCGCGCCGCAGGCT
Organism: uncultured Rubrobacteraceae bacterium; assembly: GCA_902806085.1. GTDB lineage: Bacteria > Actinomycetota > Rubrobacteria > Rubrobacterales > Rubrobacteraceae > Rubrobacter_D. The sequence continues at coordinate 11,175 of CADCVH010000054.1, read as the reverse complement.
GGCCGCTGGAGAGGGCGCATGGCCCCCCGGGAACTGTTCTCGCGCACGGGACTCCATATCACGCCGCTCTTCTCGGCGTGCAAGCTGGAGTGGCTCAGGGAGAACTCGCCGGGCCTCTTCGCGCGGGCCAGAGGCTGGCTCGGGATGTCCGAGTACCTGGCCTTCATGATGACCGGGGAACGCGCCACCGAACCTTCGCTCGCCGGGAGGACCATGCTTTACGGGCTCCGGGAGAACGAGTGGGACGAGAAACTGTGCGGCCTGGCCGGCGTCCCGTCCGGCCTGCTGCCGCCGGTCCGCGCGGCGGGCACCGTCCTCGGCGGGCTCACCCCAGAGGCGGCGCGGAGGCTCTCCGCGCCGGCGGGCACGCCCGTCGTCCTGGCCGGCCACGACCACATCTGCGGCGCGTTCGGCGCGGGGGCGACGGCCCCCGGCGAGGTGGTGGACTCCATGGGGACGGCGGAGGCCTCGCTGCTCACCCTCACGGATCCACCCCTAGACGGGCCGGGCTACGACCTGGGCCTGCCCGTCGGGCGCCACGTCCTGCCGGGTAGTTACTACGTGGCCGCGACCCTGCCGAGGTCCGGCGGCCTGGTCGAGCAGCTAAAGCGACTGCTCGAAGGCACCGACGACGACCTGGCCCGCTGGACGCGCGAGGCCGCCGGGCTTTCGCCGGGCGGGGGCGGCGTCTGCCTGCCGCCGTCAGACGAGGAACCCGGCGCGGACGGCCTGCTCCTCTGCGCCCTGGGCAACGGGGGGCGACCGGGGCACCTCCTCCGCGCGGTGCTGGAGGGCCTCACCCTCGAGATGAACCACGACCTCACACGGGCGATAACCGTCTCGGGGACCAGGCCCTCCCGCATAACGCTCGTCGGCGGCGGGGCGCAGAGCGGGCTGTGGGCGCGGTTGAAGGCCGACGCGTCGGGCCTGCCCGTCCGCGTCGTCTCGGACCCCGAGTGCGTCGCGCGGGGGGCGGCCCTGCTCGCGGGCGTCGGAGTCGGCGTCTTTTCGGGTACGGGCTCCGTCCCCGCCCCTGACTACGAGGCGGCCCTCGACCCCTCCGGGGAACACGCGGAGTACGCGCGTCTCTACGCCGAGATCCACGAACCCCTGCGCGCGCGACTCGGGCGTCTCGACATGTCCGGCTTGGGGTAACCAACCCGGGCGCCTTCCGGTGGGGACGCGCGCCGCCCTTTCGGTAACGTGGCGGTTCGCACGATGATAACGTTGTCGGCACTTTGGCCGAGGGAGCAGAGAGGGGTAGTGCCAGGCGGGTCACGTTGGCTGACGTGGGGCGTCTACCAGGACCTCGCCGTGGCGCCCGCCATGACGATAGCGGACAACCTCTTTCTCGGCCGGGAGATACGGCGGCCCGGCATCCTCGGAAAGGTCTTCCGCATGCTGGACAAAAAGCGCATGGTGGGCGAGGCCGACGCGTACATGAGCGACCTCAAGATCGGCATCCGCTCGATGCGCCAGCCGGTGGAGACGCTCTCGGGCGGGCAGCGCCAGGGCGTGGCCGTGGCCCGCAGCGCCGCGTTCGCGCGTCACGTCGTCATCATGGACGAGCCGACGGCGGCGCTCGGGGTCAAGGAGTCGGGGATGGTGCTCGACCTGATCCGCCAGGTGCGGGACAAGGGGCTGCCCGTGATCCTCATAAGCCACACCATGCCCCACGCCTTCGACGTAGCCGACCGCATCCACATCCAGCGCCTCGGGAAGCGCGTGGCGGTCGTCAGGCCGGACGAGGTGAGCATGTCCGACGCCGTGGCGATCATGACCGGGGCCACGACGGCCGAGGACGTCGAACGCGACTGATCCCCGGCGCCTGAAAGCCCCGAACTACGGAACACGCGGCCGCAGCGGGCAGCCGCGTCCGGCCTAAAACCGCGCGCTTGACACGAGCGTGGCAGGGGTCTAGTGTGTGATTCGTACCCGGCTTAGGGGGCCGGTAAGGGGTGAGAGACGGAGAGACGCTGGTTGCCTTGTCGTGCCGCGTTCGTGTGGTGGGGAGGAGAATCGGGTGAAGCGTTGGGCTGCGGGACCCGCCAGGGTCGCCATCGTTCTGTTAGTCGTTTTTGCCGTCGTGGGGTGCGGCGGTGGCGGCGGAGTTCTGACCCTCGACCGCATAGGCAGGGAAGACGCCCCGAAGACGATGACGTTGCAGCTCAACAACAGCTACACGCACCAGTCCTCTACGCCGACTTGGGCTGATGGGTTCGAGAGGCTGTTCACCAAGTTCGCCGAGGACCACCCGGACTGGAAGCTGGAGCTCAAGATCGTCCCCGACGAGCAGAGCACCCAGGCCCAGGCCCGCCTCCTGGAGCAGGCCCGCGCCGGCCGCGCCCCGGACTGCGCGAACGTGGACTCCTTCGTGGTCGCGCAGTTCATCGAGCAGGACGCCCTGCAGCCCATGGACGAGTACTTCGACCAGGAAGAGATAGACGGCCTCTTCCCCTTCGTCAAAGATGTTGTAGTCGGGGACGACGGCAAGCTTTACGCGTACTGGTGGGCGACGGACCTGCGGCTCCTGTACCGCAGGTCGGATCTGGTGCCCGAGGCGCCGAGGACCTGGGACGAGCTCATCCGGGCCGCCCAGGAGGCCGAGCAGAAGGACTCGAAGGTGGATGGTTACCTCTTCAACGGCGGGCGTTGGGAGGGGACCGTCTTCGACAACCTCGCCCACTTCTGGAGCCAGGGCGGCGAGCTCGTAGACGGGCAGGGCAAGCCCATCTTCCACGAGGGACAGAACCGCGAGTACATGCTCAATACCATGGAGTTCCTGAAAGAGGCCGTGGACAGCGGCGCCTCGCCCGAGCGGGTAGCCACGATCAAGGACTACAGCGAGTTCGAGTCCGCGGCGCAGGCCGGGACGGTCGCGATGTTCCAGGGCGGGGACTTCCAGTACCCGCCGCTGGAGGAATCGCTGCCCCCCGAGGAGTTCAAGAAGTGGGAGGTCTCCTTCATCCCGACGATGAACCAGGGCGATCTTCAGAGGACCGGCACCGGCGGCTGGACGATGGGCGCCTTCTCCGACGATCCGGAGAAGGTCGAGATGTGCGCAGAGTTCACCAAGGAAGTCTACGTGGGCGAGGGCAACCAGGTCACCGGCCAGTTGCCGACCAACCCGGAGATCTTCGAGCAGGAGAAGAAGTTCCAGGACCCGATCTACGACACCTTCCGCGAGGGGCTGAAGGAGGGCGAGGCCAGGCCGGGCGTCCCGGTCTACCCGGAGATCTCCAACCAGCTCCAGATCGCCATCGGCACCGTCCTCACCGGCGAGGCGACGCCCGAAGAGGCCCTCGACGAGGCGGCGGACGCCTCGATGGCGGCCTACGAGCAGCAGAGCAACTAGTGGCCTCGCGAGCGGGGGCGGGCACGACGCCCACGGTCAAGAGAGCGCTCTCGCCGCGGGGCATGCTGGGCGAGAACAGGCCGACGCTCTGGCTGGCGCCGCTCCTGGCCGTGGTCACGCTCTTCTACCTGTACCCGGCCTTCGAGGTGCTGCGCTACAGCGTCACGAACGCCTCGCTTCTGGACCCTGACTACGAGTACACGCTTGAGACCTTCACGCGGGTCCTAAGCGACCCGGTCCTCTACAAGGTCATCCGCACCACGGCGATCTTCGTGATCGCCAGCATCGTGCTGCAGCTCCTGCTGGGGCTCATGATCGCGGTCGCCGTCAACCGGGCCAGCAAGCGACGCCTGCCAGGCATGGTCTTTATGCGCTCGCTGGTGCTCTCCGCGTGGGTGATGCCGGGGGTCGTCATCGGCATCGTGTGGGCGATCATCCTGAACGACGCCGACTACGGCCTCGCCAACCTGCTCCTCGGTGCGGTCGGCCTCGGCAGCGTGCAGTGGCTCGCCACCCCGAACACCGCGCTGATGTCAGTGATCATCGCCAACGTCTGGCGGGGGACGGCGTTCAGCATGATCCTGCAGTACGCGGGGCTCCAGTCAATACCCGAGGAGCTCTACGAGGCGGCCGAGGTCGACGGGGCCGGGGCGCTGCAGTCGTTCTGGTACATCACCCTGCCCCAGCTCAGGCCCATATTGATGATCAACATCATCCTCATCACCATCTCGACGCTGAACACGTTCGACATGATCCTGCCGCTCACCGGCGGCGGGCCGGGCCAGGCGACGGAGGTGCTCGCCCTGAGGACGTACAACGTCATCTTCCAGAACTTCAGCCTCGCCGGCGGCGCGGTGCTCGCCGTGGTGATGCTCGCCATAGCCATGGCCCTCACCCTGATCTACCAGCGCCTCCTGCGCTCGGAGGGGTCGCTGTGATGGGCCGCAGGGCCCAGCGGCGCGTCGGCGACGCGATGACCTACCTGGTGTTCTTCTTCGCGCTACTCTTTTTCGGCGGGCCGCTCCTGTGGCTGCTCTCGCTCTCGATCCGGACGCAGCAGGAAATCTTCATAACCTCGCTGCGCCTGATCCCGGAGAACCCGACCTTCGAGAACTACACCGAGGTGCTCTACACCGCCCAGTTCTCCGTCTTTCTCCTCAACTCGCTCAAGCTCGCCCTCGCGGGGAGCATCGGGGCGCTGGTGGTCTCGGCGCCGGCGGCGTACGCCTTCTCCCGGCTGACCTTCAGGGGCAACAAACTCTTCCTCATCGGGGTGCTCGGGCTGCAGATGATCTCGCCGCTGGTGGTCGTGATCCCGCTCTACCGCTACTTCGACCGCCTGAACCTCGTGGACTCGCACTTCAGCACCGCTATGGTCTACATCGCCATCCTGGTCCCGCTCGCGACCTGGATGCTCAAGGGCTTCTTCGACGGCGTCCCCCCCGCCCTTGACGAGGCGGCGATGGTGGACGGCTGCACCCGCTTCGGCGCGTTCCGGCGGGTGACGCTGCCCCTGATCCTGCCCGGCCTCACCTCCACGTTCGTGCTCACCGCGATCCTCGCCTGGGGCGAGTTCGTCGTGCCCTACGTGCTCCTGAGCGAGCCGTCGCTCTTGCCGATCTCCATCGGCATCCTCAACTTCCAGGGCAACTACGCCTCGAACTCGACGAACGTTCTCGCCGCCGGCGGCGTGCTAGCGATGCTCCCGGCCATAGCGACCTTCGTGATCCTGCAACGCTTCATCGTCCGCGCCCTCACCTCCGGGGCCATCAAAGGCTAGGCGCAGAGGCTCCTCCCCCAAACGTTCCCTTACCGTGACGCCCACGACGCCCGGAGGTCGCCCTTGATCGTCCACATGATAGGCAACGCCCACATCGACCCGGTCTGGCTGTGGCGGTGGCAGGCCGGGGTGGACGAAGCTTTAGCCTCGTTCCGCTCGGCGGCCGACCGCCTGGACGAGTACCCGGAGTTCGTCTTTACCCGCGGAGAGGCGTGGCTCTACGAGCAGGTCGAGAAGATCGACCCCGGGCTCTTCGGGCGGGCGCGGCGCCTGATCTCCGAGGGCCGGTGGCACGTCACGGGCGGCCAGTACCTCCAGCCCGACGTCAACGCCCCGACGGAGATGGGCCTGAGGCGCCAGGTCCTGCACGGCCAGAGGTACTTCAAAGACCGCTTCGGGGTGAGCCCGAAGGTCGGCTACAACGTGGACTCCTTCGGCCACCCGGCGACGCTGCCCGACATACTCGCGGACCTCGGGTACGAGGGGTACGTCTTCCACCGGCCGGCGGCGCACCAGGTCGGCCTCCCGGCGCAGACATTCAGGTGGCGCGGAAGCGGCGGCGGGGAGGTGATCGGGTTCAGGATCTCGCCGGCCTACGTCACCCGCACCGACGACCTCTACGGCCAGATCTCCATAGCCATCGAAGCCGCCGACCCGGACCTCGGCCACACGATGTGCTTCTACGGCGTCGGCAACCACGGCGGCGGCCCCACGAAGGGCAACATCGAGTACATCCTGGAGAATAAGGACGCCTTCCCCGACGCCGAACTTCGCTTCAGCACCCCGCGGGCCTTCTTCGACGCCATCGCCGAACGCCGCGACGAACTCCCCGTCGTTACCGAAGAACTCCAGCGCACCTTCCCCGGCTGCTACAGCGTGATGCACGACATAAAGCAGGAGCAGCGTCACGGCGAGCACCTCCTCGACCAGTCTGGGCGCCTCGTGGAGAACCTGGTCGAAGACGAGGGGGAGAGGCGGGGCCTGCGAGACCTGATCGACGCGGCCTGGAAGGACCTGCTCTTCACCGAGTTCCACGACATCCTGGCGGGGACGAGCATACCGGCGGCCTGGAGGTCGGTGCGGGCGATGCAGGGGCGCGCCAGGATAATCGGCGAGGAGGTGGCCGTCGAGGCGACGCGCCGGTGGGCCCGGCGCGCGCTCCCGCCGGTGAACCAGCAGCAGATCGTCGTCCTGAACCCCAACGAGGGGCCGTGGGATGGGATGATCGAGCACGAGCCTTACCTGGACTTCGACGCCTGGGGGAACCGCTGGCTGAGCGACGATGCCGGCAACCCCGTGGACTTCCAGCTCATCCAACCCGAGGCCGGGGCGCACGTGGAGCGCGTGATCTTCCCGGCCTCCCTCCCCCCCGGCGGCCACGCCCGGATCCTGGTCCGCGACGACGACCCGCCCCCACCCCCGGAGCCCCGAACCGATCTCGAAGCCTCCGCCCGCCACATCTCGAATGCCCACCTGCGCGCCGACCTGGACGCCACCGGCATACGGTCCCTAACGGTCGACAGCCGGAACGTGCTCGGGGAGGGCGGCGTCGGGCTGCACCTGCGCGAGGACCACACCGACACCTGGACCTTCCACACCGACCGCTTCGACGAGCCGGTCGCGACTGTCCTCGAGGGGGAGGGATGGGTCGTCGAGGAGAAAGGCCCCCTGCGGGCCCGCGTCCGTCTCGACGGAACTTTAGGCGAATCGCGGGTGCGCCTGACGCTCACCCTGCACCGCGACGACCCGGGGCTGCGCGTCGCGGTAGAGGTCAACTTCAACGAGCGCTTCAAACTGCTGCAGATGCCGGTGCATCTTGCAGGCCCCCCCACGCGCCGGACTGACGGCCTCGCCGGCGGTCAGGTGGACCGCGACCCCGGCCCGACGGAGTGGCCGATGCAGGGGTGGTCCCGGGTAGACACGGAGGACCGGCAGCTTGCCCTCGTAACCGCTGATGCCTACAGCCTGAGCGGGGACGGGAACCTGTGGCAGTGGACCCTCCTGCGCAGCCCCAAGATGGCCTGGGGTGGCGGGGAGCCGCTCGTCTACGGCGGGCGCGACTGGCACACCGACCAGGGCCCGCACGCCTTCGAGTTCGTGGTGCTCGCCGGGGAAAAGTTGGACGAGGCGGCGCTGCACGCCGCGGCGCGCCGGCAGGCCCAGCCCCCGATCCTCTTCGACCGCTACGAGGGGATGGATCGCCCTCCGTGGGGCAACAGCCCGCCGCGGGGCCTGTGGCTGGAGGCGGAAGAGCGCGCCTTCGCCGACGGGAAGCTTCCGGGGCTGGAGAAGAGCGCCGAGATCGGCGCGGCCAGGCCCCTCTTCGAGAAGGCCGAGCAGGACAGGGAAGGATGAGCGGCTTGCGCGTTCTGCTCACCGGCGCCACGGGCTACATCGCGGGCCAGCTCCTGCCGGCCTTTCGGGAGCGCTACGACCTCAGGATAATCGACGTTCGGGACACCGACGGCCCTGGAAGGGGGGTCGAGGGCGTCGAGATCCTCGACCTGCTCTCAGCCGACGAAACGGAGCTCGCGCCCCTCTTCTCAGGCGTGGACGCGGTCGTCCACTGCGGGCATTCAAAGCCCGAGGGGGAAGACCCGCAGAGGCAGTACGAAGGCGAGCGGCGGAATCTGGACATGATGCAGCGCGTCTACCAACTCTCGCTGGAGCACGGCGTTCGGCGAGTCGTCGCGGCGAGCACCAACCAGGCCGCGAAGTGGTACGAGAACCCTTACTACGCGGGGCTTAAAGACCGCGTGGACCCGGAGGACTACCCGCGGCCCGACTCCTTCTACGGCTGGGCCAAGGCGGCCTGGGAGCCGCTCGGGTTCCTCTACGCCTGCGGCAGCCTTGGGCGGAAGCTGGAGGTCGTTCAGATCCGGATAGTCGTCCCGCGTGAGATAGACGCGACGCCCTTCGAGGACGCGCCCCCCGAACGCTACGTCCGAGAGCTCGCCGGCTACATAAGCGAACGGGACATGCGGCAACTCTTCTGCAGGTCCATCGAGACGCCGGGCATAGATGACGAACACGGCGTCCCGTTCCACATCTTCTACGGCATCTCGAACAACGCCCGCCGGTTCTGGAGCATCACCAACGCCAGGAAGGTGATCGGCTACGATCCGCAAGACGACTCGGAGGCCCGGTTCGCGAGGGACATCGCCCGCCTGCTGCACGGCAAGACGGAGGAAAGGGACGCATGATAACGGACCTCGGCCACCCCGCCTTCGCGGCGCACGACGTTGGAAGAACCCTGCGGTTCTACGCCCTACTCGGCATCGAAGAGGCGTTCCGCCTGCGCCACGACGACGGCTCCCTCATGCTCGCCTACCTGCACGTCGCGGGCGACCGCTTTATAGAGGTCTTCCCCGGCGGACCGCCGCCGAGCCCGAACCGGGAGGGGAGCTTCATGCACATATGCTTACTCACCGACGACATAAACGCGGCCGTCGAGCACCTGCGTAAGAACGGCGCGCCGATAGACCGCGAGGCGGCGCGCGGCCTCGACGGCAACCTGCAGGCCTGGACGCGCGACCCGGACGGCAACGAGATCGAGCTGATGCAGCTCTCGGAGGACTCGCCCCAGCGGCGCGCCGCCCGCTCCTCTACCCCGGGCGGCGCTTAGGGCGGTCCGCAAAGGCCGCGTCGGCGAGAGCCCCGGAGACTATGCCAAGTGTGCCCCCGATACCTGCGGCCCCGTACGGCGACTTCGGGCGGCTATCTCCGCGCCAGGTAGACGCCGAGCAGGATGATGGCGCCCCCGACTATCTTGTTCCACCCCAGCGTCTCGCCGAAAAAGACGATGCCGGAGGTGACGCCCACGAGTGTTATCAGGTACTGGTAGACGAGCACCCGGTTGGCCCCGATGCGGCTTATGCCCCTCTGCCACGCCGCGAAGGCGAAGGCGGTCGCGAAGACGGCCGCGTAACCCACCGCCAGAAGCGGCCAGAGCCCGACCCTCCCCCACTCCATGTTAACGAGTTGCGGCGAGGAGAGCAGCAAGAGAAGGGGCGCCCCGAAGAGCACCGGATAGGTCGCCACAGCCAGCGGCGAGTAGCGCTCCAGGAGCGGCATCGAGAGCACCGCGTACGCCCCGACGCAGACGGCGGCCATCAGGACGAGCGCGTCGCCGATAAGGTTGGTGCCGCCGGACCCGAGCCCCTCGGAGACCACGGCGGCGACGCCCGCCACGGAGAGGCCCACACCGAGGACGCCCCTCGCGGTGGGCCGTTCGAGGCCCAGCAGGGAACCCAGGAGGAGACCCCAGACGGGGGCGGTGGCGAAGATCAGGCCGGTGCTGGCCGCGCTGCTGAGGCTGACGCCGTAGGTGAAGCCGGTCTGGGCGGTCGCCACCCCGAAGCACCCGAGCGCCGCCATCGGGAGAAGGTCCTTCTTGGCCAGCCTGCTCTTGGGCTCCATGAACCGCAGCACGCAGTACAGCAACCCGCCCCCCAGCGCGAACCGGACGCCCACGAGCACGAGCGGCGGGATGGAGCCGGCCGCGTACTTGGTCGCCGCGAAGTTGAGGCCCCAGAAGACGGCCGCGAAGACCAGCGCGACCTCCGTCCCGACCTCCGTCCCGACGGCCCCGCCGTCTCTCTGCGGCCTCTCTTCCAGGAGTCCTACCGGTCTTTTCCTTTGCCCGGCCTCTTCGACCAGGCCCGGTACTCGCGGAGAACGTCCTGCAGGTGGTCGGCGGAGGTCTTCGTCTGGGGGCGGCGCAGGACGGTGTCGAGGGTCCGTCCTACCTTCTCGCCCGCCCTGTAGCGGCTGGATTGGAGGAAGGCCTGGACGCCATCGTCGAGTTGCCGCATCCAGGTGGTCAACCGCTCGATGTCCGCGAGGGGCTGGTTGGCGGAGATCCTGGCGAGCCTCTCCTCGGTCTTGGCCGACCTGCGCTGCAGGTCGGCGTAGCGCCGCTCCAGCAGCCCGTTCTCGTGGCGCAGCTTGTTGTGTTCGCCCAGCAGCTCCTCGTAGCGCTGCTCGGACTTTTGCAAGAGCGGCGAGCGCTCCTCGAACGCGAGCTGCTCGTTGTAGCGGCGCTGGAGGTCCTCGTACTTGGCGAGCAGCAGCCGGTTGCGCTCCTCGGCGGAGGCGGGTTCCGGGGCCTCCCCGACCGAAACGTTCCGGGCCGGGACGCGGGCGCCGGCCCTCTTGAGGGCGGTCCTCGTCGCCTCCAGGTAGGCGCGGCCGTGCACGAGGTCCGGCTCCAGGTAGGTGCCCTCGCCCCACTCGTTCCAGGCGTTCACGAAGACGAGCTGCTCCTCGGGGTCGTAGGCGGCGGCGGTCTTGCGGACCACGCCCTCGAGCCAGGCCCCGTAAAGCTCGGGGGTGGAGTTGCGGATCATGCGGGCGCCGGTGGCCTTCCACCGGGCCGTGTTGTCCCAGTGGGGGACGACGCAAGGGAACCTTTTGTGGTCGGGCCACGGGCGTTCGAGGTGGTTGGCGACGAGCTGGCGGTACTCGAAGATCTGGTTCTCCTCGTAGACCTCGCCTGGCTCGCGGACGCGCTGGATCATGGTCTCAACCGCGTGCGGCCAGAACTCCACCGACGCGTCGCACCCGAACTCCGCCGGGTCCCGGAAGTTCCCGAAAGAATCCACCTTGCAGATAAACGGCTCGGCGACGCCGGCCCGGCTTGCTTCCTCGCGCCAAAGGGCAAACGTGCGCTTCGGGTCGGGGATGGAGTCCGTCCAGTAGATCAGGAACAGGGGACGGCCGTTCACCTTTATGTACCGCTCGTCCCCGAAGGCCCCGAGCAGGTAGCGGATGTGCTCCCGATCGTCCTCTTCGCTGTAGTCCATCTCCTGCAGGCGTCCTTCGAGGCTGTGGTCCCGCTTCCACGTCCACCTGTGGTTGGCCCAGCACAGGCAGAACGGGAAGTCCGGCTCGCCCGTTCTTAGCACCTCCTCGAACGGCCTCTCCAGCAACCGCCTGCCGTCGAACCAGTAGTGGTAGTAGACGAAGCCCCCGACGCCGTGCTCGCGGGCGAGGTCGGCCTGGGCCTGCCTCGCCTCCGGCAGCCTCAGGTCGTAGAAGC
>CADCVH010000053.1:83692-179042 GCA_902806085.1 uncultured Rubrobacteraceae bacterium | reverse complement strand
GACTTCGTGAACCACTCGGCCTCACCGGGTTCGAACCGCGGCCCCGAGTCGATGCGGGGTTCGGTCGCGTGGGCGCGCAACGCCTTCCCCGACCTGCGCTTCGAGATCGAGGAGCTGGTCGCCGAGGGGGACATGGTGGCCGGGCGCTTGACCGTGAGCGGTACCCACAGGGGTTCGCTAATGGGCGAGCCCCCGAGCGGGCGCTCGGTGCGCAACAAGCACATGCACTTCGTGCGCTTTCGGGACAGCAAGGTCGTAGAGCACTGGGGAGTCAGGGAAGACCTGGGCATGATGCGCCAGCTGGGCCTCGTCGTCGTACCCGGCCCACGGTTGCTGGGCCGCATGCTGGTTCATCAAGCGAAGAAGTTACGCTCAAGGTTGCGTGCGGGGCGCTAAAGGCAGAAGCCTTCCGCTTCCGGCAAGCTGCGCCGCCCACGAACCCAAGAGGAAGCTTATTCACCCGAATGCGTGGAAGGGAAGTTCTCGGAAGCTCGCCAAGATAGCCCATCTGCGGGACCCGAAGAAGAGGAGGCGCTCTGGGGCCTCGACGGGGCGCTCGCCACCGTCAAGGCGTCGCGCCGAGCGGACCGGCGTCAGGTTCGCCCTCGTCGAGGAGGTGGGCCGGCACGGCGAGGGCACCCCGCTGCACCGCCACCCTGAGGACGACGAGACGTTCTACGTCCTAGAGGGAGAGATGACCTTCTTCCTCGGCGACGACCGGCCCGTGCCGGCCTCGGCGGGCTCGTTCGTGGACGTGGCCGGTAGGGCGGCGCACGCCTTCAGGGTGGACCCCGGCACCGCCCGCTACCTGATCATCACCACGGCCCAGCACGAGCGCTTTTACCGCGCCATAAGCGAGCCGGTGGGCTCACGGACCCTGCCGCCGGAGGCCCCGATGGATATGGCGAGGGTCATGGCCGCGGCAGAGCAGTACAACGTCGAGGTGCTCGGCCCCCCGCCCGGGGCGTCCGCTTAGCTTCCGTTTTTACTACCTGGTGCACTCCAGAACGGACCGACGGACAAGGGGCAAGTGTCCGGCGCGATGGTGGACCCAGAATAGGCGAGCATCGCCAACGGATGCATATCGCGACCCCACGCAGGGGGTCGTCCGCCCCAATGAGGTTTCGGGTGCGTGGCGTCCGGGACAGCCCGAGGGTGCCCGGTCGCGCCCAGGTGTCGGTTCGAGACGGCCTTGAAAGTCCTCCCCGATTCCGGTACTCTACCTTACGTTAGGTAGCTAGCAAACCTCGAGGGGGTCCATGGGCGGAGGACGGAGCAGCACGGCAAGGGAGCGAGTCCTTGCCGCGGCCGAGGGGCTTTTCGGCGAGCGCGGCTACCGGGGCGTAACTTTGGGCGACGTGGCAGAGGAGCTCGGGATGCGCAAGCCCTCCCTCTACCACCACGCACCGGGGGGCAAGGAGCAGCTCTATGTGGAGGTCATGGAGAAGCTTTTGGAGCGCTACCGGGCCGAGATGGAGGAGGCCTTGGCGCAGGCCGGCCCCGGCATCGGGGAGCAGCTCAAGGCCGCGGCGCGCTCGATCCTCTCCCAGAGGCCCCCGGTGAGCCTGGAGGGGATGGTGCTGCGGGACATGCCGGCGATCTCCGAGGAGCGATCGAGGCGGCTGATGGACGTCGCTTACAGGTCCCTGCACGGGCCGCTTCTGGCGGCGCTCGCAGCCGCCAGCAACCGCGGCGAGCTCCACCACCTTCAAGACCCCCCGCTAATCTCCGGCACGATCCTCTCCCTGGTGGGCGGGGCGCAGGTCTCCGCCTACGCCGCGGGCGGCCGCGACGACCGAGCGGACGAAGGCGAGGTGGCCGACGCCCTCGTGGACGTCCTGCTCGACGGGCTCCGTCCCAGGGTGGGAGGAGGAAGCTAGCGTCCCCTTTTTTGATCACATCACCTAACTAACGATAGGTATAGAGAGGAGCCGGAATGAAGAAGCGGGCAGGAGGAGAGGACAAGAGGATGGGCGAAGACGCGATCGTGGACGGCGAGCAAGGGAGGGAGGGGGCTGGGATGGGCAACGACATGGGACGAAACGGCAGTGGCCATGTGGCGCCCGCTGCGGTCGGCGCGTCCCTCGAAGCGGTGCCCGGAACGGCGAGCACGGCGGATACGGTGATCGTCGGCGGCGGGCCGGCGGGGGTGGTCCTGGCGTTCCTTCTGGCCCGCCAGGGCGTAAACGTGGTGCTGCTGGAGGCGCAGGGGGACTTCGATCGCGACTTCCGGGGCGACACGATCCACCCGGCGATCATGGAGCTGATGGACACCCTGGGCCTCGCCGGGCGCCTGCTGGAGGTCGAGCACGAGAAGGTGCCCCAGGTCCGTTACCTGACGCCTGGCGGGGGGCGGCCATTCGTCATCGCCGACCTCGGTCGTCTGAGGACGCGCTTCCCCTACCTGGTCTTGATGCTGCAGTCGCGCTTCATAGGGTTCCTGCTCGCCGAGGCGAAGCGCTACCCCAACCTCGAGGTCAGGATGCGCTCGCGGGTCCAGGAGCTCATCGAGGAGGAGGGAGTGGTGCGTGGCGTGCGCTACCGCTCCCCGGGGGGCGTTCGCGAGGTGCGGGCGAGGCTCGTCGTGGGGGCCGACGGGCGCTTCTCCAAGGTCCGCCAGCTCGCGGGCATCGGGCTCGAAGAGCTTTCGGCCGGGACGGACGTCCTGTACTTCAACGTGCCGCGCCGCCCCGACGACGCGGCAGGCGCGGTGGTGGATATCCACTTCGGCCCGACGGCCTCCCTCGCCCTCATCGATCGGGGCACCTACTGGCAGGCGGGGGTGAGCATCCCGAAGGGCACTTACCAGGAGGCCAGGGCGGCCGGGGTCGGGCCGATAAAGGAGTTCGTGGGGGGGGCGGTGCCCTGGCTCTCGGACAGGCTCGAGGGAGCGCTCACAGACTGGGGGCAGCTCACGCTGCTCTCCGTCAAGATAGGGCGCGCCGAGCGCTGGCACCGGCCGGGACTCTTGCTCATAGGCGACGCCGCCCACGTCATGAGTCCTTCGGGCGGGGTCGGGATCAACCTCGCCGCGCAGGACGCCGTCGCCGCGGCGAACACGCTCACGGAACCACTCAGGTCCGGCGCCGAGGTCAGGGAGGAGGACTTGGCGAGGGTCCAGCGGGGAAGAGGGTGGCAGGCGGCGCTTGTCCAGGGCCAACAGGTCGCCGCCGAGAAGGACATCGCGAGTTCCTTCGAGGCGGGCAGGCCCTACAAGGCGCCCCTAGTTCTCAGGGTGATGGCCCGCCTGCCCGTGTTGGGCGCCCTGCCGGCCTGGGTGACGGCCTACGGCGTGCTGCCCGAACGCCTGAAGCCCGGGTTGGTCGAGCCGCGTACCCGCGGGCGTTATCCGGAGGCGCCGGCCGCGGTCGCTGGACCACGGGAAGAAGGAGGACCGGGCACGGATGCCGCGCGTGGGGAGCCGCACCAAGCCGGCTCTGCCTCCCTCCTGAGGGGCCACCGGTACGTGAACCTCACGACCTTCCGCAAGAACGGGCGGTCGGTGAGGACGCCGGTGTGGTTCGCGGAGGACGGGGAGGGGCGGCTGTACGTCTACACGCTCGGGGACTCGGGCAAGGCCAAGCGCATCCGCAACGACGGGCGCGTTGTCGTCGGGCCGAGCGACGCGAGGGGCAATCCGCTCGGTCCCGAGGCGTCGGGTACGGCACGGCTGCTGCCGCCCGCCGAGAGCGCGATGGCCGCGGCGCTGCTGCGGCGCAAGTACGGGCTGCAGAAGCGGGCCTTCGACCTGCTGCACAAGGCGCAGGGCAAGACCGGAGTCTACGTGACGGTCTCGAAGCCGATCGGCGAAGAAGGGGCGCGGACGCTCGCGCACAAGGCAGCAGGCGACCCCGAGTGCCCGGGGTGCGCACGCTGCAGCGCTGTCTGCTGGAAGTACGGGTGGAGCTCGATCTGGTTCACGGCGGGCACGACGGACGTCTCGGTCAACAGGCGGTCGAGGTGCTCGGGCATGAAGTTGCTCACGCCGATGGCGCGCACCTTGCCGTCGGCGAGCAGTTTCTCGAGCGCCCGGTAGGCGTCGAGCGTGAGGTCGAAACGGCTCGACAGCGGCTGGTGCAGGATCAGCAGGTCGAGCCGGTCGACGGCGAGCTGCAGTTCCTCCGCCCCGATCCTGTCAAGCTCGTCGCCCGCCCATTCGCCCATCTTCAGACTTCCACCATGACCTTGATCGCCTCCCGGTCGTCCATCGCCCTGTAGCCCTCGGGCACCCCATCCAGGCCGACGACCCGGTCGAGGACCCGGCCTGGCTCGATGCGGCCCTCCAAGACGTCCGGCAAGAGCTCCTCGATGTACGCCCGCACCGGGGCGGGCCCGCCGCCCACGGCGACGTTGCCGAAGAACGCCGGCAGCGAGGCGGGGATCGTCTCTTCCTGGGGTACGCCGACGCGGCCTACCGCCCCGCCCGGGCGGGCGACGCCTATGGCCGTCTCCGTGGTTTTCCTCCCCCCGGAGGAAGCCGGAGAACCCTCCCGCGAGCACCCCTACATCGACCTCAGATACCCGTTCGCCGATGTCCGGACCCGACTCCGTTTCCCGGACCTCGTGGTGGGCATCCTCGACCGCCTCGCCAAGATCCACGGTAGCGCCGACCACGAGCGGGAACCGGAGGCCGTGGGCTGGGAAGAGTTCGAGGCGACGACCGACGACGAGATAACGACGCTCGGCGAGGCGCTCTTCGAGACGGCGCACCTGATCGCAGGCCTCGCGGCGGCCGACGGCGCGGTGGTCATGAGCAAGCACAACGAGATCCTTGGCTTCGGCGGCATGATCTCCGGCAGGCTCCCTGACGTCGAGAGCGTGGGGAGGGCGCTGGACCTCGAGGGCGAGAGGGTCGCCGAAGAGGTGACCGGGAACGTGGGCGCCCGCCACCGCTCGGCCTATAGGCTGGCCGGCGCGCTGCTCGGATCGGTGGCGGTCGTGATCTCCCAGGACGGGGCGTGCGCTTCGTGTGCCAGAGAGACGGCCGCGTCACGTACTGGGAGCAAGAGTAAACCGCCCCGGTCTGCTCCCCGGTGGCGAGCATCCAGTAGGCTGGCCACCGCTCTACGGTGTCGACGTACGGCGTCGCCTCCGACTCCTCGTTCGTCGGCCGTTCCTACTCATTCGTTTGCTGTGCCGTGGTCCGTGCCGCCCGTGATCCCGAAGTTGCCTGGACCACCGCGCAGATCGGGCGGTGTGGAGGGTCTGCTGCTCTGTTCCCCGGCTATGTAAGGATAGGAGGCGCGGAGGCCTCCTCGATCCCCCTTCTTGCCAGTCGATCCAACGTTTCCTCGACCTTCTGCGTGTCGAGGTAGGCGTGCAGTCCGACCAACCTGCCCCACGAGAAGCGCAGCACGTGGGTGCCCTCGTTCACGTAGGGTGACCCGTCGGCCGGACGCGCCCGGTCCACCCACTCGATCATCGCCACCGTCCGCCACGGCCACCCGCGCACCAGCACCCTCTTGACCTCGAAGTCCAGCCCCGGGAACAGCCTGTACAGGCGCCCGAACCAACGCCCGAGGGCCTCCTTGCCGTGCCGCGTGCCGCCGAGGGCGTGTTCCCCGGAGAAGGTGTGCTCCACGTCGGGGGCGCAGGCCGTGAGCATGGTCCGGTAGTCGCCCTTGCTCAGGCGACCGAAGGCGAGGCGTACCGCCCCCTCCACCGCGTGCCGGTAGGCGGCCGGCGCCACCGCGCCGCCGAGCACCACCGCGAGAGCCTTTTGCCCCTGTGCGTTGGCTTTCAGAACCTCCTCCTTTGCGTTGCCCACCATCGGTATCCCCGCCGTGTGCCAGGTCTCTCGTGATGGGGCCTGCCGTGGCCGTCCGCCCGAAGCCGCCGTCGCCGAAAGCTCGACGAAGGTTCGGAACTAACCCATGCCGCTGATCTTCTCGGGCTCTATGGCGATGATCACCCGCGCCTGCTCGCGCCCCCCGAACCAGGGGTAGGGCCCCCCCAAGCACTTCCCGGAGAGCCCCTCTATGTGATCGGCCCCGCCCTCCTCGGTGACCCACGCCACCCGCCCGCGCACCTGGAAGTAGCGGCGGGGGTCGGCGGGGTCCGAGACGGCCACGGCCACGCGCGGGTCGCGCTCCACGTTCCTGACCTTCAGGAAGCCCCGGACGCTGTTGATGAGGACGCGCTCGCCGTCGGTGTCCACCCAGGTCTGGGTTAGCTGGGGCGAGCCGTCGGGCATGGTGGTGGCCACGTAGCAGGTGCTCGGTCGGCGCAGCAACTCCAGCAGGTCCTCGGAGAGCTTCACGACGCCTCCCTTGCCAGCTCCAAAAGGCTGGCAAGGGGCCCTTCAAGGGGCGAGGAGCCTGAGCTCGGCCTCGCAAGAGCGCGGCGGACGTTCTTGCGGGCCAGGAGGTTGTCCTCGACGACGGGAACGGGTGCAGTGTCGGTCATCACGGGTTTGATGCGGCCACCGAGGTCGCCGGCCGCGCCGGCGAGAAGGATGATCGGTTCTGGTGTCAACTCATCCTCATATGCTGTTTCGGCGGTTGGACGATCGGTCATTTTGGCTCCCTCCTTGGTTGCGGCTACGGATCGTGGAGTCGTCGACTACGTGAGATCGCGGCAAGCAGTACCGTCAACCCGGCGTCGACGAGGCGCCCGCAAGAGACTTCGGTGATCTACCCGGCGCCGATGAGGCCGCTGCCTCGAACCTCCCGGTTCGCCGGGCGGGACCTAGTCGATCTCCTTCACCCAGGCGGCGGTCCAGCCGGTTTCCGAGCGTACGTAATCGCCCCGCCAGGCCAGTCCCTTGAGCCGGTCGAAGAGGCGTGCGGCCTCCGCGGGGTCTTCCAACCCGATCTCGGCCCCGAGCTCCTCCACCTCTCCTCTCGGGACGTGGACGGGGAGGGTCTCGAACCTTCTGCGCAGCGCCTCGCGCATCAGGATCTGCTGCCGCCTGTCCGGGGTCCTGTGCCTGCCTTCTCTGACGGTCACGTCCGACCTCCTGGGCCATGTTCTCCTCCAACAGTCCGTATCGGTTCTCTACTCGGCCACCGTACGAAGCGCGCCGATGGCCGTCCGGCGCGCCCAAAACCGTCCTGACGGGGCGATCTCACCGGTACGAGGCGACCGCGCCGGAATCCCCGTCCACCACGACGACCGCCGCCGCCGCGCGTCCCGTGCTGCGGGCGCCAAAGCCGCGGCCGGCGCGTCCGCCCCGGTCTGGCAGGGTCGCAAGGTAGGGCGGCCGCGGCCACCGCTCTCAAAGCTCCCCGCGCCGTTGGCCCTGCGAAAGCCGGGCCTCGAGTACGGCGGCGGACACCTCGGCCTCCTCTAGCGCCGCGTAGAGTTGTTCCACCGCGGGCATGAACAGCTCGTTCTCCTCGACCACGGACACGAAGGCAGCCTCCAGCAGCCGCGCTGCGCCCTCCGTGTGGTCCAACGCGAGGCGTACCCGCTCCCCGGATGCCGGCTCCGTCGCCGCTCCTCCGACGCAACAACCCGCGTCTCCTGCTCCCGAAAAGGCGCCGGGCGCCGCCCGGGGCTCGCGACGCCGGTGGTACGGCAACTTCGTTGATGCTGTGCCCACGGGATCTGCCACGTGCCTCGCCTTCCCTTTGCCCTTATTGAGTAAGGACGAACCGATACCCGGAGGGGGGTGTAACGGTACCGGTTCACCCTTGTTACGAAGGTATCGCGTCGGCGTGACAGAGGCGTGTCAAAGGCGTGGTAACGAGCTTTACGCGCGATCTTGCCGAGGCGCGCGCAGACCGGCGCCCCGGTATTCCGCCGGTTCTAGATAGGGCCTCGGGTAGCGTCGAGGCCGAATCGTCTAAAGGACGGGTGGGGCGGGGCGCGCCCCATAAGCTTGGGACTTCTCGAGCACGCGTCGTACCTGGGGGGCCGCGAGGAAACCTTGGCGGAGTTCCCCGTCAGGTATCTTGGCGGCCAGTTGGCGGACCACGACGGCGGCCCGGCCGAACGCCCGCCCGGATGGCCCGATCTCCCCACGGTTTTCGTGGGTTTCGCCGAGGGCGGCCCCGACCTGCCAGATCTCCCCGGGCAACTCGAGCTTTTCGGCCAATCCGAACGCTTCGCGCAGGTGGAACAGGGTCCCTTCCGTGTCCCCGTTCCACCGCGTAAAGACCGCCGCCGACCGCAGGTAGGCGACGCGGAAGCAGCCCCTTCCCCGCCCCACCCGGCGCTCGAAGCTGCGGAAGAGCTCGCGGGCCAGCTCCGTGTCCCCGCCGCGCAGGAGCGCCTCGATGTCGTGGTAGCGGTGCACGTAAGACAGGGGCAAGAGGACTTCCTTTCCGAGTCCGATCGCTTCGAGCGCGTGCCCGCGCGCCCGCTCCCACTCGCCCGAGAGCGCCGCCACGCTGCAGAGCTTGGCGTGAATGTGCCCTTCGAGTGTCGTAAAAGTTACCCAATCGAACATGTCCGAGTAAGTCGATTTGGCCTCTTCGAGCGCGAACGTCCCCCGGTAGGCGTCGCCCAGGCCCTCAAGGCTCAAGTATGCGAACTGCGCGTGGCCCAGGGAGCGTGAGGCTTCGAGCCCCCTTGAGGCTTTACCGATCGCGTCTTCGTACTCTCCCGCCCATGAAAGCCCCACGCCTTGAGAGCCCAACTGCGCCCGGGCATAGTCGGTGTCGAGCCCGTTCGAGAGCGTGGTGGCCTCTCTCCAATAATCCTGCAGGACGCCCGTGGGGCCGAAGGCGTTGACGGGCCCATCCACCAGGCCCCTACCCCAGGCCACCAGGCCCTTGCTCCAGAGCAGGTGGATCAGATTCTGCGGTTCCATCTCCCCGCCGCCCGAGGTGGCATAGAACGAAAGGGCTTCTTCCATGTGGAACGCCGATTCTTTCCACATTCCTGTCCAGCCACAGGCGACCCCCAGCCCGAACTCGCTGCGGAGGATAAGCTCCTCCCGGCCAAGCTCACGAGCGAGACGCAAGGCCCGTTCGGCGTACCGGCGCGCGGCGCGGGGGCTGTAGGCGGCCCCGGCCGCCTTCGTACCCTCGTGCTCTTCTTGAGCGGCACCCGCGGTGCGGACGATCTCCCTCAGTTGCTCGCGTCGTCTCACGCCCCGCAGCAGCTCGTCGTCGTCCGACCCGACGGTGAACCCGATGCCCAGCATACCCAGGCCGTGGAGCGCCTCCCACTCCGCCTCCCGGTCTCCGGTCCCCCGCGCCGCCGCGAGCAGCTTCTCGTAGGCTTCCTGAGCCCGCGCCCAGTCGTGGACGAGGGCGCACGCGCGGGCGAGCCCACCGTACAGACGCTGCCGCCCGGGAACCCGGTCTCCGCCCCTTGCGTTTGCCGACGACCGGTCTTCGAGCAGGTCCCGCGCCTGCTCGTAGTGCCCGACCGCGTCGCCCGCGGCGAAGACGGCCATCGCCTCCTCTGCCGCCCCAAGCAGGTAGTGAATGGCTTTCGCCCGAAGCTTGGCCGCGACGGCGTGCCGCGCCAGCTCGGCCGTGGACGCGCCCCGGTCTTCGAGGTGCTCCAGCGCCCGGCGGTGGAACACCTCCCTGCGCGCCTCCCCCGCCTCGGTGTAGACGACGTCCCGGATTTTGTCGTGCGCGAAGGAGTAGGCCCCGCCCGAGGACGCCCCGCCCTCCTCCACCAGGCGGGCCGACACCAACTCGTCGAGCGCCGCGATGCCTACCGTCTCCCCGACGCCCGCGACCCGCAGCAGCTCCCCGAACCCGAAGTTCCGCCCGAGCACGGCCCCGGCCGTCAGGAGGTCCGAGGCGTCGTCCGGCAGCGGCCTTAGCTTGTCCAGGATCAGCTCGCGCAGCCCCGCCGGGACGAGCCCGCGCAACTCCCCTTCGTCGAAGCCCTCCCCGGGGAGGACGACCCCCCTGCGGCCGTTCCGCCCGGCGCGCTCGACCAGCACCCCCCGCTCCAGCAGGACGCCCAGGATCTGTGCCAGGAACAAAGGGTGCCCGTCGGACTCCTCCCGGAGCCAACGGCCGACGCGTTCCAGGCCCTCTCGCCGGGTCCCGTTGCCGTCCGGGCCCGTTGGTCCCGCGATGAGCCGGAGGAGGCTGTGGACGTTTCCTTCGTCCATGGGCGTCAGCGCGAGGCGCCTGACCGCCAGCTCGCGCTCCAGGGACGAGAGCCAACCGCCGAGTTCGTTCTTTCTCAAGCCCTCCTCGCGCACCGTCAACAGCAGGAGCAGGGGCACCCCGTCCCGCGCCCAGCTTCGGCAGGCGTACCTCAGGGCGTCGAGCGAGGCCCCGTCGGCCCACTGCAGGTCGTCACCGAAGGCGACCAGGGGCTCTCCCGACCTGCCGCCCTGACGCGACGAGCTGACCGCAAGCGCCGCGACGAGCCGCGCCACCGCCTCGAAGAGCACGGCCTGGGACGAGGCCTCGTCGGAGGTCGGCGGCGGCAGGTCGGGGTAGCGGTCGCCGAGCTCGGGCATGATCCTCGAGAGCTCCGCGAGCCACCGGTCCTCCAGCAGGTCGTCGGGGGCCCGCTCGCGCTCGAGCCGGGGCCTCAGGGCGTCCACCAGCGTCTCGTAGGGCTGGCGGCTCCCGGTCTGGGACGTCTTGGCGCGGAGCACGTCCGCGCCCCTGGAGGCGGCCCAACCCAGAAACTCCTCCGCCAGGCGCGTCTTGCCGATGCCGGCCTCCCCCAGCACGATCACAGAGCGCACCTGCCCGGAGCGGGCGGCCCGGTACTCCTCGACCAAAGCCCCGAAAGCTGCTTCGCGCCCCACGAAGGGCATCCGCAGCGACCCGGGGGCCGACCTTCCCCTCCCGGCACGATCCGCTTCCGCCCGCGTCTGTATGCTCGCGTGCAGGGTCTCCGTTCCCGGCCCCGGATCCATCCCGATGTCGTGGAGCTCCGAGCGGTACTCCTCGTAGGCGTCGAGCGCGCCGCCCGGGTCCCCGGCCGCCGAGCGGGTCTCCATGAGCCTCACGTGGGCGGCTTCCTCCGACGGGTCCCGCGCCACCCACCTCTGCGCGGTCCCGGCCGCGGCGTCGAGCTCCCCGGTTTCTGACTCCAGCTCGCCGAGGCGGCCGAGGACCTCGCCGACCCGAGCACGCCACAGGGTACGCTGCGCCTCCACCCAGAGTTCGAACTCGGGGGCGTCCTCGAGCCGGAAGCCCTCCAGGAACTCACCGCGGTAGGCAGCGTCAGCGCTCCTCAGGGTCGAGATCAAGCCCTCGTACTTCTCGCCCCGGCGCGAAGCCCGCGAAGCCGCGAACGCCTCGCGTAACACGTCGAGGTCCAGCCCCAGCTCAGGCCCCACGGTCACGCCCAGCAGGTCGCCCTCGATCTTCAGCAGTTCGTCTCCGGCACCGGGGACTCCTTCTCTTAGCTCCCGGCGGATGCCGGCCAGCGCGCTCCGCAACGTGGTCCTGCCGCGCCCGCTCGTGCTCCCGGGCCACAGCAGCTCGGCGAGCTTGTCGCGGCGGTGCATGCCGCCCTCCGCGGCCAGGTAGGCGAGCAATGCGAACGTCTTCCTGGTACGGAGCGTGCTTTCCCGCCCGTCGATGGAGACCCGCGGAGGGCCGAGCAGCCTCAACTCCAACCGGCCCATCTACCCGAGCCCCTTCCCGGGCACGTGGTAACCGTCTCGACCCCGACATGACCCGGCGCACGCGGCGCCAGCCCGACCCCCCCACCACCTCGCCGGTTGACTCCTCATCCGATTCGCCGCCCAAGAGCCCCGGTAAGGCTCAAGAGGACCAAGCTGCTGTCGCCGACGGCGGCGGGTCCACCACGGCCCCTCTCCCGTAACCGGACAAGCCGTATTCCCGTATCCCCTCACGACTTTTGTCACGTCCCGTCATACGTATCCTAAGTATTTACGGGCATAGAACATAAGCAATTCATGGTACTGACCAGTCTATACTCGGGTCAAGGAGTCTGCGTGCCCCTCGGGGAAAATGTGTCATTGTGTGTAGCGTCGAGGTCACGCGTGGGAAGGATCGAGAACGGTCGCGCGGTTCGGGCTGGGCAGGTCTTCGTGAGGATCTTGGGGCGATCCCCGTGTAGGACGATACCCTAGGGTGGTCGCGGGCCCGCTTGGCCGAGAACCGGAGAAACCGGACAGGTTCCGTTCTCCCGGATCGTCGGGATCGTTCCCGCCCGATCCGGGAGAATGCGGGGTGTGTACCACGGCCTTTGCCACGGCCCCGCCACGCGCACCGGGTACCGTAGCGTGGAGGTCGGTGTGATCGGCACCACCCTCACGCGCGGCGGCTACCGGGGCATGAGAGAGAACCCATGAGACCGAAAGAAGGCAACGGCACGGGGGCCTCGACGGAGGTCTCTTTCGTGTGGCCCATAGCGGCTGGCAAGGAGGAGGAGTGGCGCCGCGTCTTGCAGGAGCTTGAGGGCTCGCGCTTCGGGGACTACGAGCGGATGAGGTTGCGCTTCGGGATCCACGCGGTGCGGGTCTGGTTGCAGCGGACCCGGTGCGGCGAGCTGGCCGTGGTCCACATGGAGGTGAACGACCCACTCGAAGCGCTTTTGATGCTGGCGGGCCCGGAGGAGATCTTCGAGGGATGGTTGAAGCGCAAGATCGGCGAGTTCCACGGGGTGGACGTGGCGCGCGCGAGTGTAAAAGCGACCCCCGAGCTCATCTTCCGTACCGAATCCTAAGAAGAACGCGTAGTACGTTCTCAGGCGGGATTCAACGACGACGGAGCGGGCGCGGTTCCCACCGCGGCGGTTGGGGGCTGCTCTGACCTGATGATCCCTCGCAAGAACATGGTGCAGAGCATCGCGGGACGGGGTAATGACGTGATCTTCACCTACCAGAGCAGCAAGGCCGAAGCCGACGAGCTGGTGGCGGAGGTAGAAGGGATGGGCCGCCGCGCCGCCGCCCTGCAACTTGACGTAGGCGAGGCCGGCACGTTCGACGCCTTCGCCGAGCAGGTGCGGGGGGTGCCGCGGGGCTGGGGTGCCGACCGGCTCCGATTCCTCGTCAACAACGCGGGCATCGGCGTCTACGCCAGCATCGCGGAGACCACCGAGGAGCAGTTCGACCGGCTCATGGATGTCCACGTCAAGGGGCCGTTCTTTTTGACCCAGGGGCTGCTGCCCCTGATCGCAGACGGTGGGCGCATCGTCAACGTGTCCACCGGCCTGGCGCGCTTTATCATGCCGGGGCACGCGGCGTACGCCGCGACCAAGGGCGCTGTGGAAGTGATGACGAGGTACCTCGCGAAGGAACTCGGGCCGCGCGGGATCGCCGCGAACACCATCGCGCCGGGGGCCATCGAGACGGACTTCTCGGGCAGCGTGGTGCGCGACAACCCTGACATGAACGAGATGGTCGCTTCCGACACGGCGCTGGGGCGCGCCGGGCTGCCCGATGACGTCGGCGGGGTTGTGGCGTCGCTGCTGTCGCCCGAGATGGGCTGGGTGAACGCGCAGCGCATAGAGGTCTCGGGCGGGCAGCATCTGTAGAACCGTACAGCGATTCGGCCTATGTCGGGGAGCGTTTTCGTCGCGCGTTGGTTAGCATCTTTTTGGGGGTGGTAGATAGGGATGCAGACCGGAGGCGCCGAGAGGAGGTCGCGTGGCCGGAGGGCAGGACGACGGATCTCGTAGCGGCCCGCCGGTGGTTAGCGCCGGGGCTTCCACGCGCGAAGTGATGGTCTCCGGGCACCCGGTCCGCTACGAGGTCGCAGGGAAGGGTGATCCCGTCGTCCTGGTGCACGGGCTCTCCGGCTCCACCCGCTGGTGGGCCCGGAACGTGCCGGCCCTCGCGAAGCATTACCGGGTCTACCTCGTAAACCTGCCCGGTTTCGGGGCCTTTCGCCGTCCCGGCCAACGATTCGTGCTCGCCGAGGCGACATCCTGGCTTCTCGCCTGGATGGATGCCGTGGGGCTGGAGAGGGCGCACCTGGTCGGGCATTCGATGGGCGGGTATCTGTCCCTGAAGCTCGCCGCGCGGAGGCCCCGGGCCGTCAGCAGGCTCGTGCTCGTGGACCCGGCCGGGATGCCTCCGGAGCGCACGATGCTCGGGCACCTCTGGCCGCTGCTGCTCGCGGCCCGGTACGGGAGGCCCACGTTCCTGCCCATCCTGGTGCGCGACGCCCTCTACGCGGGGCCCTTTACCCTCCTGCGCACGACGCGGGACCTGCTGGCCGAAGACGTGCGGGGGGACCTGCGCCGGGTCGGGATGCCGACGCTCCTGGTCTGGGGCGAACGGGACCCCCTGATCCCGCCGTCCATCGGCGACGTGATGCGGGCTGGGATCCCCAACGCCCGCCTCCTCGTCATCGAGGGGGCCGGCCACAACCCCATGTTCGACCGCCCCGAAGACTTCAACGGGGCGCTCCTCGCGTTCCTCGCCGGGGACCCGATCGGAGAGTAGGGGCCCGCCTCAGCGCGTCCTGCTCGTCAGGGCGGCGAGCACCTCGCCCGCGCCCATCAGCGCGTGCGGCAGCCAGTAGCGCGGGCCGTTCTTGGCGAAGCCGAGGAGCCACGGGGACGACGCCAGGAACGCGCCGCTCGCGGCGTCCATCGCCAGGTGGGCGCGCATCGGGAGCAGCTTCACGAGGCCGAACTCGTAGTCGGTGAGCATGCTGTAGACCAGCGCCCCGCCGCCGGCCATCCGCAGGACGGAGGAGGCCCTGGGCTCGTCGTTCAGGCCGAGAAGCCCCGGCGCGACGAGCAGGGTGCCCGACGTCACGAGGTCCAGCACGCCGTGGGTCCTGGTCGATACTCCCCTTTGGCTCACTCCACGTCCTCCTTGTCTGTGGTGTTCCCTCCCGCGCTCGCGGGCGGTACGACCTTCTCGATGGTGCGCCGCCACGAAGCACGAGGGACCGCGGCAGGCCGTGGTCCCCGCGGTTACGGCTCTTGGCACATCTTCGCTTGAGAGCTCATTGCCGGCGCCGTGACCTCCCTGTCGCTTGGGTGGTCCTTGCCCGCCGCCGGAGCGTCCGCAAACGCGGAGACCGGCGGCCGGGACGAGAATGATCCCGAATGTGCAGGCCCGCTACCCCGAATGGTGCAGGACGTCTCCCCGGCGACCGTCGGCGTCCTACCCGTCGGCGAGGAAGGACCGGACCGCGCGGGCGAACTCCGCCGGCGCGGAGTAGTTCGCGGCGTGGGCCGCCCCGGGCAGGACGACGAGCCGGCCGTCGGGCAGGAGACGCGCGACCTCTTCGGCCCAGCCCCCGGGCGAGATCCGGTCGCGCGAGCCGTGCAAGACGAGCGCCGGCACGCGCACCCTCGGGAGCCTCTCCTCGATGGGGTCCTCGATGGCGTGGTGGAAGGTCCGCCAGGACCGGCCAACGCCCGCCCGGAAGAGGTCGAGACCCTCGATGGCGATCAGGGAAGGGGGCTCGCGGAGCGTGTCGATTAGGAAACGCCCGATCTGCCGGGGCATGCTTCGCGCGGGCGGGTCCATCGTCGGGCCCTGCAAAACCACCTTCTCGACGAGCCCGGGATGGCGCAGGGCCAGCCAGGCGATGACCTGGCAAGCCATGGAGTTCCCGATGAGCGCGGCCCTTCTCAGGCCGGCCGCCCGCATCCAGGCGGCCAGCGCGTCGGCCAGGCCGACCGTGTCCAGCGCGCGGGCCGGCCCCTCGCTCCGGCCGAAGCCAGGCAGATCCGGCGCGTAGACGGCGTGGGAGCGGGCCAGCTCCTCCAGGAGGGGGACCATATAGCGGCCCGAGACCACCAGCCCGTGCACGAGCACGACGGGCGGCCCGCCGGTGGCCCGGCACTCCGAGACGCGGGCGTGCATCCGCACGCCGTCCACCACGGTCAGGGTCGTCTCCGGTCCCCTCGTTTTTGGGTCCATCTTCATCCCGGGGTGTCTCTTACCCGGTTACCCCCCGTTCTCCTCCCCGGCGCTTGGAACGAACCGGTCGCTTTAGGGGCTATCATGTTCGGGCCATGGGTGCGGAGCTGGTCATCTTCGTCGGCCTGCAAGCCTCGGGGAAGAGCACGTTCTTCCGCGGGCGGTTCGCCGCGACCCACGAGCACGTCAGCAAGGACCTGTTCCGCAACAACAGGAACCGGAACAGGAGGCAGGGGCAGCTCGTGGAGGCCGCGTTGCGGTCCGGGCGCCCGGTCGTCGTGGACAACACGAACCCGACGGTCGAAGACCGGCGCCCGCTCATCGAGCTCGGCCGCCAGTTCGGGGCCAGGATCGTCGGATACCACTTCGATTCCGGGGTGCGCGAGTGCCTGGCGCGCAACGCCCGCCGCGAGGGCAAGGCGCGGGTCCCCGACGTGGCCATCTTCGCCACGGCGAAGAGGCTCGCTCCCCCCTCCCGTGCGGAGGGCTTCGACGAGCTCTACCGCGTCCGGCCGAACGGCGGGGCCTTCGAGGTCCGGGCATGCTGAGGAAAGGTACGAGGCGTGCTACCGGCTCGGGAACGATGGGGCCCCAGCCCGTAGCCCGGCCGGGCAGGGCGTCAGACGACGAACGGGATACCGTAGGCCAGGCCCTTGCCTGTCCCCTCCGGGCCGCGCGCAAACGGCGGGGCTCCCCCGACGCCCGCGCCCTCCGTCTTCTCCGGGGTTGTTCTCCTCGGCTTCTACGGTTCGCGTTTGGCCCGGACGATACGGGGCCTCAGGCGTTGGTGGCGGATCGCGGCGCGAGTTCCTTGCGGACGGCGGGTGCGACCTCGGTGCCGAAGAGCTCTGTGGCGCGCATGACCTTGTCGTGGGGCAGCGTGCCGACGCTGATCTGGGCCATGAAGCGTTCGTGGCCGAAGAGCTCGTGCTCGTAGAGGATCTTCTCCACGACCTCCTCGGGGCTGCCGACGAGGAGCGCGCCGTGCGGGGAGCGCCCCGCCTCGAACTGGCCGCGGCGCATCGGTCCCCAGCCGCGCTCGCGGCCGATCCGGTTCATCATCGCCGCGTAGGTGGGAAAGTACTCGTCGCCCGCCTTCTGGGAGGTCTCGGCCACGTAGGTATGGGAGTTGATGCTGATGGGCAACCGCCCGGGGTCGTGACCCGCCTCGGCCGCGGCCTGGCGGTAGAGCTGGGCGAGCGGCGCGAAGTTTTCGGGCTGGCCGCCGATGATGGCGATCGCCAACGGCAGGCCGAGCAGCGCGGCGCGCACCACCGACTGCGGCGTCCCGCCGACCGCGATCCAGACCGGCAGAGGGTCCTGGACCGAACGCGGGTAGACGCCGACGTCCTCTAAGGGAGCGCGGTGCCTGCCCGACCACGTGACGCGCTCGGACTCCCGCAGCTTGAGCAGCAGGTCGAGCTTCTCTGCGAACAACTCGTCGTAGTCGCCGAGGTCGTAGCCGAAGAGGGGGAAAGACTCGATAAACGAACCGCGGCCCGCCATGATCTCCGCCCTCCCGCCCGACAGCAGATCGAGCGTGGCGAAGTCCTGGAAGACGCGAACCGGGTCATCAGAACTCAGCACCGTGACGGCGCTGCTCAGGCGGATGTTTTTCGTGCGTTCGGCCGCCGCGGCCAGCGCCACGGCCGGCGAGGAGACGGCGTAGTCGGGGCGGTGGTGTTCGCCGACGCCGAAGACGTCGAGGCCGACCTGGTCGGCCAGCTCGATCTCCTCGATCAGGTCACGCAGCCGACGCGCGGGATCCAGACCGGGACCAACGTCCGCGAAGGTGTAGAGACCGAGTTCCATCGTCGGTTCCTTTCGGGTCGCGTCCAAAACAAAACCCGGACGCTAGTGGGAGACTTGAACCATCCCCGGATGTATATCACGGGCCTTTCGCGGGCGTAGTACCGGCCCCAGCGGGTCGGACGTTCGCGTCTCGAAGGGCATCTTTTCGGCCCTGGGGATGGCGGGCTCATGCCAGATCGCGACCCTCCCTCCGTACCCTTTGCCGCCGGTCCTCACGGAACTCCCCGGGCGGTCACACCCCCATTCGACGTCTGGGCCGCAAACTCGGCCGCAAATAGCGCAACGTATGGCTGCAGCCGGGCCTGGCAGAAACGGCGCGGGGCCCACGCCCGTCGGGTCGTGGACCTGCCGCGTCGGCAGGCCCGGAGCGTTCCCGCGGCTTGGGGCCGCGCGCCGCTCATCGCGCCGCCCCGGTTGGTGCCCGCGGCTCGGCCATCCTCGCCACCTGCCCAAGCATAAATCGGGGAGCGATGCGACTCATGGCGTTTAGCACTTTGCTAAGGCCCGGGCGGATCTCTACCCGGCCCGCCTCGATCCCGGCGATGGCCCGCCGGACGAGCACCGCCGGTTCCATGAACTTCTGCCCCCGCGTCTCCGCCTCGAACTCGCCCCGGAACAGCCCCGTCTCGACGGGCGGCGGGGCCAGCTCGACGACGGTGACGCCGGTGCCGCCGAGCTGCGCGCGCAGAGATAGCGAGAAGGAGTGGACGGCGGCCTTGGTGGCGGAGTAGACCGGCAACGCGGGGAAAGGGACGAAGGCCAGGCCGGACGAGACGTTCACGATCAGCCCGCCCTCGCGGGTCTTGAGGTGCGGCAGGAAGCGATGGACCATCCGCACCGGCCCGCCCAGGTTGGTGTCGATCTCGCGCGTCACGTCGTCCAGGTCCCGGTCGAGGTCCAGGCGGCGCATGATGCCGGCGTTGTTGATGAGGGTGTCGAGGGCCGGGAACCGCGCGAGCACGCTATCGTGCAGCGCCGCGATCGCCTCCGGGTCGCTCACGTCGCTCTCGAACGCGTGGAGGCCGGGCAGCGCCCGCTCGGCGGCCTCCAGTTTTGCCCGATCCCGTCCGGTGACCACGACCGTGTTGCCGCGCCCGAGCAGTTGCTTGGCCAGCTCGAGGCCGATGCCGCTCGTTCCTCCGGTGATCAGGACCGTCCTGTTCTCCAATTTCATGGTCGGGCTCCTTCCGTTTCGTCGGTGTCGCGCCTGCCGTCAGTTCCCGCGGACGTGGTAAGCCTCGGCAAGCGCGCGGCCTATGCCTGAGCCCCCGCCGGTGATCAAGGCGGTGTTGCCGTTCAGATGCACGATGTTCCTCCTCTTTCGTGGTGACGGGCTTGGCGCGGGCTCGCGGGGCGAGCTCTCTCCCCGCCTCCCGAGATGACGGGCACCCTCGCCAACAACCCAGACCGTAAGGCCGAGCGGCCCGGAGCGAAATGGGACCGCTTATCCTCGGATCGGCGGTCCCTGGTTGGGCGCCCGGGGGACGCCTACAATGGCGCCATGGACCGAATGGAACTAGCAGACTTCCTGCGCCGCCGGCGCGAGGCCCTCCGGCCGAAGGACGCGGGGCTCCCGAGCGGGCCGCGGCGGCGCGTGGCGGGTCTCCGGCGAGAAGAGGCCGCCGCCCTGTCGGCCATGTCCGCCGACTACTACGCCCGCCTGGAGCAGGGGCGCGGGCCCCGGCCCTCCGGGCAGATGCTGGCCGCCATCGCCCGCGGGCTCCGCCTCACGATGGACGAGCGCGACCACCTGTTCCGCCTCGCCGGCCACGAGGCGCCGGCCCGCATCCTCCGCTCCGAGCACGTCGGCCCGGCGCTCATGCGGGTCCTCGACCGCCTCGAGGACACCCCCGCCATGGTGGTCACCGACCTGGGCGAGACGCTCGCGCAGAACCGGCTCGCGGTCGCCCTGCTCGGCGACTGGACCCGGTTCGCCGGCCCGGCCCGCAGCGCCGTCTACCGCTGGTTCACCGACCCCGAAGAGAGGCGCCTCTACCCCGAGGCCGACCGCGACCACCAGAGCCGGGTGCAGGTGTCCGACCTCCGGGCGGCGCTCTCCCGCGGAGGCCCCGACGGCCGCGCCGCGGCCATCGCGGGCCGGTTGCGCGACGAAAGTCCCGAGTTCGCCCGTCTGTGGGATCGTCACGAGGTCGCCGTCCGCCTCGACGACCACAAGACCATCGTCCACCCCGAGCTGGGCGAGATCGAGCTCGATTGCCAGATCCTCTTCACCCAGAACCGGGCCCAGGCGCTGCTGGTCTTCACCGCCCCGCCGGGCGCCGAGGGCCACGAGAAGCTGAGGCTGTTGTCCGTCGTCGGCACCCAGCAATTCGGCCCCGATCCCGACCGCGGAGGTCGCGACCCTCGCCCGCGGTGACCGCCATGCCGTCGCGAGACGGGCCGCCCGATGGGTTGCGCGACCGTTGTTCTGCCAAGCCTCGCTGCGGCCATACGTTGCGCTATTTGTGGCCGAGTCTGCTGGGCCGCGGGTGCGGTTGAGCCTGGTGTGCCTTCGTGCGAGGATGGGGCGTGGTTTTCTCCGAGCGGGAGGTGGTCCTGTGTTCAAGAAGCTGTTGAGCAGCATCGGCGTGGGCGGGGCCAGGGTGGACACCCGGCTGCACGCGGACTCGTTCGTCCCCGGGGGGACGGTGAGCGGGGAGACGCACGTCGTGGGCGGAAGCGACGCGCAGGAGTTCAACCGCATCTACTTGGCCGTCTCGACCCGGTACAAGCACGAGGACTCGACCCACGCGCACACCCTGATCGAGCACGAGGTGGCGGGCAGGATGGAGATCGGGGCCGGGGAGGAGAGGTCCGTGCCGTTCTCGTTCCGGCTGCCCTTCGAGACGCCGCTCTCGGTCGGGCACCAGGGCGTGACGGTCCACACGGGGCTGGACATTTCCGGCGCTATCGACCCCGGCGACGCCGACGGCATCCAGGTCTCCCCCCACCCCCTTCAGCAGGCGGTCCTGAGCGCCGCCCAGAACCTCGGCTTCACGCTGCGCCAGGCGGAGAACGAGTACGCCCCGCGCAAGGGGGCCCCGCTCCCCTTCGTCCAGCAACTCGAGTTCAGGCCCGGCGGGCGCTACGCCGGGCGCGTCGAGGAGCTGGAGCTGGTCTTCAAGCTCCAAGGCGACGACGCCCTGGACGTGCTCGTCGAGCTCGACCGGAGGGCCGGGGGACTCGGGGGCCTGCTCGAGTCGGCCCTGGAGATGAACGAGCGCTTCTCCCGCCTCTCCGTTACCCGCTCCGACGCCGAGCGCGGCGCCGTGGAGGGCATGCTCGCGCAACTGATCGACGGCCATATTCGGTAGAGAGGTTTCGGGCTTCGGGGGGTTTTCGGGGAGCCCGGTGCGGGACTACGTGACGCCCCTTTGCTTTAGGGAGGAGATCCTGGCCTCGTCGTAGCCGAGGCCGCGCAGGATGCTGCGCGTGTGCTCCCCCACCGCGGGGATGGGCGACATCACGGGCTCGACGCCTTCCATGGTCGCGGGCGGCCGTAGGCCCCACAGGGGCCCCGCCGGCGAGCCGAACTCGCGCCACCGCTCGCGGGCCTCCAGTTGCGGGTGGTCCAGGAACTGGCGCACGGTCCTCATCCGGGCGTTCGCGACGCCGGCCGCCTGCAAGCGCTCGATGGCCTCGCCCGACGGGAGGCGAGAGAAGGCCCGCTCTATCTCGGCGTGGAGGGCCTCCCGGTTCTCGACGCGCCTCGTGTTGGTGCGGAAGCGTTCGTCCTCGGCCATCTCGGGGCGCCCCAGCACACCGGCACAGAGCCCGCCCCATTCCCGCTCGTTCTGGATGCCGAGGAAGACGGTCTGCCCGTCCGCGCAGCCGAACGGGCCGTAGGGGGCTATGGCGGCGTGGCTCGCGCCGCTCCTCTTCGGCTCCTCGCCGCCGTAGCCGGCGAAGTACGCGGGGAAGCCCATCCACTCGCCGAGGGCTTCTAGCATCGAGACCTCCAGCGTGGCGCCCTCCCCCGTCCTCTCGCGCCGGAAGAGCGCGGAGAGGATGCCAGAGTAGGCGTACATCCCGGCCGCTATGTCGGCCACGGAGATCCCGACCTTCGAAGGGGCCCCTTCCGTGCCGGTGATGGAGACGAGCCCGGCCTCGCACTGCACCAGCAGGTCGTAGGCCTTCTTCTCTGTGTACGGGCCGCCCTCGCCGTAACCGGAGATGCCGCAGTGGACCAGACGCGGGTGTTCCTCCCGAAGCCTCTCCGCCCCGAAGCCGAGGCGTTCGGCGGCGCCCGGGGCCAGGTTCTGGACGAAGACGTCGGACCGGGCCACTAGGCTGCGCAGGACCTCCCCGGCCCCGTCTTTTTTCAGGTCGAGCGCCAGGGACTCCTTGGAGCGGTTGAGCCAGACGAAGTGGCTCGCCAGGCCGTTCACCGTTTCGTCGTAGTGGCGGGCGAAGTCCCCCTTACCGGGGCGTTCTACCTTTATGACCCTGGCGCCGAGGTCGGCGAGCTGGCGGGTGGCGAAGGGGGCTGCGACGGCCTGCTCCAGGGAGACGACGTTTATGCCGGTCAGCGGGAGCATCCTAGAACGACCTCGGGAGGCCGAGAACGTGCTGGGCGACGTAGGAGAGGATGAGGTTCGTCGAGATCGGGGCGACCTGGTAGAGGCGCGTCTCGCGGAACTTGCGCTCCACGTCGTACTCGGCGTCCACCCCGTACCCCCCGAAGGTCTGCACGGCGACGTTCGCCGCCTCCCAACTCGCGTCCGCGGCGAGGAGCTTCGCGAGGTTCGCCTCCGCGCCGCACTTCTCTTTCCTGTCGAAGAGGGCGGCGGCTTTTTGAACCATCAGGTCGGCGGCCTCGACGTTTGCGTAGGCGCGGGCTATGGGGAACTGGACGCCCTGGTTCTGGCCGATGGGCCGGTCGAAGACGACGCGCTCGTTGGCCCGTTTGGTGGCGCGGTCTATAAAGAAGCGGCCGTCGCCGACGCACTCGGCGGCGATGAGGATGCGCTCGGCGTTCATGCCGTCCAGGATGTAGCGGAGGCCCCTTCCTTCTTCCCCGATCAGGTTCTCGGCCGGCACCTCGACGTCCATGAACTCGAGCTCGTTCGTGAAGTTGTTCATCATCACCCGACGCCGCTTCACCTTGAGGCGGCCGCCGACCTCCCGAAGGTCCACGATAAAGACCGAGAGGCCGTCGGGGCGCCCCTCGACCTCTTCGAGGGGCGTCGTCCGGGCGAGGAGGACCATCAGGTCCGAGTGCTGGACCCTCGAGATGTAGATCTTGCGCCCGTTCACGACGTATTTGTCCCCCCGCGGGCTTCGCCGGGCGAAGGTGGTTATGCGCGTCGTGTCGGTCCCGGCCTCGGGCTCGGTGACGCCGAAGGCCTGCAGCCTCAACTCGCCGGCCGCTATCTTCGGCAGGTACTTCTCTCTCTGCTCCTCGGAGCCGTGCCTGAGGAGGGTGCCCATGACGTACATCTGGGCGTGGGCGGGGTTGGCGTTGGCGCCGGAGCGGTTGGCCTCTTCGAGTATGGCGCAGGCGGCCACAAGGTCGAGGCCCATCCCGCCGTACTCCTCCGGGATCAGGGCGGCGAGGTAGCCCGCTTGGGTCATGGCCCGCACGAACTCCTCTGGGTACTCGCGCTTCGCGTCGAGGTCGCGCCAGTACTCGTTGGGGAACCGGGCGCACAGGTCCCGCACGCCCCGGCGGAGTTCTTGCAGGCCGCTGTCGTCCGGGATCACACCCCCTCACCGAGACCCTCGGGCTCGGGCCTCGCCACCCCCGGAGAGTAACCGCGCTTGTAGACCATGACGGTGCGTCTGAAGGTTATGACTACCGTCCCGTCCTGGTTGTAGCCGGTGGTCTTCACGGTCACGATGCCGACGTTGTCCCTGGACCCGGACTCCCGTTTCGCCAGCACCTCTGACTGCGAGTAGATGGTATCCCCCTCGAAGACCGGCGCCGGCAGCCGCACCTCGTCCCAACCCAAATTCGCCATGACGTTCTGGGAGACGTCGGTGACGCTCTGGCCGGTGACGAGGGCCACCGTAAACGTCGAGTCCACCAGCGGCTTTCCGAACTCGGTCTGGGAGGCGTAGTGGCGGTCGAAGTGTATTGGTGCCGTGTTCTGGGTCAGGAGGGTGAACCAGACGTTGTCCGTCTCGGTAACCGTTCGCCCGAGCGGGTGCCGGTAGACGTCGCCCACCTCGAAGTCCTCGAAAAACCTCCCCCGCCACCCATCCTTCACGGACATTTAACCCGCCAACCTCCCCGAACGCCCCCGGCAACGGCGCCCTCCAACACACCCGCCCGGACGGCGCCACGATGCGTTCCGGACGGGGACCCGGCCACCCTAATAGCGGCGCCCGCGTTGGCGGGCGATGTCGAAGCGGGCGGAGGAGGAGACGGCCATGACGGCCATGACGCCGCACTGGACGGGGTCGCCCACCACGAGGTCGACGGCGTCGGGGACGCTGCCGGGCATGTTCAGGGAGAGGACGATGATGCCTTTCTCCCGGATCTCGTACACCGCCCGCGCCACGTCCCCGCCCATGAGGGCGCCGGCCAGCACGAGCGCCACGGCCCGGGGCAACCGCGCCACGGCCCGCGTGGCGGCGGCCAGGTTCTCTTCGCCGACGAGCGGGATGGTGTCTACGGAGATCCGCTCGCCGCGGATGTTGTGCCGGTCGGCCTCGGCGACCGCGCCGACGACCACCTGCCCGACCTGGGCGCCGCCGCCCACGACGATGATCCTCTTCCCGTATATCCTCGCGAAAGACGGCGCCCGCTCGACCCCCTCAACGATGCCAAGCGCCTCCAGGTCGCGGATGACGACCTCAGCGTTCCCCTCGGCGACCCTCTCGAGCTCGAAGTAGACGGTGGACCCATGCTCGTGCCGCTCTGCTATGTCCACGTAGGTGATGTTCGCCCCGTGCTCGAGCATCACGCTCGTCAACTCGTGGAGCACCCCGGGCCTGTCGAACGTGCGCACCACCAGCGCGAGCGGCGCCGGCCCCTCGTACCCGTCACCGTTCATGGGTAAGCCCCTCCGGAACGAAAGATGTCTCTCTGGAAGCGCACGCCCTGATTCTAGGGCAGAGCGCCACCCGCCGCTTCGCCGAGGGCTCCCCCCGGGGACCCCCGCTACGACTTCCGCCGGCGGTAGGCGCGCATCTTGGCCCTCGCGCCGCACACGTCCATCGTGCACCAGCTACCGGAGCGGTTCTTGGAGCCGTCGTAGAACGCCCACAGACACCCCTCGTTGCGGCAGGCCTTTAGCCGCCGCCAGGTCCCCCCGGAAGACGCGCCCACCGCCGCCACGAGCAGGCGGGCCATCACCCCGCCGGCCGCGGTGCCGGATCCCGCGGGCAACAAACCGGGCGCGCCATCCCCGTCGAAGCGAACCCGCAGCAGCGCGTCCTCCGCCAGCTCGTTCAACGCCCCGACGGCCCCCACGATCCCCCCGTTGTGGGCCAGCAACAGGCCCCGCAACCCCTCCCGAAACTCGACGATACGGCCCCTCTCCGACTCGTCCAACCGCGCGCCCTCGTCCAGAAGACCACGCTCGGAGAGCCAGGCGGCGGTCCCTTCGACGTCTTCCAGCAGATCGTAACCGCGCATGATGTTCCTCGTGTTCACGAAGCCCTGCACGGCCGCCAACGCCCCCGGCGCCGGCTTCAACCGCAAGCCGTCCCGGTCCCGCCCTTCGCCGCGTCCTCTCTCCACACGAACATTTTACCTCTCAAAGGTCTTGACTGGTAATTGTTACTGTCATAAAGTATTTGATAGTAACTAGACTGGATCGGGAGGAATGGCCTTGGACGGTGGCTGGAGGCTCGAGGGTCGGGTGCGGACGGATGGTGGCGAGGTGGCCTACGGGGTTTTCGGGGAGGGGCCGCCGGTGGTGCTCGTGCACGGCACGCCTAGTCGCGCGCGCATCTGGCGGGGCGTGGCGGCGCGGTTGGCGGAGCGTCACGCGGTATACGTGTACGACCTGCCTGGCTTTGGGGAGTCGGAGAGGTACGAGGGGCAGGACGTTTCCATCGCCGCGCAGGGGAGGGTGCTGGCGGATCTCGTAGAGGAGTGGGGGCTGGAGGAGCCGGCGGTAGCGGGGCACGACATCGGGGGTGGGATCGTGTTGCGGGCCCATTTGCTCGAAGGCGCGGGGTTCCGGGGGATCTCGCTCCTCGACGCGGTGGTCCTGACGCCGTGGGGTACGCCGGCGCTGGGGCACGTCAGGGAGCATCTGGGAGCCTACCGGACGATGCCGTCCGGGGTTTTCGAGGCCTACGTCGCGGCGCGTTTGGGAGAGACCACGAGCCGCCCGATGGGCGAAGAGGCTTTCGAGGCGTACCTCTCGCAGTGGCGCGGGCCCGAAGGCCAGGCGGCGTATCTGAGAAAAGACGCGGCGCTCGTGGAGCGGGACACGGC
Source organism: uncultured Rubrobacteraceae bacterium (assembly GCA_902806085.1). Taxonomy (GTDB): domain Bacteria; phylum Actinomycetota; class Rubrobacteria; order Rubrobacterales; family Rubrobacteraceae; genus Rubrobacter_D. The sequence goes on along the minus strand of CADCVH010000053.1, from coordinate 153,105 downwards.
GGAGGTCGAGCGGAGGCTGGGGTCCCTCCGGGCTCCGGTGCTGGTGATGTGGGGCGAGGAGGACGCGTGGTTGGATCCCTCGCAGGCGGGGACCCTGGCCGGGAAGATGCCCGGCGCCGAATTGCGGTTCGTCGCGGGCGCCGGGCACTTCGTGATGGAGGATGCGCCCGAGGAGGTGGCGGGGATCCTGGCGGGTTACTTCGCGGAGGCCCCGCGCGACGTGGCCTCGTAGCGGTGGACGCGTCGGGTCGCCTGGGCCTCGCCTGGGCCTCGCCGGGTTCGTCGCCACGGCCGTGACCTTCGGGCCGGCCCGCAACGGTTACGGCCCGTTCCTGCTGGAGATCCGGGAAGAGTTCGGGCTGTCCGCGCAGGTGCTCGGGTTTGTAGCGGGCGGGTTCTACCCTCCCGTTTCCCTACGCCTGGTCCCAGCACGTCACGGCGCCGTCTTTGTCCCTGACGAAGCGGGCGTCGCCGTCCTGGGAGACGACGACGAGGAGGACGTCAGGGAGGGCCCCCGCCAGGCGGTAGGCGGAGCGGTGGCGGGTGCCGACCCCCTGCGTTCCTTCCTCGACGGTGCTCTCGCCTTCGAGGTCGAGGGACTTGCGGACGGAGTGAACGGGCGTGAGCTCGCCGGAGATCTCGCCGCCGAAGCCGAGCAGCTCGAAGCGGCGGGTCATGACGACCGCGCCGTCGACGGCGGCGAGGCCGGCGACGAGGTGGGCGAACTCGAAAATGGCCTCGTCCAGCTCGGCGAGCTCCCTATCCTCGCTCCAGACGTATTCTTCCCAGCCGACGGCCCTCGGGTAGGCGACCTCTTCCCCGCGGCCGTGGGACTCGGCCAGGCGGTTCATTATGCGCACGATCAGGGTCCGAAAACGCCGCCTGGGCTCGCCGTCCACGAAGGCGTGCTTGAGGAAGACGTGATGCCCGGCGAGCACCTCTTCCGCCCTGCCGGGTGGGACGATGATTATGGTCCCGCCGTGGCGGGCGTCGCGCACGGTGGAGACGAGCCGCCGGAACATCTGCTGGGCCACCTTGCGCGAGACGTCCGGGTCGAGCGGCGCCCACGGCTCGCCCAGGGACATGGCCTCCCGGCGCGCCTCCTCGTGCAATTCCACGAGTTCGGCCCGCACGGGCGCGAAGAGGTCGGGCAGCCACTGCGAAGCGAAGACGTCGGCGTAGGAGTCCGAGAGCCGGCCGGCCTCGAGCTCCGCGACGGCGACGGAGCCCTTCTTTACCTGTAAACGTCCCGGCCCCTCGACCTCGACGACCGGCACGGGGGGCAGGGGCGCCGAGGGTTCCCGGCCGCCCTGCACGCCCCTGAGCCAGCGCGGCCCGGAGTGTACGACGCCCCAGATCTTCAGCTCCCCATCGTCGTCTTCGGAGACCCCGACGAGGGTACGGTCGAAGTCCGCGGCCGGGGAGAGCCGCCTGAGCTCGTGCTCGTCGAAAAGGCGCGGCTCCTCGAACTCGAGCCGGTGCAGCCCGTCGGGCGGGCCTTCACCCTCCGGGAAGTCTTGCGGGCCGGCGAAGACCATGCGGAAGATCACCGGCCGCTCTTCTTCGCGCAAGAGGCTCGCCTGGTAGCAGGTGGACAGGAGCGCCTCCAGGACCGCCGCCCCGGGCAACCCCGCCTCCCCGTGGTCCCTCTCCTCGGCGCCTTTGGGGTACCTGCGCCACCGCTCCCGCACGAAGCCCGCCAGGTCGCCCGGGTAGGCGTGCTCCCTCTGCGTCCTCCCGGACGTTTCTCCCATCGTAAAGATCCGGCACCTCCATCTATCTTACCGGGGTAGTCACGAGAACCTTACCGGCCCCGGGCGGGGCCACCCGCGAACCGTAACACACCCCTAGCGGCTGAGGGGCCCCAGGGCGTCCGCCAACAGATCCCGGTCCAGGGAGCAGTAGCCGGTCTGGCCGCGCTTGCGGCGGGTGATGATGCCGGCCTCCCTGAGCGCCCGCGCGTGGTGGGAGTAGAGCGAGAGGCTGATCCCGAGCGCCCCCGCAACCTCCTTGCCGCAGAGCTCCTCCCGCTCCCGCAGCAACTCCACGATCCTCAACCTGTTGGGGTCCGAAAGCGCCGCGAAAACCTTCGCCCGACGCTCGAGATCCGTCCCCCCCACGCTATCCTCCAACCTATCCACAATGGAACCTATCTTACTTCTCATCCCCATCCTAGTCAAACACTCAAACACACAAGCGATTATTTGACTATCTGCAAAGTTGGGAGCATAATCTGCGGGTGTCGAGTTTGGCTACAGGTTTGGCTACGGAGTCAGGAGTGGTTGGATGTCTGAGGTGAGGCAGGTTGGAACGGCGGATTGGGACGCGGAGGTTTTGGGTTCTGAGAAGCCGGTGCTTGTGGACTTGTGGGCAGAGTGGTGTGGGCCTTGCCGGGTGGTCAGTCCTATCGTGGACGAGATCGCCGGGGACAGGGCGGGGAGCCTGAACGTCTTCAAGCTCAACGTGGACGACGACCCGGAGGTCGCGGTGCGCTACGGGGTGAACTCCATCCCCACGTTGCTCGTCCTCAAGGACGGCGAAGAGGTCGGGCGCGTCGTCGGCGCGCTGCCGAAGCCCCGCATAGAGGCCCAGCTCGACGAGGCGCTCTCTGGGGCGCGGGCATGACGCGGGCCGAGGCCAGGCGGCTCTCGGGCCGCGAGGCGCCCGGAAAAGAAGACACCGGCCCGGACCCGACAGAAGACCCGATCGCGTACCTCCAGGAGGGCCGCGAAGAGGCCGAGGAGAGAGAAAAGTGGACATCGGGATCATAGGTTCCGGCAACATCGGCGGCACCGCGGCGAAGCTGTTCGCCGCGGCCGGCCACCGGGTGGCCGTCAGCAACTCGCGCGGGCCAGAAACGTTGAAGGAGCTCGTCGAGGAGATCGGGCCGAACGCCCGGGCCGCGACCGTCGGGGAGGCGGCGGAGTTCGGGGAGGTCGTGATGGAGGCCATCCCCTTCGGGCTCTACGAGAGCCTACCGGCCGGGAAACTCGCTGGCAAGATCTTCATAACCGCCTCCAACTACTACCCCGGGCGCGACGGCGAGGTCGAGCACGGGGGCCTCGCCTCCAGCGAGCTCGTCGCCCGGCACCTGCCCGGCGCCCGCGTCGTCAAGGCGTTCAACACCATCTACTACGAGAGGCTGCGGGACAACGGTCGACCAGACGCGCCGGTCGAGGAGCGGGAGGCGATCTTCGTGGCCGGCGACGACGAGGAGGCCAAAGGCGTCGTCTCGCGCCTGGTAGAAGAGGTAGGCTTCGCCCCGGTGGACACCGGCACGCTCGCCGGGAGCCGCAAGCAGGAGCCGGGCTCCCCCGTCTACAACGTCGCGATGACCCCGAAGGAAGCCCGTGAGACGCTGGCCGGTATAGGTTAAGGTTGACGGATGACCGAAGGAGGGACAGCGGCGGGCCGGATCTCCTTCCTGCTCTCGCTGCGGGCGGTGCGGGAGTTTCGCGAGGACCCCGTGCCGCAAGGCGTCATCGACGACGTGCTTGAGGTCGCCCGTCTCTCGGGTAGCGCCTCCAACAAGCAGCCCTGGGAACTGGTCGTGATCCGGGATAGGACGACGCTCCGCGCTTTGGCCGGGGTCGAGGGCTACGCGGACCACCTGGCGGGGGCCACGTTGGGCATAGTGCCGGTCATGTCCGGGGGGCGCGTGGAGCAGGAGGCCTACGACGAGGGGCGTCTGTGCGAGAGGATCATGCTCGCCGCCAGGGCGCACGGCGTGGGCTCGAGCATCGGGTGGTTCGTCGGGGGCGGTGTGCCGGCGGTCAAGGAGCTTCTCGGCGTCCCGCAAGAGAGGCGGGTGAGAAGCGCCGTCTCGCTCGGCTACCCGAAAGAGGGCGGCCGTCGCGGGCGGGGTCCGGCGCGCAAGCCGCTCTCGGAGATCGTTCACGAGGAGCGGTATGGCCGTTAGCGGTCCGCCCTTCGCGGTAGTCCGAGCGCCGGCGTAGTGCTGGCCCGGAACGGCCTGCGCGAACGCCCGGGCGCTTCGGGGATCGGGGTGGGCACAGGCGTCTTGCTGGTGGCGCTCGGGGCGGCCCTCTGGGGGACGGACGGGGTGCTGCGGGTCCCGCTGTTGCGGGAGATGTCGCCAGCGGCCATCGTGCTCGGGGAGCACCTGATCCTGCTCCTCTACTCCGTCCCGGCCGTGGTCTTCGGCTGGGGCGCGCTGCGGCGGCTCGGCGGCCGGGGCTGGCTCGCCCTGCTCGTCATCGGGTGGGGCGGGTCGGCGCTGGCCACGCTGCTGTTCACCGCGGCGTTTTTGGCTGGCGACCCGACGGTCGCCATCCTGCTCCAGAAGACCCAGCCGCTCTTCGCGATAGCGCTCGCCCACCTCGTCCTCGGCGAACGCCTGAAACTCGCCTACTGGCCGCTCTTCGCGGCGGCGATGGTCGGCGCGTACCTCGTCTCCTTCGGCAACCTGAGCCCGTTCGCGGCGCTCGGGTCCGACGCCGGCGCGGGCGCGCTGCTCGCGGTCGGGGCGGCGGCGCTCTGGGGCGCCTCGACGGCGCTCGGAAGGTTCGTGCTGAGGGACGTCCCGTTCCACGCCCTCACCGGGGCGCGGCTGCTGCTGGCCCTGGCCCCCCTGGCGGTCATAGCGCTGGCGCAGGACGCCTTCGGGGAGATGGGCGCGGGCTTCGCCTCCCAGCCGGGAAGGTTGCTGCTGCTGGCCCTGGTCCCGGGCCTGCTCGGGCTCTTGCTGTATTATCGTGGCCTCTCCTCCACCCGGGCCTCGCACGCCACGCTCGCGGAGCTGGCCTTCCCGGCCACGGCGGTCGCCCTGAACTGGGCCCTGCTCGGCGTGGCGGTGAACGCGGGGCAGGTAGTAGGGTTCTTGCTGCTCTGGGCGGCCATATACGCCCTCGGGAGGCTGGCGGGGAGGACCGTAGACGACGCACACAAGACACAGGAGACGGGATGACGGAGACGCAGACGGGCGGCAGGGACCACGTTTTGGGGCCCGCCGACGCGCCGGTTACGCTGGTCGAGTACGGGGACTACCAGTGCCCGTACTGCGCCGAGGCCAGGCCGATCCTGGAGGAGTTGGTCGAGAGATCCGACGGGAAGGTGCGCCTCGTCTTCCGCCACTACCCGCTCGACTCCGTCCATCCGCTCGCCCGGCGGACGGCAGAGGCGGCCGAGGCGGCCGGCGCCCAGGGCGGCTTCTGGCCCATGCACGGGCTCCTCTACGAGAACCAGGACCGGCTCGATGAAGACGACCTGCACTCCTACGCGGTGCGGCTGGATCTGGACCTCGCGCGCTTCGACGAGGACCTCGCGGAGAACCGCCACGCCGGGCGGGTCCAGGAGAACCGCCTCGCGGGGGAGCGGGATGGCGTGCGCGGCACCCCCGGCCTCTTTCTCAACGGCGATGCCTACGGCGGGCCGCTGGAGATAGAAGCCCTCCTCCGGGCGGTCGAGGAGGCGCAGGGCGGCGCGAAGGGCAGGGCGGATCGAACGGTCTTCCGTCCCGGCCCCGAGAGCCCCTTCGACCGGTTCGACGACCCCATCGCCGAGATCTGCTCAGAAGAGCGCGGCGTCAACAACAACACGCTCAGGCGGGTCGTGGAGCTCGCCGTCGAGATAGCCCGCGAGGGCCGCGAGGGCCGCAAGATAGGCACGCTCTTCGCCGTCGGGGACCACGAAGAGGTGCTCGTCCGCTCCCGGCCCCTCATCCTGGACCCCCTGGCCGGCCACCCCGACGACAAAAAGCACACCAGGGACCCCAACATGCGCGAGACGGTAAAAGAACTCGCCCAGTTGGACGGCGCCTTCGTCGTCTCGGACGGCGGCGTCGTGGTCTCGGCGGCCCGCTACCTGGACGCGGCCTCGGACAACCTGGACCTACCCCTTGGCCTCGGCAGCCGCCACATGGCCGCCGCCTCCATCTCGAACCGCACGGGAGCCGTCGCCGTGGCCGTCTCCGAGAGCTCGACGGTCAGGGTCTTCGACGACGGAAAGGTGGTCGCCGAAGTCGTGCCCGAGGTCTGGATGCTCCGCGGCTACGGCCCCTATCCCGGACGTCAGGCCACGACGTAGAAACCTCTCCGGAAGGCCCGGGACGCACGCGCCGCGGTGTTGGTGGCCCGGGTTCCCGTACCGGGTTCCCATAGAGTAGTCGGGGACCGACGACCGTGAACCCCGATCTTCCGCCGTCGCGAAAGGACCCCGTGGGACTACCGGACCCGGACCGATCTCGCCGGTTCCCGGCGCGACACAACCCGGGCAAGGGCGCTTGAGGCACGTAGAAGGGCCGGGGAAGACCCCCGGCCCTTCTAGGCCTTACCCGGTAAGAACCCTGCTTACGAAGCGGCCTTTATCTTGCGGTCGATCTGGTCGATGAGGGTGTCGCGGCTCTTGCTGCGCTTCTCGTACTCGCGCACCTTCTTGAGCTCCGCGACGGAGAGGCCGTCGAGCCTCTTGGAGACCTCATCAACGGTCAACTCTTCGTAGTCCGCGACCTTCAGCGCGCCGTGAACGGCGGTCCGGAGCTCGGCCTCGTGGGTCGCCTCCTCGGTCTGACGGAGAACGTTCTCGGTCTGCCCGGCGGCCTCTTCCGCGACGCGCAGGCCCTGACGGGTGGCCTGCTCGGTAACCTGCTGGGCGGTCCTCAGGCCCTGCCTGGCGTAGGCGAAGGGGGAGAAGAAGTCCGTGTAAGCCCCGGCCCACTCACGGCCGAGCGTCTGCAAACCCTCCTGCTGCTTGCGGGCGCTGCGCGCGAAGGCGTCCGCCGTGCGGAGGTTGTGCTCCGTCTGATCCCGCAAAACCTCGACGCCGCCGCTCAACCACTCCTGGACGAAGCTGGCGTTGCGCTGCTGAAGCTGCAGCAACCGCACGCCGTTGGCGAACCATTCCTGCGTCGCCCTGACGCCGTCCTCCTGGAGCTTGAAGAACTTGAGACCGTCCTGGGCCAGCCTGGCGCCCCGACGCTGGGAGGCCGCGAAGTTCTCCGCAAGGACCTCGTAAGAGTCGCGCTGGGCCTCGGTCATCTCCCGGGCGGTGCGGGCCATCTTGTCTATGTTCGTGGTGGTAGCCACTGGCTTTGCCTCCGTGCTCGTAGGTCACTACACTTATGTTCCTAATGCACATATATACCACACCCGCTCGGCGCAAAACGTCCTGACGGTATTTCGGGTGAAAAATGTCACATCGCGCGACGTCTGGGCACCGGTCCGGCTTGCGAGACCGGGTTATCGTCCTGCAAAATCGCGTCATGAGGAGCCCGCCGATGGGCCGGTGTCCGTGGCGGGTTTCCGCTTCTTGGGGGGATACTTCCTTATCGGCGGGGGTTCGCCCTGGTCGTGCCGTGGGGCTTCTTGCCGATCCAGGCCACGAACTTCTGGATGTCCGGGTGGGACCCGAGGGCTTCTAGGGTGTTGTAGTCGCGTTCGAGTTGTTTGTTGTCCAGGACGGTGTGGATGTGGCGGTGGCACGGCGGGCAGAGGCCGACGGTGCGGTGGATCTCCTGCCGGTCGAAGGTCTTTTTGTTCTTCTTGTTCTTGTGGCGCGTCCTGGGGACGAGGTGGTGGCGCGTCAGCCGCTCCACCGGCCGGCCGCACAGCTCGCATCCTTCGTCCCTCGCGCCGTTCGCACCGTTCACCCGTCTAGTTTATCGATCCGCGGGTGCGCGACGGGTGAGCGCGTTCGCCGCTCGCGGCGGGGTATCAGGTAAAGCGAACCTCCCGGGCGTTCATAAAAGCCGCGATCTCTCCGAACCGATCTTTTATCGTTTTCTTCAAGCGCGCGCCGGGACGCTCGAACATATCCAACCGCGCCTCCATGACTTTCCCTGAGAAGCGCGCCTCCCAGGCCCCCGCCGCCGTCCCGCCCACAAGCACCACGCCAAGGCCGTCCCCGACCGGCGTGTAGACGCGTCCCCGCACGTCCGGGTGCACGAAGCGCCCCCGCCCGTCGGCGGCGTACCCCATCGTGTAGCAGTCCCATTTCGGCAGGACGTCCACGGCGTCGGGGCCGGGAGGTTCGGCCGCCTCGAACGTCTCGCGGTCTCCGGCGGGCAGGAGGTAACCGGCCTCGGGCTCGACGGTCTCCACGGTTTCGAGCGCCGCCGAGGCGCGGCCCTTGGAGACGCCGGCCCACCAGCGGAAGTCCTCGGGTCGGGCGGGGCCGAAGGCGCGCAGGTATTCGCCGGCGAGCCAGGCCAGGGCTCCGTCGGGGTCGGCCTCGGGCAGGTCGCCGCCGAGCCAGGTCCGTGTGGCGACGTAGCGGAGCGCGTTGGAGCGGGGGCCCTCGGCGCCGATACGCAGGAGCGCGCCCTCGCGGGCGGTGCCGGCCAGCACGGGCGTCGGGCTGCCGCCGTAGCCGGCCGTCTCGCGCAGCTCGCGCCCGAGATCCCGGGCCGTCCGCGGCCCGTTGGCCGCGCCGAGAACCACCTCGCGCAGTTCGGCGTAGCGCCCTTCGGGGATGCCGAAGTATTTAAGGCGCTGTTTCAAGCCCGACGGCGGCTCGGGGACGGCGCGGAACGCGAGGTGGGCGGTCTCGCGCGGCAGGAGGTGGATGGACCCGCGCATCGCCGGCAGCCGGAGCGCCCGCCGTTCGGCGTCCAGGCGCCGGAACGCGCCGTGGTCGAAGGTGCGCGCGCGGGCGCGGAGCGAGAGCGGGGCAGACGGGTGGGAGCTGTACACGCCCACGACGGCGCGCAGCGCGGCGCCGGCGTCCGGGGCGCGACGCCCCAGGCGCTGGCGGTCGTAGGACCAGCCTCTGGCCTGTTCCTCGATGCCCGGCAAGGTTTTAGGCCTACGAGCCGCGGACGCGGGCGCTCAGGGCGCTAAAGGCGAGGTAGAACGAGACGAGGGCAACGAGGGCGACGGCGCCGATGGCGGGGAGCAGGTCGGCGAGGACCCAGCCGGAGGAGATCAGGGCGCGCAGGCCCGCCAGCAGGTACGTCACCGGGTTGTAGTCCGCCACGGTGGCGAGCCAGCCGGTGAGCGCCTCCTGCGGCAGGAAGGTCGTGGTAAGGAAAGCGAACGGGAAGAACAGGATAAACGACGAGTTGACGGCCGCCGGGTTGCCGGTCCTGAGCGCGATGGCGTAGGGAAAACCCGTGAACGCGAGCCCCCAGAGGCCGCTCAGGAGCAGGAACGCGAGCACGCCCAAGGGTCCGGTCGTGAAGCCGACGCCGAGGATGAAGCCGAGGACCAGCACGGGAACGCAGAGGGCCATGACGAGCACGAGGTCGGCGGCCATCAGGCCGAGGAGCAGGCTGTAGCGGTTGACCGGCGAGACGAGCAGCCGGTCGAAGTAGCCGGATTGTATGTCGGTGACGAGCGCCGACGCCCGCGAGATGCCGGTAACGGCGAAGACGATGGCCACGGGCAACTGGAACGCCTCGAAGTCGTCCACGCCGGCGAAAGATGAGATATCCGCCAGCGACCCGACGTTCACGGCGAAGAAGAAGATCGGGACGATCAGGGCCGGTATGAGCGCCTCCGGCTCGCGCGGCACGGCCCGCAGCGCCCTTCCCGCGACGCTTACGAGGTCCCGCCAGAAACCCGCCGGACGTGCCCCGATGCTTCCGCCTCCCGCGTTGATGCTCGCGCCGGTCATCGTCCGTCCTCCTCGCTTGAACTGCCGTCGTCGGTGCCGAGTCGGTTTCCGGTTACTTCCAGAAACACGTCGTCGAGGGTCGGGGTGCGGAGGGTAAGCCTCTCCACGGGGACGCCGGACTCCTCGAGCGCCACGGCGACCTTCCCGACGACGCGCGGGCCGTCGGGGGTGGAGATGGTCAGCTCCTCGCCGCGGACGTCCACCTTCTTGACGGCCTCCAGGCCGCGCAGCTTCTCGACCGCGCCGTTGGCCTCCCCGCTGGTGCTGACGACGACGAGGTCCTGCCCGACGGAGCGTTTGAGGTCCTCGGGCGTCCCCTCTGCGGCGATGCGGCCGGCGTCGATGATGCCGACCCGGTCGGCGAGGCGGTCCGCCTCTTCGAGGTACTGGGTGGTCAGGAAGATGGTGACGCCGAGCTCGTCGTTTAGGCGGCGGACCTCCTCCCAGACCTTCTGGCGGCTGACGGGGTCGAGGCCCGTGGTCGGCTCGTCGAGGAAGAGGACGTCCGGGTTGTGGACGAGGGCGGCGGCGAGGTCCAGGCGGCGGCGCATCCCGCCGGAGTAGCCGCCGACGCGCCGGTCGAGGGCGTCGCCGAGGTCGATGAGCTCGCCGAGCTCGGAGAGACGACGCTTCGTCTCCCCGACGGTCAGGCCGTAGAGGCGGCCCTGGAGGCGCAGGATCTCGGCGCCCGTCTGCTGCGCGTCGAGCGCCGCCTCCTGCAACGCCACCCCGATGCGAAGCCGGACCTCGTGCGGCTCGGAGACGACGTCGTATCCCGCCACCTCCGCCCGTCCGGAGGTCGGGGAGAGCAGCGTCACGAGCATCCTGACCGTGGTCGTCTTTCCGGCCCCGTTCGGGCCGAGGAAACCGTAGATCTCACCCGGCTCCACCGAGAGGTCCACCCCGTCCACCGCCGCGTTCTCCCCGAACCGCCGGACGAGCCCCTCGACCCGGATCGCGGCCCCGCCATCGGATAACCCTCGTGCGCCCAAACCCCTACCGCCTCCCCGCTTTTTGCCGCCTTTTCGGCGTGTTTCTCCTGCCAAGAATTCTACTCGCCGACCCCCTCTATCCCACCGGTCGGTTGGCCCGATCCGGGGCAGGTTCGGCCCGCTGGGCGGCGAGTTTTTCGTCGACCACGAGCACGAGTTTCCCACGCGTCCGGCGGCCCTCGCTGCGGCGGTGGGCGGTCGCGGCGGCGGCCAGCGGGTAGCTGCGGTCGACCACGGGCCTGAGCTCTCCGGCGAAGATCCAGGCTCCCACCTGTTCGAGGTCTTTTCCGTCCGGCCGCACCAAGACCGACTCCAGACGCCGGCCCCCGCCGGTAACGTGGGACAACAGCTTTGCGGCGGGGTTCCCGAGCAACGGGTTGACGGTGACGGCGACGCCGCCCCTCTCAAGCACCCGCCGCCACCGCCGAAAAGGGTGGACGCCGACGGCGTCGAGAACGACGTCGTAGCGCGCGTCCCCGGCGGTGACGTCCTCGCGGGTATAGTCCACAAAGTCGTCCGCCCCGAGATCCCGCACGAGGTCGGCGTTGCGCCCGCTGGCGGCGGCCGTCACCTTCGCCCCCGTGGCCCGGGAGATCTGGACCGCGAACGTCCCCACCCCGCCCGAAGCGCCGTTGACGAGGACGCGGGCGCCCGCGGAGAGGCCGGCCCCGTCCCGAAGCGCCTGCAGGGCGGTCAGCGCGGCCAGCGGCACGGCCGCGGCCTCGCCGAGCGTGAGACCGGGTGGGGCGGGGGCGACGTGCGCCTCCGGGGTTGCGGCGTACTCCGCGTAACCGCCGCCGGCCGTCGAGGGCAGCATCGCGTACACAGGATCTCCTCGCCGGAACCGCGTCGCCCCCGAACCCGTGTCCTCCACCACCCCGGCCACGTCCGCGCCGGGCACGAACGGCAGTTGGGGACGGGTCACGAAGCGGAGCTTCCCGCCCCTCAGGAGGCAATCCGCCGGGTTGACGCCGCCGGCGGCGACCCGGATGAGGACGCCGTCCGGGCCCGGCTCCGGCCTCTCCGCCTCCAACACCTCCATGACCTCGGGGGGCCCGTAGCTTCGAAACCCGGCCGCCCGCATCCTTCTCCCCCGGCCCCGCCCCATCAGACGGCCCTCGGACGCGGCGTCCCGCGCCTACCGGGCCGCGCCCGGCCCCGAAGCCCGCGCAGCAGGACGAGCAGGACGGGTGCTGTGGCGACCACAGCGGCGCCGGCGGTCAGGGGCGAGGCCCCATACTGGGCCACGACGATGGCGACGAGCGCCCACAGCACGGTAGCCGCGAAGGCCGCGTAGCCCTGGGGCGGTCCCCTCCGGCCGGCGTGGGTGATCGCCGCTGCAAGAAGACCGCCGAAGAGCAATAGCACGGAGCCGACCAGGATCTCACCGGTACCCCGGGCGTCCACAGCCCCCACCCGGACGACCTCGGAGGTGAGGCTGACGGCGTTGGCCGCCGTGATCCAACCGAGAAAAACCCCGATCGGCAGCGCGATGAACAGGCGGTCCGCCCGGCCCAGCGCGCCGGGATCCGAACGCGCGAGCCGCAGGTAGGCGACGAGCAGAGAGACGAAGACGCCCAGCAGCATCACCTGCGCGAACCCGAACTGGCGCAGCGGCACGAAAACGGACCACAACCCCGTGCAGAGGAAGGCCCCCGCGACCGGCCACCCCACGCGCCGCAGAACGGCGCCCTCGCGGTTGGCCGGCAACGCCTGGTAGACGGCGAAGAGCAGCGAGAGCAAAAAGATCACGGCCCACACCCCGAACGCATACCCTGCGGGCTCCACGAACGAGGACGGCCCCTCAGAGACGGCCTCCGAGATGGCGGCCCCCGCCAGAACCGTCGCCCCGACCTGAAACAGAGCCCCCGCAACACCGACCACCCGCCGCGCCGAATCCCACCCATCCCCGTTGCCCACGAGCGCCTCCTCTGGTAATCTATTTCTATGGTTGAATATTTTTACTATCGAAACAAATAGATGTCAAGACCGGAAGAGGAGACCCTCGCGGATCTGATGCGCGCCCATTCCTCTGCCGCGATGCGTTACGCGTCGGCCCTCGCCAAGCGCATGGGCATCGAGACGTCCGAGTTGGCGGCGCTGGAGCATTTGCAGGGCGCGGGTCCGATGACGCCGGGACGGTTGGGCGGGAGGCTCTCCATGAGCCCGGGGGCGGTGACGGCGCTCGTCGACCGGCTGGAGAAGAGGGGCCACGTCGAGCGGATGCCGAACCCCGAGGACCGCAGGAGCGCGCTCGTGCGCGAGACAGAGGAGGGATTGGGCGACTCGCTGGAGCACCTCTGGCCCTACATACTGGCGATGAGGGTCATAGAAGAGGGTTTTACCGAAGAGGAGCGGCGCGTGATCTCGCGCTTCCTGCGGGCCGCCACCGAGGCCACGCACCGGCACGCTGAAGAGCTGTCCAGGAAGCAGTGAGGCCGGGGCGACGGTTCGGACCCGGCTTCGGACCCGGCTTCGGACCCGGCTTCGGACCCGGCCGTGGTTTTCAGGCGGTGCGCAGGCGGTACAGGCGGGCCCGGCCCGGCGACATCACGGGGTAGAGGTACTGGGGCGGGGTGCCACCGAGGGTCAACGGGGCAAAGGCGCCCGTCTCCCCGGATGAGGGGTCGAAAGATTCCACGCTTTTGACGAGGTTGGAGACGGTCAGGCGCGCCTTCGCCGCCCTGTTGGGCGCGCGGTTCGCGACGAGCAGGTAGCGTTCGGCCGGGTCGTCCGGGTCGTTGAAAAAGCTCAGGATGACCGGGCTGCCGGTTGCGGCCCTGACGTAAGGGTTGCCCCTGAAGGGCAGCGCGCCGCGGGGCGGGGTCGGCTCGTTGGCGTGTGTCACGGAGGCGGAGTTCAGGGGCAGCAGGACCGCGCCTACCTTGCGCAGGTAGGCGTTGGCCCGCCCGGCGTAGGCGTAGAGCGGGGTGCGGGCTCCCGCGCGCGAGATCAGGGCGTTGCCGAACTTCACCTCGTTGTTCTGCGGGGTCCAGTAGGTGAAGTACTGGATGCCCTTCACCCCGTAGGCGAGCGCCACGTTGATCTGCCAGAACACGTCCGCCTCGTTCGGCGTCCGGCGCCACTCCAGCCCGACGGCCCGCCCGTCGAACCCCATGCTCTGCACGAACCCCCAGGAGGGCACGCCGAACCGGAGCGCGAAGCGCCGGATCACGGCGTGGTTGTAGAAGAAGTCCGCGGTGGTCCGCCCGTTTAGCAGCAGCGGGTAGTGGTCGAAGCTGAGGACCGGCGGGGCGACCGCCGAGCCCGGATAGCGCGTTTCGTCCATGTAGAAATTGAGGTAATCCGCATACGACGGGGACTGAAGCGCGTTCTTCGGGGAGGCGTAGGAGGGCCAGACGTTCACGTAGGGCAGCTCGCCGCCGCCGAACACCCGCTCGACCTCCTCCTTCGCGAACTTGAGGTCCGCGAACAGGGTCCTCCCCGGCTCGTCGTAGACAAATATGCCGGCCAGGCCTCGGCGTTGCCCGAACCCGGGGCGTCCTTCGGACCCCGAGTAGAGCTCCTGGAGCCTCTGCGTGATCGCCGCCCGGTTCGCGGCGGCCTGCGCCTGGAGGTCCTGGCGCGAGTCCTGCTCGGTGAGGGCCTGCAGCACGCCCTCCGGCTCTCCCTGTCCCTCGGCCTGAACGCCCTGGGCGGCGGTCGTGGTGCCCTTGATGGCGTTGCTGAGCTCGGCGTCGGCGAGCACGAGCCGCACGCCGTTCTCTTCGCAGGCAGTTAGGGCGAGCCCGTTGGCCCGGTCGTTGCTCACGCCGTTGCCGCCGATAGCGGCGTTGAAGTTCGCCCCGGCGAGCTCCGCGTAGCGCCTCGCCGTCTCGGCGACGGGGTCCGGGTTGGTGTTCGGCACCGGGGGCGGCGGCCACCAGGCCGCGATGGGATACCTGCCGTCGGCGAGGATCTCCGGCCCCGCGGCCTGCGCCCCGGCGGCGCCCGCGGAGAACAGGGAGCCGGGGAAGAGCGAGAGCCCGGCCCCGAGCCCCGCCAGCTTCAGGAAACGGGCCCGGCTGATCCCACCTTCCAAAACGCCGCCACGATCTTCGATGCCTCCCACAACCCCTCCTACGCCCCTTTTGCGGGAAGGACCGTCCCTAAAAAGACGCCCCCAACCGCGCAGACCAACACCGCGAAGCCTACCCCACCGAAGATACGGCGCTTGTCTATTATCTCACTTTGCGGGAGCTTCGCGTCCCTCGCTCTAGCGACGCCTCCCCCGCGGCGGGTGCACGACGAAGACCACCCGCCCCTGCACCTCCGCCTCCTCGGCGGGCACGACGAGGTCCTCGTGGTCCCCGTTCTCCGGCCTGAGCCGCACGAACTCCCCGGCTTCGCCCCTCTCGCGGAAGATCCTCTTCACGGTCACCTCCTCGCCGCCCCGCAGGAGCGCCACGACGACCTCGCCGTCGGCCGGGTCCTCGTCCTCCTCCACGACGAGCACGTCCCCGTCCTCGATCCCGGCCCCCCTCATGCTCTGCCCCACGGTCCTCAGGGCGTAGCGCCTCCTGCCAGACCGCGAGAAACGCAGCTCAGGGGGCAGGTAGAAAGACTCGTCGTCCACCGCCACGGCCTCGAGGCCCCGCCCGGCGGCGATGCGCCCCAGCAGCGGCATCCCCCCGGCCGCCTCCCAGCCCCGCTCCGTGAGCCGGACGCCCCGCGCCCGCCTCGACCCGCCCCCCCGCTCGACGTAGCCCGCCTCTTCGAGCTTCTTGAGGTGCTTGTAGGCAGTCTGGGAGCTCCGCAGGCCCACCGCCTCGCCCAACTCGCGCACGGTCGGCGCCCCCCTCCCGGCGGCGCTCATGCGGGCCAGATGCCGGAGCATCTCAACCCTCTTCCCCCAATTCTCCGGGACCACGGCCGCTCCCTTCGTCATCGCGCCACCCGGACACTCTAGCGGGTTTTGCCCTGGACTGCAAACTGCAGTTTGTGTTAGCGTAGAAAGGAGAAAATAGAGGAGAGCGCCCCCACCCCGGGCCCCGGAGACCGAACGGCGACCAACCAGTAGCGGTCTTCGGGGGATTGAGGAGGCGAGGACGCCCTTCGCCCGGATTATACCGGGCGGGAAGGGTCCTCCCCACCCTCCTTGCGGCCGCGGGCGCCTTTTTTGGAGGGAGGACTCGTGGAGACGAGCGTCGCCGAGATACACGGCTACCCGCCGAGGCCGGAGGATTTCGAGGAGCCGCTGTTCCCCACCCGGGAGTCGAGGCGGGCGGTGGCGGATCACCTCCTGGCGGCGCCGTGGCTCTCGCGGGCGTCCGACCTGGCGAGACCCGGAGGACGCGGTGGGCGGGCCGTCCGCGCGCGGCGGGAGCCCGTCGAGGTCGGGGAGGACGGTTCCGCCGGTGGTCGCGTGTGGGTCGCGCGGGGCTCGGGCCGGAAGCGGGCCCGGAAGGCGTGGGTGGTGGAGACCCTCGCCCGCTGGCGGGAGGTCGGGTGGTGGTGGGATGAGGATCGGACGACGGACGAGGTCACCGTCAGGGTGCTCCTCTCGGGCGGGACGGTGGCGGACCTGGCACGGGAGCGGTCCGGGGAGTGGTTTCTCGTCGGGGTCTTGGATTGAGCGCCCCGTTCGTCCACCTCCACGCCAGGAGCGGGTTCTCCTACGGGTACGGGACGGCAACGCCGGAAGAGCTGGTTCGGGGGGCGGCGGACGCGGGTATGCGCCCCCTCGCGCTCACGGACCGCGACGGGTTGTACGGTATCCCCCGTTTTCTGGAGGCCGCCGTCGGGTCCGGCGTCTCTCCGGTGGTCGGGGTGGAGGTATCCGTGGAGGGGGGCGGGCACCTCGTCCTGCTGGCGGAGGGGACGGGGGGTTACCGCTCGCTCTGCCGGCTCGTCACGGCGTACAGGTGCGCCTCCGGGGATCGGCGCCGCCCCTCGTGCCCGCTAGCGACCCTGCTGGACCACGCCGAAGGGCTCGTCTGCCTGACTGGTGCGACGCCGTTCGGGCTCGTACCCCGGCTCGTCCTCTCCGAACGCGGCGTCCGGGCAAGGGAGGTCACGGGCCTCCTACGGGAGGCGTTCGGGCGGGACGGGCTCTTCGTCGAGCTCACGGACGACGGGACGGCCGGCAGCCGCAGGAGGCTCGCCAAGGTCGCGGCTTTCGCGAAGGATCGGGGCCTGCCGACGCTGGCGACGAACGAGGCAGCGTACCTCAAGCCGGGGGACCACCGCCTGCACGAGGTGCTCGTGGCGGCCTCGCACCTGTCTCCGTTGCCGGGTCCAGAGTACCGCCCCACAGACCAGCTGTACTTGAAGTCTCCGGACCAGATGCGCCGGCTCTTCGCGGGCCATCCGGGGGCCCTGGCTAACGTCGTGGCGGTGGCGGAGCGGTGCGCCGGGACGGTGGACCTGTCGGGACGGGTACACGTGCCCGTCGCCAGGGTCCCGATGGGGGCGTCGGCGCGGGGGGTGCTCAGGAGGATGGCGTTCGCGGGGGCGAGGAGGCGTTACGGCAAGGGTGGTGAGGACCCGACGCTCGGGGAGGTGGCGGCGCGGCTCAGGAGGGAGCTCCGGTGCATAGGCCATCGGGGGTTCGCGCCGTACTTCCTGGTGGCGTGGGAGGCGCGTAAGGTTGCCAGGGAGAAGGGCATCCCGGTGACGGGGCGGGGGAGCGCCGCGAACAGCCTGGTCTCCTACTGTTTGGGTCTGACCCAGCCGGAGCCGTTCGGCAACGGGCTGCTCTTCGAGAGGTTCATGCACGAGGGGCGCGGGGACCCGCCGGACATAGACCTGGACTTCTGTTCCGCAAGACGGGACGAGGTCAGGTTCGAGATGATCCGGCGCCACCAAAAAAGTGGTGCTGCTGAGGCGTCCACGGTCCAGACCATGTCCTTGCGGGGGGCGGTAAGGGCGGCGGCCAGGGCGCTCGGGCATTCGCCACGCGAGATAGACGCGCTCAGCCGGTACGTCCCTACCCGTTTCTCGGACCGTAACCGGGTCTACGTGGGAGTTTCGGGGTGGGAGGAGGCATTGAAGGAGCCGGCGATGCGCGGCCACCCCCTGCAGGACACGGAGAAGTACCGGCTTCTCCTGGAGCTCTCGGCGGGCCTGGTTGGGCGCATCCGGGAGGCGGGGACGCACAGCGGGGGCATGGTCTTCGGGACGGCGGAGCACCACCTCTCGGAGCTGGTGCCGCTTGAGCCCTCGGGGACGGAGGGGTTACTGAGGTGCCAGTACGACAAGGACGACCTGGAGCGGGTCGGCCTCCCGAAGCTCGACCTGCTGGGCCTGAGGATGCACACCGCGCTGCACAGGGCCGGCGTCCTCGCCACGGGGAGGACGGGCCGGAAGGTGGACCCTTACGACCTGCCGCCGGAGGATGGGGAGACCTACGGCCTGATCCGAACAGGAAAAAACGCCGGTATGTTCCAGTTGGAGTCGCCGGGGCAGATGCACCTGAGCCGGCGGCTCCGGCCCGAGAAGTTCACGGACCTGGTGGCCCAGATCTCGCTCTTCAGGCCAGGCCCCGTCAGGGGGGACCTGATAACCCCTTTCGTCCGGAGAAAGAACGGCGAAGGACCGCACGAGGCCATCCTGCCGCAACTAGAGGAGGTGCTGCGCCGCACCTACGGCGTCCTCGTCTACCAGGAGCAGGTCCTCGCCGTGGCGAACGCCGTGGCGGGCTTCTCCCTCAGCGAGGGGGACCTGCTCCGCCGCGCCATGACCAAGGACCGCGGGCCGAACGCGATGAACGGCCTGCGCCGCGAGTTCCTCGGCCGCGCCGGCAAGAACGGCGTCTCCACCGCGAAAGCGAGCGAGGTCTTCTCTTGGATGGAGGGCTTCTCCGTCTACGGCTTCTCCGCGGCGCACGCCGCCTCCTTCGCCGAGCTCTCCTACGCCAGCGCGTACATGAGGCGCCATTACCCGGCCGAGTTCTTCGCCGCCCTCCTCGATTCGCAACCCATGGGCTTCTACAGCCCCAGGCTGCTTCTGAACGAGGCGAGGAGGATCGGGCTCGGGGCGCTCCCGCCGGACGCCAACGTCTCGGAAGGAGACTTCGCCGTGGAGGACACCCCCGCCGGTCCCGCGCTCCGCGTAGGCCTCCGCTACTGCAAGGGCCTCTCCGAGAGGGCCATCTCGTCCATAGAGGCCGAGCGGCGCGAGAGGCCATTCGTCTCCGTCGCCGACCTGTACGGGCGGACCGCCGTCGAGAGAGACTCGTTGGAGAACCTGGTCAAGGGCGGGTTCCTTGACGGCCTGCCGGGTGGAGACAACAGGTCGAGGCTGCTGGAAGAGGCCAGGTCCTTGCCAAAAAAGAGGCGAAGCGCGGGGCAACCGGAGATACCTTTGGAGCACCCGGCGAGCTGGTGGATCTCGCGCGAGAGGAGAGGGGTCCGGCACCTGCCCCTCGCGGACACGGCGCTGGAGAGGATGGAGTGGGAGGTCCTGGGTCTCAACGTCCGCCGGCATCCCCTCCGCCCCTACCGCGCGGCATTAGAGGAACTGGGGGTGGTTTCGAGCGAGGAGATCAGGGACCTCCCGCACGGCGCCCGCGCCCGCGCCGCGGGCCTGATCGAATGCCTCCAGAGCCCGCCCACCAAGAGCGGCCACCGGGTGTACTTCTTGCTGATCGAGGACGAGTGGGGCCTCTTGCAGGCGACCCTCTTCCGTTCGGCGTACCAGAGGTGCGGCGACCTGCTGCACCGCGAGGGCGCCTTCCTCCTGGAGGGCCGGATAGAACAGACCGCCGCCAGGGGCTTCGCCTTCCTGGTCGACCGTGTGGGAAGCCTGCGCGAAGCGCTCGCGGGGGCCCCGGTGCCGACGCCGCGGGTCAGGCCCTCCCCGGGAGCCTTCCTGCGGGCGGGGAGGCGCGGCAGGAGGGCCAGCTAGCCCGCATGGCGGCCCGCTCATACCGACGGCCCCCCGGTCTGTGCCGGCACGTTCTCTCCATCGTGGAACATCATCCGGAGCAGCCCCTCGCGTACGGGGCGGTACTGCGCGGCGTCGAGGGTTCCCCGGTAGCCGCGCACCCTTTCGCCGCCCGGCTTCGTTACCCGCAGGCCCGATCCCGGCTCGTACCTTACCGGCGCCTCGTCCTCCAACTCGCCCTCGGCCCACTCGTAGGGCTCGAACTCCCCCAAACGCGAGAAATCCCCCTCCATCCACGCGAGGTCTTCGTTCGTGCGCCTGAGCCCCCGTTCGAGCACACCCTCCAGCCACTCCTTGACCGACTGGTCCCTGCTGGCCGCGGCCATCCTCACCCGACGCCTCAACTCCGGCTCCACGTCCACGGATAACCTGACCCTCGCCACTACAACCTCCAATGTGTCAATGTGTCCGCGGGTTTTCTAGCAAGCCTGGGGCAGCAGGCTGAGTTTGGTAGCCGGTCTGTCTATCTGATCCGCAGATGGCACCGCAAAGATCCGGCGTCTATGATAGTTGCCTGTAAGCCCCGAGGGCGAAAGGGGAGCACCGGCCGGATGAAAGATTCGACGCGGCAAGTAGAAGTTCGAGAGTACCGCTTCGAGGACGACGGCAGCATACCCAACAACCCGACGTTGCCGCTGCTCATCTACCCGCGGGCGCTCCCGGAAGGCGGGCAAGATCCCTCGCGATGCAAGGAGTTGCTGGCGCAGAACGGTTGGGGCGGCGCCTGGGTAGGCGGCGTTTTCTCTTACCACCACTACCACTCGACCTCCCACGAGGTCCTGTGCGTGGTCGGCGGCGAGGCGCGCATCACCTTCGGCGGTCCCGGAGGGGAGACGGCCGAGGTCGCTGCGGGCGACGTGGTGGTCATCCCGGCGGGCGTGGGGCACTGTAACGAAGGCTCTAGCCGGGGTTTCTCGGTTGTCGGCGCCTACCCGCGCGGGCAGGAGAACTACGACCTGAGAACCGGCGAAGAGGGCGAGCGGCCGGGGGTGCTGGAGAACATCCGCGGCGTGCCGCTGCCGGAGACCGATCCCCTCACTGGTGAGGAGGGTCCGCTACTCCGGCGCTGGGACCCGTAGACCTCTCCGGAGAGGTCTACGGGTCCCTCTTATGCCATCGCTCAGGCGGAGCGGGGCAGCCGGCTCTGGCGGACCTCGACGGGTAGGGAGCGCCGGATCTTCTCGAAGTCCCTGACCTCGGCCTCGCCCACGAGCGTGACCGCCACGCCCTCCTTGCCGGCGCGCGCGGTGCGGCCGATGCGGTGGACGTAGGTCTCGGTGTCCTCGGGGAGGTCGTAGTTGAAGACGTGCGAGACGTTCGGGATGTCGAGCCCGCGCGAGGCGACGTTGGTCGCCACGAGGATGCTCGTCCGGCCCCTGGAGAAGCCTTCGAGCGTCTTGGTGCGCTGCGACTGCGACTTGCCGCCGTGCAGGAGGGCAACCTTGTAGCCGCTCTTCTCCAGCTGGCGGTGCAGCTTGGTGGCGCCGTGCTTGGTGCGGCGGAAAACTATCGTCACGGGGTCCTTCTCCGCGTCGATGAGGGCGCGCAGGGCGCGGGTCTTGTCCCTGCCGTCCATGCGGTAGTAGACCTGCTCGACGGTGTCCACCGTGGGGGCCTCGGACTTTACGGTCAGGTAGCGCGGCGAGCGCATGTGGCGCTTGACCATGCCCCGGATCTCCCCCGGCATCGTCGCCGAGAAGAGGGCGGTCTGCCTCTCCTTCTCGGGGGTGTGGGAGAGGATGCGCCCGACGTCGGGGGCGAAGCCCATGTCGAGCATCCGGTCAGCCTCGTCTAGCACGAGGTAGCGCACCGCGTTCAGGTGAAGCGTGCCCCGCTGGAGGTGGTCGAGGATGCGCCCGGGCGTGCCCACGACCACGGAGGTGGAGCGGTTCCTGAGGGCTTTGATCTGGGGCCCGATGCCGACGCCCCCGCACAGCACGACCGGGCGGACCGGGTTGTACTTGGAGAGGCTGGAGATCTCCGTCGCGGCCTGCGCCGCGAGCTCGCGCGTCGGCACGAGCACGAGCGCCTGCACCCCACGCGGCTTCGCGTCTAGGGACTCGATCAGGGGTATGGCGAAGGCGGCGGTCTTGCCGCTGCCGGTCTGGGCGAGGCCTACGACGTCCTCGCCGTCAAGAAGCTCGGGCAACGCCAGCGCCTGTATGGGGGTCGGGGTCTCCCAGCCCTGGTCGGCGACGGCCCTCTGGACCTTCTCGGATATCGGCATGGCCGCGAACGAGGTCCTCTGGACCTCCTGTATGGTGTCTGTCAAGGTGTTCCGGTTCCTCTCTCTCGTCGGACAGTAGTCGCCACAATAAGGAGCGTACGTCGTGGGCTACCGCTCACGGTTAGAGAGAAGGCGCAAGACACAAAAAAAGAGATGCGGGACATCCGGCATCTCGATGATCGTGGACGTATGTTCTTTATCGCGTAACCCGGGTAGTATACCGCACGTTCGCCCTTAGTCGAGGCATGGCCCCGGGCGCGGGTAGCTTTCCGTTACCGGGGGTATAGATTGCGCGTCGGGCGGGGTCCGGGGACCGGACGGGGCCGGGCGTCACTGCCAACGCGAGCGGGAGGACGGACGATGACGGAGTCGACGGGCGGAGAGAGCTTTCCGGAGCTTTTCGAGATTATAGAGAGCTACGCGCAAGGGGACCACAACCACCAGGTAAAGGCGCTGCGCGTCATCTCCGCCGCCTACCTGCCCCTGTTCGAGGTCCCCCCGATGCCAGACGCCAAGCGGGTGGTCGAGGACGTGCTCAGGGCCAACGACTTCCTGTTGACCGACCCCGAGACCGGCGGTCTGGAGCCGGCCGCCGTGGACGCCGTGGTGAGCGTGGCGACCTCCCGGCTCGTCGAGGAAGACCTCAAGTGGGGCGCCGGATGCCTCCTCGACGTGATGGACGCCCTGAGACGGCGGGCGCAGACCGAAGGCTACGAGGCCTACGTGCTGGACGCCGACGACGTCCTGGACGGCCTGGAGGCCATACTGGCGGCCGACATAGTGGAAGACGCCATCGAGGATGCAATCGAGGACGCCCTGGAAGGCGAGGCCTGACCCCCGGGGCCGGGCGGCGGCCCCGGGGCCTTTTCGACCCCTAAGGTAGGCTGCCGGGGTCTGCCTCGCCCTCGGGTTCCGTCGGGGCCTCCGTACTTCCAAGCATCCCGCGCAGTTCCTGCATCTGATCTTCTAGGATCTGCAGGCGTTCGTCCATGAGGGCGATCTGATCCGCGACCTCCCTCCTGAAATCTTCCTCCGAACCCTCCGAGCCGCCCCCCAGGAACTTGCCCGCCAGGCCCCCGCCCGCGAGCCCCGCGGCGGCACCCGCGAGACCCCCCGAGGCGCCCCCCGACCGGCCCCCGGGGCGATCCCCCAGCCGGCCCGCCAGATCCTGCACGGCGCCTATGTCGAAGCCACCCCGTTTTCGGCCCGCGCTTCCTCCACCGCCGCGTCCCGAACCTCCTCCGCGCACGCGTTCTCGCACGCGTCCCTGCGCGCGTCCCTGGGACCCTTTGCGCCTGCCCCTTCTGCCCACGTCAGCCTCCTCCGGCCTCGCCGACACCTCTCCATAACCGGGCTAGCTGTACCCGGGGGAGACCCCACGTAACCCGCGACTCCCCACGGTCGGGCCCGACCATCCCATTTGCCATCGTGGCGGTAGGAGGTAGGGAAACCCACGCAAGGACCCCGACCTTCGCCCGCCCCGTCGGCTTCGCCCGTTTGCACCTCCCCCGATCCGGACTCGCCGCCGGATATCGCAAGCTCACCTCGGGTAGGCATCCTTTACGCCGCCGTCCACGTTGAGGATATTGCCGGTGCTCCTCGACGACCGTATTTCGGATGCGAAGTGCAGGACGGCCTCGGCGATGTTCTCCGGGAGCACGTTGACCTTGAGCACGTTCCGCTGGCGGTAGTGCTCTTCGAGCTCTTCTGGCTCTATGCCGTAGGCGGCGGCGCGCTCCTCGCGCCAGGAGGAGCCCCAGATCCTCGACCCGCTCAGGACCGCGTCGGGGTTCACCGTGTTGACCCGGATGCCCGCGGTCCCGCCCTCCTCGGCCAGACAACGCGCCAGGTGCAGCTCGGCGGCCTTGGCCGAAGAGTAGGCGGCCGCGTTCTTGCCGGCGGCCATGGCGTTCTTGGAGGCCACGAAGATCAGGCTGCCCCCGACCCCTTGCTCCTTCATGATCTTGAAAGCCCCGCGCGAGACCAGAAAGTATCCCTTGGCGAGCACGGCGTGGTTCTTGTCCCACATCTCGACGCTCGTCTCCTCGATGGGCGCGGAGGAGGCGAGCCCCGCGTTTGAGACCACGACGTCCACCCCGCCGTACTCGAGGACGGCCAGGCGGTAGGCGCGGGCGACCTCCCCCTCGTCGGTGACGTCCGCCCGCGCGGCGATGCCCGGCTGCGGGAGGCTCTCCGCGACCTCCCCGGCGCCCTCTTCGTCGAGGTCGCAGGCCACGACGCAGGCCCCCTCCGCGGCTAAAGCCCGCGCCACGGCGCTGCCTATGCCCCCGGCCCCGCCGGTGACGAAGGCGACCCTGCCCGCGAGCTCGCGGGACGGCGGGGCCTGGGCGAGCTTGTAGAGCTCCAGGGGCCAGTACTCGACCGCGTACGATTCCTCCTCCGTCAGGGAGACGTAGCCGCCGAGGGCGTGGGCGCCGCGTATGACGTTGATGGCCCTGTAGGCGAAGTCCCTGGAGAGGCCCGCCTCCCTGGCGTTGTGCGCGGCGCCCACGAGCCCCACGCCCCGGATCAGGACGACCCTCGGGTTGGGGTCGGACATCTCCTCGTCGGCCTCCTCGTGGCGCGAGAAGTACGCCTCGTAGTCCCGCCGGTACGCCTCGACACCCTCGCGGAGCCTCGCCTTCAGCTCCTCAGCACCCTCGTTCTCCGGGTCGAAGTCCACCCACAGGGGCCTCACCTTCGTCCTTACCAGGTGGTCGGGGCAGGCGGCACCCACCTGGGAGAGCTCCCCGGAGTCGCGCCCGCAGACGAACTCGAGGACATCGTCGGAGGTGTGGTCGATGCGCAGGATCTTGTGCGCCGTCCCCGCGGACCCGGAAGAGAGCGCCCCGCGCAGGGCTGGCAGGACGCCGGCGAGCAGCTCCTCGCGCCTCCCCGGCCCGGGCGGCTCGACCGAGCGGCCGCCGAACGGCTCCCCGGCCCTGCCAGCGACGAACTCGGCGGCGCGGTTGACGGCCTCGATGGTCCTGGCGTAGCTCTCCTCGTGGGTGCTCCCGTAGGTGACGAGGCCGTGCTTGGCGAGCAGGACGAACCTCGCGTTCGGGTTGTTCCTCACGGCGTCGCCCACCTGCTTGGAGAGGGTAAAGCCCGGGCGAATGTAGGGGATCCAGACGGCATCCCCGCCGAAGCACCGGGCCGCCAGGTCCTCGCCGTCCCCGGCGCAGCAGATCATGTTGATCGCGTCCGGGTGCGTGTGGTCCACGTGCGGGTGGGGCACGAAGGCGTGCAGGAGCGTCTCTATGGACCCCCTCGGCATGTCCGGCCTGAGCTGGCAGGCGGCGAGGTACGCGACCATCTCCTCGTCGCCCATCTCGTCCCGTTCCCCGAGCGGCAGCACCTCGTCCAACTTGATGCCGGTGAACTGTCCCGCCCCTATGGTGGCCAGGTCCGAGCCCGAGCCCTTGACCCAGAGGACGTCCACCTCCCGCCCGGCGTGGTCGCGCTCCTTCGTTTTGGTCGAGGTGTTGCCGCCCCCGAAGTTGGCGACCGAGCGGTCCCTCCCGAACAGGTTGGAGCGGTGGGCCAGCTTCTCAAGCTCAGAGAGGCCGGCGACCGCGCCCTCGTCCCACAGGTTCTCCGTTGCCCCCGGTATCCTCGTCTCCATGCGTGGCCTCCCTACGGTCGGCGCCTTCAGCCCTCGGCCGTCAGCTATAAGCTCTTCTCGTGGCAGTTTCGTCGGCCCTAGCCCCACCCCGCGCCGGCGCCTTCGCCGCGCTCCGCGGCGACCTTCTCCGCGTACCCGCCCTCTTTGAAGGCCGCTATCGGGTCAGCCGCGGCGCCCAGGTCCTCGCGGACCTTCGCGCACAGGGGGCGCACGTCCGTGGCGTAGGCGTCGAGCAGGGTCCGGTGCGCCCCGAGGACGTCGCCCGCGCGCCTGGCCCCGTCCAGCGCCCGGCGGTCCACGAGGAGGGCTTTCGCGTAGGCCTCCTGGAGGTTCATCACGGACAGGATCATGGCCTCCATCTTGGGCTCGATGTTGTGGGTCTGGTCGATCATGTAGTCGATGCGCGTCTCGGACCGCTCCTCCGCCCCGACGAGCTCGACGTAGATCAGGAACAGCTCGAACGGGTTCACGCTCCCGACGATGAGGTCGTCGTCGCCGTACTTGCGGTTGTTGAAGTGGAAGCCCCCGAGCCGGCCCTCGTCGAGGAGCAGCGCCACGACGTACTCTATGTTGACCTCCTTGGCGTGGTGCCCGAGATCTACCAGGACTTCTGCCCGATCGCCGAGCTTCTGGCAGACGGTGAGGGCCGCGCCCCAGTCGGCGAGGTCGGTGTGGTAGAAGGCCGGCTCGTAGGGCTTGTACTCGAGCAGCATCCGCATGTTCCCCGGCATGGCCGAGTAGACCTCGCCCAGGCAATCGACCATCCGGTGGCGGCGCTCGATAAACGAGTCTTGCCCGGCGTAGTTGGTGCCGTCGGCGAACCACAGGGAGAGGACCTCGGAGCCGACCTCCCCGGCCACGCGCACGCACTCGAGCAGGTGGTCGGTGGCCTCGCGCCTGACGGCCGGATCGGGGTGGCAGACGCTGCCGAGCTTGTACGCGGGCTCCTGAAAAAGGTTGGGGTTGACCGCGCCGATGCGTAAGCCCAAGGATCCCGCGTGTTCTTTCAGCCCGCCGTAGTCGTCCACCCTGTCCCACGGGATGTGGACGGCCACCGTCGGGCACACGCCGGTCAGCCCGTGGACCTGGGCGGCGTCGGCCACCTTCTCGAAAGGGTCGCGGGGCACGCCCCGCTGCGGAAAGACGGCGAAGCGCGTGCCGGTGTCGCCGTAACCCCACGACGGGGTCTCTACCCTCTGCGAACGCAGGCGTTCCTCCACCCGGTCGACGTCGACCCCCCGCGCCGCAAGAGACCCCGAAAGGCGCCCGTCGTAGGCCCAGCCTTGCGTGCTCTCCAAAGGTTTCTCCTCCCCCGGTCGGACGCCGGCGCCCCTCGCGAGGGAGACGCCGGCGCCGGTGTTGCCCTAGAAGTCGTACTTGCCGATGTTCTTCTGGTTGAAGACGAGGGGTGGGCCGAGGAGGACCTCGTCCTCGGCGAGCAGCTCGACCTTGCCGAGGCGGCCGGCCTCGAAGGTCCCGGATTTGGGCATGTTGCCCTCGAGCTGGGCGTTGGCGACGTGCACCGCCAGGTAGCCGAGGTCCACCGGGTTCCAGAGGACGAACTCCTCGACGGCCCCGGACTCGAGGTAGGGCTTCATGTCGTTGGGCGTCGAGAGGCCGGTTACGGCCACCTTGCCCTCGAGCCCCGCCTGCTCGACGGCCTCGGCCGCGCCGGGCAGGGCGACGGAGGTTATCCCGAAGACGCCCGCCGTGTCGGGGTTGGCGCGCAGGTAGTTCTTGGTTATGTCGATCCCGAGCTGAAGGTCCTCCTCGCCGGGCTCGACGGAGGCGATGGACATCTCGGGGTACTTGTCCTTCATGCGCTCGCGCATCTCTTTGAGCCAGGCGACCTGGTTCGGGGCGGTGAGCGAGCCGGTGACGACCAGGAACTTGCCCTTGCCGTCGGTCTGCTCGGCCATCACGTCGACGAGCTCGTAGCCTATGGCCTCGAAGGTCGCCTGGTTGACGAAGACCTCGCGGGCGTCCTTGGCCACGTCGGCGTCCCAGGACGAGGTCTTTATACCGGCGTCTTGGGCCTTCTTCATGGCGGGGGCGAGGGCGTCGGGATCGTTGGCGGCGACCGAGATGGCGCCGCACTGCTGCTGGATCCACTGCTCGATCATCTGGGATTGGAGCGCCGCCTTGGCCTCCGTCGGCCCGTCGTAGACGAGCTCGACGCCGAGGTCCTTGGCCGCCTCCTTCGCGCCCGTCTCGGAGGCGTTGAAGTAGGGAATGCCGACGAGCTTGGGCATCATGCAGATCTTCTTCGGCCCGCTACCGCCGCCGCCACCCTGGGACGGCTGCTGCCCCACGCCGCAGGATGCGGCCACCAACACCAACGCCATCAACAAGGCTACACGGACGATCCTGGCCCCCCACGCGTATCTGGCCACGCTCTCTCCTCCTTCTCGGTAAGCTTTGCTCTCTTCTACCGGCGGTTTTCTCTCTCGGGTACGGGTCACTCCTCCCTTCTTCGGAAAAACTCGTTCAGGAAGACGGCCACGAGGAGCAGGACCCCGAGCACGAAGACCTGCCAGGTGCTCGGCACCCCGGCCAGGACCAGGCCGTTTCGCAAGGTCGCGATGATGAGGACGCCGAGCACGGTGCCGCCTATGGTCCCAGATCCGCCGTAGATGCTGGCCCCCCCTAGGACCACGGCGGAGATAACGTCGAGCTCCAGCCCGAGGCCCGAGTCGCCGCGCGCCGTGTAGACCCGCGAGGTGTAGATGACCGCGGCCATGCCCACCAAGAGGCCGATGCCGGAGTAGAGGGCCAGCTTCACCCTGCGGACGGGCACCCCGGAGAAATGGGCCGCCTCCTCGTTGTTGCCGATGGCGTAGACGTAGCGGCCGAAACGGGTGCGAGACAGGATCAGCCAGACCACGACCACGGCCAGGATAAAGATGAACAACTGCCCCGGCACCACGTTCAGGAAGTAAGCCTGGCCGAAGTAGGCGAACCAGGGGGGAAAGTCCGAGACAGCCTCCGCCTTCGACAGGCCGTACGCCAGGCCCTGAAACAGGGCGAAGGTCCCCAGGGTGACCACGAGGGGGTGCAGGTCCAGCAGGGTGATAAAGAGGCCGTTGAAGAGGCCGGCGGCCAGGCCCACCACGAGGCCGAACAGGATCGCCAGGGGCAGGGGCAGGCCGGCGGCGTAGGAGAACCCGACGGCGACCGAGACGAGGGCCACGTTCGACCCGACGGAGAGGTCGATGCCTCCCGTGATGATTATCAGGGTCATCCCGAGCGCCATGAGCCCCACCTCGACGAAAAAGCGCGAGGTGTTGAGCAGGTTGCCCACGGTGAGGAAGAGCGGCGAGAGCAGGGACATAACGACCATAAGGACGATCAGCACCCCGAGCAGCACGACCTCGCGGGAGAGCTTCAAGCGCCTGAGGGCCGCTGTGGCCGCGCTCATGACTTGTCTCCCAGCAGACGCCGGCGCAGCACGTCGGTGGTGACGGCGAGCAGGATCAGGGCCCCGAGCACGGCGTCCTGCCAGATGCCCGGCACCCCCACCAGGATGAGGCCGTTGAGGATGACGCCTATGAGCACGGCCCCGGTGAGGGCGGCCAGCGTCGAACCCCGCCCACCAGAGATGCTGGTGCCCCCTATCACCACGGCCGCGACGACCTGAAGCTCCAGGCCGGTCCCGGTGTTGGTCTGCACGGACCCTGCCCGCCCGAGGTAGATGATGGACGCTATGCCGACAAAGACGCCAACCAGCACGAAGGACAGGAACCGGACGCGGTCTATCGGGAGCCCCGCCAGGCGGGAGGCCCGACGGTTGCCGCCGACGGCGAAGACGTTCCGGCCCCAGGTCGAGTGACGGCTGACCATCTCCATCACCACGAACAGTATGAGGAGGACGAACACGGGGTACTCTATGCCGAGCACCGACCCGGTCCCGAGCACGCGCGTCCCGTCCGGGATGCCGGTGATCCAGGTACCCCCCGTGACGAGCAGGATCACCCCGCGCAGCGCGTAGAGCATGCCGAGCGTCACGATTATGGAAGGGATGCGCCCGAGGGTAACGAGCAGCCCGTTGGCCGCCCCGGCGAGCGCGCCGACGGCCACGCCGGTCAGCAGGGGGAGGATCAGGCCGCCCGTGCTCGTCGCCACGGCCCCCGCGGCGACCGCGCACAGGCCCATCATCGAGCCCGTCGAGATGTCTATCTCCCCGCACAGGATCACCTGGTTGACCGCCAGGGCGATGGTGCCCAGCACGGCCACGGAGACCAGGATGGACTCGAGGTTGGAACCGCTCAAAAACTCGTCGCTGCTGAGCGAGAAGGCCACGAGCAGGACGGCCAGGAACACCAGGGCGGGCGCCTCGGGGCGTACCAACCACCGGCTCAGCACGGTGCCGTTCGCGCCGCTCTGCGCGGGGGTCGGCGTCTGCACTTCACTCATCTTCGGGTGCCTCCTCTCCCCGGCCGGCGGGGGCCGGCCGGTCTCTGCCGCCGGTGGCCGCGGTCATCACCCTCTCCTGGTCTGCCTCGTTCCGTCCGAACTCGCCCGTGATCCTGCCCTCCCGCATTACCACCACCCGGTCCGACATGGAGAGGACCTCCTCGAGCTCCGAAGAGATGAGCAGGATCGCCTTCCCCTCCTTGGCGAGGTCGTCTATGAGGCGGTAGATCTCCGACTTGGCCCCGACGTCGATGCCCCTGGTCGGCTCGTCGAGGAGCAGGATGGACGGCTCGCGGGCGAGCGACTTCGCCAGCACCACCTTCTGCTGGTTGCCGCCCGAGAGGCGGCTGACGGGGTCGGAGACGCTGCCCCCCCGGATCGACAGCCCCTTGGCGAAGCGGTCGGCCGTCTGCCGCTCCGTCCTCGGCACGAACCCGAACCGGGCGATCCGGTCCAGGATGCTCAAAGTGATGTTGTTTTTTATGGAGAACGGCAGGATGAGCCCCTGCGAGCGCCGCTCCTCGGGCACGTAGAATATGCCCTTCTCCATGGCCGCCTGGGGCGATTTTATCCTGACGACCTCGCCGTCGATGCGTATCTCGCCGGACTCGGGCGAACGGATGCCGAAGATCGCCTGGGCCACCTCGCTGCGGCCGGCCCCGACGAGCCCGGAGAGGCCCACGATCTCGCTCCGGCGCACGACGAGGTCTACCTCTTCGAACTCGCCGGCCCTGCCCAGGCCGCGCACCTCCAGGGCCACCTCCCCGGGGCTGTGCGGGCTCCGGGTGAACAGCTCGTTCAAGGGCCGGCCCACCATGAGGCGTACCAACTCCTCGGCGTCGAGGTCTGCGGCGGGCGCGGTGGTGATGTGGTGCCCGTCGCGCAGCACGGTGATGCGGTCCGAGATCGTGAAGACCTCCTCCAGGCGGTGCGAGATGTAGACGACGCCGACGCCGCCCGAGGTCAGATCCGAGATGATCCTGAAGAGCTGCCGGACCTCCCGCTCGGTCAGGGAGGCGGTCGGCTCGTCCATGACCACGGCCCTGGCCTCGCCCACGAGGGCCCGCGCGATGGCGACGATCTGCTGGTTGGCCGCCGAGAGCCCTTTGACGGAGGCGGTGACGTCCAGGTCGACCCCGAGGGACCCCAACCGCTCGCGGGCTTTGCCCCGCATGGCGGCCCGGTCCAGGGTGCCCCAGCGCGTGCGGGGCCGGTGACGGCCCACGAACAGGTTCTCCGTAACCGAGAGCTCCGGGAACAGGTCGAGCTCCTGCGGGATCATGGCGATGCCGGCGGCCTCGGCGTCGCGCGGCGAGGAGAACTCGGTGGCCTCCCCCCCCACCTCCAGCGTTCCCTCATCTGGCGCGTACAGGCCGTGGACCATCTTCATGAGCGTGCTCTTGCCCGCGCCGTTCTCGCCCACAAGGGCGTGGACCTCACCGGGCCGCAGGTCGAAACCCACCCCCTCCACGGCCGTCACGCCGCCGAAGCGCTTGGTCACGTCCCGGAGGCGGAAGACGGGCGGGGCCTCGGCGGCCGTGGCAGCCCTCCCCGTGCCGGGTTCGTCGGAGGGTCTCATGACGCTCCTACCTCTCTGACGCCCTCCGGATGGTCACCACCCGGCTCTCCATCCCTCCTCTCACACATGCTCAAAGGACCGCTCCTTCCGTGTCCGGGTGTGCGGCGGCGTCCATGATCCCCCGCAACCTCTCGTAGGCCCCGTCCCACTCGTCCGCGCTGCCCATCGGCAAATAGTCGTGCAGTTCTATGGGGGAGCGCCGCACGGCGGCCCGGATCTCCTCCAGCGAACCGAGGTGCCCCCGGGCGTAGGCCTGGACCATGAGGTTGCCAAGGGCCGTGGCCTCCACCGGCCCGGCCCGCACCGGCCGGCGCGTCGCGTCCGCCGTGAGTTGGCAGAGCAGCGTGTTCCGCACCCCACCCCCCACCACGTGGACGACCTCGACGCGCCTACCGGTTATCTCCTCGGCCCGCTCCAGCGACCACCGGTACTTGAGCGCGAGGCTTTCGATCACGCACCGGGCGACCTCCCCCGGCTCCCCGGGCCGTCCCTGGCCTGTCGCCCGGCAGAAACGGCGGATGCGTCCCGGCATGTCCCCCGGGGGGAGGAAGGAGGGATGATCCGGGTCCAGCAAGGGACCGCCGGCCGGCGCAGCCTGCGCGAGGCGGGTAAGTTCTTCGTAGGAGTACTCGCGCCCCTCGCGGGCCCAGGTGCGCCGGCACTCCTGCAGGAGCCAGAGACCCATGACGTTCTTCAGGAACCGCGTCGTGCCGCCGAAGCCCCCCTCGTTCGTAAAGTTGGCGCGCATCCCCTCGGGCGCGATGGCGGGTCTCGGCAACTCCACGCCCACCAGGGACCAGGTGCCGCTGGAGATGTAAGCGAAATTCTCGCCCTCGGCGGGGACGGCGACCACGGCTGAGGCGGTGTCGTGGGAGGCGACGGCCGTAACGGGCAACCCTCCCTTCGCCCCCGTCTCCTCGGCGACCTCCGGCAGCAGGGGCCCGAGTTGGGTGCCGGGAGGGACGATCTCGCCGAAGATGTGGCCGGGAAGGCGCATCTTCTCCAGGACGTCCCGGGCCCAACCGCCGGAGCGCGCGTCGCAGAGCTGGGTGGTGCTGGCGATGGTGGACTCGCAGGCCCTCTCGCCGGTGAGCCAGTAGCCGAGAAGGTCGGGGATCAGGAGCAGCGTCCGCGCCGCCTGGAGAAGCGGCGAACCCTCCATCGCCAGGAGTTGGTAGAGGGTGTTTATCGGCATGAACTGGACGCCCGTCGTCTCGTAGATCTCCTCTTTGGGCATCCGGCCGAAGGCCCTCTCCTCCATGCCCTCGGTGCGGGGGTCGCGGTAGTGGTAGGGGTTGGCTATCAGGCAGCCGTCGCGGTCCAGCAGGCCGAAGTCCACGCCCCAGGAGTCGATCCCGAGGCTCTCCATCTGCCCGGCTTCGCTAGACGCCCTGGCGATCCCCGCCTTGGCCTCTTCGACGATCCGCAACACGTCCCAGTGCAGGCCGTCCGGCAGGCGGACTGGCACGTTCGGGAAGCGGTGCACCTCCTCGAGGGTCATCCGCCCGCCGTCGAAGCGTCCGAGCACGGCGCGTCCGCTCTCGGCCCCAAGGTCGACCGCCAGAAATGCGGTCTCCGCGGCCACTACCGACCCACCCGGGGCGGCCCGGCCGGGCCATCGAGGAGGCCGTGCTCGGCCGCCTTGTCGCGAAGAAAGGCGAGCCCGTCGGTTATCAAGGCCTGCGGGTCGCCGACCACGTCCCGCCACAGGGCCGTGGCGCCTATGATGTCCTCGTTGACCGCCGCGAAGGACTCCATCACCAGGCGCCCGTCGTACTCTACGGCCTCGAGGCCTGCGAACACGTCGTCCCAGCGCACGTTGCCCGTGCCCGGCGTCCCCCGGTCGGACTCGGAGAGGTGGATGTAGCGCATGCTTGCCCCGGCGGCGACTATAGGCTCATAGAAGCCCTTCTCCTCGATGTTCATGTGGTAGGTGTCCAGGTGAACGAACACGTTGGCCTCGTCGACCCGGCCCAGCATCTCATCGGCCTGGGAGGCCAGGTTGATCAGGTACGTCTCGTAGCGGTTGATGGCCTCTATGCCGAGCGAGACGTCCCGTTGTGCCGCGTAGCGCGCCACGCTCTTGATCACCCGCGCCACCGTCGCGAGCTCGTCCTCGGTGGGCGGCTTGCGGGTCAGGGTGCCAAGGTGGGTGTAGATCGCCCCCGAAAGCGCGTCGGACCCGAGCGAGGCCGTGACGTCTACCGCCGTCCGGAGAAACCTCTCGGCCGCATCGGGGGCGAAGGGGAGGTGCGCCGACGCGGGCAACCCGAGCGAGCAGGTGCACCCGATCCCGTACCCGTCCAGCAGCTCCCTCGTCCCGGCGGCGTCCATGCTCTCCGGATGCAACAGGGGGATCTCCACGAAATCCAGCCCGGCCTCGGACGCGCCGCGGATCACCTTCTCGGCCCCCTCGGGGGTCCATTCGCCTGCCCATATGAACGCGTGCGCTCCGAACTGCGGCATACCGTTACCCTTCCCTGAACCCTGGGGTCTCGAAGACCCCCGCCTGGCCGACCGGGGTGCTGAGGCGGCGCCGTCTCGCTGCCCGCGAAGCGTGGATCCACCCATCCATGAGAACCGGCGCACGCCTCGTGGCGTGCCTCGCCGTCCGCCGAAATCTTCTGCGCGGGCACGGCCGTTGCCGGCCTCCGAGCTTCACGGCCGATACGTCGGGCATCGCGCTCATCGCTCCACCGGGCAGGCCATGGCGGTCATAAGCGAGAGCGCGGGCTGGGTGGTGTCCATCCGGGGTACCCGAACCGATAGACCCGGCGTCCATGTAGGACGCCATGCCCGCCAGGGCGGTCCATCTCCATTGCTGAGCGCTGACGTGGCCGTCGTCGTGCCGGCTGTTCACGTCCGCCTCCGAAGTAGCCATGGCTCAGATAAACTCCTCCCGGGCATAAACCCTCGCGATTTCCCTTTCCCACGAACCGGCTCCCCAGCCGGCCCTGCCCGCTCCTCTTACACGCTCTTCACGGCCACCCCCAGGTCCTCCAGGGCCTGCACGTGCGGGGGGCGGGCGTCGGCGGTTACCACCAGGGAGACCTCGGAGACGTGGCCTATGACGCTCATGCCCCGGCGCTCGAACTTCCTGCCGTCCACCAGCAGCACGGGCTTGTCGGACTGCCGGATCATGGCGCGCTTGACCTCCGCCTCCAGCGGGTCCGCGTCCGTGAGGTGCCCCCCGGCCGTGATCCCCTTGACGCTCACGAACGCCCTGTCCACCAGGTAAGACTCGACGGCACGCACGGCGCACGGCCCCACGAAGGAGAGCGTCAGCGCCCTGAACATGCCGCCGACCCCGACCATGCTCGCGCCGGACGGATCCGCCCCGGAGAACAGGTCCATGACCGGTACCAGGTTGGTCAGGCACGTCACGCTCGGCGCGTCGGCGATTATGCGCCGCGCCGCGTAGTAAGCCGTGGTGGACGAATCCACGAACACCGTCTCGTCCGCCTCGAGCATCGCAGCCGCGACCCGCGCCAGCCGCCCCTTCGCCTCCAACGCCTCCCCCAGCCGCTGCTGGAAGGAGTCCTCGTGCTGCGTGAACCCAGGCATGACGGCCCCGCCATGGGTCCTCTTTACCTTGCCCTGCCTCTCGAGCACCGCCAGGTCCCGCCGCGCGGTCGCCGGAGAGATGCCGAGGTCCTCCTCCAACGTCGCCACGGTGACGCTCCCCGACTCGCGAACGAGCTCCGCTATCCGCCGCTGCCGCTGACCCGGTAAATCTGCGCGTTTGTCTGACAATTTATGATCGTTCGAGCAATCCTCGTTCTAAATCGCTCAAATATCTCCTTTCCCCGCTCACACTGTAACGGAGGCTGCATTCCGGTGCAAGGCCGATGCCGGGCCGTCTCTCGCCGCGGTGGTTCCGGGTGGTTTGGCACGCCGGCCGCGCGTGCGGCCGGGCTCGAAGGCGCATCTCCTCGACGAGAATTCCTGCCCGGCTGGGGTCGGATGCCGCGTGCCCGTCGCGGCGTGCGATGCCCGAGCCGACCGCGTCGGGAGGGCCTCTTTCAGGCTCCCCGGTGGCCTCCTCTCCGGGCGGTTCTACGCCGGTTTTTTGGCCGCCGGCTTGGTCTGCCCGTAACCGGCTATCTTGGCGCGGGTCTCGGCTATGCGGTCGGGGCCCAGGATGATGGGGTCTCCGGCCGTCATGGTCCTGTAGTAGAGCTCGGCCATCTCCTCCAGGATCACGGTCAGCGAGTAGGCCTTTCCGGCTGTCTCCCCCACGGTGATGGTCCCGTGGTTCTGGAGCAGGCAGGCGGAGTGGGCGTCGCCGAGGGTCTCGGCCGCGTACCCGGCCAGCTCCTCGGTGCCGTAGGTCGCGTAGGGGGACAGGGGAACGCGGCCCTCTTCGGAGAGGACCGCGAGCATGTAGTGGACCGCGGGGATCTCCAGGCCCAGGCAGGCGAGCGCGGTCGAGTAGGGCGCGTGGGTGTGCACGATCCCGCCAACGTCCGGCTTGGAGCGGTAGATGCCCGTGTGCATCGGGACCTCGGTGGATGGATCGAAGCAGCCTTCTAGCAACGCGCCCTCGAGGTTCACGAGCGCCACGTCCTGCGGTTCGAGGTCCTCGTAGGGCAGCCCGCTCGGGGTTATGAGGACGTTCCCGTCGGGGGTGCGGGCGCTGACGTTGCCCGAGGTCGTGCGGACGAGGCCGGAGGCGCTCATCCGGCGCGAGACTTCGGTGACCTCTTCGCGTAGCCTCTGGTGCTTCAAGCCGGTCCTCCTCTTTCGCGTCGTGTTTGCGTTTGGCCCTTCCGTCACGTAGGACGGCCCCAGAGATCGCGGGCGGAATCGACCCTGGCCAGGTAGTGATCGAAGCCCTCCTCGTAGAGGTCGGCCAGGTCCTCGCTGGGCCGCACCTCGTCTTCCGGGCGGGTCCAGGCTTCGTGGTCGAAGTCCATCTTCAGCGAGATCATGGCGGCCATCGCCGCCCCCCTGGCGCCGACCTCGGGACGGCGGGCGACCTTGAGGGGCCGCTGGAGCACGTCGGCGAGGACCTGCCGCCAGGCGCGGGACTCCGCCCCGCCGCCGCAGATAGACAGTTCGCCCCGCAAGCCGGCCGCCGCGAGGCAGTGCTTCGCCGCGTACCCGACCCCCTCTGCGACGGCCCTGACCACGTCGGCGCGGGTGGTGCCAAGGGTCATGCCGGAGAGCTGCCCGCGGGCGTCGGGCTCGACGAAGGGGGCGCGCTCCCCGGAGGGCGAGAAGAACGGCAGGACGCCCACCCCGTTGGCGCCCGGCGGGCTCCCGGCGAGAAAGTCCTCTATCTCCGCGTGCTCGGAGCGGAGCAGGTTCAGGGTAAGGTCCATGGAGGCGGTGCCGACCATCGCGGGCATAGCCCTGAGCCAGCGGTCAGGCTCCAGCATGCAGAGCGTCTGCCCTCCCGGCTCCCCGTCCGTCTCCACGCGGTCGGTCAGGACCTCGCAGGCGAGGGTGGTGCCGACGATGATGACGCCGTCCCCGAGCCTCGTGACGCCCGCGCCCATGGCGGTGGCCGGCAGGTCGAACGGGCCGCTGTGTACCGGGGTGCCCTCAGGAAGCCCCGTCAACTCCGCCCCTTCTCTGCTGATGGGGCGGGCCTCCCCCGGGTAGGCGTCGATGGGCGCGAGCAGGTGCTCGTGGTCTTCCAGGCCGAAGAGCTTCAGGATGCCGGGGTCGTACTCCCTGGTCGAGTGGTCCATGAACGGTTCGGAGGCGTCGGAGGCGTCGGTGGCCCGCCCGCCGGTGAGGCGCCTGAAGGCGACGTCCTTGCAGTAGCCCGCCGTGGCGGCCCTTTCGAGCGACTCCGGTTCTTCGCGTTTGAGGGCGGCCATGATGGCGGAGGGCGCCCCCGGGAAGGTGACGTTGCCGTTTAGGCGGAAGTGCTCCTCGAAGACGCCTGAGGCCCTCCACTCTTCGACGATGGGGTTGGCCCTGGCGTCGAGCCAGGTCGCGGCGCGGCGCACCTGGCGGCCCCTTTCGTCCAGGAGCCAGAGGCCGTCGCCCTGGCCGGTGAGGCCGACCGTCTCGACGGGTTCGTCCGTCCCTTCCAGCGCGGCCCGGACGACCGCGCCGAGCGCCTCCACCGTCTCGTCGATGTCCTGCTCCGAGCACTCGGGGCGCGGGTTGTACAGTTTTACCCGGCGGCCCTCGACCGCCAGGACCTCCCCGCCCCGCGAGAAGGCGGCGGCCTTCACGACCGAGGTGCCCAGGTCTATACCGAGGATCATGTCCCGATCATCTCCTTAGTCCTTAGCGTCTCCGGGGACGTCCTCCGACGCCCCTCCGCCCCGCGTCGTCGCCCACCGCCCGCGCGTCACCTGCCCCCTCCCAGCACCCGGCGGCGGTACTCCTCGTCCGGGCGGGCGTCCAGGCCGTCGGCCTGTTCGGCGGTGAGAAAGACCGGCTCGCCGGCGGCGAGCACGCCGGCCATGATGCGCGCGTGCTTGTCCGCCATCGCGGTGACCCTCTCCACCCCGCCGGCCGACGGGCCCAGGGCCACGAGGCCGTGGTTTTGCAGGTAGACGGTCTTCGGCGGGGCCCCGACGCGCCCCCCGTGCTCCCGCAGGCCGTCGCGCAGCGCGCGGGCCAGGGGGAGGCCAACGTCGGCGTAGGGCACGTGCAGGAGGTGGCGGCCGAGGACCACGACCTGGTCAGGGAAGATCACGCCGGCAGAGAGCATCTCCGCCCGGTCGGAGCACAGGACGGCGTTAACCGACGTCGGGTGCGTGTGCCCGACAAAGGTCGCCTCCCCCTCCGTGAGGCAGAGCGCGTGCATCACGGCCTCGATGGAGGGCCGCAGGTCCCCCCCGCCCTCGCCCCGGGCCGCCATGAGGGCGCCGCCAAGCTCGTCGTCGGAGGGGTCTTCGAGGTCGAGGAGGGCCAGCGTGCGCCCGAAGTCCATGCGGACGAAGCCCTCCTTTTTCGCGTTCGCGAGGGAGGTGCCGCTGGCCTTTACGAGGAAGCTTTCGTCGTCCAGGCGGACGGAGGTGTTCCCCTCGCCCAGGATCACGAGGTCCCTCCCCGGGTCCCCGAGGGACCTCGACAACCCCACCAGCTCCTCCAAAAGCCCGCCGTAATTCGTGCCCACGGGCACCCCCTTCGCCACGTCTAGTCGGTCCATCGCGCCGTTTGCTCTTCCCCGGTTGCCTGCAGCCCCCGCGTTATGGGGGGGAGCATACTTTGCAGTTCCCTGTAGAGGTCCAGGCGTCTCGCGTACTTCTCGGTCATCTTCGGGTCGGGCTCGAACGCCCGGCCCTCCCCGGCCACCAGGGCCCTGGCCGACTCCTCGTCCGGCCAGAGCCCTGTCGCCATGCCGGCGAGCATGGCGGCCCCGGCCGCCGCGCCGTGGCCCAGGCGCGGCACCGTGACCGGCACGCCGAGCACGTCGGCCTTGATCCGGGTCCAGATCTCGCTCTTGGAGCCGCCGCCGACGGAGCGCACGGGCCTGAGGTCGCCCAGGACCTCCTGCATGCGCCCGAAGTTGTCCGCGAGGCCCAGGGCCGTTCCCTCGTAGATGGCGACGGCGAGGTCGGCCGCGTCCGCGTCGAGGTCGAGGCCGACCACGGCGCCGCGGGCCGTCGCGTCCCAGGTCGGGGTCCTCTCGCCGGCGAGGGCGGGGACCATGAGCAGCCTGCCCGGCCGCCCGCGGCCCGCGGCCTCTTTCGAGACGTTGCCGTCGAACGCGGCCGGGTTCTCGAAGCCGGTCAGCCTCATGCCCCATTCCGTAACGGCGCCCGCGGTGACCATCGCGGCCAGGATGAGGTCGTTCCCGCCCGCGCCGTGGCGCGTGTGGATCATGCCGGGGACGCGCGTCCCCCGCCGGGCGGCGGTGATGACCACGGTCGAGAACCCGGTCATCTCCACGAGCCCGTCGCCGGGCCCGAAGATGCCGGCCTCGAGCGCGGCCCCCACGGCGTCGATCCCGCCGTGGGCGACCGGCGTGCCCTCAGGCAGGCCCGTGGCCTCCGCTGCCGAACGCGACACCTCGCCGGCGATCTCCATCGCCGGGCGCACCGGCGGCAGCAAGTCGAGGGGGACGAGGCCGGGGAGCGCGGGGTCGAAGGCGCCGTCCCAGCCCTGGAAGAGGCCGGCTGTCGTCTCGTCCAGGGACGCCTCGCCGGTCAGTTGCCCGATCACAAAGCCGTTGGCGCACAGGACGGCGCGGGCGTTCTCCAATTCCTCGGGGCGGTTGCGGGCGAGCCAGAGCAGCTTGCCTGTGGCGAAGTACGGGTCGGGGGGGTTGCGGGTGGGGGCGACGGCTCCGGCTATCTCCTCCGCCTCCCGGTGGGCCCTGCGGTCGATCCAGGTGAGGGCCGCCCCCAGCGGCTCGAAGTCCCCGTCGACGCAGACGAGCGTGGGGGCCTGGCAGGTAACGGCGACGCCTGAGACCGGCTCGCCGCCTGCCACTTCGGGCAGCGCCTCCCTCGCCGCCCGCCACCAGGCGCGGGCGTCCTGCTCCGCCCCGAGCCCGGCGAGGCGGGTCGGGTAGCGGGCGGTCTTTTCGCGCAGGATCTCCCCCCCGGAGCTCACCGCGACCGCCTTCAGGCCGGTCGTCCCGACGTCTATGCCGATGGCGTTCATGGTCCCTCTCGCCCCGCCGCCAACCTACCGGCCCACCGCCTCCCCGTTGACGGCGTTCTCCGGCCTCTCCCCCCGCGCGTACCTTCCGACC
This sequence comes from uncultured Rubrobacteraceae bacterium, assembly GCA_902806085.1. Lineage (GTDB taxonomy): Bacteria > Actinomycetota > Rubrobacteria > Rubrobacterales > Rubrobacteraceae > Rubrobacter_D. Next base: position 113,145 of record CADCVH010000053.1, on the reverse strand, counting down.
TCCGCCGCCGCGATGCCAGCCGCCCGGTGCGCCGTCTCCCGCGTGGCACCGGCTATGTGCGGCGATAGCACGAGGTTCGGCGCCCCGAAGAGCCGGGACCCCTCCGGCGGGGGCTCCTCATCGTATACGTCGAGCGCGGCAGCCCCGAGATGCCCGGACTCCAGCGCGTCGCAGAGGGCGTCGTAATCGAGGAGGCCGCCGCGGGCGGTGTTCACCAGCACGGAGCCCCCGGGCATCTTCGCTATCTGTTCGGCCCCGATCATGCCCCGCGTCTCGTCGCCCAGGCGCGCGTGCAGGCTGACGACCCTGGACCGTTCGAGCAACTCCCCTAGCTCCGCCTTGCGCCCCCCGGCCTCTCGGACGGGTCCGTCGTCCACGAACGGGTCGTGGACGAGCACCTCCGCCCCGAAGGCCGCGAGGACCTTCGCCACCCTGCTGCCTATGGCCCCGAAGCCTATGAGCCCCACGGTCGAGCCGTCGAGCTCCACACCGTTCTCCTCGTAGGCGTAGAACTCGCCGCGCCACTCGCCGCCCTTGAGGGAGGCGTGGGCGTCGGGGATGCGCTTCATGGCGGCGAGCATGAGGCCCAGGGCGTACTCCGCGGCGGCCGGCGCGTTGCGCCCCGGGGCGTTCGCGACGATCACGCCGTTGCGCGTGGCGGCCTCGACGTTAACGTTCACGGGGCCACCGCGCGTCACGACGACGAGCTTGAGATCTTCCAGGGAATCCAGCACCTTCTCCGTGATCGGGGCGAGCTGCGTGACGATCACCTCGGCCCCCGGCCCGGCCTCTATGACCTCCTCCTCGCTGCCCGCGGCCTCCTTGACCTCGGCCACCTCCGCGTGGGGCTCCATGGGCCAACCGAAATCTATCGTCGTGACGTCAAGACCATCCCCGAGCTCCTTCTCCAAGGCCTCCACCATCAGCCGGCTCAACACGTGGCGGTCCCCCGCGACCAGGATCTTCACTGGGCCTTCCCCTCTCTTTGCGTGCGTTTCGCTTGCCCGGGGTCGTTGAGGCTGTACAGCGCCCCTCCCCCCTCGCCAAAGCGGACCTCGCTCACGGCGCCGTTGACGACGCGCGGCAGCCGCCGCCGGTACTCCCCGAGCGGGACGCCGAGCACCGCGCACAGCCCGAGCCGGAGCAGCGTGTTGTGGGCCACGACGAGGACCGTCCGCCCGGCGTGCGAGCGGCGCAGGTCCTCGAAGACGGCGAGGATTCTTCCCGCCCCATCCTCCAGCGGTTCGCCGCCAGGGAACCCGTGCTCCGCCGAGTGCAGGAAGCGTTCGGCGCGTTCGGGGTCTTGTGCGCGGATCTCGCCGAAGGTCTTGCCCTCCCAGCCGCCGAAGTCCAGCTCCCTCAGCCGGTCGTCCGTCTCCGGCTGCAGGCCGCAGGCTTCCGCGGCGGGCCCGGCCGTGAGAAGTGCACGTTTCAGCGGAGAGCTCAGGACGAGAGACGGGGATTCCTCCTTCGCGCGCTGGGCGAGGGTTTGGGCCTGCTCGCGGCCTGTCTCGTCTATGCCGATGTCCGTGCGGCTCACGTAGCGGTTGTCGCGGTGCCACTCCGTCCGGCCGTGGCGGGCGAGCAGGAGGCGGACCGGCTCCGTCATCGTTCTATCCTCGCGCGGCGGGCCAGGTCTTCGGGGATAAAGCCCCGCCCGACGAAGGCGTCCGTCAGGCGCTCGAAGTTCTCGGCGAGCCTGCCGTTCTGCCCGGACGGCTCGAACTCCCACTTCGTCCCGCTCATGCTCGTCGCGGTCTCGGCGACGGGGCCGGATCCCGCGCGGGCGAGGATCGCCATGCCGACGGAGCCCTCCGACGACCGCGGCACGGTCACGGTCATCCCGAGCACGTCCGCCCGGAGCTGCGACCAGAGGCGGCTCTTCGCCCCGCCCCCGGTGCTGCTCACCGGCCCCGACACGTCCGCCCCGAGCCCGTCCAGGTGCGCGAAACACAACCTCTCCACGAACGCCACCCCTTCGAGCACGGCCCGGTAGCGGTCCACCTCGTCCTCCGGCTCGCCCTCCCAGAAGCTCCTGGCCTCGGGTGCTGAGAAGGGGAAGCGCTCGCCCTTCGCCGCCAGCGGGTAGAAGATCGCCGAGGAGGGGCCCCGCTTCTCGGCCTCGTCGTTCAGGACCTCGAGGTCGGCGTCGGGGAACATCTCCGAGATGACGCCGGCGCCGGTGCTGGAGGCGCCGCCGGGGAGCCAGCCGCCGTCCGGGTGGCGGTGGCAGTAGACGACGCCCGCCGGGTCGTGCAGCAGCTTCGGGGCGACGCCCTTGAGGGCGAGCGTCGTGCCGAGGACAGAATTCCAGCGGCCCGGTTCGAGGGCGCCGGCCGCGATCTGGGCCGCGCAACTGTCGGTCATGCCGGCCCGGATCGGGGTCCCCGCCGGTATCCCCGTGTGTTCGGCCGCCTTCGCGGAGACCTCCCCGAGATCCGTGCCGGGACGCGCGACGGGCGGCAACAGGTCCACCGGAATGCCGAGGTCCTCCATGATCCCCTCCGGCCAGCGCTCGTTTACGAGGTCCCAGCCCGTCTTCAGGGCGTGGCTCCAGTCGGTGCCGACGGGTTCTCCCGCCAGGCGCGAGGCGACGAAGTCCGCCTGGTGCATCATCCTGGAGGCGCCCTCGCCGTACCCGTTGCCGAGCAGCCAGATCAACCGCGGAAGGGCGTAGGAGCCGCTGATCTTGTACCCGAGCGAGCCCCAGAGCTCTCGCCCGACCTCCTGGGCCAGTTCCGCCTCTTCGGCGGCGCGCCCGTCGTTGTACATGATCGCGGGCGTCAGCGGACGCCCCTCCGCGTCGGCCAGCAGGATCGTGCCTGAGGTCGAACATATCGCGAGGCCGTCCACGGGCCTGCCGCCGAGGCCCTCCGTCGCCCCCCGCGCGGCCTCCCCCACCGCCCCCCACCAGGACTCGGGGTCCTGCTCGTGGCGCACCTCGTCCGAACGCTCGCTCGTGAGCGGGGCGCTGCCGGAGCCCACCTCCACCCCGCTCTCTTCCACCAGCACGACGCGGACGCTCTGGGTGCCGAGGTCTATCCCGACGGTCACCGGCGAGTCGAAGGCCCCGTTCAGGGTCACCCGTTCTCCCAGGAGATCACGACCTTGCCCGTCTTCCCGGCGTCGAAGGCCTCGTAGGCCTCCCTGGTCTCCGAGAGGGGGAACGTGTGGCTGACGGTCCTGTCCGGGTGCAGGCCCTCGCGGGCGAGGTGCTCCAGCAGGCCGCGCATCTCGTTCAGCCCCGTGACCCAGGAGCCGTGGAGCGTCAACTGCTTGTGCAACAGCAGCGGGCTCGGCTCGAACTCGACGGTCTTCCCCTCGCCGAGAAAGACGACCCGCCCCCAGGTACGCGCCGCCTCCAGGCAAAGGACCCGCCCCGGCCCGCTCCCGGAACAGTCCAGCGCAACCTCGACGCCGTGGCCGCCCGTAAGCTCCATGACGCGCTCGGCGGCGCCCTCACCGCCGAGAGAGACGTGGGCGGCGCCGGCTTCCCTGCCGAGGTCCAGGCGTTCGGGTACGAGGTCCACGCCTATGACCTCCGCCCCACTCGACGCCGCGAGCATCACCGCGCCTAGCCCGACCGGGCCGAGCCCGACCACCAGGACCCGGTCCCGGCCGGAGACGTCGGCCCTGAGTATCCCCTGGTAGGCGGTGCCGAAGCCGCAGGCGACGAGGGCGCCGTCGGCGTAGGTCAGCCCGTCCGGGAGGTGCAGAAGGGTGCGGGCCTCCGCGAGAAGAAAGTCCGCGTGTCCGCCGTCGCGTTGCCAGCCGTAGGCCGAGCGGCCGGGGGAGTGGCAGCCGATCATGAACCCCTTGAGGCACTCCTCGCACCGGCCGCAGCCGACGATGTGGTAGGCGACGACCCGGTCGCCGGGCTGTAGACCGACCACGCCCGGTCCTACAGACTCCACCTGCCCGGCCGGTTCGTGGCCGGCTATGACGTTCTGGTAGCGCTCGTTCGGGTCGGACCCGGCGTGCTCGTGGTAGATGGCGCGCAGGTCGCTGCCGCAGAGCCCGGACGCCTTCATCCTGACCAGCGCCTGCCCCGGTCCCGGTTCCGGTACGTCGAAGTCCCGCAGGTCCACCCTTGCGCCGCCCGGTAGGATCGCCCCTCGCATCACCGCGTGCTCCTCCCTCGCGTGTCCATGACGAGCCCCTACCCTAACCCTTCACCGTGCCGGCCGTGAGGCCCCGGATCATGTACCGCAGCGCGAACACGGCGATGATGAACTCGGGCACGATGGCAAGCATCACGCCCGCCGCCATCGAGCCCCACTGTATCTGCTCGAAAGAGATGAACTGGAGCAGCCCCCCCGTGATGACCTGCGTCCTCTGCGAGGCGAGCACCAGCGCGAAGACGAAGTGGTTCCAGGCGTAGATGAAAGAGAGCACGCAGCTCGCCGCGAGCCCCGGCAACGCTATGCGGGTGATTATCATGCGGAAGGAGGTGAACCAGCTCCCGCCGTCTATCTGGACGGCTTCCTCCAGCTCCTTGGGCACGTCCTCCAGGAAAGAGCGCATCATCCAGACCATCAGGGGGAAGGTGATGAGCTGGTAGATCAGGATCAGGCCGATGTACGTGTCGTAGAGCCCGAAGGACTGGTAGATCACGAACAGGGGGAGGAGGATGATCAGCTCCGGCGCGAACCGCAAAGAGAGGAACGCGAACGCCAGGTCCTCCTTGCCCCGGAACTCCATCCGCGCCAGCGCGTACGCCGCCGGTAACGCGATCAGGGCGGACAGGAACAACGCCCCGAAGGTGACGATAACGGAGTTCTTGAACGGCGTCAGGAAGTCCGGCCGGGAGAGGACCTCGGCGTAGTTCGCAAGCGTCGGGGTGAAGAAAAACTTGGGGGGCGTGGCTATGACGTCCCGCTGCACCTTCAGGGACATCAAGAAGATCCAGAACAAAGGGAACAACGCGAACGCCGTGTAGGCGAGCAACGCGGCGTTCGCCAGGACGCCGTTGCGGCGCTTCGTGCGGCTGGCGCTGGTTCCACCTTTTCCTAACATTTCAGGCCAACCTCCCCCTCCGGGCGCGGAGCAACAAGAACGCGAGGGCGTAGCAGAGGACCCAGAGCACGACCAGAAACGTCATCGAGGAGCCGATGTCCAGCGCCCTGATGCCGGTGAAGTACGATTGGACGTGCAGGTTCATCGTCGCGTCGATCGGGCCGCCCCTGGTCGCGGTGTAGATGATGTCGAACATCTTCAGCGAGTCGATGCCCCGGAAGACGATCACGATGACGAAGAACGGCCTGAGGAGCGGCACCATGAGGTTCCAGACCTCCCTGGCGTAGCTCGCGCCGTCGACCCTCGCGGCCTCGTGGACCTCGGTGGGGATGGACTGCATCCCGGCGAGCAGGATCAGGATGACGAAGGGCGTGTAGATCCAGGTGTCGATGAGCACCACCGAGAACAGCGCCGTGCTGGTGGACCCGAGCCAGTCGAAAGGCGGCAGATACACCCAACTGAGCATGTAGTTCAGGACCCCGTCGGGCGTCATCATGACGCGCCACATCATGGTCGCCACCACGGGCGGCATGAGCAGCGGCAGTACGATGAGCGCCCGGAAGACCTTTATGTGCGCCCCCTCCCTCGTCAGCAGGAGCGCCACCCCGAACCCGAGCAGGAGCTGGGCCGTCACGGCCAGCGCCGCGTAGGCGAAGGTTATGAGGATCGAGTGCAGGCCTTCCCCGCTCGGCCTGAAGGCCTCGACGTAGTTGTCCAGCCCGTTGAACGCGGGGTTCTGGCCGAGCGTGAGGTCGAAGTCCGTGAAGCTCCAGTAGACCCCGCTCAGGAACGGGTAGAGCACCGCGAGCAGCAGCACTATGCCCGGCAGGAGCAGGAGGTACGGCAGCCGGCGCGACTGGTTCATCGGCCCGGCCTACGAGCCCTTGGCGGAGTCGTAGATGTCCTGCATCTCTTTCGCCGCGGCGTCGAGGGTCTCCTCGATGGAGCCGCCGCCGAGGGCTATCTCCTGGATCGCGAGCGCCCACCGGTCCCCGAAGGCCGGGTACTTGGGCGACTTGATGTAGTTCCAGGCGGCGTGGTCCGAGAGGATAGTCTGCCAGGTCTCGTTGTAGGAGCCCCAGTCTTTGGTGTAGTTCTTCATGGTCTCGGAGTTGGCGAGCGAGCGCCTGGTCGGGTTGATGTTGCCCTCGGTGATTGCCTTCTCGAGCTGCTCCCTGGTCGTCGCCCACTGCAGGAACATCCAGGCCGCCACGTTGTTCTTGGAAGACGCGGACATCGCGAGCGACCACAGCCAGATGTTCCCCATCCTTCCCGCGTCCCCCTCGGGCGGCAACCCGTAATCGACCTTGCCCGCGATGGCGCTCGCCGTCGGGTCCTCGAAGGCCTCGGACATGTGGTCCGCGTCGATAAAGAACGCCGCGTTCCCCGCCGAGAAGTGGTTCATCGCCTCGTACCAGGTGAAAGTACCCACGTTGTTTGGCGCGTGGCCCATCACCTCGGCCCACTTCTCCGTGGCCTTGACGCCCTCCGGCGAGTTGATGACGACCTTGCCCGAATCGTCGACGTCCGTGGCGCCGTACCCGAGGAAGGCCGTGCTGTAGCCGGACTGGATGGTCGGGAAGGTCTTGTCCCCGCGGGCGACGAACCCGTCGACCTTCTTGCCGCCGAAGGTCTTCCCGTCGGCCTCCTTGACGGCGGCTATGAGGTCGTCCCACGTCTGCGGCGCCTCGATGCCCATCTCCTCGAGGACGTCCTTGCGCGAGAAGAGCGAGTACCCCTCCTCGTTGGCGGGTATCGACCAGAGCTTGCCCCGCCACCGGTTCACCCCGAGCGCCGCCGGGTAGAAGTCGTCGAGGTCGTAGTCGGCGCTGGTTAGCGCCTTGTTGTTTATGTACGCGTCGAGCGGCTCGCTCCAGCCGGGTGCCGCGAACTCCCAGTTGTTGGGCGGCCCGTTCATGAACGCGTCGTAGTTGCCCTTGCCGGTCGAGAGGTCGGTCCTGAGCTTCTGGAAGAACTCCTCCTCCGGCAGCGTGTCGTACTGGACCTTTATGCCGGTCTTCTTCTCGAAGGAAGGCAACTCCTTGATGAACGAGTCCGCCATCGGGTGCTTGGCGAAGAGGACGTTGATGGTCTTCCCCTTCTCCCGCGTCCACGAGAACTCGCCCTTGACCTTGGACGGGTCCTGCCCGCCCGACCGCTCCTGCGCGAAGTCCACCCCGCAACCGGCGAGGCCCAAGGCCGCGGCCCCCGCCCCGACCCCCTTCAAAAAGTCCCTGCGCCGGATCCTGCGCAACCCCATTCCCTCTTCCCGCATCCCTGCTCCTTCCCCAGGCCACCCGGTAGAGCGGCCCATCGAACTACCCGCGATCCCCGACCTCAGATACCGGAAAACCTCACCAAAAACCGGACCCCACGACACACCCCATACCGACCACTCGAACGCTTCCCACCAACGCCCTCTCACCCCGTCTCGTAACCCATACCCCTATTCTTATCGTAAATGATGAAATAATCTCATGTCAAGAGCTATATTGATGAAGTTTTCTCTTGCGGGACGAAGGTGCGGCGGGGGCATGCGGGCATGTACAATGCTTTTGCCTGTCTTGTTGCGTGCGGTAGAAGGAGGGTATGGGATCTTCGAGTTGAGTGGAGAGGGGTCCGGCAGGGGCAGCGTCGGGCGGGTGGCGGAGCGTCAGGCGCGGGTGGCGGAGCACGTGCTGGAGAGGGGTTCGGCCGGGATCAAGGACCTCACGGACCTGTTCGGGGTGAGCCTCATAACCATCCACCGCGACCTCGACGAGCTGGAGCGTCAGGGCCTTTTGCGGAAGCTGCGGGGGCACGTTACCGCGCAGCCGTCGAGCCGGTTCGACAGCAGCGTGCGCTACAGGCTCAGGACGTCCACGGCGGAGAAGGAGGCGCTCGCGAGGGCCGCGCTCGCCGAGGTCCAGCCCGGCGACTCGGTGGTCCTCGACGAATCCACGACGGCGCTCGTGGCGGCGAGGCTGTTGCCGGAGAAGAGCCCCGTCACCGTCATCACCAACTTCGTGATGGTGATGAACGAGCTACACGGGGTGAGGGGGATAGACCTGATCATGCTCGGCGGCGAGTACCTTCCCGCCCTCGAAGCCTTCGGCGGCGCCGTCTGCGAGGCCTCCCTCTCCGTCGTCCGCGCCGACGTCGTCCTGATGTCCACCTCCGCCGTCTCCGACTGCTTCGCCCTGCACCAGGACCAGGAGATCATGCGCGGCAAACGCGCCATGATGGCCGCCGCCAAACGCCGCATCCTCCTCGTAGACCACACCAAGTTCGACAAGGTGGCCCTCCACCGCCTCGCCCACCTCCGCGACTTCGACCTCGTGATAGTCGACGCCAAAGTCGGCGAAGACCAGCTACAAGAACTCCGCGAAAACGAAATAGCCTTCAAAGTAGCCTCGCTGTAAAGTCGGCACAGATTCCGCACCCGAAGCGGGGTGGTTTAGGGTTTTGAGGCCCTGTAGGGTAACGCCCCCGAGACCACGCCGCTCTTTGTCAACTCCCGGTTGCGACGTTGGGCCCAACCCGCGCACTACACCCCTAATGCCTCAAAGCCTTAAACCTAGAACCTATTTGACGCGCACTCTGATTGGTATAACAATGTTAACCGGGGTGAGAGACAAGATGCAGCGTACGAGGCTCAGGGACCGGGCGGCGGAAGAGCTCCTGGACATGGTGATCTCCGGCGGCCTTTCGGCGGGGGATCGCCTTCCGCCGGAGCGCGAGCTGTGCGGGCGACTCGGCGTGAGCAGGACCGTCGTTCGGGAGGCGTTGAACCTGGTGGAGGCCCGGGGGCTCGTCAGCATCGAGCACGGCCGCGGCGCGGTCGTGAGCGGCGGGGAACCGCGGGCCGTGCGCGACACTTTGGGGCTCTTGCTCAGGGTCCAGCCGAAGACGTTGTGGGAGCTTCTGGAGATGCGCGGCATCCTGGAGGTAGAGGTCGCGGGGCTCGCGGCGGGCCGCGCCGGCCCCCAGGACGTCGAGGAGATGCGCGTCCAGATCGAGAAGATGCGCGACTCCATCGAGTCGACAGAAGGGTACGTGGACGCCGACGTGGAGTTTCACGCGCTTTTGGCGCGCGCCGCGCGGAACGGGGTGCTGCTGACGATGCTGGAGCCCGTGATCGAGCTGTTGCGGGCCAGCCGCCGGGTCAGCGCCGCGCGGCCCGGCAACGCGCAGCGGGCGCTCCTCGAACACGAACGGATACTCGCACGCGTGGGGTCCGGAGACGCCGAGGGGGCGCGGCGTGAGATGCGGGCGCACCTCGCGAACACCGCGGGGGACATCGAGGCGGCCATCCGGGAAGGGATGCTGGAAACGGGGGAGAAGGAGACCATATGAGAGCCCACGAACTGCTGGCCGGCCTGGGGTTGCCGGACAGGGACCTCTACGGCCTGCCGGATTCCGGGAAACGTTTCCCGGACGGGGCGCGGTACCGGGTCGAGATCCCGAGCGTCGAAGGCCCCCGCGTCCTCGAAGCGGTCCTCGACGAGGCGGAGAGGCGCAAGGTCCAATTCCACCGCGTCTCCCAGGGCTCCGGCATCATGCTCCTCACCGACGCCGAGATACTGGAGATGTGCGCTATGGCCCGGGAGGCGGGGCTGGAGCTCTCGCTCTTCGTCGGGCCGCGCGCCTCGTGGGAGACGGGCGCGAGCGCGGGTTCGAGCGCCGGCGGGGTCCTCGGGGCCCAGCACCGCGGGCAGGACCAGCTCGCCTACGCCCTCGAAGACGTGCTGCGGGGTGTGAGTCTGGGGCTGCGGGGCGTGCTCGTGGCGGACGCGGGCCTGCTGTGGGTGCTGCGGGACCTCAAGGCGAAGGGGGAGTTGCCCGAGGACCTCGTCATCAAGGTCTCCGTGCAGCTCGCGGCGGCCAACGCGGCTGCCGTGAAGACGATGGAGGACCTTGGGGCGGGCACGTACAACACGCCGACCGACCTCTCGCTGGCGCAGTTGGCGGCAATCCGGGCCGTCGCCGGCCTGCCGCTCGACGTATACGTGGAGGTCCCCGACGATTTCGGCGGTTTCGTCCGGCACTACGAGATCCCGGACCTCGTCCGCGTCGCCTCCCCCGTCTTCGTCAAGTTCGGCCTGCGCAACGCGCCGAACATCTACCCGAGCGGGACGCACCTCGAGGCCACGGCGATGGCCCTGGGCAGGGAGAGGGTGCGGCGGGCTGAGATCGGGATCTCGATGCTGGACCGCTACTACCCGGAGGCCGAGACCACGCAGAAGGGGGCCGTCTTCCCCGGCATCCCCGCAAAGGAGGGTGCATGAAGATCACGCACGCCGAGACCTTCGTGGTCGGCACCGAGTGGCGCAACCTGACCATCGTCAGGGTCCACACGGACGAAGGCCTGACCGGCCTCGGCGAGGCCAGGATGGTCAACCATACCGACGCCCTGGTCGGGTACCTGGCCGAGGCCGTCCCGAGGCACCTCGTCGGGCACGACCCGTTCAGGATCGAGGACCTCGTAAAGAAGATGGGCCGCGACGACTTCTCGCGCGCCGGCGAGGTGATGAGCAGCGGCATCGCCATGTTCGAGACCGCGTGCTGGGACATCGTCGGCAAGGCCCTCGACCAACCCGTCTACAACCTTCTCGGCGGCCCGGTCCGCGACAAGGTGAAGGCCTACGCCAACGGCTGGTACCGCGTCGAGCGCACGCCCGAGGAGTTCCACGCGGCCGCGAAGAAGGTCGTGGAGAGGGGCTACGGGGCGCTCAAGCTCGACCCGTTCGGGCCGGGGCACTACGAGATGGAGCGGGAGGAGAAGCTCAAAGCCGTGGCGCTCGTGGAGGCGGTCAGGGACGCCATCGGGCCGGGGCCCGAGATCCTTTTGGAGATGCACGGCCGCTTCTCCCCCGCCACCGCCATAGAGATGGCCCGGATGCTCGAACCCTTCGGCCTGGGCTGGGTCGAGGAGCCCGTCCCCCCGGTGAACCTGAAGGCGCTCAAGAAGGCGTCTGACGGCATCGATTCGGCCGTCGCGACCGGGGAGCGCATCCACCAGCGGCTGGAGTACCGGGAGGTCTTCGAGCTGCAGGCGGCGGACGTCATCCAGCCGGACATCAGCCACATCGGCGGCCTGCTGGAGACAAAGAAGCTCGCCGCGTGGGCCGACGCGTACTACGTGACCATAGCTCCTCACAACGTCGGGGGCCAGATCAACACCGCCGCCGCCCTCCACCTCGCCGCCACGACGACGAACTTCCGCATCCAGGAGTACTTCAACGACTTCGCCGACCCCTGGGTCCGCGAGACCGCCCCGGGCCTGCCCGAGGTCGTGGACGGCTACTTCGGGCTCCCGAAGGGGCCCGGCCTCGGCGTCGAGCTGAACGAGGAAGTCGTAGGGGCGCACCCCAAACAGAACGTCCACTTCAACCTTTTCGCGGAGGGCTGGGAGAAGCGGGAGACCACAAAGGCCCCGGGTTCCTGATGGCCGCCCTCCGGGGCAAGAAGGCGCTCGTCACGGGCGCGGGCATGGGCATCGGCCAGGGCGTCGCCATAGAGCTAGCCCGGCAGGGCGCCGAGGTCGCCGTCCACTACGCCCACACCGAGCCGGAGGAGACGGTCTCGCAGATGGAAGGTCTCGGCGGTAAGGCCGTCGCCGTGCAGGGGGACCTGAGCGAAGTCCCTGAGTGCGAGCGGGTCGTGGACGAGGCGGCGGAGGCTTTGGGCGGCCTCGACACGCTCGTCAACAACGCCGGGGTCACGAAGGCGCTGGATTTCCTGGACACCGACGAGGAGGCCTACGACTCGCTCTTCGACCTGAACATGAAGGGGTACTTCTTTCTCGCCCGGCGGGCGGTGCCCTTCATGCGGGAGCGTGGCGGCGGGAGCATCGTGAACGTCACCTCCATCCACGGGTTCGCGGGATTGCCCCGGCACACGGCCTACGCGGCCACCAAGGGCGCGATCAACGCCTTCACCCGCCAGCTCGCGATAGAGCTGACGGACGAAAAAGTCCGCGTGAACGCCGTGGGCCCCGGCCTCATCGAGGTCCCCCGCTACTTCGACGACCCGAACTACTCCTCGGAGTTCGGCGACACCCTCGTCCCCTGGGGCCGCGTAGGCCGCCCCAAGGACATAGGCCCCACGGTCGCCTTCCTCGTCTCGGACGCCGCGGACTTCGTCACGGGCCAGGTCCTCTACGCCGACGGCGGCACCACCGCCCGCATGGGCCTCTGGTGGGAGCAGGGGGAAGAGCAGGGGTAGACGCAACCCCGTCTCTCGGCACGGAACCTCGGTCGAGGAGCCGGCCGAGATCGTCGCCGCCGGGAGAGGCGAACCCGGGGCGCGCTCCAGGACGGACGCCGACGCCGCGCCGAAGACACCGTGGGCGGGGCGTCTCTCGCCCTCGTGGTGGGTACGATGGGCAGGGCGCGATCGGTGGGGGTTGCGTATCTCGGCCCTTGGTGACTAGTTCCCGAGCGGTTCCCGGGCGATTCCCGAGCGCGTGGGAGATGGCCTACGGCTGAGAGGAAGGCTTGAAACCTCTCTCATGGATCGGTGGTTTGTGGCGGGCAGCAAGAAGGCGTCTGCTCGTTAGACGCGTTTGGGCCCACGAGCCCCGTTCTCGGCACCCTCTACGGGAGCCTGAACCTCTTGGCGCCGGCGTAACCGTTTATGTACTTCATCTGCTTTTCGACCACCCTACCGAAATAGCTGGAGGCGTGGACGATCATGCCGTTGCCAGAGTAGATGCCGACGTGGGTTATGGGGCCGCTGCGCCCGTTCTCCTTGAAGAACACCTCGTCCCCGGGCGCGAGCTTGGAGTACCGGACGTAGACCGAGCGGTCGTACCTCCACTGCCCGATCTCGGTCAGCGGCATGTTGTGCCCGAAGGGCGAGACGGTCTTCTTGGTCAGGCACGTGCAGCTCATACGGTACGTGGTGCAGGTGCCGTACCGGTAGGGGGTGCCCTTGTACTTCCTCGCCTGGCGAACGACGTCGTAGCCCGAAGCGGATCTGGTCGCCGTGGCGCGGGCTGAGAGATCGGACCCGCCGCTTTCGCCGTTCGTCGGCTCGGGGGGCATAAGCGATTCGCCGCGGATGACGGCCACGGCGTCCGCGGCCACGGTCCCGGCGTCCCCGGAGGCAGACGCGATCTGCACGACGCGCTCGCCCTTCTCCATTGAGTAGGTACCGAGCTTGATCCACATGCCGCCCTCGTTACGCTGGTCGATGTTGCCCCACTTCGTGCCGGAGGCCGTCCCGACGCCGAAGCGGGCCTCGGTGCTGTCGACGGCGGCCTCGGGCCACCAGGCGTACACGGAGTAGTCGTTATCGGAGGGGATCTTTACCTCGAAACGCGCCGGCGCCCCGGAACTGGCGGTGACGTAGCTCCCGCCGTGGCTCGAGTCGCTGCTACGCACCTGCCACTTCGGCGCCTGGAAACGGTCTTCGGTCGTGTTGTCCACGACCTGCGAATAATCCGGGAGCTTCTCCTCCTCGGCTATGTCTTTCTGGGCGGCAACGGCTGCCCGGGAATCGGGGTCGACCACAGAGCCCTGCGAGACCCGTTTGCCGGACTCGGACTTCGCCTCCGGAACGATCACCAAAGATAAGGACACGGCCGCGACGGAAGCCACGAGCACAGTCGCACATACCAACGAGATCCGACGCATGTAGCCCCCCTCCGGGCGATGAATCTGTTCCGTGGGGTAGTGTAACGTAATGAAACGGAAAAGTTAAGGTTCTTTAGAAAACGCTGCGCCTCGTGAACCGGAAGCTTCGAGCGCAAACGGCGCCGTTTACGATGGGCGCCGGTCCCGGAGGACCGAGGCCGCGGCAGCCGCCCCGTCCGCCATGAGACGCGCGTCCGAGGAGACGTTGACGAAGTTGAAGCCCTCGTCGATCATGCGCCCCGCGTACTCCGTGGAGCCGGTGAAGATGCCGGCTGCCAGCCCCTTTTTCCGCGCCGAACCGACGATCCTGCCTATCGCCTCGACCATCTCAGGCTCCTCGCGGTCCATGCCGGGCCCGTGCCCGAGGGCCTGGCCCAGGTCGGACGGCCCGACGAAGACGGCGTCGAGGCCGGGGACGTCCAGGATGCCGTCGAGGTCCTCGAGGGCCTCCTTCGTCTCGATCATCGCCATCGTCACGACCGCATCGTTGGCGCCCCCGGCGTAGTCCGGGCCGCCGTAGAGGTTGGCCCGGAACGGCCCGTAGCTGCGGTAGCCGTCGGGCGGGTAGCGGCAGGCGCCGACGAAGGCTTCGGCGTCTTCGCGGCCCTCGATCATGGGGCAGATGACGCCGTAGCAACCCGCGTCCAGGAGCTTCATGATCGTGCCCGGGTCGTTCCAGTTCGCCCGCGCGAACGGCACGACGTCCGTGGTAGAGATGGCCTGGAGCATGGGGATGACGCTCCCCATGTCGGGCGGCCCGTGCTGCAGGTCTATGGTGAGGCTGTCCCAACCGGCGTGTGCCATGACCTCGGCGGAGAAGGAACTGGGCACGTGCAACCAGCCGTTGAGTACCACGCCCCCGCCCCTCCAGATGGACCTCACCCTGTTCTCCCGCACGCTCTCTCCTCCCCGCTTCCGGTTTTCCAAAGGGCCACCCCGCCGACCGAAGACGGGCGGTAATCCTATGCCGGACGATACCTTCTTACCGCCGGCCTGTCTCGCGGGCGGCGGGGACGGTGCGACATGTTCGCGCCGGGCCCCGGACCGGGCCCGATGGTAAGCTGGCCGGTATCGGCGACGGGCTAGGGAGGTATGCGGGAGTTATGGGTGTGATCTCCGGTATGGACGGGCTGCGGGTGGGGGAACGGGCGCTCGCTTTTTGGGGCCTGGGACAGGTGGGGGTGGCGATCAAGGGCCCGCAGGGCGTGCTGTACGTCGACCCGTATCTAACGGACTCCGACGGCGAGGGCGGCAGCCTGGAACGGACCTTCCCTCCCCCGCTCCGGCCGGACGAGGTCACGAACGCCGACGCGGTCCTCCTCACCCACGACCACATAGACCACACGGACCCGGGGACCATCTTGCCGCTCTCCGGGGCGTCGCCGCGGGCCCGGTTCGTCGTCCCCACCACCAGCCGCGACACGCTCGTCGGGGCGGGTCTGGACGCCGGGCGCGTCGTCGTGCCCGAGATCGGGGAGCCCGTGGAGGTTGCCGGGGCCACGGTAACGGCGGTGCCTTCGGCCCACACGGAGTTGGAGTACGACCCGGAGCGCGGCTACCCGTACCTGGGGTACGTGATCGAGTGGGGTGGCGTGACCGTCTACCACGCGGGAGACACCGTGATCTACGAAGGTCTCATAGAGACGCTCTCCGCCTGGAAGATAGACGTCGCCTTCGTCCCCATAAACGGCCGCGACTACTTCCGCACGGCCCGGAACCTCGTCGGCAACACGGACCTCCGGGAGGCCGCGGAACTGGCCGAGACCCTGGACTTCGGCCTGATCGTGCCTACCCACTACGACCTGTTCGCCTTCAACGGCGCCGACCCCGGCCACTTCGTGAGTTACCTTTACGGCCTGAACCCGATGCGCCACCACAAGCTGTTGAGCCCCGGCGAGCTTCTCTACTACGCCAAGGACCAGGCGTAGGGGCATTGGCGAACGCCCCTACACCCTAGCGGAGAGCCCCCGGCAAACCCGATCGGCCGAAGTCCGTCCCTTTCTCACCGGGCTGTGTTACAGCCCAGCCAGACGCCCGGCCACCGTCAGTTCCCTAGCGGCCGGAGCGAGGCGCGAGCCAGTTCCGGACCCTGGGCCAGAGGTCCCCGGCGCCCGGCCCGACGAGCATGCCCACGTGCCCGGCGTCCAGGGAGATGGACTCTTTGTCCCGGCTGCCGGCGAGGATGGTCGTGGCCTCCGTCTGGGAGGCCGGGACGACGTAGTCCCACTTGCCGGAGACGTTGAGCACGGCGCACCCGATGTTCGAGAGGTCCACCTTTCGCCCGCGAAGCTTCACCAGCCCCTTGACGAGTTTGTCGCGCTGGTAGAAGTCCTGCACCCACCTCCGGAAGGTCGCGCCGGGGAAGGGGGCCGCGTCGTCCACCCACTTGCTCACCGCAAGCCACGAACGCAGGGAGACGTCCCGCCCGGCCTGCGCCCGGATCTCGCGCAGGGCCGCGTCGTAAAGGCCGAAGCTGACGCCCCGGGCGGCCGTGCCCACCGCGGTGGCCTGCAGCGAGGCCGCCGTGTTGATGAGCGAGCCCGCGAAGTCCGTCGGCAGGTTTCCAAAGAACCGTGGCACCACCGCCGGGTCGAAGAACGCCCCCCCGTGGCGGCTCGCGAGCGTCCAGAGCCCGAGCAACCCGGGGTCTCGCGGCACGAACTCCGTGGGCGACGAGAGCAGGACGAGGTTCTTTAGGGGTCCCCCTGGGAACAGCGAGGCGTACATGGCGCACAACGTCCCGCCCTGGGACTGCCCGAAGAGGCTCACCTCCCCGGCCCCCGAGGTCTCGATAACCTTCTCCACCGCCCCGTGCATGTAATCCAGGACGAAATCTTCAAGCGACAGCCCCGAGTCCTCGGCGCCGGAGATCCCGAAATCGAGCAGGTAGACGTCGAAACCCTCGTTCACGAGGTACTCCACCAGGCTGTTGCCGGGCACGAGATCCAGGACGTAAGGCTTGAGCACGAAGCCGTAGACCAGGAGCACCGGCACTGCACGCCTCTTTCCCACGCCCGTCCCGTTGCCCTCGCCGGGGCGCCGGTAGCGGTAGAGCCTGGTCTTGTTCTTGCTCCAGACCACCTCCCTGGGCGTAAGCCCCGTCTCGACGCCTACCTCCTGCAGCAGCACGTGCGTACCCGTGGCGTACTTCCTGGCGCGGATCGTCTCCGGACCGTCGTAGTTGCAGACCCCGAACGGTCCCAACCCGTCCGGCAGGCCACCCCCCGCCCGTCCCGGCTCGGTCCCACCGGAAGAGGAACGCTCCCGGATCAAACCCGGCCACCCCCCCGTCGTCCCCACAAACCCCAGACCGCCTCGCCGGCGCCGTACCCCATTTATCGAAACCTCCGTGACGATTGCTGAACTTAACGATTCACTATGTGTATTTTACACATATATGTATAAGTACCAAATTCTGCTTCGGTTTTGCCGCCGGGTACGATGGTATCCGGCTTGTGGGGGCAAGGGGAGATGAGGAGGCGGGGGACGCCCAAGATCTTGGGGTCCGGGCGTCCGCCGTGCCGGTCACACGAAACACGTGTGCGGCTGGCACGCTTGCGAGAAGGTTTGCGAGGTCCGATAATTCACGAAACTCGGGGGTGGATCTTCGCGCCCCTCCGGGGCATCTCGACGTGAGGGCGGGTAGGTGTCATCGTCGTGGTCGGGCCGTCGCGGCATGATGAAAGGGGGAAACGTGGAACGTTTCGAGCACCCGTATAGTCGTAAGGGCGGCTTGCCCACGACAGGGGGAGAGCCGTCATGAGTTCGAAAAGGCCGGGTATGTTGCGCTTGCTCGGGATCGTCGTGGTCCTGTCCGTCGTCGCGGCGGGTTGCGGCGGCGGATCTAGCGGCGGCGGGGGCAATGTGGGCGGGAGCGAGGCCGGGCAGAAGGTCAGGCTGTCCGATCTGGAGATCTCCGTCGGTTCCAAGGAGTTCACCGAGCAGAGGGTTCTCGGCCAGATCGCCATCCAGGTGTTGGAGGCCGCCGGGGCGACCGTCGAGGACCGGACCGGGCTCGCCGGGACCGAGGCCGCCCGGAAGGCCCTGACCTCGGGTGAGATCGACGCCTACTGGGAGTATACGGGCACGGGTTGGATCACCCACCTCGGCCACGCGGAACCCATCCCCGACAGCCAGAGGCAGTACCAGGCCGTCGCCGGGGAGGATCTGGAGAAGAACCGCATCCGGTGGCTCGAACCCGCCTCGGCCAACAACTCCTTCGCCATAGCCGTGCGCAGCGAGGCCGCAGGGGTCCTCGGCGTCAGGAGCCTCTCGGAGTTGGGCGCTTTAGCCGAGTTGCGCCCGGAGGACGCGACCCTGTGCGCCGCGAGCGAGTTCCTCAGGCGCGACGACGGCCTGCCGGGGGTGGAGAAGACCTACGGTTTCGAGCTTCCCGACGACAACATCGTCGAGCTGGAGGAGGGTCGGATCTACGGCGCCATCGACGAGGGCGAGCGGTGCAACTTCGGCGAGGTGTTCGAGACCGACGGGCGCATCAAGGCCCTCGACCTGACGCTTCTCGAGGACGACCAGCAGTTTTTCCCGATCTACAACCCATCCCTCACCGTGCGTGACGAGGTCGTGAGCCAGTACCCCGGGATCTCGGACGTCTTCGCCCCCATCACCGAGGAGCTGGACAACGAAACCCTGCAGGAGCTAAACGCGGCCGTGGACGTAGACGGGAAGTCCGAAGAGGCGGTCGCCCGGCAATTCCTCAAGGAGAACGGGCTACTCTAGAGAGCACCCCCACCGGCAAAGGGAGAGCGGGGCTGACGGGGCGGCGCCTCCGTCAGCCCCGCTTTCGGTCGCCTACCCGATTCGGATGCGTTCGGGCTCGGGGTAGACGGCCCCGTCCGTTATGTTGAGCTCCAGCATGCCGTCCTCGAAAGAGGCCTTTATCTTCCTTCCGTCCACGCCTTCGGGAAGGTTCATGCTCCGCCTGAAGTGGCCGTAGGAGCGCTCCCGCGTGTAGAAATGCACCTCTTCGTCGTCCAGGTCGCTTCTGCGCTCCCCGGAGACGGTGAGCACGCCGCCGGTGAGGGTGATGTCTATGTCCTCTTCCCTCACGCCGGCGAGCTCGCACCGGATCACCAGGTCGTCGCCCCTGGCGAATATGTCCGCGGCCGGGACCCAGGCGGTCGCGTGGGTCCTGCGTTGCCCCTCCTGCGCGGGTTCGGCGCCGTACATCCCGTACTCCCGCATCCGGTTCCACTCGCTTATGCTGTCCACGAACCCCCGAAACGGGTCGCGTCTCTCGCTCATTGTTTCCCCCTATTCGTCGGGGTCCGGGGGCTGCCGCCGGTCCGTCATCCGGACGTGCCTCAGCCTCCGGGGCCGCGGGTGCATGATCTCCTGCATCTGCCGCATCTCGACCTGGCGATCGTAGGCCATCGCCTCCTGCATCTCCCTTCGCTCCTCACGGTAGTCCGTCTTGAGGGTCTTGTACAAGCCGTAGCACATGGGGACCATGAGTATCCCGAACGGCGTGGCGGCCAGGATCGCCCCGTTCGTGAGCCCGCTGAGCGCGTCGGCCCCGCCGCCCCCGGCCAGCAGCAGGGCCACCGCGAGGGCCGCCATGATCACGCCCCAGGTCAGCTTGATGCTCGTCTTCGGGTTCAAGACGCCGCCGGCGGACATGCTGCCGAGCACGATGGTCCCCGCGTCGGCGCCCGCCACGAAGAAGATAAAGATCAAAAACAGCGCCACCAGCGACGTGAGCAGGGCGAGCGGGTACTGGCCGAGGAACTCGAACAGCGCGATGGCGGCGCCGTCGTTGGCGACGGCCTCGCCGAGGCTGCCGTTCGTCTGGTTGTCCAGCCGGATGCCGGCCGCCCCGAACACGGAGAACCAGATCATGGAGAAGAGGCTAGGCCCGATCAGCACCCCGACGATAAACTCCCTGATTGTGCGCCCGCGGGAGATGCGGGCGATAAAGGCGCCCACGTAAGGGCCCCAGGCGATCCAGGTCGCCCAGAAGAAGATGGTCCAACTGCCGAGCCACTCCGCCTCCTGCGGGTCGAAGGCGCTCATCCTGAGGCTCTGGGGGACGATGTTGGCGATGTAGACGCCGAGCTCCTGCGTAAAGGTATTGAGCTGGAGGATCGTCGGCCCCACGACGAGGAAGTAGATGAGCAGGAGGAAGGCCAGGTACATGCTAGCCTGGCTCAGGAAGTTGACCCCCTTCTCTATCGGCGTCGACGCCGAGAGCATGTAGGCGACGGCCGTGACGCCGATGATGATCAGCATCAGGCCGATACCGTCGGGGAGGCCGAAGACGCTGCCGAGCCCGGCGGCGATCTGGAGGGTGCCGAGCCCCAAGGAGACGGCGACGCCGAAGAGCGTGGCCAGTATCGCCAGGATGTCTATGGCCTTGCCCATCGGGCCGTCTACGCGGTCGCCGATCAGGGGCCGGAAGACCGTGCTTATCTGGAGGTTCTGCATGCCCCTGCGGTAGCTGAAGTACGCGACGGCGACGCCGATGGTCGCGTACATCGCCCACGGGTGCAAACACCAGTGGAAGAACGCGGTCTGCAAGGCCAGGGTGGCGGCCTCCGGCGTGCGCGCCTCCGCCAGACCGAGGGGCGGGGTGTTGTAGTGGGTGAGGGGCTCGGCCACACCCCAGAAGACGAGGCCTATCCCCATCCCGGCCTGGAAGAGCATCGCGAACCACGCGAAGTAGCCGAACTCGGGTTCGTCGTCCGGCTGGCCGAGCTTGATCTTGCCGTAACGCGAGAAGGCCAGGTAGATGGCGAACCCCAGGAAGAAGGTGGTTATGAGCATGTACAACCAGCCGAGGCTTTCGGTGATCCAGCCCACTATCGTCCCGGTCGTGCTGGTGAAGTTGTCCGTGAAGAGCACGCCCCACAACACGAACGCCGCCGATATGGCGACCGTCACATAGAACACGGCCCCCAACCGCTGGGCCTGCCCGCCTTCGCCCCGGGATGCTTCACCGCCCGCTCGCGTATCCGTCACCCGCCCACCTCCTTCTCTAAGAGCCCCCGTCGCCGCAAGAGCGCGACGGGGATATGAAACTTCCTCTTACGGTGGTGGTCGCCCGGGCGTACCGAATGCCCCTGCGCCCCTCCTCGCGCTTAAGCCAGAGAACCGGCCCTACCAGCAGCCTGCCCCCCGGCAAGTATCCCACGCCTACCTTCGTCCCTGCAACTCGGGGCGCGTTGCGGGGTCCGCAGGCGCGCGGCGGCTACCGGTCCTTCGGAATACGGGCCCGGCCCGTCGTGGCTCTAGTTGACCGCCTTGCGGAGGGGGGCGCCGACCGCGTGCAGGTGCTGCAGGATCTCCCGGTAGGACTGGAGGACGCTGGTCTCGTGGTAGGGGATCTCGATCTCGCGGCAGAGGTCCTTGACGATGGGCTGCGCCTCCCTGAGCTTGTTCCGGGAGAGCCTGGGAAAGAGGTGGTGTTCTATCTGGTAGTTGAGGCCGCCGTACCAGAAGTCGGTGATGGGGTGCGCTTTGACGTTGCGGCTGGTTAAGACCTGGCGGTGAAGGAAATCCGCCTGGCTGTCGTTCTCCAGGATGGGCATGGCCTTGTGGTTGGGCGCGAAGACCGAGACCATGAACAGGCCGAACAACCCACGATGGACGGCGAAGAAGAGCAGGGCTTGCAGCGGTTCCAGGAACAGGAACAGCAGGCCGAAGTAGAGCGCGAAGTGGACCACCATGAGGGAGCTTTCGGTCACCGGGCGCCGCGACTTCCCGCCGGCCAAAAAATCGATGCTGCTCCGGACCATGCTGATGTACTGCAGCAGCGAGAGCGGGAAGATCAGGACCGCCTGATACTTCACGACGAACCGGGCCAGCCCCCGCTTCTCGAAGGCCTGCTCCTCCTCGAAGGCGAGCAGCGGGATGTCTATGTCGGGGTCGACGTCCATCTGGTTCGGGTGCCCGTGGTGGTCGTTGTGCTTGTCGATCCACCACTGGCGGCTCACGCCGAGTACCAGGTTGCCGAGGATGAGGGTCGCCCAGTCGTTCTTCCAGGCGGCGCGGAAGGAGAACTGGCGGTGCCCGAAGTCGTGGGCGAGGAAGCTGATCTGGACGAACACGAAGGCCAGGTAAACGGCGTTCGCGAGCTGGAGCCAGGTATTGTCGAGGATCGGCAGCAGGGCGAGGCCCACCGCCAACAGGCAAGAGTTAAGGGCGATCTTGCCACCGAAGTAGGCCGGCTGCCGCTCCAGCAGCCCTTCCTCTTTTACGAGGCGCTTTAGATCGGCATAAGGGTTGGCCTCGCCGCGACGGCCGGCCTGGGGTGACGCGTCTAGTGTCATGCGTTATGTTCCTTTCCGGCCGGGGCAACGCTCCGGCGGTTCCATCACAGGCGGCGAACAGGGAAGTCCAATGAGCCGGACCGCCTCGAAGGAAGAACCGCGTGCGAGCTCCTGTACGCTGCGGGCAGCGTAAGGGAATATATCCTCGCCACGACACCCCGAGTGTCATTCCGGTAACTTATTCGCGGAAAATGTGTCGAAATGTGTAGCGGATCTTGCGGATGCATCGTGGCGAGACCGAACCACGAAACGCACGCTACACACTTCAACACATTGTCGGCGCGATCCGGTCGATTCCCCCCGCACCCGGTGTATAGTCTCCTTACAGCAATCTGTGGGCCGCTTTGGTGCGTAGTCGTTTCGTATTGGTTTCCCGCGAGTTAGGAGCGTACGGACGTGCGCATACTTGTAACCGTGAAGCCCCGGATGTATCGCGAGACGCTCGCGGTCGTCCTGCACGAACACCGTCCCGACGCCGAGGTGATGATCGCCCCCTCAGAATCCCTCGACGGGGAGGTAACCAGGTTCAGGCCGCACCTGCTCGTGCGCCACGACAACGATGGGGCCGGGGCGGAATCCTTGAACGCCATCGCGTACCGGATCGAGGTGCTGTACAGCGACGGCATGGGCGCCAGGATCAACCTGGGCGGTCGGATCTGGGAGATAAAGGACATGTGCGTGGACGACCTGCTCGCGGTCGTCGACGAGGTGGAAGATCTCGTCTTGGGGGAACGCGTGTAGTAACCCGGCACGCTTGCGGGCTACGCTTGCGGGCTACGCCCCTTACCCGGCGTCCTCTTCCCCGGTGATCTCGCGCACCGTGATCCACTCCTCGGCCAGCGCCTTCCTCGCGGCCTCGCCGCGGGAGCCGACGCCCATCTTGTGGTAGGCGTTGGAGAGGTGGCGCTTGACGGTCCCCTCCGCCAGGTGCACCCGGACGGCTATCTGGCGGTTGGAGAGGCCGCGGGCCGCCAGGAGCAGGATCTCGAGCTCCCGCACCGAGAGCACGCTCTCAGACCCCGCCCCCGACGCTTCTAGCATCGCCGCCGGCATGCCCACGACCGCGTCGCGGTCTTCGGGTGCGAAAGCCGCGGCGCGTATAGCCCCCACGAGCTGGGTCGTGGAGGAGCTCTTGAGCACGTAGGCGCTGGCCCCGAGCTTCAAGAACGCCCGCATCATGGCGGGGTCCTCGAACATGGTCACGATGATGACCTTCGGCGCCGGCTCGACCTCGCGCATCTTGTCGAGGGACTCTTTGGCCTCCTCGAACGGTATCTGCACCTGCATGATGACGACGTCGGGCTTCTTCTCGCGGGCGAGGGCGACGGCGCCCTCGTCGTTGGTCGTCTCCCCGACCACCTCTAGCCCCCCGTAGGAGGTCAAAAGCCTCGCCAATCCCTCGCGGAACATGGTGTGGTCGTCGGCCAGGAGCACCGTCGTCGGGCGGTTCTCCACCTTCTAACTCGAATTACCGAAGATCATGGCCCCTCCAGGATCACGGGTTCTCCCCGCCACGCGTCCGCCCCGAACGTTCTGACTACCCGAACCCCACCCCTACGTCTTGGTAGGTAGTTTACACTCATATGCTCTCCTATCTGCGTGGTGTACACGCCTACATCTTTCGATGCATTTGCGATGCAAGACGACCCAACTGGGTTTCCGCGGGAGTAGCGGTGTATTAAGGTGTTTGTTCGTACCCGTTGCGGCAATGCGGAGGTTTTGGGGAATCACGATACCTGCGAAACTCTTCGTGCCGAGCTTCGCGCAGAGGGGAGTCAGAGATGTCGGGGAACAGGGTGGCGCGACTGCCGGACCTTACAACCGTTTACTGGCTGATCGAGAACACCGGGACCGGCCGGCCGGAGTTTTTTACCGTCGGTATCGACGCGGGGCGGACGGCGCTGCCGGTCTTCAGCTTCCCGGAGGAGGCCGAGATGTTCTTGAAGCTCGACGGCCTGGAGAGAGAGGGCTGGCGGACCGTCGAGAGCACGGCCGGGGAGCTCGTCGCACGGCTCGCGGGGTACCACCGCGCGGGGGTTGATCTCGTGGCCCTGGACCCGTTGCCGGAGATGATGGGCCCCAAGTTCGACACGACCATCGCCCTGGTGACTTTGAGCCTGCGCGGCTTCGCGGCGCGCCACGCGGTAAGGCCGGAACAAGAGCTCCGCGTAGCAAGGGCGACTTCCCCGAGGCATCGTACTTCGGAAAAGTCGCGCTAGCTTTCGGCCCTCTGGTCTTGCCGGCCACAAAAGCCCGATTCGCTAGCTCTTGCGGCGCCTCTGTTTGAACTTGCGCCAGAGGAAGGGCGCCGCGGCCAGCAGCACCCTTCTCAGGATATAACCCACGCTTTCACCCCCAATCCTCGGACCTGTTTGCGGTTTTGCGGGGTTCGGCGCCCTGGAGGACCTTGGCGACGACGTGGCCGATCACGAGGATCAGCGGGGCGCCGATGAGCGCCGGGAGGGCACTTGGGGCAGAGCCGAGCCCCCGCGAAAGCGATCTACCTACTGATCCTGTTTCTTTCTCCTTCTTGCCCCTGTACCTTCGAATGGCCCGGGGGGGCGCGGCTCTAGGCCGCGCCCCCCCGGGGTTCTTCGTCTACTTTACGGCCGGTTCTGGCCGGTCTTGGCGCCCTTGGAGCCGCCCAAAGCGCCGCCGATAAACGGCGCCAGCAGCACGAGGATGCCGCCTATTATGGCCGCGATGCCCAGGCCCTGCGGCACGCTCGTCGGTATGGCCTGCGTGAGGCCGGGCGGAATAGCGTTGGCGAGGGCCTCCCCGAAGACGCCGCCTATGACGCCGCCGGCGACCGCGAAGATTATCGCGGCTATGAGGGCGAGGAGCGCGACCAGGAGGCCGTGCTTGGCCCCCGAGCGGCTCGCCATCCTGCCCGCCACGTATCCGCCGATAAAGAACGCCAACAGGAGGGTCACGACAGCCCCCACGATGCTAGAGATGCCGCCCCCGGCCGCGCCGAGGCCCAAAGCCGCGATGATGCCGCCTACGATGGCGCCCACGATGCCGGTGAGGATGAACGCCGCCCCGAGCGCGCAGAGCCAGCCGAGGATAACGCTGATCCAGCTCGTGCCCCGGTCGGTCCCCGTGCCCCGGTCCGTACCCTGCCTCGTGTCCCGGTCGGTGATGTGGTCGGTGCGTGTGTCCGTGTCCCGGCTCGTATCGGAGGATCCGGTCGAGCCACGGTTCGTCTCCTGCTCCCGCCGCACGTCGCTGACCCTGCGGGGACCGGACCCTCCGCCGCCTTCGTTGCTGACTTCAGCGCCGCGTTCGCCGTGCTCGGCGTCCACCCTCGGCGCGTCGGTGTTGCCTTCTCCTTGCCCTCTATCGCTCATCCTCGTGCTCCTTTCGCGTCGGCTTCCGACGGGCCGCGCGCGCTCAGCTCTGGGCCATGGTGCGGTCGTAGAGGAGTGCTGCCAGCACGCCGCCGATGATCGGCCCCAGTATGTAGAGCCACGCGCTCGTGAGGTCGCCCGCCACGAGCATCGGTCCCAGCGCGCGCACCGGGTTGACCGCGCCCCCGGTCACGGGGCCGGCTATAAAGACCCCGACGGCCAGGGCGAAGCCCACGGCTACGGGGGCTATGGGCGCGGGCGCCCGATCGTCGGTCGCCACCGAGATCACCACGAAGACGAGGATGAAGGTGATGAGTATCTCCAGCAGGAACGCCTGGAGGTCCCCCACCCCCTGCGCCGGGTAGGTGGCCGCCAGCTTCGCCTCGATCCTGCCCGGACCGCCGAAGGCGAGCCAGGTGCCGAGGGCGCCCAGCACCGCGCCAACGAGCTGCGCCCCGAGGTAGATGGGCACGGACTTCCAGGGGAACTTGCCGGTGGAGGCCATCCCGAGCGTAACGGCCGGGTTGACGTGCGCCCCGGAGACGTGCCCGATTGCCGCGACCACCGCCGCGAGCGCCAGCCCGAAGGCCAGGGCTATCGCCAGCGAGTCGTAGGCGGCGCCCGCCGTCGGGCGACTGAGTATGGCGCCGACCGCGACGGCGGTCCCGCCGAAGACGAGGATAAAGGTGCCGACGAGCTCGGCCAGGGCGACGGGCATAATTGGGTCGCTGGTGCTGCTGCCGTACAGGCCGTCGCCCTTAAGCTCTTCTTCCCTCTCGATCAAGCCCTCTTTGGCCGCGCGGCGCATCTCGTCCCTGGTGAGGCGCCCACCGCCCGTGTCCTGCCGGGACGTGACCGAGCCGGCCCGGCGGACGCCCGATGTCGGGCCGTCTGCCAACCCGCGGCCTTCGTCGCCCGCGGGCCGGCCGGTCGTCCGGTCCTGTCCCGCCTCCGGGCGCACCCCCTCTTCGCGCCTGTTTCCTTCGGAATCCAATTCGTTCCCCCTCTTTAAGAGTTTTCGTCACTTCACCGGCCGCGCGGCCGGCATCCGCGGTTCGTGTCCCGGAGAGGACTACCCGCCCTGCAACTTGCCGATCACGTCTTGAGGACCCGAGAACTGGCCGCCCCCGAGGTTCTTGAGCTGCTCTAGCATGGGCTGCGGGGCGCCGTTGCCCTCGGCCTTGTTGACCACTTCCTGCTTGTCCGCCGGCCAGTTGACGCCCTGCAAATACTGCTGCGCGTCCTGGGGATTGAAGCCGCCTAAGTCCATGTTGTTGCCTCCCGTGTTCGCGGGGCCGGAACGTCTTGCGTACCGGCCAGCCTGTTTGCTACTGCCCGCCTCGCCTGGTGTGGTCCTCTATCTCGACCTCCTCGCGCCTGACGTCCTCCTCGACGATCTGCTCCCCCCGGACGACGTCCTTGCGGATGCGGATCTCCTCCTTCGCCACGGCGCGCTTCTGGACCACGACCTCGTCCTCGACCACGGGCACGGACACCTCGTCCTCGCCTATCTGAGCCTCGGTGGCCTCACCGCTTACCGGCACCCGCTCCACGCTCACTTCTTCGCGGCGGGTCGGAACGCTCAGGCGCTCGCGGTCGACGCGGACCCGCTTGCGGACCTTGACGCTGCCGGCCTCGCGCCCGCGGGTGCCGACCCTAAGCTCCTCTTCGGAGCGCTGCACCCTGAACTCGTCGCGGTCATCGAGATCGCCGCCGGACCGCGCCACGCCCTCCCGGTCGCGGTCGTGCCCGCGAAACTCGCCCGACCCGGTCGTCCCGGCACCGGAGCGTTCGACGCCCGTCTCCCGAGGCTCGGCCCCGATGTCCAACTCGTACACGCGTCCGCCGTCGCGGGGCGCCGCGTGCTCTTTCCGCGGCTGCGGGTCGGTGTAGCGCCGCTCCCCGCCCGC
The DNA here is from genome assembly GCA_902806085.1 of uncultured Rubrobacteraceae bacterium. Lineage (GTDB taxonomy): Bacteria > Actinomycetota > Rubrobacteria > Rubrobacterales > Rubrobacteraceae > Rubrobacter_D. Next base: position 85,966 of record CADCVH010000053.1, on the reverse strand, counting down.
GGGGTCCGACGCGTATTCGGCTTCGCGAACCTCCGTCGGGGGCACGTACTCCGGCGGGGCCGCCCGCGTCGAGGCGGGTTTGGGCAACGAAGATCGCCCCCCGTACGCCGCGTCCCCGGCTTGATAGGCGCCGTACCCGCCCCTGTCCACCGGCCGAACCTCGCGCGTCGCCCCGAAGTGGACGTACACGCTGTCCTCGAACTCGGACGTTATGTCCGCGTCGTTGCCGAAGCTGGGGGCGCTCTTGATGGTCTCTTTGTCGGATGCGACCTCGACGAGCTGGCGCGCGTCGTTCACCCGCACGATGTCCATGGGGATGAGCGTAGATGGATCCCCGAAGAGGCCCATCTTGACGCCGATGTACTCGGGACTATCGTTCTCGTCCACGAAGAGGTCGTCCACCTTACCGACCTTCTCGTAGTGCTGGTCGTAGACGGTGTAGCCCTCGAACCGCTTACCTGCGTTTTCCTGGGCCATTCGCCTACTCCCTCTCTGACGCCAGAGGTCCCTGCCGGCCGCCCCGCTCGGTCCGGTCGTCTATCTCGACCTCCTCCTTGCGGAGGTCGACCTCGACGACCTCTTCTTCCTCCACGACCCTCTTGCGCAGCCGGATCTCTTCTTTCAGCACGATCCGCTTGGAGACCACGACCTCTTCCTCGAAGACCTGAACGACGACCTCCTCGTCCCCGAACTCGGCCTCCGCGACCTCCCGATCCATCGGCACCCGCTCGACGTCGATCTCCTCACGCCTCTTCGGAACCCGCACCTCTTCGCGCTCGGTGCGCACGCTCTTCTTGACGTTCATGGAGCCGGCCTCGCGCTGCCTGACGCCGGCCCGCAACTCCTCTTCGGAGCGCTGAACCCTCAAATCATCTTCGAGGCCACCACGCTCATCGGCCTCCGGCCCCACGGGGTCCCCCCCCGGCGGCCGTTCATCTCGTCCTTCGTAAGCCATAACGGACCTTTCTGGGCTGAGAGCCTCTGCTCCAGACGACCAAAGCTAAGGGGGCGCGCCGTTCCGCACGGCGCGCCCCCCGACAAGCGGTTCGCCCTTAGCGCTCGGTGCCGCGGCCCCGCTCGGTGGCGTCCTCCACGTCCACCTCCTCGCGGCGGACGTCCTCCTCCACCACCTCCGTGCCCTCCACCACGTCCTTGCGGACCCTGACCTCCTCCTTGGCAACCGCCCTCTTGTCGACCACGACCTCCTCCTCGGTCACCGGCACCGACACCTCGTCCTCGCCTATCTGCGCCTCCGTGGCCTCACCCGAGACCGGAACCCGCTCCACGCTCACTTCCTCGTGCTTTACCGGAACCTCCATGCGCTCGCGGTCGGTCCTCACGCGCTTGCGCACCCTCATGGCGCCCGCCTCGCGCTCGCGGGTGCCGGCCCTGAGCTCCTCCTCGCTCCTCTGCACCCGCAGCTCGTCGCGGTCGTCGAGGTCGGAACCGGGCTGCGCCACGCCCTCCTGGTTGCGGTCGTGCTCGCGGAACTCGCCGGACTCCGTGTCGCCCATCGTCATCCCGGAGCCCACCGTGCCGGCGCTGGTCGACCCGGTCGTCCCCGCGCCGGAGTGCTCGACGCCCGTCTCCGAGCCCTCGTAGTCGCCGTAGGAGCCGGAGCCCGTCGCGGCGCCCAGACCGTAGTAGGAGCGCACCTCGTTCTCGTACTCGGGGGTGATCTCCCGGTCGTCGTCGAAGGCCGGACCGTTCTTCGCGGTCTCCTTGTCCGTCGACACGGTAATGGTGTTGTTCGCCTCGTCGGTGGTGGTGATGTCGGCGGGGATGAGGGTGCTCCTGGTGCCGAGGAAGCCCATCTTCACGCCGAAGTACTCGGGGTTGTCGCTCTCGTCTAGGAACAGGTCGTCTACTTTGCCTATCTTGGAACCGTCCTGGTCGACCACGGTGTAGCCGGCGTACCGATCCTCTATCGCCGTGTACCCGTCGCTGCGATTCTCCACTGCATTGCCTCCAAACTAGCCGCGTGCTCCGCGCGCGACAACGTCCGCGCACGACTACGCCAAATCCCGTACCCCAGGAATCCGTGGAGTAAACTTAAATATTGTCAAGTACCGCAAAAATGCCGCAGCCTTGGGAAGATTGGGCTCTAAGCGGCGGGGGCGCGAGGTCCGTGGGCGAAAGAAGCGAGGATAAATGGCCGAGCGGTTGGAGGGGTTGCTGGGAACGGAGGAGGTGGCCGGGTACCTGGGCGTGGGGCAGGTGACGGTCTACCGCTGGTGCAGGGAGGGGTCCTTGCCCTGCGTGAAGATCGGGCGC
>CADCVH010000053.1:0-83682 GCA_902806085.1 uncultured Rubrobacteraceae bacterium | reverse complement strand
TATCGCCGTGTACCCGTCGCTGCGCTGCTCGTAATCCGCCACGAAGTTCTCCTTTGCTCGTCTCTACTACTACGCGATCCGCGCGTCGGCCGCTCTTTCTCTGCTCTAGTCCGCTTGTGTCTCACCGACCCTCACGCGTCCGACCCCCTCTCGAAGAGGCCCGGCGCCAGGGGGGTGAGAGAAGCAACGGGAAGAGCAGGCACCGAATCACTACGCTAACCGTATCCCTCTCGGGGCAGTTTCAAAACCGTTCTCGTTGTTTTCTGCCGAAGATGTGCCGAAGGTTGTAGGTTTTACGCCCACAAGGTGTAGGGCCGGGGGACGGCCGGTCGTGGGTGGCGCGGGAGCCTCCGCGCCTGGGGGCACGCAGCGTTCGAGGCGCGCAGGTTCGCGTTCCGCGAAGTCCTCTGCCGGGGGCGGGGGGATTCGTTCGTGCCTTCGCGGGTGCATAATAGTCTATAGGCACGACTACAAACAAGAGATAGGCGGGACGCAACATTGGGAGCTACGGCGCATCGAACCAGGTACCCGGAGGCGGCGCGCGTGCTGGAGGAGCGTTTCGAAGAGATCTTCGAGGACTACGAGCGCACGCTGACCGAGGCCGGCAGCCTCCTCATCGTCGGCGACGGCACCACGAGGGAACAGCTCCGCAAGAACGCGGGGGACGTGATCGAGCGCGCCGCGAAGGTTCTCGAGGACGAGGAACGGTCCCTGCTCGCGGTGGAGGAGGAAATCTACCGCAACATAGAGTCATCCGAGGAGCCCCTCAACCCGCACCCGGACGAGTCGTTTCGGGCGGGGGTGGCGCTGTGCAAGGCGGCCGTCGGGGTGGTGGTGAAGAACCTCGTGCCGGGGACGTCGCCGGTGAAGGTCGCCGGGATCGCGCTGGCCGTCCAGGAGATCGTGATGGACCGGGTCTCCAGGATGGTGATGGCCTCCTACGTGGATTACCTGCTCACCAAGGTAAAGGAGACCCAGTTCGAGGAGCGCAGGCGCTTCTCCCGCGAGTTGCACGACAGGTTGGCCCACCAGATGACGGTCGTCAACCAGAGCCTGGAGCTTTACGAGGCCTTCAAGGACACCGACGCCGAAAAGGCCAAGAGGAGGTTCGACCTCGCCCGGCGGTCCGCCCAGGAAGCGCTCGACCTGATGGGCGAGTTCTCCCGCGAACTGCGGATGATGGAGACCTCGGACGGCCTCAGGATCGCGCTCCAGAACCTGATGAGGATCAGCGTCCCCGGTGGCGTCGGGTGGGAGGTCTCGTTCGAGGGCGAGGAGAGTCACCTCCCCGACTACGTGCGCGACCAGCTCTACATGGTCTTGAGGGAGGGGGTGCGCAACGCCGTCGCCCACTCCGGTTCCGACCGGATAACGGTCGAGGTAGGCATCACCCCGAGGAGGGTCACGGCCGTGGTCAGGGACCACGGGAGCGGTTTCGAGACGAACGCGCAGTCCGGGGAAGGCATAGGCCTCCGGTCGATGGAGGAGCGCGCCTCGCTCCTCGGGGGGACCTTCTCCCTGGGGCCGGACCCGGAGGGCGGGGCCAGGGCCGAGGTTCGCCTGCCCCTCATGAAAGAGAGGCGCGCATAGACGGCCGGCCCATAAGGGTGATCCTGGCCGACGACCACGCGATGGTGCGCCAGGGGTTCTCGGAGATGCTCTCCGCCGACGCGGGCATGGAGGTGGTCGGGGAGGCCGAGAACGGCCGGGAGGCCGTGGCGCTCGCCGAACGGCTGGAGCCCGACGTGGCGATCCTGGACGTGGAGATGCCGGTCATGGGGGCGCAGGCCGCCCTGAAGAAGATCCTGGTCCTCCCAAGGCCCCCGAAGGTCGTCATCGTCACCGTCTTCGCCGACACCCGCCTGGTGCAGGAACTCCTCGCCCTCGGGGCGAGCGCCTACCTCTCCAAGGGCGCCTCCATGCAGACCCTCCTGGACACCGTGCGCTCCGTCGCCCGCGGGGGGGACGAGGAGAACGTGATCGTCTCGGTGCCCCGCGAGACGATGCACAGGACCGAAGAGGGCGACCCGGGAGGCGAACTCACCCGCCGGGAGAGGGAGGTCCTTCTGCTCGTCGCCCGCGGCCTGGGCAACGAGCGGATAGGGGAGAACCTCCACCTCTCGACGACCACGGTCAAGCGTCACCTCTCCAACATCTACGAAAAGCTCGGCGTGCACTCCCGGGGCGAGGCCGTCGGCAGGGCCGTCTCCGAAGGCTGGATCTCCTCCTGGGACATCGCCCGAACCCCCGATTAGCCCGACCACCCAAAACCCTTCGAGGGCGCCGGGCGGGGGTGACCGAGTCATGCTAGTTTGTGTTCTCCAGAGAAGGAGGGCTCGAGCAACGTGTATCTCTCTCGTCACCGGACCGCGGAAGGCCCCCGATGGGCGCTCGACGGACGCTATTTGCCGCAGGGCCTTGCGCTGGACCGGCTGCTCGAAGGACCCGTCCCGGAACTCGGCGATACGCTCGAAGGACTCCGCACGGGGGAGGCCGCGGAAGACCCCGTCTTGCCCCCGGTCGAGCCCTACCAGGAGGTCTGGGCGAGCGGGGTGACCTACATGCAGAGCCGCGAGGCCCGCGAGCTCGAGTCCGCCGACGCGGACGCCTACGCGAGGGTCTACGACGCCGAACGGCCGGAGCTCTTCTTCAAGGCGCACGGCTGGCGGGCGGTCGGACACGGGGGCGAGGTGCGCGTCCGCCGGGACAGCCGCTGGAACGTGCCCGAGCCGGAGCTCGTGCTCGTCCTGAACAACCGGATGGAGGTCGTCGGCTTTACCGCGGGCAACGACGTCTCATCGAGGGACATCGAGGGCGAGAACCCGCTCTACCTGCCGCAGGCCAAGGTCTACGACGGTTCGTGCTCTTTAGGCCCCGGCATCGTGCTCGCAGGACCTGACGGGATGCGGGACCTCCCCATCCGGCTGCGCATCTCTCGGGGGGGCCGCGTCGCCTTCGAGGGCGAGGTCTCCACCTCCAGGATCAAGCGCTCCTTCGAGGAGCTCGCGGAGTACCTCGGGAGGGAGCTCACCCTGCCCTCCGGCGCCTTCCTGATGACGGGCACGGGCATCGTGCCGGGGGAGGAGTTCACGTTGACGCCGGGGGACCGGGTCGAGATCTCCGTCGGAGAGTTGGTCCTGGAGAACGACGTGGCGGGGTAGCCTGGCGCGAAATAAGACGCGCGGAAATCGGGTAGAGAAAAGGCGAGCGTTTCACGACCGGACCCGGAGGAAAACATGATCGAATCCCAGACAGAGGCCCTTAACTTTATCGGCGGCGAGTGGGTACCCGCGGACTCAGGCGAGACCTCGGAGGTGGTGAACCCCTCGAACCCGTCCGAGGTCCTCGGGACGACGCCCAAATCGGACAGGGCCGAGACCGAACGGGCCATCGAGGCGGCGGCGTCGGCGCTCCCCGAATGGAAGGCGATGCTCCCGGCCTCCCGCGGCGCGATCCTGATGGAGGCCGCGAACATCATCGGGTCGCGCGAGGACGAGCTCGCCGCGCTCATGGCCCGCGAGGCGGGCAAGCCCATGAAGGAGGCCCGCATGGAGGTCGGCCGCGCGGCTAGCATCTTCCGCTACTACGGCTCCGAGGGCTGGCGCATGGACGGTATCAACCCGCCCTCGGCCCGCCCCGGCGTTACCCACAGCTCCATGAGGGAGCCGCTGGGCGTCGTCGGCCTCATAACGCCCTGGAACTTCCCGCTCGCCATACCGTCCTGGAAGATGGCCCCGGCGCTTATCTGTGGCAACACCATCGTCATAAAGCCCGCCGCCAACGCCTCCCTGAACGCCGCCGCGCTCATCGGCATCCTCTCGGAAGCCGGCCTCCCCGACGGGGTCGTGAACATGGTGACCGGGCCCGGCTCCACCGTCGGCGACACGATCGTGACCGACCCGCGCGTCAAGGGCCTCTCCTTTACCGGCTCGACGGCGACGGGCCTCGGTATCCAGGAGCGGGCGATAGGCAAGAAGGTGCAACTGGAGATGGGCGGCAAGAACCCGTTCGTCGTCATGGAGGACGCCGACCTCGCGGACGCGGCGGCCAAGGTCTCCTTCTCCGCCTTCGGCTTTGCCGGCGAGAAATGCACCGCCGCCTCCCGCGCCATCGTCGTCGAAGAGGTCTACGACGAGTTCGTCGAAAGGCTCAAGAGCGCCACGGAGGCCATGAAGGTCGGCGACCCCATGGACGAGGACGTCGCCGTAGGCCCCGTCGTCAACAAGGCCCAGTACGACAGCATCCTGGAGGCGCTGGAGACGGCGAAGGGCGAAGGGCGGGTCGTCGTAGAAGGCGGGGCGACCGGTTCCGAAGACGAGGGCTACTTTATCGCCCCGGCCATCGTGGCGGACGTGGACAACCGGAGCACGACGGCGCAGGAGGAGATCTTCGGCCCCGTGCTGGCGGTAATAAAGGCCCGCGACTTCGACCACGCCGTCGAGCTCGCCAACGAGACGCGCTACGGCCTCACGGCCGGGATAGCCACGAAGTCCCTGCGCTACGCCCACGAGTTCATGGCCCGCTCGGAGACGGGCCTGGTGAACGTGAACCTGCCGACGGCGGGCCTGGAGTTCCAGGTGCCGTTCGGCGGCAACAAGGAATCGGGGGTCGGCGGCCGGGAGCAGGGCCCGGCGGCCCTGGACTTCTACTCGGCCTGGAAGACCGTCTCCGTCCTGCCGCTGTAGGCGACCGTGCGGGCGACCGGCTTCACCCACGTCAGCGTGAGCGCCAGGGACCTTGAGGAGTCGATCCGGTTCTACGAGGACTTCTTCGGCATGGAGGAGGTTCCCTCGCCGGACTTCTCCGGCCCGGTGCGCTGGCTGCGGGTCGGCGACCTGCAACTGCACCTCTTCCTGGACGATGGCCCGGCCCCGGCCAGGCACCACTTCGCCCTCGACGTGGACGACTTCGAGGCCGCCTACAAAAAGGCGCAAGAGATGGGCGTGCAGGTGGCGTCGGGCAACTACTCGACCGTCAGGGAGTTGCCGGGCGGGGAGGCGCAGATGTACATAAACGACCCGGCGGGGAACCTCGTCGAGATCAACGGCCGCGACGCCGCCGCCCTCGACCCGGCCGTGATCGGGGAGACCCGCAAGATAGGCGGCCCGTCGGACGCCAGGCTGTACATGAAGCCCGAGAGAGGAGGCGGGACGTGATAGACGAGAGGTTCAAGGCCTTCACCGAGCAGCAGGCGTTGCCCGACCAGGCCATAAGCGTGGACGACATCCCCTGGGTGCCCCAGGGCGAGAGGGCCTGGTTCAAACCCTTGCGCTTCGATCTGGCGACGGGGCGTTGGATCAACCTCCTCAAGGTCGAGGGTTCGGGCAGGGTCAACCGCCACCGCCACACCGGCGGCCAGGTCATGGGCTACTGCGTAAAGGGCTCCTGGCACTACCTCGAGCGCGACTGGGTCGCGAGGCCCGGGACGCTGGTCTACGAGCCCCCAGGCGACATTCACACGCTCGTGGTGGACGAGGGGGTCGAGGAGATGCAGACCCTCTTTATCCTGGAGGGCGTGATCCAGTACCTCGACGACGACGATAGCCTGATCTACCAGGACGACGTCTTCTCCAAGCTCGACCGCTACCTCAACTATTGCGAGCAGGAAGGCATCGAGCCGATGGACCTCCGCTACTAGTGGGCGTCCTGGAGGACCTCAAACTGGACGGCAAGGTCGCCCTTATCACCGGCGCCGCCCGCGGCCTAGGTGCCGGCATGGCCGTGGGCCTCGCCGAGGCCGGCGCCGACGTGGTCGGCCTGGACATCGTCCCGATGGACGAGACGGGGGAGAGGGTCGCCGCCACCGGCCGCCGGTTCCATGCCATGAACCGAGACCTCTTGGAGACCAAGGCGGGGGGCGCCGCGGAGATCGTGGGCCACTGCGTCTCGGAGATGGGGCGCCTGGACATCCTCGTAAACAACGCGGGCATCATCCGGCGGGACGCGGCGCTGGAGTTCGGCGAGGAGGACTGGGAGAGCGTCATCCAGGTGAACCTCTCCGCCGCCTTCTACCTCTCCCAGGCCGCCGCGAGGCGCTTTGTCGAGCAGGGCGACGGCGGTAAGATCGTCAACACCGCCTCGGTGCTCTCGTACGAGGGGGGCATAACCGTCCCCTCCTACGCGGCCTCCAAGGCGGGCATCGCCAACCTCACGCGCGCCCTTTCGAACGAGTGGGCGCCCCTGGGGATAAACGTCAACGCCCTGGCCCCCAGCTACTTCACGACGGAGCTTACCGGGGCCATCCGCGAAAACGAGGAGCGCTCCACGGCGCTGCTGGCGCGGATACCGGCCGGGCGCTACGGGGAGCCGGAGGACCTCAAGGGTGCCGTGGTCCTGCTCTCCTCGGGGGCGGGGGACTTTATCCACGGCTCCGTGCTGCCCGTGGACGGGGGCTGGCTGGGAAGGTAAAGCCCGCCCCGTGGCGCCGCAGGACCTTGCCGCGATTCCTGTTGCCCGAAGCCCCAAAGTCGGTTTTACGGTGGACCGGTTGGGGTATCCACCCATCTTTGTGCCCAGATAGAAAGCCACGAAGAACAGAGGAGCGAAACGACTTTGAGCGCGGTTCCAAGCATCACCCTCAACGACGGCAACGTTATCCCGCAGCTCGGTTTCGGGGTCTTCCAGATCGAGCCGAAGGAGACCGTGGAGGCGGTCGGCGAGGCGCTGAACATCGGCTACCGGCACATCGACACGGCGGAGATGTACGGCAACGAGAAGGAGGTCGGCGAGGCCGTCCGCGCCTCGGGTCTCGATCGGGGCGACATCTTCGTCACCAGCAAGCTCAACAACAGCTTCCACGAGCCCGACGACGCCCGCCGGGCGTTCGACACCACGCTCTCCGATCTCGGCTTCGACTACGTGGACCTGTTCCTGATCCACTGGCCCCTCCCCACGCTCTACGACGGCGACTACGCCTCCACCTGGAGGGTGCTCGAGGAGTTCAAGAACGACGGCCGCGCGCGTTCGGTCGGGGTCTCGAACTTCCAGGTCGAGCACCTGGAGAAGCTCGCCGCCGAGACGGACGTGGTGCCGGCGGTCAACCAGATCGAGGTGCACCCCTACTTCACCAACGAGGCCGTCCGCACCTACGGCCGGGAGCACGGCATCGTCACCGAGGCATGGTCGCCCATCGCCCAGGGCGGGGTCCTCGAAGACGCCACCATCACGCGGATAGCCGAGAAGGTCGGCAAGACGCCGGCACAGGTCGTCCTGCGGTGGCACATCGAGCGCGGCGACATCGTCTTTCCGAAGTCGGTCACACCCTCGCGTATGAGGGAGAACTTCGAGCTCTTCGACTTCGAACTCGAGCCCGGGGACGTGGACGAGATCTCCGCCCTCGACCGGGGCGAAGACGGCCGCACCGGCCCGAACCCCGACACCTTCGCCCATGTCCCCGGTTGACCCGCCCGACCATCAAAAACCCGTGGGTTGGCGGGACGAGACCGGAGCGTGCTGGTCGGCCGCTAGGAGGAAAGAAGCTCCCCCAGATGCCGGTCTATCTGCGGTATGAAGCTTTCTTCGAAGCCGAACAGGCCCAGGTGGCCGCCCGTGCTTTCGATGACGCGCAGCTCGCTGTTCGGTATGAGCTTTTGCTCGGCGGCGCAGTCGCGCGGGGGGAAGAACATGTCCTCGTCTATGGGCATCACGAACGTTTTGGCGGAGATGCGGCCCAGGGCGGCGGCGAGGTCGCCCTCCGTGTGGCGGCTGACGTCGCCGCGCTGCCACTTCCAAGCCATGCAGAGCAGGTCGTTCGGATCCATCGGGGCGAAGTAGGCGTCCACGAAGCCGACCTGGAAGTCGTCGGCGGAGGCGAAGCCCAGAGGCCTCCACCGTTCCTGTTTCCAGAACTCCGTCGAGAACCCCATGACCGACCAGATCCTGGCGTGCCGGGCGAGGGCGGAGCGCAGGCCGGACGAACCCTCGTACCACCCGCCCTCGAACGCCGGGTCCGAGGTGATCGTCTCGACGAGGGCCTGGGTGTAGATGAAGTCGTGCGGGGTGTTTCTGGCCGTCCCGGCTATCGGGGCCGCCCGCTTGACCTTCTCGGGGAACCGGACCGCCCACTCGTAGGTCTGCTGCGCGCCCATCGAGCCACCCACGACGAGCTCTAGCCTCTCGATACCGAAGAGCTCGCGCAACAGCCGCTCCTGGGCGCGGACGTCGTCCCCTATCCTGACGCGCGGGAAGCCGGCCATGGCGTGCGTGCCGTCGGTGTTGTGGGGCGAGGAGGAGAGGCCGTTGCCGATCTGGTTGATGGCCACGATAAAGTACTCTTCGGGGTTGAGCGCGCGCCCGGGGCCGATGTAGACGTCGCGCATGATCTGGTGTGTCCCCGAGTACCACGTCGTCACGAGTATCGCGTTGTCTTTTGCCTCGTTGAGCTCCCCGAACGTGGCGTAGGCGAGCCTGCAATCACGCAGGGTATAACCTTCTTCGAGCACGAAATCCCCGAGCGAGAACAGCTCGTAAGGCCCGTGAAACTCCGGCGCGTAGAACGGGTTGTCAATCACCTTTCAGCCCTCCACCTGTCGCGGACGCGTGAAGACGCGCGTCGCTCCTTCCCACCAGCAAAGATGCTACCTGCGCCGAGAACGCCGCGCAACATACGTCACCGCGGGTCTATATGTGAGAAAGATGCGGACGGGCTACATCGAGACGCCTAGCAGGCCCCGGGTGAACTGGAAGTCCGTGTTGTTCGCCGCGAAGAGCTTCGGCGTGTACTCGCGGGAAGCCACCGCGGAGACGGTCTCCAACGTCTTCCCCGTCCAGCCGTCCGGGTCTCCGTCGAGGACGGTGTCGAGGTCGTCGGCGTGGCGGCGGATGGTCTCCGGGTCCGAGGAGGCCTGGACGAGCGGGATCATGCGGTGCGCCTGCAACGGCCGCCCGGTGACGTGGGCCAGCATGAGCTCAACACCCGTCGCCCCGAGCCCCGTGGCCGTCTCGACCCAGTGGTCCGTCGGCGCCTCCATTACGTGAAAACCCGCCTTCTCCGAAGCCTGCCCGTAGGCCAGGGTGTTCTTGACGGGTTGATCCCCTAAAACGGCATCCAGGTAGACCCCGGAACCCAGAACCGCAGCCGTCTGGGGTACGACGACCGTGCCGCCCGCCCCGACGACGGTGAGCGTCGTCTCCGCCAGGCTTCGCGCCGCCTCGTCGGGCAAGGGGCCTGAGGCGTAGAGGCCGAGCCGCAGGGCCCCGGGTCCGGCGGTTTCGTGCTCCAGGTTGTCTGAGGACTCCAGGCTCTCGGAGAACCAGGTCTCGACCTTCTCCACCACGCTCTCTATGCCGCCGTCGAGCTGGACGCTGGCCCAGCCGAACCGGTCGCGGTCGAGGCCGCGCTCGGCGAGGCGGTTCTCGAAGTAGTCGTTGTGGGTCTTCTCGCAGCCGTGCTCGAGGAGGAGGGCGAGCCTGACGGTTGGGTTGGCGAGGTAGCCGAGCACGGTGCGGGAGTAGATGGCCTCCGCGGAGCCGGCCGAGACGCCGCAGCCCTCCGTGTGCGGGAGGGCGACGAAGCGGGTCACCTTGCCCCGGGCGAAGCCGGCGTCGCGCTCGTTCAGGCGGTTGGCTATGCGGCGCGCGATCTGGCCCGAGCACAAGCTCGTCGGCATAACGAGGCCGACCTGGTCCGAGACCGGGCCACGGTCCGTCGTTATCGCATCGAACGAGAAACCTACGTCCGGGGCCCCGCCCTTCACGGGCAGCGGCTCGCCGTCCGGCTCGGGGGCGTTCTCCAGATCCTCCAGCCCCTCAGGACCCGTCCTCTTCCAGTCGCGCCAGATGGAGACCTGGGCGTGGCCGGCGCGCTCGCCGACAGTCTTCTCGCCGGAGGCGGCGGTGATGGTCCGCTCGAACATCTCTTTGCCCAGCTCGTCCATCGGGACACCGTCTAGGTAGGCGCCGGCGTTCACGTCCATGTCCCTGGAGAGGAGGTCGTAGCGGCCCGTGGTCGTTACCACCTTTATGGTCGGGACGAAGGGAAAGTTGGTTATAGAGCCGTTGCCGGTGGTGAAGAAGATCATGTTCGCCCCGCTCGCCACCTGCCCGGCCACGCTCTCCAGGTCGTTGCCGGGGCTGTCCATAAAGTAGAAGCCGCCCCCGCGCATGGGCTCGGCGTACTCGATGACGCGGTCTACCGTCACCTCCGGGTCCTTCTTCCTCGCGGCCCCGATGGACTTTACGGAGATGTTGTAGAGGCCGCGGAAGTTGTTCCCCCCCGAAGGGTTGTCCTCGGCCGTGTGCCCGTGCCAGCCGACCCGCTCCTTGAACCTCTCCACCGCCGAGAGGAAGCGCCGCGCCGTCTCGGCGTCCTTCACCCTCTTGAGGACGTAGCGCTCGGCCCCTATAAGCTCGTCCGTCTCCGCGAGGTTGGCCGCCCCGCCGTTGCGCACGACCTCCCTGGAAACCCACCCGACGAGCGGGTTGGCCGAGACGCCGGAGAACGCGTCCGAGCCGCCGCACTGCAGCCCTATCTTGAGCCCGGTTAGCGGCTCTTCGGTCCGCCCGACCGCGTTCACGCTCTCCATCCAGTCCATCACCCGGGCCTTGGCCCGCTCCAGGTCGGCCCGGAAGCTCCCCTCCAGGCTCATGAACTCGTGGGGCACCTCGTCAAGCGGGTAGCCGTGTTCTTCGGCGTAGCGGCGGAGCGCCCCGTTGGCGACGGCCCCCTCGTCGCCGCCGTCGATGGCGAGCACCGCCCCCACGTTGGGGTTGACCATGAAGCCGCTCAAGGTGCGCAGGAGCAAATCCAGGTTGTTCGGCGCCCGGCCCTCGCCGCCCTCGGTGTGGGCCACGCAGACGATGCCATCCACGTTCTCGTAGGCGTCAGACACGCCGTTCATCTCCCACTCGAGCGCCCGCACGAAGCCCGTCAGGCGCGAGTTGACGCCGAGCACGACGACGTAGTTGCGCGTCCCGACGCCCCGCCCCCCGCCGCGCCGGTAGCCCATAAAGGTTCGAGGTTCGTCGTAGGGCGGCACCTGCTCCGCGGGCCTGAAGGTTTCCTCGTCGAGAACGTAGGGCTCGAGCTCGGCGTCCCGGAAGTTGGCGGCCCCGGGGAGGTCCAGGCCGGCCTTGCGGTAGCCGCCGGGGACGCGTCCCCCGCCCTGGTCCGAGGTCCCTTCCGGGTCTTCGGTCTCGCGCCGTCCGGAAGGAAGATCGAAGCGCTCGCGCAGGACGCGCAGGATCTTCTCGTTGCACGCGTAATCTCCCGGGACGATATCCCTCGTGGCCCGCCCGAAAGGCAGCCCCCAGGAGAGGAGGTCTTCGCCCTCGGGTATACGCCCGACGGCGAAGCGGTGGCCCTCGAGGACGGTGTGGGGCACCTCGAACTCCGAGCCTTCGTAAGAGAAGCGGGTCCCCGCCTCCAGGCGGCGGGTCGCTATGGCGACGTTGTCCCCGGGTGCGGGTAGCCTGCCGATCTCGTCGAAATCGAAGCGGTCTTTGTTGGGGTCCACGCTGCCTCCCGTCGCTCTCAAGAACCGTTCAGAAGTAGTCTACCCCAGGCCAACCCGAGGTTCCGTCCGGGGTATGATGGGCCCACGGCTATCCATCCGACCGGGAGAACGACGGCGTGCGGATTGGCGGGTGATGGTGGAAGGCGGGATCTCTTTTGACGGGTTCGATACCCGGTACCGGATCGTCGAGGCCCGGGCAAACCCCGCACCGGGCAAGCTGCCCGTTCTGGCCCTGCACGGGGGTCCAGGACTCCCGCACGACAGCCTCGAGCCCCTGGCCGACCTGGCGCGAACCGGGCGCCCGGTCGTGTTCTACGACCAGCTCGGCTGCGGCAACTCGACCCGAACGCGGGACCCCGACCCGTGGAGCGTCGACCTTTTTCTTCGGGAGTTGGCCATGGTTCGGCGCGAGCTCGGGCTCGACGCCGTCCACCTGCTGGGCCACTCCTGGGGAGGCCTGCTCGCCATGGAGCACGCCCTCGAGGCCGACAAACGGCCCGCGAGCCTGATCCTGGTCGGGGCCGTGGCGGTCGGCCGGATGGTCTCCGAGTGCAGGCAACGCTTCTACGAGAAGCTGCCGCAGGATGCACGAGATGCCATCCGCGAGCACGAGCCGGCGGGAACTTTCGATGACCCCGAGTACGCGAACGCCATGGACCTCTTCTACCGGCGCTACGCCTGCCGCCTCGACCCGTGGCCCGACTGGTTGAACCGGGCGTTGTCGAAGATGGACGTGGGGTCTAACGCCGCCATGTGGGGTCCCCCGAACGCCCCGGAGCCGGACCTGCTCGCAACCTGGGACCTGCGTCCCCGCCTCGGCTGGATAAGCGCGCCCACGCTAGTCGTTGCCGGCCGGTACGACGGCATGGCCGCCGGGCAGGAGCAGGAGATCCAGGCCGGCATACCGAACTCGGAGCTCGCCCTCTTCGAGGAGAGCTCCCACTACCCGTTCGCCGAGGAACGGGGGCGCTTCTTCTCCACGCTCGACGATTTCCTCACCGGCGTGGAGACCCGGATAGGGTCGTAAGCCCCGTCCGTGCTGTGAGGTGTCCTCCGTCTCCGGGTCGGTCCCCGGTACGTGCTAAGGTGTTGGGCCGCAACCGGGTTACGGAGGAGAAGAGATGGAGACAAGAGCCGCGGTCGCCTTCGAGGCGGGGAAGCCGCTTAGCATCGAGACCGTCGAGTTGGCAGGCCCGAAGGAGGGCGAGGTCCTGGTGGAGGTGAAGGCCACCGGGGTGTGCCACACGGACGCGTACACGCTCTCGGGGGCCGACCCCGAGGGGCTGTTCCCGACCGTGATGGGCCACGAGGGGGCCGGGGTCGTGGTCGGGGTGGGGCCTGGGGTAAAGAGCCTCAAGGAGGGGGACCACGTCATCCCGCTCTACACCCCGGAGTGCCGGGAGTGCGAGTACTGCTTGAACCCGAAGACCAACCTCTGCCAGGCCATCAGGGCCACCCAGGGGCGCGGCTTGATGCCCGACGGGACGAGCCGGCTCTCGCTGAACGGGGACCCTCTCTACCATTACATGGGCACCTCGACGTTCTCCAACTACACCGTGTTGCCCGAGATCGCGGCGGCCAAGATCCGCGAGGACGCCCCCTTCGAGTCGGTCTGCTACATCGGCTGCGGCGTTACGACCGGCATCGGGGCCGTGGTCTACACCGCGGGCGTCGAGCCCGGCTCAAACGTCGTCGTCTTCGGCCTCGGGGGCATCGGCCTGAACGTCGTGCAGGGCGCCCGCATGGTCGGGGCCGACAAGATCGTGGGCGTCGACCTCAACCCGGCCAAGAAGGCGGTGGCCGAGCGCTACGGCATGACCCACTTCGTCAACCCGACCGAGGTGGAGGCGGACCTGGTTCCTTACCTCGTGGACCTGACCGGCGGCGGGGCGGATTACTCTTTCGAGTGCATAGGCAACGTGAACGTGATGCGCCAGGCACTCGAGTGCGCCCACAAGGGCTGGGGGCAGTCGGTCATCATCGGGGTGGCGGGGACGGGGGAGGAGATCTCCACGCGCCCGTTCCAGCTCGTGACGGGGCGGACGTGGAAGGGATCTGCCTTCGGCGGGGCCAGGGGCCGGACGGACGTGCCGAAGATCGTGGAGTGGTACATGGAGGGCAAGATCGAGGTGGACTCCATGATCACCCACACCATGCCCCTGGACGAGATCAACACCGCCTTCGACCTGATGCACCGCGGCGAGTCCATCCGCAGCGTCGTGACGTTCTAGGTATGACGACCATAGAGACCCGCGGCGAACACGCGAGCTTCGGCGGCCGGACCGGCTTCTACGGCCACCACTCGGAGGCGTGCGACGGCGGGATGCGCTTCGCCGTCTACACGCCTCCCCAGGCCGCCAACGGGCCCGTCCCGGTCCTCTACTACCTGGCCGGCCTGACCTGCACGGAGGAGACCTTCATGATCAAGGGCGGCGCCCAACGCCACGCCGCCGAACACGGCCTGATGCTGGTCTCCCCCGACACCAGCCCGAGGGACGCCAACGTCCCCGGCGAGGACGAAGACTGGGACTTCGGCACCGGCGCCGGCTTCTACGTGGACGCCACCGCGGAGCCCTGGTCCCGCCACTACAGGATGTACTCCTACGTCACGCAAGAACTGCCGTCCGTCGTCGGGCAGAACTTCCCGGCCCTGCCCGACGCCGCCGGCGTCTTCGGCCACTCCATGGGCGGCCACGGCGCCCTCGTCTGCGCCCTCAAGAACCCCGACCTCTTCCGCTCCGTCTCGGCCTTCGCCCCCATCTCGGCCCCGACGCGCGTCCCCTGGGGCGAGAAGGCCTTCGCCGGCTACCTCGGGGACGACGGAGCGGCCCGGAGATCCTACGACGCGGGCGAGCTCGTCCGCGAGCACCCCTTCCCAGACGGACGCGAGATCCTCGTGGACCAGGGCCTCTCCGACGGATTCCTCGAAGAGCAACTCCGTCCAGGGGCCCTCGAAGAGGCCTGCGCCGCCTCCGGCCAGCCGCTGACCCTCAACCGCCGCGAGGGCTACGACCACTCTTACTACTTTATCTCCACCTTTATGGAGGACCACATCCGCCACCACGCCGCGGCCCTAAAGCCAGCCTGAACCGCCACTCCCCTGGTGACGATCGTCCGGGGTCCGGGTGGCGCTTCGTGCGTTCGGCTTTCTCTCGCCGGCGCGGAGGCGCACCGGGCCCCTTCTCTTGTGCACGGTGAGGTAGGAGAAATCCTCGGACGCGCTTCGGGTGGCCCGCCTGGCCCCCTTGGGGGCGAGGATCAGGACCCCGGCCCCGAGGGTGTGCTCCCGGCCGTCCACCTCCACGACCCCCGAGCCCGACACGCCTATAAAAATGACGTCGACCTCATCGTTGAGGTGCTCCCCGACGCCCTCTCCCCGGGGGAAACGGACGAGGTTGGCGTTTAGGTCCTGTCCTTCACGCTGCGTCCACACCGTCCCCGGCCCCAGGGTGCCCGCGGAGATCCCCCCGAGGTCCACCGCCTCGGCCCGCGGCCGCCGATCCGCCCCTTCCACACCCGACCTCCCGCGTAGCCGCCGACAGTTTCGGCTGAGTGTTATCAAGCTTATTACGCTGCGGAGGAACCCTTCCTCCCCGCGACAGCCAGCCTCCCCGATACGCTTCTACCCCGGGCGCAGGGCTCTGACGCGGGAGGCGAAGCGTTCTATCTCTTCTCCTCCGTCGAGGGCGCCAAGTTCGAGGTCGTAGAGGCGTTTCTCCCCGGGAGCCAGCTCGATGAGCTCTCCGCGCTCCCTGGCGTCGAGGCGGCCGGCGGCGCGGTTGGTGCCGGGCTCAACGCCCACGACGTAGGTCCCCTCGCCGAGCATCCGCCAGACGAAGTGGTGCGGGAGCTGGTCTCGCCTGTAGAGCTGGTAGAACCCGAGGCCCAGCTCGCGGTTGGCTATGCCCACCGGCACGGTTCCGTCGCCCTCGGCGGCGAGGTCGTGCTCGAAGACCCGCTCGACGTAGCCCTTTTCGGGGCCGTGGAACTTCTCGTAGCCCTCGGCCGGGTAGTCGCCGCGCGGGGAGACCGACCGTGCCGGCGCGAGCAGCTGTGCGCCCTCGTCCACGACGGGCCAGCCGACGTTGACGTGGTAGAGGTACATGTGGGGCGTCGGGTCGAAGCCGGCGTTCTCGACCTCGTCGTGTACCTCGAGCCGCGACTCCCCCACCCTCGCCTCGACGCGCCGCCGGAGCACGAGGTTCTCGCCAAAGACCGCCGCCTGCCGGACCTCGCCCTCGGCCCAGAGGACGCATTCGTCGCCGTCCCACCGCTCCCCGTAGCCGACGAGCCGGGCGGGGACGTTCGAGACGCGCCCGTGCAGGCCGTGGCTCTCCGTCTTCTTCGGGGGGTAGTGGTAGTGCTCGGCGGTGTCCTCGGCCATGAACAGGGCGTGGTCGAGGCCGGCGGTAGTGAGCAGGCCGCCGCCCCAGTTGCGCAGGAAACCCAGGCCCTCGGGCTCGTCGTACCACGGGCCCGCGAAGCCGACCGGGGAGAGCCAGCCCAGAGCACGTCCGCCGATCTCGCAGCGGCCGACGTCCAGGGCGCGGTCCACGATCACGTCGAAGGCAAAGCCGGTGCCCGTTCGGAACTCCAGGACCCTGACGCCGCGTTCGGCGCCGTCGCCTAGAGTGACGAGCCGGACACCGGCGGCCTGGTCCAACCTCCCGACGCGGCGCATCAAGTCCCCGCGCCCGTAGCCGTCTCCGAAGAGGTCGGGCATCAGCGCGGCGTCCAGGCGCCGTCGGGTCCGGGGGCCTTGCCGACGATAAAACCGGTCATGGCGGGGGCCCGATCTCCAGGACGGCGCCCGACGCCTGCCGGATGTTCGGTCTCGCCAAAAGCTGGCCGGCGATAGCCGGGAGCCCTAGCCCCTGAAGAACCGTCGGACGAGGATCGAGGCGAGGATGGTCGAGGAGGCGGTGGTTGCGCCCTTGAGTATGGCTTCGAGGGCGTCGTCCTTGAGGCCGCGCTGCTCGGGGATGTCTATGAAGCGGTTGGTCACCATCGAGCTTAGGAGGTAGGCGATGCCGGCGGCCACTATGGTGATCACGCGCTGCTTGGTCGAGTCGTTCACGTTCTCCCCTCTCGTTAGCAGGTTCCGTCCCGCCGAATGATACAGGAGATGGAGCCGTCAGCTTTCGGCATGCGGCGCTAGCGCGAACCGAACGCCGTGGGCTAGCCCCGGATCCAGCCCCCCGGCGGTGCCCGGCGCGAGCGCCGAGAGCCTTACGGCCGCCGGTCCGGCCCTCTGCTCCCCCTCCCGAGCCACCAAGAACAGCTCGCAGGCCCCGAGCTTGGGGGGCTCCGACGAGGTTCCTGTCAGGGCCGCGAGGCGCTCGGCGGCTTCGCGCGGGTCCGGGGCAGTGACCTCCAGACGCAGGATGCCCGCCGCGCCGTTGGGGTGGTCGGCGGCCGGCCCTCCGGGGACGCGCCTCTCTCGCGGCGTAACGTCCTCGATCAGGAACGGCAGCACCCTCCCGTCCTGGCCGATGCTGGCGCTGCGCCACCGGATCTCCCCCCCGCCGGGGAGCCTCCTCCCGCCGTCGTGAGGGCCGTCAACCTCGAAACCGAGCCCCCGGAGCCTCCCGACGTCCTCCCCCAACCCGTCGGAGGCGGCGCAGTAGTCCACCAGGCCTCCGTGGGGCAGGAACCCCCGCCAGCCCCAGAGGTTGTCCCTGCCGTCCTCGGGGTCGATAAAGGCCACCAGCTCCAGGTAGGTGCCGTCCCGGAAGGGCACCAGCGCGTTGCGGGTCAGGCCGTCGGCGTGCTCCCCGCCCGGCGTCACCCCGAAGCCCAGGCGCCCGTAATCCTCGACGGCCCTCTCCAGATCTTGGACGAGTATCACCAGGTGGTCCAGCCGCACTACCACGCAACGCCTCCCGCTTCGGGTCTCCGGGATACCCGGTGATACCATGTTCCCGCCGTCGGCGAGAGGAGCGGGACCATGACGGATACCGACGACGCGGCCGTCGAACTCCTGGAGAAACTAGAGGAAGAGACCATGCGCCGGGCCTGGGGCGAGGAGGCTTCGCCGAAGGACCGGCGCCGGATCGTCTCGGCGGCCATCATCTTCGGCCGCCAGTTCGACGAGAGCCGGACGGACCGGCGGGCCGACCTCGACGAAGAGGGCGCGCGGCGCCTGCTCATGGACCTGATGAACCGCGTGGTGCGCGAGTTCGCCGCCAGGGAAGGCATGGAGATGGGCGAGGCGGCCGAGTTCTTGGGAGAGGTCGGGACCAGGGACCGCGTGCTCGAGTTCAGCGAGGTGCTGGACGAGCACTCGGAGTCCGGCAAGCCCCTGGACGGGTTGCTGCGGGAGGCGGTGGACGGTCGCAGGGAACGGGCGTTCCGCGCGAGGCGCGGGCCGGGCTGACCTAGTCCGAGTCCCCCGTGGTCCCGGGGTCGCTATCGCGGGTCTCCATCCGGCGTGCCCGCGAGTACTCCATGGTGCGCCCCGGCAGGTAGATGATAAAGAGCCACAACAAGGCGATCACGAGGAAGGCCCCGATCAAGATCGCAAACTGCCACAACTCCGACGTCAAAAAGGCCTCCCTTAAACTCCGCGACCCGGGTATTATCGCACGCCGCCCGGCGCGTATTGGTTAAAAGGTTAACCCGCCTCCGGCGCGAAACCGTTCCCCGAAACGCCGAGAAAACGGTCCATAAAGCGGCCCAGGCTCAAACTCACGAGGCCCGCGGTGCTGTCGAGGAGCATAGCGGGCAACGGGTCCAGCACGACGTTCTCCACGTCCGCGCAGGGACCGAAAAAGAGGGACAGAAGCTCGCCGGCCTCGCCCTCCGCGGCCCGCCAACCGTCGCCGAGGCCACCAAGCGCGAGGAACAGCTCGGCCTCCTCCCGGAAGCTGAAAACCGGCATGGTCCTCCCGAGGCCCGCCAGGTCGAGTACGAGCACCCCCGCCGACTCCAGCCGGTCGGAGATCAGCCAATATTTCGACCTCGTCGGGGCTTCCGGATCGTTCTCTCGCGCCGCCAACTTCTCCCCCCTCCTCATCCTGGGGACAGCGGCGTGACGCGGCTGAGGGACAGGCCCGCCTCGGAGAGCCAGATCAGGCCCGCGTGCGCCTTTTGCGCCCGACGCTGCTCCTCGGCGGGCCAGCCGTCGGCCACCCGCTCCAACAAGGCGGTCTTGATCACGAGCTGGTTGGCGTTGGCGAGCTCCGTCAACACCTCCTGCTGGGCCATCGCCTGCTCCAGGTCCACCTTCTGCGTCCAGTCGAACGTGGCCCAGATGGTGTGACCGCTCTCCGCCTCCTCTTCGATCAACCGCCGCAGGGCGCCGGCCCGCGGGAGGGCCGGGTCCTTCTCGTCGATAAAGATGAGGCGTCCCTGTCTCTCCAACCGGTTTACGGCGAGCCCGGCTCGCCCCAGCTCCTCCCGCAACTCGTCCCCGGTGGACGTCGGCTCCCCGCCGTGAAACTTGACCAGCAATCCGCCGCGCGCTTCCCCCACCCGCAAAAAGGCCGCGTCGAGCTCGTGCAGCAACTCGGGCGTCTGGGCGATGGCGATCACGCTGTCAGGCACCCTCAGGTACGCCCGCAACTGCCCGACGAGCGTCATCGAACGCTCCCCCCGACTGAGAAAACCCTCCAACGCCTCGCGCCGGATGCGCCACGACTTCCCGATCTTCAAACAGGGCAGCCGCCCCTCCCGACACCAGCGGTAGACCGTCACGGAACCTACCCCCAGGTACGCGGCCACCTCGGCCACATCCAGCAAATCCTTCTTCTTGCCCGGAACGCCACTCATCTCTTCCTGCTTTTCCCTTTGCCTGATCGCACCCCGATAATAGCAGGTCATTACTGTACTTTTATGAACAGCACTTGACTTTTCCATATTTAGATGCAAATCTCTAGACGTAACGATATCGGACAGCACAATGTCGAACGTGTTGTAAGTTGGCGAAAGGAGTTTCCGGGGCGGACACAGACGCGGCGCACTTTGTGCGTGTTTCAGGAAGAAACGTGGAGTAGGCAACGGACGAAGGAGAAAAGACTGTGGAGAATCGCAGCGACGGATACACGGCGATAGAGGACCAGTACGCGGGCTACACCGTCTACGACAACTCGGGCTCCAAGATCGGCAAGGTCGACGACCTGTTCCTCGACGAGAGCGACCAGCCCGAGTACATCGGCGTGAAGATGGGCTTCCTCGGCACCAGCTCCACCCTCATCCCGATGCAGATGGCCACCGTCGACGAGGCCAACAGCGCCATCAACGTCTCCGCGGACAAGGAGACCGTCAAGAACGGTCCGGCCTTCGACGACGACCGCGAGATCACCCCCGAGTACGAGAGCGAGGTCCACTCCTACTACGGCCTCACCCGCTCGACGACCGGCGAGTCCTCCGGCTCCTACGGCGGGTACTACAACGACGAGACCGAAACGGCCACCACGGAGACCACCGGCGCCACGACCGGTACCACGTCCGGTGCCACGTCCGGTGCCGCCGACGTGGAGGACCGCGACGAGCTGCGGGTGCAGAGGAGCGAGGAGGAGCTCAGGGCCGGCACCCGCGAGCGCGAGGCGGGCGCCATGAGGGTGCGCAAGCGCGTGAGGACCGACCGCGAGCGCATGGAGGTTCCGGTAAAGCACGAGGAAGTGAGCGTGGAGCGGGTTCCGGTCTCGGGTGAGGCCACGGAGGCGCAGATAGGCGAGGACGAGGTGTCGGTGCCGGTGACCGAGGAGGAGGTCGTGGTCGACAAGAGGGCGGTTGCCAAGGAGGAGGTCAGGGTCCGCAAGGACGTGGTGGAGGGCACGGAGGTGGTGGAGGAGGACGTCCGCCGCGAGGAGGTGGACGTGGAGGACGCCACCGAGCGGGGCCGCCGCGACGTCTAACGACAGCTCCCGCAGTTCCGTCGGGGCCGGCGCTTCGCCGGCCCCGACTTGTGGGGGATGACGGCGAGAGGCATACGGGCAAGTTTTCGGATCGTCTTAGCAAGGAGGCAAGGGATGACGGACAGGGATAGAGGAAACACCAACGCGCCGAGGGTGGACGAGAACGAGGTGCGTTCCAGAGGGGGTCGGTCGGAGTCCGGGCCGCGCAGGGTAGGCGACGCGCGTCAGGACCGCGAGGCGGACCGCCGGAACGCGGAGGCAGATCGCGGGACGAGCTGGCCCAGCGTCATCTTTGGCTGGCTCGCGGCCCTTGGGGCCGGTTTGATCCTCAGCGGCATCGTCGGCGCGATAGTCGGCGGCATACTCGGCGCCATGGGCGTTCAGGGCGGAACCGAGGGCGGCATCGCGGGCCTCGTGGGGCTGCTCGTGACGCTCTTGCTGGCCTTCCTCATCGGAGGCTACGTGGCGGGCCGCCTCGCCAGCCGCTCCGGGCTCAAGCACGGCATCCTGGTGCCGGTGCTCTCGCTGCTCATCATACTGCTGCTCGCGATCGTCGGCGCCATCGTCGGCTCCAGCTTTATAGACCAGCTCTCCGGCATCGCGCTGCCCCAGGTACCTGGCGGCGTCCAGAACCAGGTCCCCCAGCAGGGCCTCGGCACCATCCTGACCACCTCGGGCATCCTCGCGTTGCTCGTCCCGTTTATCGGGGGGGCCCTGGGCGGCCTCTGGGGCGCGAAGACCGGCCGCAGCCGGCCCTAACGAGGGTAGACTATACGGGCGACGGGACGCGAGATCCGTGGCGTCCGAGGAGGGCGGGGCCTTTATGGGCCCCGCCCTTTTACGTGCGTGCCGGGTGTTCTCTGCCACAGTCTCCGGGCGGCCTCGCGGGGCACAATGCTCCCCGACGGCCCTACTCGCGAGGAGACTACGTTGGCGGAAAACGACATCGGTGGCGCGCTCGACCTGACGTTGGCGTCCCTGGGAGAGGGGGTGGTGAGCCTGGGCGTGGCGGCGGCGTTGCCTCAGATAGAGGCCTGGCAGGAGAGGCTCGCGGCCTCGGGCGATCCGGATCTGGAAGCGGTCGCGAAGACCCTGGAGGATCTGCGGAACCAGTTGGGCTCCCCCGACTTCGACCCCGTCAGCGTCGGCGCGCTGCTGATGTCGCTTGGAGATCAGGTCGAGCAGGTGGCGGGCGTAGAGATCGGGGAACGGGTGGGCGGCAAGCTCTCGCAGCTCGGCGCCCTGCTCGGCAAAGAGGGCGACTCCCTGACCGACAGGATGACCAGGGTCTAGAGAGGGAGGATCGGATGCAGGAGTACGAGCAGAGGGAGGCCGTCGCGGCGCCCGCGAACGAGGTGTTCGCCTGGGTCTCGGACGTGGAGAACCTGCCGAAGTACCTGCCGCCCATAAAAGACGCCGGCATCGAGGGGCCGGCGGCTGCGGGCAGCCCGGGGGAGCGCGTAAAGATGCGCGTGGAGATCCCCGACCGCGGCGAGTTCGAGAGCGAGGGCTACTTCGACGTTGACGCAGCCGCCCGCACGATGCGCTGGGGCGCGGAGACGGACCGGGACTACTCCGGCTGGCTCACGGTCGTCGAGGCGGGCGACGGCCGGAGCGAGGTCACCGTCCACCTCTCCTTCGGCCCGCGGTCGGTGGAGGGCGAGATCCAGGAAGACTCGGCCGAGGACCGCAACCCGCTCGAAGAGTCTCTGGGCGCCACCCTGGAGTCCATCCGGCGCCAGATCGAAGAAGGCAGCGGGAAGCTGCCGCCCCCCTCGCCGGAAGGCTGAAGGGAAGGCTCCAGGCGTTCTGTGGGCGGCGCTGCCGGGCGTTTGCGCGGCCCACCCGTCCGAGCGCGGGAGTTCGAGCCAACCGGTCACGTGTGGCTACCGCGTTATCGTGTAGCTGCCTCCAGGGCCGTTGTTAACAAGATGCGCGGTCCCGGATCGCCGCTGGTCTCGACGGTTAACCTGAGGCGGCGCGTAGCACCGGTCGCGGTCCTGTGGGGTAAGGCGTCCCGGGAGCCCTCGGCGCGCGGTGGTCCAGGATCGTCCCCTTGTTTCCGCCCCGACCCGCATGGCCTCGGCCGGCGCCGGCCGAGGATCCCAAGTTCCCTTCGCGCTATCTCGCGGGCCTTCCCGGGCGCCGTCAGCTTCGTCCTCAGCCCAGCATAAGTTGCGAGCGCTTGCGCGCCGGTAAGATCGGCCCGGGGCGAGAGCCGCAACGGGATGCGCTTCTCCTTCGGGTCTCCCGTTCCATGGAACACCAGATGTATGGTCCCGTTTGACCGTCTGACCGGTCACGGCTCGACGCCCTGCGGTTGGCCCTACTGACCCGTTGCGGGACGTACCGCCGGGACGTCCCGGCGGCACCGCGGACGGACGGCACCGCTCACGCGGGGGTGGGGTTATCCCTACGCCCAAGTCTCCCGGCCGCCCCATTGGCCGCGGGCGCTCCCGAACCTACGCTTATGGCCAACAACAAACGAACGAGAGGAGGAACCATGCGAAACTCGAGTAAACTGGCATCCGGGCACGGTTCGACGGATCGTGCCCGTGGCCCGGGCGCGTTCGCAGGCCGCCACAGTTTGGTCAGCTTCTACGCCCTGGCGTACGGCCTGAGTTGGTTGGCCTGGCTGCCCTACGTGCTCTCCCAGTACGGCCTGGGCGTCGTTCGCATTCCCTTCCCCGAGGTCCTCGGGACCGGGGAGTTGGCCGGGCAGTTGGGCGGTATTCTCTTCGGCGCGTACCTCGGGCCGTTGGGGGCGGCGTTCATGGTGACGGCCCTGGCCGAGGGGAGGCCGGGCCTCCGCCGCTGGCGGGGGAGGCTGTTCAGGTGGGGCGTCGGCTGGAAGTGGTACGCGCTCGCCCTCGTGGGCGTCCCGGCGCTCATCGTGGCCGGCACCCTGGTGCTGCCAGGGGCTGCCGCCGGCCTGCGCCTCCCGCCGCTCGAGCTGTTCCTCGTCTACCTGCCGTTCTTAGCACTCCAGATGGTCACCACCGGGCTCGCGGAGGAGCCGGGGTGGCGCGACTTCGCCCTGGTGCGCCACCAGCGCCAGCACGGCCCCCTCCTGGGCACCCTGATCCTGTCGGTGCTGTGGGCCGGGTGGCACCTTCCCCTGTTCCTGACCGACTGGGGGGCGGGCATCGGCGGGGCGACCCCGCGCACCGTCCTTCTGTTCGTGCTCCTGTGCGTCACGCTCAGCGTCGTCATCACCTGGGTCTTCAACAGGACGCGGGAGAGCCTCCCGCTGGCCATAGTGATCCACGCGTCCAACAACACCTTCGCGTCGCTGCTGCTCGCCGCCACGTTCACCACGCTGGACCCCTCAAGGGACGTGCTCACGGGGGCCGTGATCGGTTACGGCGCCCTGGCCCTGGTGCTCACCCTCGCCACCCGCGGGGGGCTCGGCTACGGCGGTCCCTACGACGACCAACCGGAGGAGGGAGCCGGCAAGGAGCCCGGCGGTGTTCCTGCCGGCCATGTGGTGGCCGGCACGCGCGTCGATCTCCCTGAGGTGCGGGAGGCGTGAAGGCAAACCCCAAGGGCGGCCGGACGGCGAGGAGCCGGCCCGGAACGCTGGCGCCCCCGGACCTATGTTCACGGCTAGCAATGACCCAGACGACCAGGAGGCCGCTCCATGCCAGCCCCCAATGAGTACGCCGCCCGCTCTCGCGCGTCACTGCCGGGTGCAACCCGCGTGCGCCTGGCGCTCCTCGCCCTGGTCGCCGTGGCGGCCATGACGGCAATGGCCTCGCCCGCGCTGGCGCAGTCACCGCCCGACTCCCCGGGTTCCAGGCCATCGGCGGGCGGCGGCCCGACCGACGAACGGGAGGTCGAGGCGTTCCTGGACGGGTTCTTCGCGCAGCAGCTCGAGGGCCACAAAATCCCCGGTGCCACGGTTTCGGTGGTGAGGGACGGGGAGATCCTCTTCGCCAAGGGCTACGGCCAGGCCGACGTCGCGAAGGGGGAGCCCGTCGTCGCCGACGAGACGCTCTTCCGCATAGCCTCCACCAGCAAGCTCTTTACTTCGACCGCGGTGATGCAGCTGGTGGAGGAGGGCGAGCTCGACCTCGACAGGGACGTGAACTCCTACGTCGGCGACGTCGAGATCCCGGACACCTATCCCGGGCGGCCCGTCACCCTGCGCCACCTCCTCACCCACACCGCGGGCTTCGAGCAGATATTTACGGGATCCGGCGCGCGCGGCGCCTCGGACGTGGAGCCGCTCGGGGAGTACCTGTCCGGGAACACGCCGGCGCGCGTGAGGCCGCCGGGCGAGGTGACCTCGTACTCCAACTACGGCATGTCCCTGGCCGGGCACGTCGTGGAGGAGGCGTCCGGGATGCCCTTCGAGCGCTACGTCGAGCAGAACGTAACGGACCCTTTGGGCATGAAAAGCACCACGGCCGCCCAGCCGCCCGCGCCCGGGTTGCAGGACAGGCTGGCCACGGGCTACGAGGTCGAAGGCGGCGAGCCCGCCGCCGGATCCTTCGAGTACATCGACGAGGCCCCCGCCGGAAGCGTGAGCACCACGGCCACGGACATGGCGCGCTTCATGATCGCCCACCTCCAGGACGGCCGCTACGGCGACGCCAGGATCCTCGAAGGGGCGACCGCGAAAGAGATGCACGCCAAGCAGTTCTCCAACGATCCGCGCCTGGACGGGATGGCCCTCGGTTTCTACGAGCAGACCACAAACGGCGAGCGCGTGATCGGGCACGGGGGCAACCTCTTGCGGTTCCACGCGCTGGCCGCCCTGCTGCCCGAGCGGAACGTCGGGATCTTCGTCGCCTACAACTCCTACGGGGAGGGCGGGGACTTCGCCGAGTACGAGCTGATGGAGGCCTTTATGGACCGCTACTACCCCGAGCCTCGGGCCCTCGCCGCCGAACCCTCCGCCGAAGGGGCCTCAAGGGACGCCGAGCGCGTCGCCGGCGGCTACCGCTCCACGCGCTCGAACGAGACCGGTTTTGAGAAGGTGCTCTCGCTCCTGGGCCCCGCGAGCGTGACGGCCAACGAGGACGGCAGCATAACCACGAGCGGCGTGTCGTCGCGGGGGGACCTCGCGGGCGGGGAGCAGCGGTGGGTCCAGGACGGGCCGCTGTTGTTCCGGGCGGAGGGGGGCGACGAGCACCTGGCCTTCCGCGGGGACGGCGAGGGCCGCGTCACGTACCTGTCCGGCGACGCGGACCCGGCGTCCGCCTTCGAAAGGCTGCCCTTTTACGAGTCCGCCAGGCTGCACCTCGGCCTGCTGGCCGGCAGCCTGGCGGTGTTCGGGCTCACGGCCCTGGCGTGGCCGGCCGGGGCGGCGATCTCCCGGCGGTACGAGAGACGGAACCGAAAGCTCTACGGGGAGCCTGACGGCGAGCCCAAACGGGACACGAAGGCCGCCCGTCTGGCGCGGCCGCTGGCCTGGGCCGTCTGCGCCCTCGCCCTGTTCTTCGTGGCCGGGATGGCGATGGTGTTCTCGAACCCGGGGGGGGCCCTGTTCTTCGGCGACTCGCCCCTCTTGGTCGCCGTCCTGGCGCTGCCCTACCTGGTAGCCGCCCTCGTGGTGGGCGTGGTCGTCTACGCGATACTCTCGTGGAGGCGCCGGTACTGGGGCCTCTTCGGGCGGCTGCACTACTCGCTCGTCGCACTCGCGGCGCTGGCCTTCGTCGGGCTGCTCGGCTACTACAACCTGCTCGGGTTCCAGCCCTGAGCGCCCGGGGCGGAGGCCCGGGCACACGGCGGGCGGGGTAGACTGTGGCGAGGGAAGGGAATCCATGAACCACGCCGAAGATACCGGGGCAGCGGACGAAGGCTTCGGCCGGGGGGCAACGCCCCTCGGCCGGCTCCTCCCCCGGGCCCTGCTCTCGACGCTCTTCTTGCTCTCGAGCTTCCCCCTCGGTCTGTTCTGGTTCGTCGTGCTGGTCGTGCTGCTGGCGGCCGGTCTTCCGCTGACGATCGTCTGGGTCGGGCTGCCCGTCCTCGCCTTGGCCATGGTGGTGTGCGTCCTGGGCACCGGCGTCGAGCGGTGGCGCCTGTCCGCGTTGCTGGGCACCCGCCTGTCCTCGCCCCACCGCCCCCTGCCCCGCGGGTCGGTCCTGGCCCGCCTGCGGGCGAGGGCGGCGGACCCCGCGCTGTGGCGCGGCCTGCTGTACCTGCTGCTGCTCTTCCCGATCGGCCTGGTCGAGCTCGTCGTCGTCCTCCTCCTCGCCCTTTCGGCGGTCCTGGTCAGCTACCCGTTTTGGTTCTGGGCGCTCCCCGACGGCGTGGCCGTAACGGCGACGGGCGCCTTCGTGGCGGACAGCCTGCCCGAAGCGTTGGTGGTCACGCTCGTCGGCCTCGTACTCGCGTCGGCCACGTCGGCCTTGGTCGCCCAAGCCAGCCAGGCGCACGCCTCGCTGGGCCGGCGCCTGCTCGGCCCCCGCAGGCGCGAGGCGCTGGACGAGCGGGTGGAGGTCCTGACCGAGGGCCGATCCAAGGCGGTGGAGGCCGCCATCTCCGAGCGGCGCAGGATAGAGCGCGACCTGCACGACGGCGCCCAGCAACGCCTCGTCTCCCTGGCGATGGCGCTCGGCATGGCCAGGCAAAAGCTGGAGAACGGCCCCGGCAAAGGCGCCGCCGGGGGTCCCGATGCGGCGGGGGCTACGGAGCTGGTGAGGGAGGCGCACGAGGAGGCCAAGCGCGCCCTGGCCGAGATCCGGGACCTCATCCGGGGCATCCACCCGGCGGTGCTCACCGACCGCGGGCTCGACGCGGCGGTCTCAGCGCTGGCGCACCGCTCCCCGGTGCCCACCTCGGTTGACGTCGAGCTCGACGAACGGCCCCCGGATGCCGCCGAGATCACCGCCTACTTCGTGATCGCCGAGGCCCTTGCCAACGTCGCCAAGCACTCGGGCGCCTCCGAAGCCCGCGTCCTGGTGCGCCGGGAGAGGCGCCCGCGGAACTGGGAGCGCCCGAAGGACCTCCTCGTGGCGGAGGTCGTGGACGACGGCGGGGGCGGGGCCGATCCGGCCGGCACGGGCCTCAAAGGACTGGCCGACCGCGCGCTGGTCCTCGACGGGCGCCTGACGGTCGAGAGCCCGATAGGCGGCCCGACCAGGGTGCGCGCGGAGCTGCCGTGGGGAGGCCCGAGGGGAGGCCGGGACGATGAATGAGGACACCCCCAAAAAGGACCCCTTGAGGGTCGCCATCGCCGAGGACTCTGGCCTCTTGCGGGCGGGCATCGCGCGCCTCATAACCGACGCGGGCCACCGGGTCATCGCCGAGGCGAGCGACGGACCGGGGTTCTTGAGCGCCATCGAGGAGCACCCCCCCGACGTGGCGGTCGTGGACGTGCGCATGCCGCCGGGCTTCAGGGACGAGGGCCTCAAGGCCGCCCTGGAGGCGAGGAGGCGTGCCCCCGGCCTCGCGGTGCTGGTGCTCTCGCAGTACGTCGAGGAGCGCTACGGCAGGGAGCTCTTGGAGTCCGGGATGGAGGGCACGGGCTACCTGCTCAAGGACCGCGTGGCCGACGTCGCCGAGTTCGTCTCGGCGCTAGAGTCGGTCGGCTCGGGCGGCACCGTGCTCGACCCCGAGGTGGTGGGCCAACTCCTGGCCCGCAGGAGGCACAACGAGGGCCTCGCCTCACTCACCCCCCGCGAGGGCGAGGTCCTCGCCCTCGTCGCCGAGGGCCGCACCAACGGGGCCATAGCGAAGGCGCTCTTCGTCACAGGGGGGGCCGTCGAGAAGCACGTAAAGAGCATCTTCGGCAAGCTCGGGCTCTCCCAGGGCGAGGCCGACCACCGTCGCGTGTTGGCGGTGCTTGCCTACCTGCGCGGCTAGCACCCACCCGCAATCCGAGGGCGCGTTGCCAACGTCGGGGCGTAGGGTTGTTCGGGGATCCCCGTGAGCCGGGCCGGGCCCTCGCCGGTCGAGGGTAAGCACGAACTATGCTCAGCCGGGCCCACGAACTTCAGGCGTGCGTCCTTGGCGGTACCACCCATCCGAAAGGAGAAGGTCGGCCCACTGCCGGGTGTACGGGGTCCACAGCATCGTGTAGTGGTTGGCCCCGGGGAGGACCATCTCCGATCGGAGGTCCAGCGCTTCGGCCATGACGTCGCGCGTCGCGTCCGGTATCAGCGGCCTGCTGCCGGGGAAGAAGCCCTCGGAGGCCCGGACGAGGGCCACGGGGCATCCGACGGCGCGCATCTCTTCGGCGGTGGGGCTCGTTCTGGTGACGGCGGGCGAGTCCTCTTTGGCGGCGGCCGTGGAGCACTTCGGGTTGTGGCCGCCCTCGACGGGTTGCAGGTCGTAGCGGTAGTAGTCGGCGAGGTCGGGCGGGAGGTCTGCCATCGTGAGGTTCCCGTCCGGGAACCAGAAGCCCAGGTAGTCGTCGGGCGTTTCGAAGACCATCTCCAGGCGGGAGAAGGCCCTCGCGAGGCCCTCGCGGATGGCCTCGGCCTCGCGTCTTTGCTCTTCGGTCATCTCTTCTTGGGGGGGGACCTCGACGCGGGGCCAGCCGCCGTCCAGCAGGACGAGGGCGCGGACGCGGTGCGGGTATATCAGGGCGGCCTTGAGGGCGACGAAGGCGCCCATGGAGTGGCCTACCAGTACGGCGTCATCGAGGCCGAGGTGGTCGAGGACCCGGATCGCATCCCCCGCGTGGGCTTCGAGGCCGTAGCCGGAGTCGGGTTTGTCCGAGTCGCCGCGCCCGCGGAGGTCCACGCCGACGAGCCCGCGGGCGGGGCCCGCGTGCCTGGCGGCCGGGGTGAAGGCGCGGTGCTGGGCCGTGATGCCGTGGAGGCAGACGACGGGGTCCGGCCCGTCTCCGGCGCGGTTTATGGAGATCCCGACGTCCCCGGGGACGCGCTCGCTCCTCCAGAGGGCTTCCATGGGTGGGGATTATACAGGCGCCCGGACGAAGCCGGATGGTACATTACCGGCATGGAGACGGAGCGGATGCGGTTTTACGAGAACGTGCTGGAAGTCGTAGGAGAGACGCCGCTCGTGCGGCTCGGACGGGTGGAGCAGGGGGAAGGAATAAGGGCGACACTCCTCGCCAAGGTCGAGTACCTGAACCCCGGGGGTTCGGTGAAGGACAGGCCCGCCCTGAAGATGCTGGAGGTCGCCGAGGAGCGGGGGCTCTTGAAGCCCGGCGGGACCGTCGTCGAGCCGACGAGCGGGAACACGGGGGCCGGGCTCGCGCTCGCGGCGGCGGTGAAGGGCTACAGGTGCATCTGCGTGATGCCGGAGAAGGCGAGCCGGGAGAAGCAGGACCTGTTGAAGGCGATGGGTGCAGAGGTCGTCGTTACGCCGAGCGCCCCGCCGGACGACCCGGAGAGCTACTACAAGGTCGCCGAGCGCCTGGCCGACGAGATCCCGGGCGGCTACAAGCCCGGCCAGTACGATAACCCGGCCAACCCGCTGGCCCACTACGAGACGACCGGCCCGGAGCTCTGGCGCCAGACGGCGGGCCGCATCACCCACTTCGTCGCCGGCATGGGCACCTGCGGCACCATCACCGGAACCGGCAGGTACCTCAAAGAGCAGAACCCGGACGTGGAAGTCGTGGGCGTGGACCCGGAGGGCTCCATCTTCTCCGACCCGGACAACATCCACTCCTACGCCGTCGAGGGCGTCGGGGAGGACTTCTACCCCGGCAACCACGACGGGTCGGTCGTGAACAGGGTCGTGCAGGTGGACGACCGCGAGTCGTTCCTCATGACCCGGCGCCTGATGTCCGAGGAGGGCCTCTTCGTCGGCGGCTCGTGCGGGATGGCCGCCGTCGGCGCGGTGAGGGCCGCCAGGGAACTCCCCGAAGGCGCCGTCGTCGTCGTGTTGCTGCCGGACACCGGGCGCAACTACGTCTCCAAGGTCTTCAGCGACGAGTGGGTGCTCGCCAACTCGTCCGCCACGCAGGAGGACCTCGAAAAACCGTACCGCGTCTTCGAGTAAGGGACGAGTCGGGTGGCAAGACGGGGACGGGACGGCATCGTCGTTCTAGGCGGCTACGGCGCCGTGGGAAGGGTGGCCTGCGAGATCCTGGGTAGTCGCTTCCCCGGCCGCGTGTTCGCCGCGGGCCGGGATCCCGGGCAAGCCGAAGCATTCTCCCGGGAAACCGGTGGTAGGGTGCTTCCGCTTGGTCTCGACCTCGCCGACCCGCGGGAGGCCGACCGCGCGCTCGACCGCGCCAGGATCGCCGTCGCCTGCGCAGGACGGGACGACATCGGATTTGCGAGGGCGTGCCTCGAACGCGGGGTGCACTACGTGGACGTCTCTGCGTCCCACGCGTTCCTCAAGGAGGCCGAGCGGCTGGCCACCGTGGCCGAAGAGCGGGGTGCTGCGGCCGTGTTGAGCGTCGGCCTCGCCCCGGGGCTCACCAACCTGCTGGCCAGGCTATGCAAGGACACCCTTGGCACCGTCCGAACCATCGACATCTACGTCCTTATCGGGATGGGCGAGGCCCACGGCGAAGCGGCCGTCCGCTGGACGGTCGAAAACCTCGACAAGCGGTTCACGGCCCCCGGTGCGGGCGGCCCGCGGGAGGTGGGTAGCCTCGAGGATCCGAAAGCGACCATCTTCCCCGCCGGATACGGACGACGCACCGCCTACCGCTTCGATTTCCCGGATCAGCACGTGGTGTCGCGCACCCTCGGCGTCGAGGACGTCGCCACCCGGCTGTGCTTCGACCCGGCTCCCCTGACCCGCGTCCTGGCGCTGCTCAAGCGCGCGGGGGCGCTCCGCGTGCTTAGGAACCGGGCGGTACGGGAGGCGACGATCCACCTCCTGACCCGGGTCCGCTCCGGTTCGGACGGGTTCGCGATCAAGGCCGAAGCCCGGGGGCCGGATGGGCGCTCCTTTGCGTGCTCCGTGGGCGGAAAAGGGGAGGCCCGCGCGACCGGCGTCGTCGCGGCCCTGGCGGCCGAGAGCCTGTACGCTCCCCCGACTCCCCCCAGGCCCGGCGTTCTCCATATCGAGCAGTTTTTCGAGCCGGTCCGCTTCCTCGGCCGCGTCGCGGACCACGACCTTGCGGTAGCTTTTTGAAGCCAAGCCTCCCAGAAGAGAAGGAGTAACAGATGAAGTTTGCCACGCGCGCCATCCACGTCGGGCAGGACCCGGACCCGGCTACCGGGGCGACCATCGTCCCGATCTACCAGACCTCGACCTACACCCAGGAGGCCCCGGGGCAACACAAGGGCTACGAGTACAGCCGTACCGGCAACCCGACGAGGACGGCCCTCGAAGAGTGCGTCGCCGCCCTCGAAGGTGCCCAGCACGGGCTGGCCTTCGCCTCCGGCCTGGCGGCGACGACCGCCGTGATGAGCCTCCTCTCCCCCGGGGACCACATCGTCGCCGGCGACGACCTCTACGGCGGCTCCTACCGCCTCTTCGACAAGGTGCTGCAGAGGAGCAACGGCCTCGACTTCACCTTCGTGGACACCACGGACCCGGAATCCGTGGAGGCGGCGCTGCGGCCGGAGACGAAGATGCTCTGGATCGAGACGCCCACGAACCCCATGCTCACCCTGTCGGATGTAACCCTGCTCGCCGAGATGGCCCACGGGCGCGGCGCGACGGTCGCCGTGGACAACACCTTCGCCTCCCCCTACTTCCAGCAGCCGCTCTCCCTGGGGGCGGACATCGTCGTCCACTCGACGACCAAGTACATGGGCGGCCACTCCGACGTCGTCGGCGGGGCGGCCATCACCTCGGATTCGGACCTGCACGAGAGGATGGCCTTCTACCAGAACGCCGCGGGTGCTGTGCCGGGGCCGTTCGACTCCTGGATCGTGCTCAGGGGCCTGAAGACGCTCGCCGTACGCATGCGCCAGCACGAGGAGAACGCCCTCGCCGTGGCGCGGTTCCTGCAAGACCACCCGCAGGTCGCGACGGTCAACTACCCCGGCCTCCCGAGCCACCCGCAGCACGGGCTCGCCAAAAAGCAGATGAGCGGGTTCTCCGGCATGGTCTCGTTTACGCTGAAGGGCGGGACGGAGGCCGCCTACGCGGCGGTCCAGAAGACGCAAGTCTTCCACTTCGCCGAGTCTCTGGGCGGGGTCGAGTCGCTCATCACGCACCCGGCCAGCATGACCCACGCCGCCATCCCCAAGGAGCAGCGCGAGGCGCGGGGCGTCACCGACGGCCTGCTCAGGCTCTCCGTCGGCATCGAGGATAAAGAGGACCTTATCGCGGACCTGGAGCGGGCCATCAGCTAGCCGGCACGCTCCGGCCTGCGCTTTCGGCACGCCGCCTTGCAACGGCTTTTAGCGGCCGGCTATCAGCTCGCTTTTCGTTGGGGTTGGTTTGGCCGGACGGTGTTTTGTGGTTCTTGCCAGGGCGGGCAGGAGGATGCCGGGGCGCAGGAGGGCCGTTGGCGGTTCGAGCAGGTTCTTGACCCCGAGCAGGGTCCGGGCCACGCGCTCCCTCTCGACGGCCAGCTTCATGACCTCTTCGGAGATCCGGTAGAGGATGCGGCGTGCGAGGTTGAGGTCCTCCAGGCCGCCCGCGGCCCACTGGGCGTCGCTGTTGGTGGTGGCGGTCCAGCATGGGGCGACGGCCTTCCTCTGGTGGCGTTGGAAGCGGCGGGAGAGGTCGGCGGTCCGGTTCTTGTCCAGGCAGGTCTTTAGCGCCATGGCCGAGAGGGCGGCGGCCGTCATGCCCTGGCCGTAGGAGGGGTTGAGGGCGCAGGCCGCGTCGCCGGCGACGAGGAAGTTGTCGGGCAGGCGCGTCTTCTCGTAGTGGCGCAGGCGGTTGGCGGTGCGGCGGTAGCCGTAGACGGGCGAGGCGGGCTCGGCGTCCTTTATGGCGTCGTGGATGGCGGGGCTGTGCAGGCTCGCGGCGAAATGGACGAACCCTTCGGGGTCGGTCGGCGGGTAGTCCCCGCCGGTCCCGATGAGGACGGCCGTCCACAGGCCGCCCTCGACCCGGCGCAACGTTCCGCCCCGCGTGGTCTCGGGCCAGCCGGGCAAGACGGCGACGCCCTTCCAGTCCCCCGGGAAGTCCTCCGGCACCCTGTACCAGCGGGTCGCGTAGCCGAGCCGGGCGTCCACGACCGTCTCTTCGGGGGCCTCGTAGCCCATCTCCTCCAGCCACCGCGGCGCCCGGGAGCCCGTGCCGCTGGCGTCTACTACGAGATCTGCCACTATCTCTTCGGCGGATCCGTCGCCCCGCAGGCGCGTCCTGACGCCGGAGACGCCCTTCGGGCCGGGCACGAGGCCGACGACCTCGCGGCCGGGCAAGAAGTCTATCCCGGGGTCTTTTTCGAGGCGGGCGCGGATGCGGCGTTCGATGAGCGCGCGGCTCGCCGCGCGCATGGTGATGCCGGATCGGAAGCGCGGCAGGCGGCCGGCG
Source organism: uncultured Rubrobacteraceae bacterium (assembly GCA_902806085.1). Classification (GTDB taxonomy): domain Bacteria; phylum Actinomycetota; class Rubrobacteria; order Rubrobacterales; family Rubrobacteraceae; genus Rubrobacter_D. Next base: position 50,051 of record CADCVH010000053.1, on the reverse strand, counting down.
GAGAGATCCGTTACGGCGTCGGAGGCCTGGTCGAGCAGCGGGCAACCGGCGGCGGCGAGCTCCGCGTCGAAGCCGGGGAAGAGGTCCTCCAGTATCTCTGAACCCCGCGCCGCGAGGCTGTGCAAGTGGCGGCCCTGGGGCACGCCCTTGCGGGCGACCGCCTCCTCGGGCAGCGCGTCCCGCTCGACGAGCGTCACCCGATCAAAACGCTCCGAAAGCACCCGCGCGCAGAGCAGGCCCGAGACGCCGGCGCCCACGACTACGGCGTGGGCGCGCGGTTCCGGCTTCGGGGGTTTCCTTTTGACGAACATGGGCCTGATTCTAAGCGCCCGTCCGCCGAGGGGTAGCGAAGCGCCTCACCCTTTGTGCTTGATCCGGCACGTTCCAACCTGTATTTTTGTCCTTTCGCCGGTTGTTCGGGTGGATCACGAAAGGCAAGACCCTGCAGAAAGAGAACTCCAGAGGCGTCGCGGAGGACCTCAGGCGGCGCGTGCTCTTCGGGCTCTCGATGCTGAGGCACCCGCGGACGGTGGGCGCGGTCTGGCCGACCTCGCGCCGGGCCGTGGAGGACCTCCTGGACATGGGCGACCTCGGCGCGGCGGACGTCGTGGTCGAGTTCGGCGCCGGCACCGGCGTCTACACGGAGGGCATCCTGGCGCGGCTCGCCCCAGAAGCCCGCCTCCTCTCCTACGAGGTGGACGGCTCCCTGGCCGCGGCCGTCGCCCGCCGGCTCCCCGACGGGCGCCTGGAGGTGGTCCACGCCTCGGCGGAGAGGGTCGGTGGGCACCTCCAAGCACTCGGCAGAGGGGCGGACGTCGTGGTCTCCAGCCTCCCGTTCTCGACCCTGCCGGCCCCCGTGCGGCAGAACCTTCTCGACGCCGCCCGCGAGGCCCTTGCCCCCGGCGGGGTCTTTCTCGTGCTCCAGTACTCGAAGACGGTCCTGCCGGAGCTGGAGCGGCGGTTCCCGAAGATCCGGCACCGCTTCTCGCCCCTGAACGTGCCGCCCGCCTTCCTCTTCGCCTGCGAGGCGTCGTGAGCGAGGCGTCGTGACCAGGCGCGGCTGGGAGGCGGCCCGGCCTTACGTGCTCTTTCCCCTTCTCACCGGGCTTCTGCTGCTGCTCGCCGGCAGGCGGTCGGGGTGGCTGGGCGTGCTGGCGGCGGGCGGCATGCTCGCCTTCTTCCGGGACCCGGCGCGGGAGATGGACCGCCTGCCGGACGTGCTCTACGCCGCCGCGGACGGGCTGGTCCGGGAGGTGGACGAGGTTTCGGACCCGGCGATGGAGGGTGGCCGGGCGACGCGCATCAGCACCTTCCTCTCGTTGCACAACGTCCACGTCAACCGGAGCCCGGTCGGCGGCACGGTCCGGGAGATAGAGGAGATCGGCGGCGGGTACTACCCGGCGCTCTTCAGGCGTTCGGAGGAGAACAGGAGGAACAGGATCGAGATCTCAGGCTCGCGCGGGCCCGTCGTGGTGATCCAGAAGGCCGGCTTGATCGCGCGCCGCATCTCGACCTGGGTCGAGAGGGGGGAACGCGTAAAGCCGGGCGGGAAGCTCGGCCTGATCCACCTCGGCTCCCGCACGGACGTCCTCTTCCCAACCGGAACAGCCGAGACGCTCGTGCGCCCCGGCGACACGGTCCGCGCCGGCCTGACCCCGCTGGCCCGCTACGAGGACCCCCGCTGACCTTGCGGTGGGCCCTCCCCCACCTCGTCACCTGCGGCAACCTGGCCTCCGGCTTTCTCGCCGTGCTGTTCGTCGCCTCGCACGACTTTCTCCACGCGGCGGCCTTCGTCCTCGTGGCCGCCGCCCTCGACCTTCTGGACGGCGCCATCGCCCGGGGCGCGTGCGAAGAGGGCGACCGGCTCTCCGAGTTCGGCAAGAACCTGGACTCGCTGGCGGACGTCGTCTCCTTCGGCGCCGCGCCCGCCTTCGCCGCCTACGCGGCCGTCCTGCACACCCTGCCGGTGACCGGCATAGCGGGGTGCCTGGCATTCTTCGTGTGCGGCGCCCTGAGGCTCGCCCGCTTCCCGCTGGTCGGCAGGCCGGACCACTTCCTCGGCCTCCCGATACCCCCGGCCGGCCTCTTCGTGGCGGCGCTCGCCGCCCTCGGCCCGCCGCCACTCCTCGTCCTGGCCGCGCTCGCCGCCACGAGCGCCCTGATGGTCAGCACCCTGCCCTTCCCCACCCCGGCCTCGATGCTCCAGAAAAAACCGCGTATCGCGGCCAACCGTAGGGGCGGTTAGCGAACCGCCCCCGCTCTGTCCTACCCCGCCAGGACCTCCGGGTTACGCTCGCGGTAGTCGTCGCGCCAGGAGATCAGTTCGTGCAGCGGGGCGAGGTCGTAGTCGGGCCCGCCGAAGCCCAGCATCAGGTGGGTGATGCCCTCCTCGACGTAGCGGTCGGCGTCTTTGATCTGGTCCGGGTTGATGAGGATGGAACGCTCGATCTCGCCCGGGTCCCGGCCCACCCTGCCGCACCAGTCGTCGAGGATGCCGCTCTTGCGGCCCGCCGCCTTCGGATCGCCGAAACCGTTCCAGATGTGCGCCCGCTCGGCGACGATGCGCAAGGTGACCTTCTCCCCGCCGCCCCCGACGAGAACCGGAATCTCCCGCGTCGGCGGCGGGTTTAGCTTGCCGAGCCGCTCCTCGACCACCGGCATCGCCGCGTCCAGGTCGCGCAACCTGTCGGGCGCGGTCTTGAAGTCGTAGCCGTACTCGTCGTAGTCCTTCTGGAACCACCCCGACCCGATCCCGAGTATGAGCCGCCCGCCGGAGATGTGGTCCACGGTCCTCGCCATGTCCGCGAGCAGGTTCGGGTTGCGGTACGAGTTGCACGTGACGAGCGCCCCGAACTCCACCCTCTCCGTCGCCTCGGCCATCGCCGCCAGGAGCGTCCAGCACTCGAAATGCTTGCCCTCGGGCTCGCCGCTCAGCGGATAGAAGTGGTCCCAGTTGAAGAGCGTGTCCGCCCCCGCCTCCTCGACCCTCAGCCACGCGTCGCGCATCTGCCGGTACTCCGCGTGCTGCGGCCTGATCTGCGCCCCAACCCTTATCGCCGCCACTCTCCGCCTCCTCCTTCGGATGCCAACCGGCCATTTATGCCCCCTCGTGCATGAACCCGAACCACCCGTACCGCCAGAACCCCCCAAAAGATGCCCGCCCCCGTACACCAGAAGCGCCTCCAGGTTTTGCGTATTTCCGATTGGTACTACCTTTTCAGGAGCGGGCCGCGCTCCGGTGCTTATCGTTGCGGACCTTCTCTCTCGCTGGTAGCATCGTCGGAGAATTGGTATTACCGAAATCGAACTTTCGGGAGGAGGCCGGGTGCACAAATTTCTGATCCACAAGGGCGGCGACCACGTCGGGGTGGCGACCTCGGACATCGGGGTTGGGGAGAAGGTGGTCGGGGTGTACATGGACGACGACTCGACGGTGGAGGTGGAGGCGTTGGGGGACGTGCCCCTGGGGCACAAGATCGCGGTGGAGGGCTGCGAGGCCTGGGGCGACGTGACGGAGTACGGGTCCAGGATCGGCCGGGCCACGCAAGACTTCCGCAGGGGCGACTACGTGCACACCCACAACCTCAAGAGCGCGAGGTGGTAGGCGTGGATCTCTACGGCTACAGGCGGGAGAACGGCCGCGTCGGGGTGCGCAACCACGTCATCGTCCTCCCCGTGGACGACATCTCAAACGCGGCGTGCGAGGCGGTGGCTTCGCACATCAAGGGGACGCTGGCGCTGCCGCACTCATACGGGAGGTTGCAGTACGGGGAGGACCTGGCGCTCCACTTCAGGACCATGATCGGGACCGGCGCCAACCCCAACGTCGCCGCCGTGGTCGTCATCGGCATCGAGGAGAACTGGACGCAGAAGATCGCCGCCGGCATCGCCGAGACCGGGAAGCCGGTGGCCGCGTTCTCCATCGAGGGCCACGGCGACCTCGAGACCGTCCGCCGGGCCTCGTGGAAGGCGAGGGAGTTCGTCCAGTGGGCCTCCGAGAAGCGCCGGGAGCCCGTCGCCCTGGAAGACCTCGTCGTGAGCATCAAGTGCGGCGAGTCGGACACGACGACGGGCCTTGCCTCCTGCCCGACGGTCGGCGTCGCGGTCGACCGGCTCGTCGAGGAGGGCGCGACGGTCTTTTTCGGGGAGACCTCAGAGCTTACAGGCGGGGAGCACCTCATAGCGGAGAGGATGGCGACTCAGGAGCTTAGGGAGGAGTTCCAGAGGGTCTACGACGACTACGTCGGGCTCATCGAGACGCAGTCAGAAGACCTGCTCGGCTCGCAGCCCACGCAGGGGAACATCGCCGGCGGCCTCTCGACCATCGAGGAGAAGGCGCTCGGGAACATCGAGAAGACCGGGACCAAGGAGGTCATCGGGGTGCTGCGGCCGGCGGAGGCGCCGGGGAACGGGCCGGGGGTGTACTTCATGGACAGCTCGTCGGCGGCGGCCGAGCACGTCACGCTCATGGGGGCCGGCGGGGCGGTGTTGCACATGTTCCCGACGGGCCAGGGGAACGTGATCGGCAACCCGATCTTGCCCGTCATAAAGGTCTCGGGGAACCCGAACACCGTCCGGACGATGGGCGAGCACATCGACGTGGACGTCAGCGGGCTCCTGAGCCGGGAGATCACGCTGCAGGAGGCCGGCGACCTGATGATGGAGTCCCTGGCGCGCACGGCGAACGGGCGCGTGACGTCCGCCGAGGCCCTCGGGCACAGGGAGTTCACGATGACCAAGCTCTACCGGAGCGCGTAGGGGTTGGGCGGGAGCCGCGTCCCGGAGAGCGGGGCGTTGAGCGAGAGGATCATCGCCGGTATCTCCGACGCCGTCGTCTCCGGCGAGCTCGCCCCCGGCGACCGGCTCCCGCCGGAGAGGGAGCTCGCCGAGCAGTTCGGGGTGAGCCGGACGGTGGTCAGGGACGCCGTCAAGACGCTCTCCGGGCGCGGCATCCTGAGGGCGAGGCGCGGCGCCGGCAACTTCGTCGCCGACCCGGCGGAGGACGCGGCCGTGGGCCTCGGGGCGCTCGCCGAAGGGCTCTCGCTCGGGGATGAGGGCTTCGGGGACCTCTTCGAGGTCCGCAAGGTGCTCGAGGCGCAGGCCGCGCATTGGGCCGCGCGGCGGGGCAGCGATCACCACGTGGGGCGGTTGCGCGGGATCGTGGAGGAGGCCCACCGCCACGCCGACGACCCGGGTGTGCTCGACGAGACGGACGCCCGGTTCCACCTCGCGGTGGCCGAAGCGTCCCGGAACCTCGTGCTCGTTCGGGTGATGTTCGCGCTTCTAGACCTGCTGGCGAGCAGCCGCCGCGAGGCCCTGGAGATCGCCGGCCGCGCCCGGCTCTCCCTGGACGAGCACGAGCGGATCGTCGAGGAGATAGAACGACGGGACCCCGAGGCCGCGCGCGAGGCGATGCTCGCCCACCTCATCTCGGTTGAGTCCGCGATCCGCTTCTCCGACCGCCAACGGGCCCGCAGGTAACGGATCAACCCACGAGCAAGGAGCTTCGCATGCCGCATTCGACCCGAGCCACCCACAAGCGCCCGGAGATAAAAACCAGAAAACGCCACCCTTACAACGCCGAAACCCCGCCCGACCTGCTCCGAAAGAGCTTTATCACGCCCACGGACTCCTTCTACGTCCGCAACCACGGCGACGTGCCCGAAGTGGACCCGCAACGGTACCGTCTGAGGGTCTCCGGCCTGGTGGAGAACCCGCTGGAACTGTCGCTGGAGGAGATCAAGGGCTTCCCCAAGACGGAGTCCACCTCGACCCTCTACTGCGCCGGCAACCGCCGCAGGGAGTTGATGGAGACATCCCCCATACCCGGCAAGGTGGCCTGGGACGTGGGCGCGGCCGGCAACGCCCGCTGGGGCGGCGTCCTCCTGCGCGACGTGCTCCGGGAGGCCGGCTTGAAGGGCGAGGTCCGCCACGCGGCCTTCACCGGCCTGGACGGGGACGTGGAGTCCGGGACGGGCGAGCCTTTCGGCGGCTCCGTGCCCATCGAGAGGGCGACGGCGGACGGGGCGCTGCTCGCCTACGAGATGAACGGCGAGCCGCTGGCGCCGGAGCACGGTTTCCCCCTGCGCGCGGTGGTCGGCGGGTACGTCGGGGCGCGCAGCGTCAAGTGGCTCTCGGGGATAACCCTCCAGCCGGAGCCGTCGGACAACCACTACCAGGCCGTCGAGTACAAGATCTTCCCTCCCCACGTGACGGCCGAGAACGTGGACTACTCGCAAGGCGAGATGCTCGGCGAGATCCCCCTGAACTGCGTGGTATGCGCCCCGGAGAACGGCGAGACGCTAGCACGGGGCCCCGTCGCCGTGCGTGGGTACGCCATCTCGGGCGACGACCGCGGCGTCGAGCGCGTGGAGGTCTCCACGGACGCGGGACGGTCCTGGACGGAGGCGATCCTGACGGAAGGGGACGGCCCCGCGGCGTGGCGGTTCTGGGAGACCACTTTGGAGCCCGGGCCGGGATCGTGCGAGATCCTGGCCCGGGCGACCGCCGCGGGGGGCGCGACGCAACCGCGGAGGGTCGAAGAGGTCTGGAACTTCCAGGGCTACGCCAACAACGCCTGGCACGGGGTAACCGTCCGGGTCGAGTAGGACCGGGTCTAGCCGGCCAGCGCCCAGAGCGCCGTGGCGACGCCCAAGGCGCCGGTCAGGATGACGATACCGAGGCTAAAGGCCCGGAAGGCCTTCTCGGAGACCTTCTTGAGCAGGGCCGTGCCTATGACCTTGCCCGCTATCGCGGCGGGGACGAGCACCGCGCCAAGCGAGACCTCATCCGCCTCGATCAGGCCGCGCCCGGCGAGCACGAGCAGCCCGATCACGCTCATGGCGAGAAAGTAGAGCGCGCTCGTGCTCCGAAACTCCTCCTTGGGCAACCCCCGCGAGGCGAGCAGGAGCACGATCGGCGGCGCCGCGAGCCCCGTTGAGGTCGAGAGCGCCCCGCTCGTGGCCCCCGCCACGACAGGCCCCCACCGCGTCTGTGCCCCCGGCAGCCGCACCTCCCGAACCAGCAACAGCGCCGAGAACACCACCACGACCCCCACCGCCAGCCGGATGTAGACGGGGTCGACGAGACGCAAGACCTCCGTCCCGAGCACCACCCCCACGGCCGACGGCAACAAGAGCGCCAGCGCGAGCGGCCGGCGCGCCTCCCGCCACGAGTCCCACACCACGGCGATGTTGATAAAGATCGAGAAAAACACCGTCAGCACCACGACGGTCCTGGGCTCGTAGACGAAGAGGAGCAGCGGCGTGCCGACGAGCGCAAGCCCGAATCCCGTCAACCCCGTAACCGTCCCCGCCAGAAGCGCCGCGACCAGCGCGACCAGCAGGCTCCAGGTCAACACCGAAAGCCGACCGCCGGAACGCGACTAGCCGGCCGGCTTTACCTCAACACGCCGGCGTAGAGGCGCTCCCAGGCCTCCATCTCGGGCGTGAAGTACCTCACCCGCGTCTTCTTGTATTCGCGGGTCGAGTAGAGGGATTCGCGCTCGGTGAGGCCGGTCTCCTCGGCCATCGCGTCAAGCACGGCCTCGCACTCCTCGACGCTGCGGCCGTGGACCATGGAGAACACTGAGTACGGCCAATCCTCGTAGGTCGGGCGCTCGTAGCAGTGGCTCACGGCCTGGAACTGGGCGAAGGCGTTGCCGACCTCCTCAATGCGCTCCTCTGGCACCTTCCACACGCCCATCGCGTTCGCCCGGAAGCCCGCCTTGCGGTGGTAGAGAACGGCCGAGAAGCGGCGCATGATCTTGCGCTCCCGCAGATCGTGCGCCCGTTCCAGAAGCTCCTCGTAGGAGAGCCCGACCTGCCGGCCCCAGAGGTCGAAGGGCCGCGGCGTCAGCGGCACGTCCTCCTGAAGCGCCTTTATGGCCGCCTTGTCGTCCTCGGTGATGTTCCGGTCGGCGCCCTGGCGGTCGGACTCGCCGTACTGGGGGGCCTCCTTCTTGGCGGTGGCGCCCTTGTTCATGTCGAGGGTCACCCCGATCTTGAACAGCTTCAGCGTGGGCAGGATGCGGGTCTTCTCCGCGCCGCTGATGTGGTGGAGCACGTCCACGGTGCCCTCGAGGCCCAGCCGCGAGTCCGGCGGGACGGCGACCGTGTACCAGAGGTTGAACTCGTTGTTGCGCTCGTAGTTGTGGGAGACGCCGGGGTGGGAGTTCACGGCCTTCGCGCCCTCGTTGAGCCTCTCGGCCGGGATCGTGGCGGCGACCAGGCTCGACTCGTAGCCCAAGACCCGGGTGTCGAAGATGGCGCTGATCTGGCGAATGACGCGACCGCGCTTGAGCGCTTCTATGCGGCGAATCACCTCGTCGCCGCCTATCCCTAACTCGCGCCCGATGGCCGCGAACGGCTCCCGTTCGAGCGGCACCTCGCGCTGGATGTGATTGAGGATGTCCTTGTCGATGCTATCCATCATACGGCTGTCGGAGATTGTGCTTACCACGTTATGTAGGGCCCTTCCACGACGGTTTCAGACTATTTGCGAGCCATCATAACAGGCAAGGCCAAATTCTGGTATGAGAATGTTTACGTCGTTACGTTCGGGCGGGCCTTCGGCACCGGGCAGGCCCGAAAGCGACGCCGCCGAGGTCTGGGATTCCCCCGTAAAACAGGGTTCCTGGCGTTAGCCCGGCTCCTCCATCGCCTTCTGGTACTCGGCGTAGACGTTCTGGATGTCTTTCCAGACCAGGCGCTTGGTGTTGTCGAGGTCGTCGCCGCGCTGGCGGAGGACGTAGGCGGGGTGGAAGGTCGCCATTGCTCTCGCGCCGTTGCTCAAGTCGTACCACTTGCCGCGGTCCTTGGTTATCTTGAAGTCTTTGTCTATGAGGGTTTTGGCCGCCGGGCCGCCGAGGCAGAGGATGAGCGCGGGCTTTACCGCCTCCATCTGGCCCTGGAGGTAGGGGTTGCAGGCCCGGATCTCGGTGGTCTTGGGCTGGCGGTTCTTCATCCGGCCGCCCTCCTGGACCGCCGCCCGGCACTTCACCGTGTTCGTCAGGTAGACCTGGTCGCGGGTGAGGTCGACCGCCCCGAGGATGTCGTCGAGGAGCTTGCCGGCCCGGCCGACGAAGGGCAGGCCGGTGGCGTCCTCGTTCTCGCCCGGCCCCTCCCCGACGAGCATCAGCGGCGAGTACGGGTCGCCGCTGGCGAAGACCGTGTTCGTGCGGGTCATCGCGAGGTCGCACCGCGTGCAGACCGAGACCTGACGGGCGAGGTCTTCCAGCCTTTTCTCGCGGTTCTCGCCGCCCTCCGCAACGTCGAAGAGACTGTCCAAAACTCCTCCTGAAATTAGCGTGCTTGTGCTATTCTACACCGCACGTTTAACGGGTTTTGGGAGAGCGATTGGGCATCATAGAGTTCCGCGGGGTGGACAAGTTTTTCGGGGATTTCCAGGTCCTGAAAAGCATAGACTTCTCCGTAGACGAGGGCGAGGTCGTCGTCGTCATCGGGCCTAGCGGGTCGGGCAAGAGCACGCTCCTGCGCTGCATAAACGGCCTCGAAGAGATAACCTCGGGCGAGCTCACGGTGGACGGCTTCCCCGTCCACGACAACAAGACCGACATCAACAAGCTTCGCTCCGAGATAGGCATGGTCTTCCAGCAGTTCAACCTCTACCCTCACATGACCGTCTCCCAGAACATAAAGCTCGCCCCGGTGCGCGTGAAGAGCGTATCGCAGGGGGAGGCCGACGAGCGTTGCGAGAGGCTGCTCGCCCGCGTCGGCATCCCCGAGCAGGCGGACAAGTACCCCGAGAGCCTGTCGGGGGGCCAGCAGCAGCGGGTGGCCATAGCCAGGGGGCTGGCGATGGAGCCCAAGATCATGCTTTTCGACGAGCCGACGAGCGCGCTGGACCCGGAGATGATCAACGAGGTGCTCGAAGCGATGGCCGACCTCGCCCGCGGCGGCATGACGATGGTAGTCGTCACCCACGAGATGAACTTCGCCCGGCGCGTCGCGGACCGCGTGGTCTTCATGGACGAGGGCCGCATCGTCGAGGTCGCCGAGCCCGAGACCTTCTTCGACAACCCGAAAAACGAGCGCACGAAGCGGTTCTTGAACCAGATAGTTCATTAGGTTCCATCACGCCCCGGCTTATACCCCCGCTTCCAGCACGTGCCCCGCGGGCGGCTTTCGGCGTTTCGGCCCGTTGCCCGGATCCGCGTCGCGGACAGGGCTCGTTGCGGCCGGGGCAACGGGCAGCTATCTTTTCCGGGCGTTCGCTATTTGTGAGGAAAGATAGGAGTCGGTGTGAAGACGAGGTCGGTTCTCGAAGGTATCGGTCCGTACAACCCGCCGCGGCTGCGGGAGGAGATCTCGGTGGACTACGGCTCCGAAGAGTTCGTGAAGTTGACGATGAACGAGCTCTCTTTCGGGCCGCTGCCGGAGGCGAGGGCCGCGATAGTGGAAACCCTCTCCCGCGCCGGGCGCTACCCCGACCGCGACGCGGACCCCCTGCGTGAGGGCATAGCCCGCGCCAATCCTGGCCTTGCGCCGGGCAACGTCGTCGTCGGCAACGGCTCGAGCGAGACGCTCGTCGACCTGATGCAGGTCCTGGAACGTCCGGGCGAGGTCGTCATCCCCTGGCCCTCCTTCCCGTTCTACGTCTCGGCCGCGCGCGTGGTCGGGCTGGACGCGAAAAAGGTTCCTCTCGACGGCGATCACAGGGCCGACCTCGACGCGATGCTCGCCGCCGTCACGGCCGGGACGCGCGCCGTGATCCTGTGCAACCCCAACAACCCGAGCGGCACCTACCTCCCGCTCTCCGAGGTGCGCCGCTTCGCGGGGGCGTTGCCGGGTGACGTGCTGCTGATCCTGGACGAAGCCTACTACGAGTTCGTGGACGACCCGACGTACTCCGGCTCCCACGGGCTGGTGCTCCAATCCGAGAACGTCGTCTCGACACGCACCTTCTCCAAAGTCCACGGGCTCGCGGGCTTCAGGGTCGGCTACGGCCTCGCCCCGGCAGCGTTGGCGGACCTCGTCTGGCGGGCGCACGTGCCCTTCTCCGTGAACCAGGCCGGCCAGGCAGCCGCGACGGCCTCCCTGGAACAGCCCGAGGCCATCGCGGAACGCTCCCGCCTGATGAAGCGCGAGCGGGAGCGGGTGCAGGACGGGTTCGGCGCGGCGGGTCTTGAGTACGTCCCCTCCCACACCAACTTCGTCATGGTCGGCGCGAAGCCCGAGCTCTTCGAGAAGACCGGCGTGCTCGTGCGCGAGGGCGAAGCCTTAGGCTACCCGGCCGGGTGGAGCCGGGTCACCATAGGCGGCCCCGAGGAGAACGACCGGCTGCTCGCGGCGCTCTCCAGATAGGTTCCCTGCTCCCCCCTACCGCGTGACGAGCACGGGGCAGGGGGCGTGGTGGAGTACGCGGTAGGCGACGCTGCCCAGGACTATGGCCTCCATGGCGCCCTTGCCGCGGCCCCCGATGACTATGAGGTCGGCCTCGAGCTCGTCGGCGACGCGCACGATCTGGTCGGCCGGCGTGCCGCCGCGGACCATGGTGTCCACCTGCGTGCCCATCTCCGCGAGCTCCGCCGCCACCCGGTCGACCGCCTCCCTGGCCGCCTCCTGGAACGAGTAGCCGCCGGGATCGACCTCCGCCCGTTGGGCGGCGTGCTCCTCCTCGCCGAAGTCGCTGGCGAAGGGGACGGCGGCCAGGGGGCGCACGACGGCGATGACGCTGACCCTATCCGGTGCCGAGTCCCCGAAGAGGTCGCGAAGGTACCGGGCCGCCTTGAGCGACTGTTCGGAGCCGTCCGTGGCGACGAGCACGTGGGTCATGGTCCTCCTTCTCGTCCGTTCCGCCTCAGCGACGGGTCCAGCCTGCGTTGGGCGAGGTTGTTCACGAAGTAGAGGCCGACCCCTATTAGGAGCATCACCAGGCACACCACGACCACGCTCTCCCTGATGCCGGTGTCGCCCGCGGCGAGGCCCTGGATGTCTGTTACGAGAACGTAGAGCAGGAGCGCCACGTTCACCACCACCCCGAGGCCGAGGATCGCCGTCGGCGCCGTGTAGTGGTCCTGGGGGACGCTGTCGCGGCGCAGGACCAGCGCGCACAGGCAGACCAGCGCGAAGACCGCCAGCAGGAACGCCACGGTGGCGCTCGCCAGGGTGTTGACGCCCTCCTCCCCGACGCCGACGATCAGGATCAGCGCGACGATCGTGGTAAAGACGATGGCGACCCAGGGCGTGCGCCGCGACTGGTGGGTGCGGGCGAAGATGCGTGGCACCACGCCCTCGCGCGCCATGCCGTACATGATCCTGGAGTTCGTTATCAGGGCGACGAGGCAGGTGTTCGTTATCGCTATGCACGCTACGATCGCGAACAGCCAGCCCGGGAAGGCCGGCAGGCCCTGCCGCACCACCTCGAGCAGCGCCACCTCCGAGCCGGCGAGCTGGCCGGTGGCAACCACCATCGAGGCGATAAAAGCGATGATCAGGTAGATAAGCCCCGCCGACGCCATGCCGCCGAGCAGCGCGCGCGGGTAGACCCTGCTCGGGTTCTGCACCTCCTCGGCCACGTTCGCCGCGTTCTCAAATCCGGTCATCGCGAAGAACGCGAGCGTGGCCCCGGCCAGGGCCAGAAGCGCGGGGTTGCCCCCCTCGTTGAACTGGAACGGTCTCCCCAGGTCCGCGCCACCGGCCAGGAGCACGAAGATCCCGATCCCGAGCACCAGCGCGAGACCCGCGATCTCGGTGATGCTCATGGCGAGGTTCAACTTTACGGACTCCGAGATGCCGCGGAAGTTGATGAACGCCAGCAACACGACGAAGACGAGCGCGGCCAAGAGAAGCGGCACGCTCAGCAGCGCCGCCAGGAGCTCCAGAAAGTACCCGCTGAACGCCAGCGCCAGAGCACCCGTGGCGGCAAGGCTCGCGGCCACCGTGCAGAACGCCACCAGGAAAGTAAAGAAGCGATTCCTGAAGGCCCTGCCAGCGTACATGGCGGCGCCCGCCGCGTGGGGGTACTTGGTGATCAGCTCGGAGTAGGCGAAGCCGGTCAGCATGGCGGCGGCCACCCCGACGACGAACGAGGTCCAGAACGCCCCGCCGACGTTGGCTGCCATCACCCCGATCAGGGCATAGATCCCGCTCCCGAGCACGTCCCCAAGCACGTAGAAGAACAGCAGCGGCGCGCTGATGGCGCGCGTGAGCTCTTCTGACTGGCCGACCTCGCTTTCGGTGACCGTCGGCTGCGCGCCCGGCGTCTCCAAATACCCTCCCCTTTCGCAACGCCCCCACTATGTCGCAAGGGCTACAGGATGCGAATTGTATTTGCGGGGCGAACCCGGGTCAAATCCGTCCCGTATGGCTACCGCGCCACGCCGCACCAGTCCGCTATCAGGAGCGCGACGGTCTTCGTGGCGGTCACGAGGTCGGGGATGCTTATGTGCTCGTCGGGCGCGTGGGCGTCGCGCACGTCCCCCGCCCCGTACATCACGCACGGCGTCTCCCCGAAGCGGATGAAGAGGCGCATGTCCGCCCCGTAGGAGACGCCCTCCACGATGGGCTCCTCTCCCGTGGCAAGGACGTGGGCCCTTTTGACGGCCTCGCAGATCGGGGCGTCGGTCGGCACCTCGGACGGGGCGAACTGGCCGCCGAACCATTCCAGGATCGGGGGGTTCTCGCGCAGCCAGGGGTCCCCGTCTGCGACGGCCAGGAGGCGCTCCGTTACCTGCCTCTTGAAAGGCTCCACCTCTTCGCCGGGGATCAGGCCGGCCCGGCCTTCGGCGACGAGCCCCTCCGGCACGGTCGAGGCCCAGTTTCCGGCCCGCGCGACGCCTATGTTGATGGGAACCTTGTTCTTCAGGTGGTCGTAGAGGGGGTGGCGCAACGACGCGTTGCGCTCCCGTTCTAACCCTCGCAACGCCTCGAAGAGCGGCACGAACTTCTCCAGCGCGGAGACGCCCTCGTCGCGCACGGCGGCGTGCGCCGACCTCCCGGGGACGGTGAGGCGGAAGACGAGAGAGCCCCCCTGGGCAGGCACGAGCCGCAGCCTGGTCGGCTCGGTTATGAGGGCGGCGTCGGCCCGGTAGCCCCGGAGCACGGTCGAGAGGGCGCCCAGCCCCCCGTTCTCCTCCCCGACGGTCGCCGTCACGGTTACGTCGCCGGCGAGCTCGACGCCGGCGGCCTCCAGCGCGTCGAGCGCGGCCAGGTGGGTGACGAGCCCGCCCTTCATGTCGCAGGAGCCCCGGCCGTAGAGCGTGTCGCCGACGAGTTCGCCCCCGAGCGGGTCGTGGCCCCACGCCCCCGGCTCGCCCGGCGCCACCGTGTCCGTATGGGCGTTGAGCAGCAGCGACCGGCCCCCGCCCCGGCCACGGAGCCTGCCCGCGACGTTCGGGCGGTTCTCGTACGTCCGCTGCTGCCCGACGTGGTCGCGGTAGGGTTCGACCTCTGCGGCCGTCGCCTCCCACACGTCCACCTCAAGGCCGCGCCCGCGGAAGGCGTGCTCGACCTTCTCCTGGACGGCGCCCTCCTCGCCCGTCGTGGAGGGGACGCGGACCAGCGCCTGCAGGAGCCGCACCGCGTCGTCGCGGCGGGCCGCGACGACGCGGGTCACGGCATCTACGAGCTTCCGGTCAAGGTCCGTCACGAGGCCTCCCCTGCAACAACAACGCCGACGAGCAGTGCGGCACCGTAGCACGGGCGTCGGCCGCCGGGCAACACGCCGCCCAAACGCGCTTGACCAGGGAGTGCCGCGTAACTATATTGGCCCCCAATATCGTTTCGTTAGACGGTCGGTTTTCGGGATCACACCCCCGCGGGGATCCCGTCGGATACGGAGAAGGGCGTTTCTATGTCAAAGGGTTCTTTCGGGACTTTCGGGAGGGTTCTCTCGTTGTTCGTTCTCGCGGCGGCGTTGGCGGCGACGCTCGCCGCCTGCGGCGGCGGCGGAGGTGGAGGGGGCCAGGGCGGAGAAGACGTTACCGTGGCCTCGGACATCGCCTACCCGCCGTTCGAGTTCGAGAGGGATGGGGAGCCCGTCGGGTTCGACATCGACCTTCTGAACGAGGTTGGCAAGCGGGCCGGCTTCACGCCCGAGTACCAGAACGTAACCTTCGACGGCATCATAAATGGCCTGCGCAACAATCAATACGACGTCGCCATCTCCTCGATGACCATCACGCCGGACCGCGAGAAGCGCATAGACTTCTCGGAGCCTTACTTCAATGCCGACCAGTCGCTGCTAGCGCCCGGCGACGCCGGCATCGAGTCCGTCGACGACCTCGGCGACGCCACCGTCGGCGTGCAGCTCGGCACGACGGGCGAGATCACGGCCAGGGAGTTCAAGGACGAGGGGACCATCAATGGCGAGATCCGAACCTTCGATACCATCGAGGATGCCTTCAACGCTCTGGAGAACGGGCAGATAGATGCCATCATCAACGACCTGGCCGTCTCCCAGTACGAGGCCAAGAACAGCGACGGGAACGCGGAGATAATAGAGGTCATCCCGACGGACGAGCAATACGGTATCGCCCTTCCCAAAGACTCCGACCTGCGCCAGGACATCAACGAGGCGCTCGCCGAGATAAAAGAGGACGGCACCTACGAGGAGATCTACAAGAAGTGGATCGGCCGCGCCCCGGAAGAGATCCCGCGGTAGGGCTCGAGGGGTAGCGAAGTGCCGTTCGAATGGCCCGTGGAGTTCGATCCCAGCCGCTTTAGCCTGCAGAATATCCGGGAACAGTATCTCGACTCCGGGGTGATCTTCGAGAACTTCGATACCCTGCTGCAGGCATTCCTCATCACGGTGGGGCTGGCGCTCCTGGCGGAGATCCTGGGCATAATCCTCGGGCTCGTGCTGGCGCTCATGAAGATAGGCCGCTCGAAGATCCTCTCCGCCCCGGCCCAGGTCTACATAGACGTCTTCCGCGGGACGCCGCTCCTGATCCAGATAATCTTCATCTACTTCGCCACCCCGAACATCGGCATCCGCATCGAGAGCCTGTTTTTCGCGGGCCTCGTGGCCCTCACCCTCAACAGCGCCGCCTACGTCGCGGAGATCTTCCGCTCCGGCATCCAGAGCATAGACAAGGGACAGATGGAGGCGGGCCGGGCCTCCGGCCTCACCTACGCCCAGACGATGCGCCACATCATCGTCCCGCAGGCCTTCCGCCGCGTCATCCCGCCACTCACCAACGAGTTCGTGATGCTGATAAAGGATACTTCTATCGTCTCGGTGATAGGCCTCGAAGAGCTGCTGCGATCGGCGCGGGTCATCCAATCCGCGACGGCAAGCGCGACGCCGCTTGTGGCGGCGGCGGTCTTCTACCTGGCGATTTGCCTGCCCCTGATCTACCTGGCAAACGGCCTCGAACGCCGCCTGAACCGCCGCACGGCTTAGAGGCCAACACGCCCCGGGCGCCTTGACCGATCGAGGCCGGATGAATAGTATTGGCGTGCAAGGGACGCAACACCCGGCCGACCCGCCAGACGGGCGGAAGCCCCGGGTCGCAGACGCGGGAGGGAACGTTCACGGTGACAGGGTGGTCCGGGAGGCTTTTTGCGGCGTTGTTCGTCCTGGGCGCCCTCTTCGCCGGGGCGTTCGCGACGGGATGCAGCGCGGGGGACGACGGTCCTCCCCCGGCCGAGGTCGTGCAGCAGGAAGAGGAGACCACCAGCTCCGCCCTGGCCGACGGTAAGATAGTCGTCGCCTCGAACATCGCCTACCCGCCCTTCGAGTTCTCCCCGCGAAAGGGTCCCAAGGGCTTCGACATAGACCTGATGAACGAGATAGCCGACCGGGCGGGCCTCGAGGTCCAGTACAGGAACGTCCAGTTCGACAGCCTGCTGCGGGGCCTGAGCACGGACCTCTTCGACGCGGTGATCTCGGGCATGACCATCACCGATACCCGCCGCCAGCAGGTGGACTTCTCCGACCCCTACTACAGCGTGGACGAGGCGCTGGTCGTCCAGAGCGGCTCCGAGATAGAGTCCACGGGCGACCTCACGGAGGAGACCCTAGGCGTCCAGCTCGGCACGCTGGGCCAGGCGGAGGCCGGGGACCTTCTGAACGCCGACGACGTCAACTCGGTCCGCACCTACAGGACGATCGGTGAGGCCTTCGCCGCGCTAGAGAAAGGGGTCGTGGACGGCGTGATCTACGACCTGCCCTCCGTCCAGGAGGAGGTGGACGGGTCGGGCGGGGCCCTGGAGCTGGTCGAAGTCATCCCGACCGGCGAACAGTACGGCATCGCCCTGCCCAAGGAGAGCCCCCTGACCGAGCCCGTCAACGAGGCGCTCGTCGAGATAAAAGAGGACGGCACCTACGAGGAGATCTACGAGCGCTGGATCGGCCGCCCCCCGGAGGAGATACCTTAGAAAGCCTCTCGGCACGCCGCAGCCTTCGGCTTGCGTCCTCGGCACCGCTCCCGGCAGTACGGCTTCGGGAAGAGACCCGGGCGTCACCGGCAACGCCCGGCGGAATGCAGAAAGCGGCCGAAAAGCCGCGTGCCGAAAGGTCCCGGAGGGGACGTGCTGAGGGCGGGCTCCGATGACCGGCGTCCTCCGGTCGATGCTCTCCATCTCCGCGGCGACGGTCCTCTCGCGGGCGACGGGCTACGTGCGCATCGCGGTGCAGGGCGCCGTCCTCGGCGTGGCCGTGGTGGCGGACGCCTACGCCCTCGCCGTGCTCCTGCCGAGCCTGATCTACGAGCTCTTCCTGGGCGGCATCCTGTACTCGATCTTCATCCCGGTCCTGGTAGACCGCATCACGAGCCACGGCGAGGAGGACGCCCGCCGCCTGACGAACGCCCTGATCACGCTGGTGCTCCCGCTGATGGCGCTTCTGGCCCTCCTCGGCTTCGTCTTCGCCGGCCCCCTCGTGGCCCTGGTCGTGGGCTTGAGCCCCTCCGCGGACATCTCACCCGCCGACGCCAGGCAGACCACGGAGCTCGCGGTGTTCTTTTTCCGCGTCTTCGCCGTGCAGATGCTCTTCTACGGTGTAACCACCATCGCGACCGGGGTGCTCCAGGCCCACCGGCGCTTCTTTTTGCCGACCTTCGCGCCCGTGCTGAACAACCTGATCATCATCTGCTCCTTCGCCGCCTACGCCTTTCTGGAGGAGGGCGACAGGAGCCTGGCCCTCTACGTCCTCGCCTTTGGGGTAACGATCGGTGTTACGGTAATGGCGCTCGCGCTGATACCCACGCTGCTCGCCCTCGGCTACAGGCCGCGCCCGCAGGTCGGGCACCCGGCCCTGCTCCCTACCGCAAAGCTCGCCGGGCCGATGGTGGTGCTCGTGGCGGCGTCCGTGGCCTTCCAACTCCTGGCGGCCAGCCTGGCGACCGGTTTCCAACGGTACGCGGAGCTTACCTACGCGTTCACCGTATTCTCCCTACCGTACGGCATCTTCGTGGTAGCCATAGCGACGGCCCTGATGCCCGATCTCTCCGAGAGGCACTCCCGCGAGGACGTCGAAGGCTACAGGGAGACGCTCTCCTTCGGCCTCAGAACGATGGTCTTCGTGGTGGTGCCTTCCACGGTCGGCCTGATCGTGCTCGCGGAACCCATCGTCGGCCTCCTCTACCAGCGCGGCGAGTTCGGGGCGCAGGACACCGGAATAGTCGCCACCCTGCTCGTCGCGTACGCCGTGGGCCTTCCCGGCTACTCCGCGTACTTCTTTCTCGTCCGGGCCTTCTACTCCCGCCAGAACACGAAGACCCCGGCCCTCCTGAACGTCGGCATCTTCGCCGTCTACGCGGCGCTCGCCTACGCTCTGGCCTACTTCTTCGAGGCCACGGGCGTCGTGCTGGCCCTCTCCATCGCCTACGCCGCGCTCGCCGCGCTCGCCCTCGCCGCAACCAGGAAGGAGATCGGGCGCATCGACGGCCGCCGCGTTCTCATCTCCCTCGCCAAGATCCTGGCCGCCGGCGCCGTCATGTACGCCGTGGCCGTCGCCGGCACGACCCTCCTCGGCACCGGCGACGACTTCACCGGGCGCCTCCTCGTCCTCACGGCCGCAGGAGGCGCCTCCCTGGCCGCCTACCTCGGCGCCGCGTTCCTGCTACGCACGGAAGAACTGAAGTCCGTGGCCGGACTCCTCAGGCGCCGCAGGGCTTAGAGGCTTTAGGCACAAGGTTTTAGGTTTTGAGGTTGTTTGGTCTTGTCGAGCGTCTGATAGGAAAAGCTACTCGGGGTCCAAAACGTGGGATCCTCGCCCCCTTGCTCTCGCCGGCCTACGAACTAACGCTCCGACTTTACGCGACCGTCATGGCTTCCTAAAGCCTTATACCTAAAGCCTTATACCTAAAGCCTTGTGCCTAGGGCCTAGATTCCCAGGCGATGCGGGAGAGGTCTTCTATGAGAACGGCGCCTTCGTCGACGGTGGCCGAGCCGTGTTTGCTGAGTATGGCGACGGTGTAGCGGTGGCCGTCGTGCTCGACTACGCCCGCGTCGCCGTATACCTGGTAGAGCCAGCCGGCCTTGTTGGCGGCGTCCGCGTCGTCGGGGAGGCCGGCGTCGAGCCACCAGTCGAGCTCGTTGGTGCGCATGAGGTCGATCATGTACCCGCAGCTCTTCTCGCTCGCAGCCTCGTCGTCGGCTATCTTCTGCATCATGGTCGCCACGTCGCGCGGGGTGGTCCTGTTGTCGAGCCCGGGCACGGCGCCCCGCTCGCTGCTGACCTTCTGGTAGAGGAGGGTGTCCTCCGCCCCGAGGGACCGGGCGACGTCGTTGACGTGGTCCCTGCCCCCGACCATGCGCGTGAGGGCGTTCGTGGCGACGTTGTCCGACTGGGTCATCATGAGGAGCAGGAGGTCGCCGACCGTCTGACTTGTCCCCGCCTTCTCCCACTGCAGCCAGCCGGCCCCCGCGGCCCAGTCCTCTTCCTTCAGCTCGACGGGCTGGGAGAAGCTCAAGTCGCCCTTCTCGACCTTGCGGTAGACGGCGACCATAACGGGGACCTTGATGATCGAGGCCGAGAAGAACGTCTCGTCGGCGCGCACCCCGTAGCCGAAGCCCCCTTCGAGGTCCCGCACGTAGACGCCCGCGACCCCGTCGTAGCCCTTCACCCTCTCTTCGAGCTTGCCGACGACCTCCTCCACCCGCTTGCGGTCGCCCTCCGGTACGCCGTCCATCGTCGTCTCGACCGGCGGCTTCTCCGCGGGCCCGACGTCGGGCAGGCCACCGATCTCCTCCCGACTGGGTTCGGGCACCTGGGCGGCGAAGAGGTTCTCTTCGTAGAGGTAGTCGAGCAGGTCCCTGGGGACGCCCACGAGCGGGACCACGTCGTTTTTGGGGTAGTTGGGCTCGTCGGCGCGGACGGACTTCTCCGCCCGCCACGTCTCTCCCTCCTTGTGCGAGAAGACGACGAAGTCCTTGTTCTCGCCCTCGGGGGAGAACCGGACGGAGGCCCACGACGGGTCCATCCTGCTCCTGTACACGGCCTCGACGTTCCCCTTCTCCACCCCGGGAAATTCCGGGGCCACCGCAACGAAGGCCGCGGCCTCGGGGGTCTTCTGGTCGGGGTCGGGCGGGGGCTCTTCGGGTGGGGGCTCTTCGGGTGGGGGTTGCTTCGCCCCGCCCTTCGCCCCCTGGCCCCCTTCGCGGGGTTCGGAGGGGGAATCCCCCCTGGGCTGCGACCGGGGATCGTTGTCCGCCCTGGGAGAGAGGCCGGCGGAAGGGGTCTCTCCCAGCAGTTGGCCCACGAGGAACACGCCGCCGACGGCGACGACGACGACGAGGACCAGGGCCCCGAGCCTGCGCCGACGACGCTTACGCCGCGCCGCGATGCGCGAGGCGGGCCTCTTTTGGCGCGGAAGCCCGTTCAAGGGGTGCCCGGCTCCGCGGTATCCGGTCTCGCCGCGGGCATCCCGTTACTCGGGGACTTCGGCCCAGCCGGTGGTGTTACCCGGGTCCGACCAGCCGGCCACCCGCGGGGCGGCCGTGTCGTAGTGGGGCCCGTCTTCCGGCGGGGGCGGGTTGTAGCTGTAGGTGTACGTGTGGATCCTGTCGTCGTAGGTCACCTCGCCGTTCTCGGTGACCTTCTTGTAGGTGTCCCACCGGATGCCGCGGGTGGTGTCCTCGAAGATCTTCTCCGTGCTCATCTCGACCTCCTTGCCGGTCGGCTGGCCGAGGATCTGGGCGTTCAGGAAGCCCTTCTCGTCGACCCACTCGCGGATAAGGATGGGCGCGTCGGTGGAGTTCTCGAACTTCATGTCCTGCACGCCGTAGCCGTACTCGTCGCCGAACCACACCGTCGCGTCGAAACCCGGCTTGATGTACGGCAGGACCGCGTAGTGCGGGTGGCGCTCGACGATGTCCAGGCCCGCGTACTGGGCCGCCATGTACAGCGTCGAGGAGACCTGGCAGAGCCCGCCCCCGTTGGCGATGCCAACGCCCCCGTCGGAGAAGGTCTTCGCCTCCTTGTATTCCAGGGAGGAGGCCAGATCGTTGAACGAGAAGGTCTCGCCCGGCCCGAGGACGGTGTTGTTCACGGCGCCCGCCGCGAGCTTCATGTTCTCCTTGCGGTTGGGGTTCGAGTCCCAGCGAAAGTCCGTCTGGTACTCCCCGATGACCTTCTCCGGCTTGCTCGCCTGGATCTCGGCG
Source organism: uncultured Rubrobacteraceae bacterium (assembly GCA_902806085.1). Lineage (GTDB taxonomy): Bacteria > Actinomycetota > Rubrobacteria > Rubrobacterales > Rubrobacteraceae > Rubrobacter_D. The sequence continues at coordinate 28,482 of CADCVH010000053.1, read as the reverse complement.
GTTGTGATCTCCGGCTTGGGGACCGGGCCCTCCGCCAGGGGCACCCGCCCGCTCATGTTCCCCAGCGCCCCATCGAGGTTCGCCAGGGTCGCCTCCTTGTCGAGCACCCGCCCGTTCTCCGCCTCCTTCACCTGGACGCCGCCGTTATCGGTGACGCTGAAGGTGGCGTCCTGCGGTTGGCGGTCGAAGTCTTCGGCCAGCCCGTCGAGGACGCCGCGGGCGGCCTGCTCGTCGTAGCTGGCCTCGAGGTCGACCTGGGTACCGCCGAAGGAGGAGCCGAAGGAGTTCGAGATCTTCTGCAAAGGCCCGCCGCCGCGCCCGACGGAGTACGCCTCGTCCACGGCCGCCTCGGCGTTTACCTCTACGCCGAGCTTGTCGCCCCCCACGGTGAGGGCGTCAGGGCCCTTTCCGAAGGAGATCTCCTCGAAGGTCCCGGCGGCGTTCCGTTCCACGGCCGCGCGGGCCTCGCCCCTGCTCATACCGCCGACGTCGACGTCCCCGATCCGGACGCCGCGCTGGATGCCGTCGTCCCCGGAGAAGAGGGCCAGGGCCACGAAGCCGACCACAAGGACGCCGGCCGCCACGGCCGCGACCGCCAGCCCGCGCCTCAAGGCGTAGTTACGCGACTTCCGGCCACGCGGCCGGCTGGCCCGCGGCGGCCTCTCGTTAGCCTTCGACCGATCACGGCCGAACTTCCGGGTGGCCCCCGGGCCGCCTTTCTTGCTTATTTCCTTCAAGCGTTCGCCCCTCCTGCAGCGCGACCCCGCGCCGCCTTTTCGCGAAACAACGGCGACGCGCAGGCGCTAATTATCGGGGCAACCCACCAAACCTTCAAGTTCCGGCGCGAAATCTGCTCAACGGCCTTCCGTGCGGGCACGATCCCACATACGTAACGGCCGCCCGCCCCGGCGCGACGGGCCACAACATGCTGTTGCAGCCGAGCCCTCCGTACCGCATATGTACGCTTTTTGGACCTTGACCCGGTTGGGCCCGCTCCCTAGACTGCGCTTGCTCCGTCCACCCGTCGCGCAACCGAGGTGGCGCTGGGCCACGCGGCGCGGCGGCGTGTACTACGACATGGTGGCCGTCCCCCTCCGGGCCAACTCGACAACGAGGACCACCCCCTGCACGACGCCTACAAGTTCAAGTCCGGCTTCGGGGGCGAGGTCACCGAGTTTCTCGGCTGCCTCGACCTGCCGGTCCGGCCGCTGCGCGCCGCGCTGTGGAACCGCGGCCGAGCCCGTGTACTACCGGCTCCACCAGAAGCTTAAGGGGGACATCTACTACCAAGGGCGGCCCCCGGCCGGCGACCGGTGGGCCCGCTCCCGGCTTGGATTTTGCGGTGCGCCTCATTTACACTCTAGCCCTTGAATTCGATCGTGTGGCAAACCCTGCCGAAGAGAGAAACCTTGCGTCGAGACCTGGAGGGGGACGGAGATGATGGAGCCCGGACTATGATCGCCTTGACCCCGCGGCCCCGCCGCCAAGAGACGCCCGAAACGATCTTTTAGATGGCGAAGAAGGCGAAGGTCAGGCCGTTCGAGGAGGGCGACGCCAGGGGCGTCGGCGAGCTGCGCGTCCGCGCGTTCCCGTACCTTCCCGAGGTGAGGGAGATGGACTTCTACGACGCCGTCTACCGGTGGCTCGGGACCCACCCGCTGGCGGGCGAGGCGCACCGGTGGGTCGCGGCGACCGAGGACGGGGAGATAGTCGGGCACCTGGCGGCGACGCCGCTGTACTACAGGGTAAACGGCCGCAGGGTCGTCGCGCACTCGCCGGGGGATTACATGGGCCACCCGGACTACGGGTTCCAGGCCATCATGCTCATGCGTAAGTTCTTCGCCACCTGCGACAACTGCGTCTCGCTGGACATGGTGCCGGAGGTGATCGGGGTCCAGTCCAAATTCGGCGCTGTGGACGCCGGCCAGCTCCGGTACGCGGCCAAGCTCCTGAACGTCGCGAGGCTGCCCATGCCGGCGCGGCTGGAGCGCGTCCTGGCCCCGGCGGGCCGGGGCTCCCCGAACGGGCGTCCGTCCCCGGAGGGGATGGAGCAACCCCCGGACCCCGAGGGCTACTCGCCGCCCCGGCCCCGCGCCCCGATTCCGGGCCCGGTCAAGGGCGTGCTGAACGGCGGGCTGCGCCTGGTGGACGGCGCTTTGGGCAGCGCCTTCGCGCCGGGCCCGAAGGTGGAGCCCGTTCAGCACTTCGACGAATCCTTCGACGCCTTCTTCGAGAAGGTGTCCGCGGGCGTCTCGTGCGTGGTCGAGAAGGACGCGGCGTTCCTCAGGTGGCGCTACGGCCCCGGCTCGCCCCAGTGGCCCGTCACGGTGCTCGCGGTGCGGGAGGCCGGCGGGCTGGCGGGCTACGCCGTGGTCAGGACGGTCTCGGGGGGCCTGGACGGCTACATCCTGGATCTTGTCACGCTCCCGGGGCGCCGCGACGTGGCGCGGGCGCTGCTCCGGGGGGGCGTGCGGCTGCTGCGGGAGGCCGGGTCCCACATCGTCCGGTACAGGTTCGCCGAGTCGCCGACCGCGCCAAGGTCGGCCGACCTGGCGCGGCTCGGTTTTTTCCACCGCAACGACAGGCGCAACACGCTCATGACGAAGTTCGCTGACGGGACGCAGCACGAGCGGGCGACGTCGGTGGCCCGCTGGTCGTATAACATCGGCGACGGCGAAGCGACGTTCTGGCTCAGATAAGGAGATAGAGAGATGGTTGCAAACAACGGGGACGCGAGGTCCGCGGTACGCGGCTGGCTGCAGGAGAACGTGACGGGCGGGCGCGACGTCGCCAACGACGAGCCCCTCATAGACAACGGCGTCATGACCTCCCTGCAGACGGTCGAGCTCGTCACCTTCCTGGAAGACGAGTTCGGTATCACCGTGGAGGACGACGAGTTCGATGAGGAGAACTTCGGCTCCGTCGACGCCATCGCCACGCTGGTGGAGGGCAAGGCCGCCTGATGCCCCGCCCGGAATTCACCCTCCACGACCTTCTCCACAACTCCCTCGAACGAGACCCCAGAAAGGCCGCCGTCGTGGACGGCGACGCCGAATACTCTTACGAAGACCTGGAGCGCGAGAGCAGCTCTCTAGGGGCGGCCCTCGTGGACGCGGGCGTAAACAAGGGCGACCGGGTCGGCGTGCTCGTAGACAAGTCGTGGGAGGCCATCGTCTCGATGCTCGCCGCGTCGCGCATCGGGGCGGCCTACGTCAACGTCAACCCGCTCTTCAAGGCGCCCCAGATCGAGTACCTGGCCGCGGACTGCGACATCCGCGTCATGGTCGGGGACACGGGCAAGCTCGACGAGCTCCGGCCCAAGACCGTCGAGACCGCGTTCTACAGGGGCGAGAAGCCCGAAGGCAACGCCGCGAAGTCCTACGTGGACGTCGCCGAAGCCCTCAAGGGCGATGGCCTCAAAGAGGACCGCGCGGTCTCCGAGATCGACCTCGGGACGATCCTCTACACGTCGGGCTCGACGGGCATGCCAAAAGGTGTGGCGACGAGCCAGCGCAACGTCGTCGTCGGGGCCCAGATCGTCTCGACGTACCTGGAGAACACGCCACAAGACCGCATCCTCTCGGCGTTGCCCCTGAACTTCGACGCCGGGATGAGCCAGTTCACGACGTCCCTGCGGGTCGGGGCGACGCTGTACCTGCTGCGTTCCAGGCTGCCGGGGGATCTTTTGAAGGGGCTGCGCAGGCACGAGATCACAGGTGTTACGGGCGTCCCGCCGCTCTGGGCGTTGCTGCTTCGCGGCGCCAAGTCTCTCCGCGAGAACCCGATGGCCCACCTGCGCTACCTCGCCAACACCGGCGGACGCATCCCGCAGGCAAACCTCGACGAGCTGAGGAACCTGCTGGAGCCCGCGGGGACGAAGATCTACCTGATGTACGGCCTCACGGAGGCGTTCCGCTCGACGTACCTCGACCCGCGGGAGATCCACCGCTCCTCGCCCGAGCAGGGCAACTGCATCGGCAAGGCCATCCCCGATACCGAGATCATGGTCATAACCAAGGAGGGCAAGGAGGCGGCCCCGGGCGAACCAGGCGAGCTCGTCCACCGCGGCCCCACCGTGGCGATGGGCTACTGGGGTAACGAGGAGGCCACGGCCAAGGCCTACCGCCCGAACCCGCTCGCCCCGCCCGAGCTGCTCGGCGTCGAGCGGGTGGTCTATTCGGGGGACACCGTCACGCGCGACGAGGAAGGATACCTGTACTTTCTCGGGCGCGAGGACGCCATGATAAAGAACCAGGGCTACCGCCTGAGCCCCGAGGAGGTCGAGAACCTCCTCTTAGGGTCCGGGCTCGTGCACGAGGCTTGCGCCTTCGGGGTCGAGAACCCCGCCGTCGGCCACGACGTCGTGGCCGTGATCTCCCTGAAGGACGGCGGCGGCGACGGGGCGATAGACTCCGTCAGGGAGTACGCCATAAAGAACGGCCCGCCGTACATGATCCCGAAGGAGATCATCGTCAGGGACGAGCTCCCGAAGAACGCGAACGGCAAGATAGACCGCAAGGGGATCAGCAATGCTTACACAAACGGATAAGGCCCGCGACCTGGCGGCCCGCTTCGGCGGCTCCGGCGCCGAGAATGGAGAGTTCGCCCCCGACGGCGTCCCGGTTTCGGAGATAGCGGAGCGCTACGGCTCGCCGTTCTACCTCTACCACGCTAACATGATCTCAGACCGCGTCCAACGCGTCCGGGAGGCCCTCGGCACCGAAGTCGCCTACTCCCTGAAGGCAAACCCGAACCTCGCCGTGTGCTCGCTCATAGCCAGGGCCGGCGCCGGCGGCGAGGTCGCCTCTTCCGGGGAGTTGATCGTGGCCCGGGCGGCGGGCTTCGCGCCGGAGGACATCGTCTTCGCGGGTCCCGCCAAGACGAACGAGGAGCTCAGGATGTCCGTCGACGAGGGCATCCACGCCGTCAACGTCGAGTCGCTCGGCGAGATAGAGCGGCTGGCCGCCATAGCCGAAGAAGCCGGAAAGACCATCGGCGTGGGGATCAGGATCAACCCGTCGGCCCAGCTTATGGGGAGCGGGATGCGCATGGGCGGCACGGTCGGCCAGTTCGGCATCGACCAGGCCGACCTCGCCGAGGCCGTTACGAAGGTCCTCTCCCACGAGAGCCTCGTCTTGCGTGGCGTCCACGTCTACACGGCGACCCAGGTCTTCGAGGTGGACCCCCTGCTGGAGCACTGCCGCAACATCTTCGACATCGCGCTTGAGGCGGCCGACCACGCGGGGCACCCGCTCGAGATGATCGACTTCGGCGGCGGCTTCGGCGTCCCCTACTTCGAGAAGACGAGCGAGTTCGACCTCGACCGCTTCGGCGAGGGCCTGCGCGAGATCGTCTCTAGCTACCGCTCCGACCCGCGCCTGGAGGGTTGCCGCTTCCTCTTCGAGCTCGGGCGCTACCTCGTCGCCGACGCCGGCCTCTACGTAACGCGCGTCGTGGACGTCAAGGAGACCCGCGGCAAGACCTTCGCCGTCACCGACGGCGGCATGAACCACCACCTCACCGCGACCGGCAACATGGGCCAGGTCTTCCGCAAGGCCTACCCGCTCCTGAACCTCACCCGCATGGACGGGGCCGTCCCCGAGGAGGGCGTGGCCGTCGCCGGCCCCTGCTGCACCCCGCTCGACTCGTTCGGCAACAACATCCCGCTGGCCGAGCCCGAGGTCGGCGACCTCATAGGCGTCTTCTACAGCGGCGCCTACGGCTACTCCGCCTCCAACTTGGGCTTCCTCAGCCATCCCTCCCCCGCCGAGGTGCTCCTCCTCGACGGCGAGGCCGTCCTGCTCCGCGCCGGCGGCAAGCCCGAGGACGTGCTGAACGGTCAGAAGGCGCTAACGAGCTAGTCGGCGGTTTTCAGCCTGTCGGCAAGGGCCCGGTCACGAACAACAAAAGCCCCCGATTTGCAACCGGGGGCTTTTTGCTGGTTGGCGCCGTCTACTACTGGCTACTAAAGTCGAACCCGTAGTAGCTTCCGTCGACCTCGGCGATCTCGACCTTGGGCGTCGGGATCTTCTTGCCCTTGTCGTCGTAGAGGGCGCTGTACTCGCTGTTCCAGCTGTCCTTGTATTCGACCTCGCCGTCCTTGTACCTCGTGTAGTACGTGACCCACTCGGAGGCGTCTTCGGTCATCCAGACCTCCTTGGAGGACATCTCCACCTCTATGTTATTCGGCACGCCATAGACTTGAGCGTACATGTAACCGTCGTCAGAGACGTACTCTCTGAGGAGCACGTAGCCGTCGGTGTTGTTCTTGAACTTCATGTCCGTATCGTCTACCGTCGTCGTCTTGTCGCCGTACCACACGGTCGCGTCCATCCCGGGCCGGATGTAGGGCAACTGGGAATCATGGGGCTGGCGCTCCACTACCGGCAGGCCGGCATAGAGGACCGCGTTGTAGAGCGTGGATGTGACCTGACAAAGACCGCCGCCTTCGGCAACGGCCTCTTCGCTGTCTATGATGACGTGCGCGTCGTTGTAGTCGAGGTCCTGAACGTGCTGGACCATGGAGAAGGTCTCACCAGGGGCGACGAACGTGCCGTTCACGGCGTCCGAGGCGATCTCGAGGTTCTCCGCGCGCTCGGCACCCTGGTCGGTGGTCGCGGTGTAGTTGGTCTTGTAGGAGCCGAGAAGCTCGGTCGGCTTTTTGGCTTCGAGGCCGGCGGTGGTGTACCGGGGCTTCTGAACGGTGGTGTTTACCTGGTACTCGCGCTTGCCCTCGAAGATGTTGTTCTCTACGGAGTCGAGGAGTTTCTCCCACTGTACGGACCGTCCGTCGCGGGCGGCGAGGACGACGACGTTTCCGGAATCGTCGAAGTCGTAGGAGGCGTTCTTGGGCTTGACGGTAAGGTCGGAGTAGACGGCGGCCAGGCGGTCGCTCATGCGGTCGCGGTCGAGGCTTACCGAGAGCTTGCCGTCGTTCGGCGCCACGTCGAGGCTCGCGCCCACGTCGGCCGGGGAGACGGTCCAGTTCTTGTCCTGGTGCTCGAAGACGAGCTGCTGGGCAACGGCGCCTTGGGCCTTCTCGGCGGCGGCCTCGGCCTCGGCGGTGGTGATCCGGGGCGCGAGCACGTCGCCGCGGAGCCTGGCGGTACCGGTCATGCCGTCGATGGCCTCGTCCAAGCTGGCCATCGTGTCCTCGGCGTTCAGCCTGTAGCCCTCGCGGGACTCGGCGACCTCGACCTCGGAGCCGACGACCTTCACCGTGGCGTCCCGCGCAGGCGCGTTGACCTGGGACGCTATCTCGCCCACCTCGGCCTTGACCCTGTCGGAGCGGTAGTCGATGTTCGGGTCTATCGTGATGCCGGGAAAGGCCGCGCGCAGCCGCTCGCCCAGCCGTTCGAGGACGTTCCCGTCGCGGCCCACGGCGTAGGCCTTGTCCACGGTGGCGTCGATGTGGAAGTTGACGCCGAGCTCCTCGGCGCTGCGGGTGAACCGGTCGGGGCCGCTGAGCTCGATCTCCTGCAGCGGGCCGAGCGCCCGCTCCCTGACCACTTCCCGCGCCTCGGCCGGCTCCATGCCGCCCAGGGAGACGTTGCCTACCTCCACGCCGCGGTGGACCTTGCCGTAGTTCATCCAGAAGTCGGCGGCCACCAACACGGCGACGAGGGCACAGACGATGATGATCGGGCCCGCGACGCTGTTACGGCGCCGCGAACGGCGGCTGCCGGTGGTGCCTGAACCGGTAGGGTAACCCTCGTACCCGCTCCCCGTTCGTCTGTCTCTCTTTTTCCGATTTATGAGGCTCAAGACCCAGTACCCTCCGCGTGCGAACTCCGGCACACCCCGACAACACCAATGCTGCGCGTTCCTGGAGAGGTCCCCCCTCTCTCTTCCGCGGCGATGACCCGCCGGGAGCGGGCACGCATCGCCCGAAGAGCCTATCACGGGCAAGGGTTACCCGCCACTTTCGGGCGCCGGATTTTCCACCATCCGACGTACTTCTCAGGAGATCGGCACACCACATCTGGCCGCCCGGCCGGCCCCGGCCTACAGCGGCCTTCCTACCCGGCCTCGCTCTCCGTCGCCTCGACCTCCGGCAGCTTCACGGCGGGGGTGCCGAGGACGCCGCCCTGGCTCTGGATGAACCGGCGCTCGGAGTCGTAGGCCTGGACCATGATGGCGAGCTCCAACTTCTCGCGCTCGACGGGCAGGGTGCCGGCCTCTTCCTGCCTTGCCAGCTCCTCCCCCTCGACGCCCAGAGATTTTTCGAGCTCACCGATCCTGCGCCGGATCTTGAGCCGCCCGCCCGGGGTCAGGCGAAGGTAGCTCTTTCCGTCGGGACCCTCGAACGGGTAGACCCAGGCGCTGCGAAGCCAGGTCTGCAGGATCTCGTTGCGTATCTCGTCCTTGTTCTGTAGCTCCATAAGACTCCAAGCCCTCTCGTTTCTCCGGACCTAATCTAAGCACTTCGGGGTGGTGGCTGTCAGCTTTCGGCGAGAGCGGGGCGGCGGTCGGAGCAACCTCGACCCGCCCCACGTCGTATGATCTGACGCATGGATCGTCGCGGAGACAACCCGGCCTCGTCGTGGGAAGACCTGGCCCGGACCCTCGGGGGCTCTTTCACCGCCCGCGCCCGCGGCCTGGTCTCCCCCGGGCTGGACCTGCTCACGCCCGGGAACGAAACCTTCGGCCAACTCCTGACGGACGCGGCCGGGGGAACACGCCTCCGGGCCGGCGACCTGGAGGCGGAGATCCAGCAGCCCGAAAGCACCCGCTACGCGATGACGACCGGCGGCACCGAGACCCTGAGCGCCGAGCCCGCCGGCTCCCAGACGCACCTGGCGCTACGCTCAGGCGACCACCTCTACGAGGCCCGCATCTCCCTGCTCCGCAACAGGGCCACGGCCGTATCTTCCACCGGCAACGAGACGGCCAGCCTCTCCGGCGGCCTGACGAACCGCCGCTACAGGGCGACCTTCGATCCGCAAGACCCGGCCTCCCTCCCCGTCGCCGTCTTCCTGCTCCACCACACCGTCGCGCTCCGAAGCAAGGCGTACCGGGCAGGATCGTAAAGCGGCCCTTCTACGAAGACGGGGCGTACTGAGAGCCGCCGCCGCAGGTGGCGTGTCCTAAAATACCGGCTGCGGCAGGTTCTGCGGCGTGGCATAGACCGTCACGGTCGAGCCCTCGGGAGCGAGCGTGCCAGCGGCGGGCTCGGTTGCGTAGGTCACGCCGCGAACGTCGAAGCCCTCCCTGTAGTCGCGGGGTGCGAACACCACGTCGAAGCCGCTCGCCGCCAGGGCGTCGGCCGCGTAGTAATCGTAGTAGGCGGTGACGTCCGGCACCGGGACGAGGGACTTCTGGGGCTCTTTCCGGGTGGCCGTCTCCGATACGGGGGCCTCGGGCTGCGTGCCGCCCTCCGTATTGGCGGGATCTTCCTCGGCCCCGTCCGTGTTCTGAGGTTCGGAGTCCGTCCCTTGCGAAGCTTCCGGCGGATCGGGGGCCGCGGCGGTGTCCGTCTCGACGGGGCTGATACGGTTCAGGGCATTCTCGACGCTGTTCTGCGGCAGGCCCACGTAGCTGGAGGCCAGGGCGACGCCCCCGCCGAACAGGAGAAGCAGCGCGAGAGCCGCGGCCAGCACCAGTCCGCCGTGCCGTCGGCCAGAGGACTTCGCGACTGCCGTCCCGCGCGAGGCCGCCGGGGGCGGCTCCATCTCCATGTCGTCGAGCATCGCGGACGCCGAGTGGTAGCGGCGCCCGGGGTCCTTATCGAGTGCCTTCAGGATCACGGCCTCCATGCCCGGCGATATCTTCTTGTTCAGCCGGCGCGGCGGGGTGGGCTGCTCACCCATGTGCTGGCGGGCGAGGCTCTTGACGTCGCCGGAGAAGGGCGGGCGGCCGGTCAGGCAGTGGTAGAGCAGGACGCCCACGGAGTAGATGTCGCTCTCGGGCGTCGCCTCGTCGCCCCGGAGCTGCTCTGGGGACATGTAGCGGGCGCTGCCGACTATCTCGCCCGGCTCCCCGCCCGCGAGGTCGTCCTCCTCGATGATGCGCGCGATGCCGAAATCCGCCACCTTGACGGTTCCTTCCGGGGTGAGAAGGATGTTCGACGGCTTTATGTCGCGGTGGATGATCCCGCGCCGGTGGGCGTAGGAAAGCGCCCGCAAGAGCTGCGCCGCCAGCCGCCTCACGAAGGCCTCGCTCAGGCGACCGCCGTTCTGCCCGCCGAGGAGCTTGCCGAGGTCCCTCCCGACCACGCACTCCACCACGATAAACGGCACCTCGCCGTCCTGGGAGATGTCGTAGACCTTGACTATGTTCTCGTGGTCTAGGGAGGCCATCGCCCGCGCCTCCTGCCGGAAACGGGCCTGGAAAGAGGGCGTCTCCGCGTAGTGACGGTGGAGCGTTTTGAGCGCGACGGATCTCCCGAGGATGGCGTCCTGGGCCTTGTAGACGACCGCCATCCCGCCCGAACCGAGCGTGCACTTTACCTCGTACCGTCCCGAGAGGACCGTTCCAACCGCGGTTTCCAGCGCCTTACCACCTCTGACCGTGCGCAGCCTGTAATGCACCGATTATATAGCCCTCGATGCCCTCCAGAAACAGCATCACCAGGGAGATAACGACGTTACCCAACATAGGGGAGCATGTCAAATCCGGGCGGCACATCTTGGGGTAACCTCGGGCCCGAAATGGTCCATAATATGCGGGTTCCGGCCCGAATCCCCCCAGAGGAGACATGAGGACGACCTTCGACAGATACCTGCGCTACGAGGAACTGACGCAAACCCTGCACGCCCTCGCCGAAGAGCACCCGAACCTGTGCCGGGTGGGGTCCGCGGGCAGGAGCGGGGAGGGGCGTGAGATCTGGCTCGCAGAGCTGACCAACGCCCGGACCGGGCCCGCCTCCGAGAAGCCGGCCTTCTGGGTCGACGGCAACACCCACGCCGGCGAGGTGACGGGCTCGATGGCGGCGCTGTACCTGATCGAACACCTCCTGCAAGGCCACGGTTCGGACGACCTCGTCACCCGCCTCCTGGACGAACAAACCTTTTACGTCCTCCCCCGCCTCTCCCCCGACGGCGCCGAGTACTACCTGACCACCCCCCACACCCTGCGCTCCAACCCGCGCCCCTGGCCCGAGCCGGAGCCGGAGCCGGGCCTCCAGCCCGAAGATATCGACGGCGACGGCCACGTCCTCCAGATGCGCGTCGAGGACCCGGGCGGCGAGTGGCGGGTCTCCGAGGGGGACGAACGCCTGATGGTCCCCCGCGCCCCGGACGAAGCGGAGCCGGGGGCCACCTACTACCGCCTCTACAAAGAGGGCCTATTCGAGGGTTTCGACGGCTTCGAGCGGAAGATAGCCCGCCCCTTCCACGGCCTCGACATGAACCGCCAGTACCCGTACCGCTGGCGCGAGGACGCCGACCAGGGCGGCGCGGGCCCCTACCCGCTCTCGGAACCGGAATCGAGGGCGCACGTGGACGCCCTGCTCGCCCGCCGCAACGTGTTCTCCATCCACAGCCACCACACCTTCTGCGGCGCGATCCTGCGCCCGTACTCGGACCGGGACGACAAGGAGATGCCAGACCACGACCTCGCCGTCTACAAGGCCATCGGGGACCGGGGCACCGACCTTACCGGCTACCCGAACATCTCCGTCTACCACGACTTCCGCTACGAGGAGAACAAGTTCATAACCGGCGCCTTCGACGACTGGGCCTTCGACTACTACGGCGTCTTCGCCTTCACCGTGGAGTTCTGGTCCCTGCCAGCCGCCGCCGGCGTCGAGGTAAAGGACTTCATCTCCTTTTTCCGAGACCCGCCCGAAGAGGCCTCCCTGAAGATGCTCTCCTGGAACGACCGCGAGCTCGGCGGGGAGGGCTTCTCCCCCTGGGCCCCCTTCGACCACCCCCAGCTCGGGCCCGTCGAGGTCGGCGGCTGGAAGACCAAGTTCACCCACCAGAACCCGCCCCCGAAGTACCTGCGTGCGGAGTGCGAGAAGCTGGCCCGCTTCGCCCTCGCCCACGCCTCCACCGCCCCCCGCCTCCAGGCGGACCTCCAAACAGAAGGGCTCTCCCCCGACGTGCGACGGTTGGAGCTGCGAATCGAGAACACCGGCTACCTGCCCACCAACGTCACCCGCGTCGCCGCCGACAAAAAGCTCGTCAAGCCCGTAAAAGCCGTCCTGAACCTGCCCGAGGGCGCGACCCTCATCTCCGGCGAGCCGGAGGCCGACCTCGGGCACCTCGCCGGCCGTTCGGCCCTCGTCGGCGGCCGGTGGAAAGGACCGGCGTTCTTCCAGGGCCTGCCCTCGGACCACGCCAAACGATGCGTCTGGGTCGTGCGCGGCGAAGGCCCCCTCGAGGTGGAAGTCCGTAGCGAGAAGGCGGGTACGGTGAGGCTGGAGGGGTAGGTTTTGAGGTTCTAGAGCAAGTTGCGGTGTTGTTGGTCCGGGAGCACCATTGGCGCATGAAAGCCTACTCGGAAGACCTGCGCGCAAAGATACTCGAAGCCGTGGACAGGGGGATGCCAAAGAGCGAGGCGGCCAAGACCTTCGGGGTGAGCCGCACCTCCATCAAACGCTACGCGGCGGCCCGCCGAGAGGGCAGGACCCTCGCCCCAAGAAGGCACCCCGGCTCCAAACCCAAGCTCGACGAGAGGGCCAGGGCGCTCCTTGAGTCCGACGTGGAGGAGAGACCCGCCGCTACCCTCAAGGACAGGCGCCGTTTCTTGGAGGCGATGGCGGGGGTTTCGGTGAGCGAGTCGACCCTCAGTCGGCTCTTGAGGAAGATGGGCTTCAGCCCAAAAGACGGAGCGTGGGAGCGACAGAACGCGACGAGTTCTTGAGGGCGGCCTGGCGCGCGCTGGTCTCGGGAAGCTTGGACGGGAGGCGCTTGGTGTTCGTGGACGAGTGCTCCACCAACACCTCGCTCTCGCCGATCTACGGCTGGTCGCGCCGGGGCTCTCGGGTGAGCTTCGAAGCGCCGCGCAACTGGGGGGCGAACGTCACCCTGCTCTCGAGCATGAGCGGATCGGGGATGGGGCCTTCCCTGGCGGTGGAGGGCGCGACCACGAGGGCGGTCTTTGAGGCCTATGTGGGGAAGGTCTTGGCCCCCTCGCTTTCGCCCGGACGGATCGTGGTGATGGACAACCTCTCCGCGCACAAGGGCGGGCGGGTGCGCGAGCTGATCGAGGCGTGCGGATGCGAACTGTTGTACCTGCCGCCCTACTCGCCGGACCTCAACCCCATAGAAGAGGCGTTCTCAAAGCTCAAGGCGTCGCTGAGGAGGGCCGGAGCCCGCACCCGAGAAGCCTTGCTGGAAGCGATGGGCCTGGCGCTCGATGCGGTGACGGCGAACGATGCGCGGGGCTTTTTCGAGCACCGCGGCTACCGTCCGCTGGACCAATCGCTGTGACAAACGCTCTAGAGGTCCCTTCTGCGATAAAGCCGCCTCTCCAGATTACCCTCCTTCTTTATGAAGAACGGTCCATAGGTCGCGGCGTCTACGCGTCGACAGGCTACCTTCGTGCATCAACACCCAAGAACCGCGAAATTTGGTTCGCGAAACCCCTCTTGCGAGGGTCAGCGATCTTATATCAATGATCATCATAGCCTTATTGTGTCCTATCGGGTGAGACGTACCGCGGAAAAGAGGATCCAGTGAAGGTGTTGACAGGCCGCAAAGTCTTGAGGAAGTGGTCACGCCCACCCGAGCAAGGAAGAGTGGTGGCTCGGCCCTACACGACCGGCTTGGGTCGTGTAGGGCCGAGCCTGAACATCCGACAAAACCGCGTCCGGCGCTACCCGTTGCGCCGAGAAAGCAGAACGCGACGAGACAGCCGCCCGAAACGCGTTTCTCCATTGCGCTACGGACAAGGACAGTCGAGGCGATTACACTTACCTCGACACCCAACATAACAACGGCGACGCTGATGCTATCTTTTCAGTTTCGCCAGCGTCCGGCGGCACATACGATCACAATATCGGCGTCTGGTATGACTTCGTGAGCCGGGGAAGTTGGGCTATCTTCTAACCGGGACCGAGCTGCGGTGCCGGTGGGCTCTGCATTTCGGGTGGTCGTTACGCGCGATTCCGAGTCGTTCGTTCACCGCGCCACACTGAACAACACCTCCGCGAATGTCGCCTTCATCGACTATCCCTTCACTAACGGCAAACCCGAGGCGGTCGTCTCTGTCACTCAGATCTGTAATCCCGGCGGAGGAGTTGGTGTCTACAACGACTACCCCGCAGCCGTCCGCTTTAATGCCGGGCGCGAGCGTTGGACTGTCTTCAAAGAAGACTTCGCACCAATCTGAGCGGAGGTCGCTTACGATAAAAGTGTCTCGAAACGCTGTGCGAATCTACAGCTGTAAGTGCTTGTAGGACGCGAGGGACGTAAGCGGTTTGACGCTTCGCGCTCTTTACTGTCGAATGCTTGTAGCGCCAGGAAATATCACCCAACAAAAAATGGGCCGGTTGGCAGATGTGAGGTTTAGACTACCTAGGCATTATAGCTGCCAAAACCAGTGTATACGGGGGCAACTATTGCTCGAAAGAGAGAGCGCGACGCGCGACCTTGAGACCGAAGCGACAAGCTGCTTGCGCTTCGATCAGGCAACCTTAGCCGTGTGTGGAGATCCGATAATCTGTCGAGCTTTGGTGTTGCTCCTCCGGAATCCCGACTACAACGTGAGGTACCTGCCCGATACCTCTTTGGGTGTTTCGGGGGGCTGACGGGGGTCAAGGTACTTTTGCTAGCGCTCGGGCTCGACATGAGTCGGCGCAGGACGGTTCTGGAACTCCTGGATAGAGTAGAGGATACCAGGGGCATCCACGTACTGGAGTTGGCTCCCACCTTCGAAGACGAGCCGGAGCCGCGGCGAGAGGTCACCCGTACGGACCGCAGAATTCCTTGGCCTTGCAGCACCGAACAACTCAAGCAGCAGATCAACATTGCGAACGGGTCGTCTGCTGTTCGACGAGACCACCCGGTACGGGAGCCCATAGCCGCGTCCTCCGCGACGCATTCGCGCGTACGTTTACTTCATGGGGACGGGGATCTGTCCGGCGCGGCGCTAAGGTTCGGTGATCAGGTCCAGGATACCCAACTCTAGCGCCTTCACGACCGCCTGAGTACGATCGGATGTTCCCAGCTTGGCTATGATGTGCTCAACGTGGTTCTTGGCCGTGCCCAAGCTTATCACCAGCTCTTCGGCGATCTGACGGTTGGTAAGCCCCCTCTTCATCAGCCGCAAGACCTCGAGCTCTCTGGGCGTGAGTTGGCCGGAAGAAGGGTCCCCGGCGGGCCGCCGGGGGCCCTTCGCCCCCTCCCCGGCCGCCAATCGCCGGAGCAGTCGTGCCGCGAGCTCGGAATCCAGGGGCGACTCGCCCTCGCGTACCCGTCGCACGGCCCCGATGACCTCCTCCTGGGGGGCGTCCTTGAGCACGTAGCCCGCCGCGCCCGCCTTAAGCGCCTCCAGCAGGTAGTCTGGGTTCTCGTGCATCGTAATCATAAGAACGCTGGTTTCGGGGTACCTCTTCTTGATCTCGCTCGTGGCTGCCAGCCCGTCCATCTCCGGCATGCGCACGTCCATGAGCAGCATGTCGGGCCGCGTTCGCGAGCACACCAGTAGCGCCTCCCGGCCGTTGGCGGCCTCGCCCACAACCTCGATATCGGCCTCGTCCAAGAGCATGTCTTTGATCCCCTCGCGGGCGAGGTCGTGGTCGTCTACGACGACGAGTCGCGTCGCTGTGCGCCCCTCGTTGAGCCCGGATGCCTCGTTTCCCTCCACGTTTCCACCCCAATGCTAGAAAAACGCCCGTCAAAACATGCGCCCGCGCCGAGCCATCTTACGTTATCAGGCTATCCTTGAAAGGGCACCTTCGGGATCATCCAAACGGATGATCTTTTCGGGTCCGAGGGACCTTACGGTCCTGCGTCGCAGATGGATCACCTCGTGAGCGCCAGAGGTACGTTGGCCACCACCGAGGTACCGCCGCCGGGACGGCTGTCGACCCGGAGCGTCCCTCCGAGAGCGCCGATGCGCTCCCGCATCCCGGCCAGGCCGACCCGCTCTCCGGGCCCGCTCTCCAGGGGCGGCGCGGCCGGGTCAAACCCTCGTCCGTCATCAGAGACCACGAGGCGCACCTCCTCCACTTCGCGCAGCAGTTCTATGCGGACCCGCCGGGCCCTGGCGTGCTTGCGCATGTTGGTCAAGGCTTCCTGGGCTATGCGGTAGAAGGCGATCTCTACCGTCTCGGGCAGACGATCCTCCCCGGCGGTCTCTTCATAGTCGACCCCATACCCCTCTTCGCGGAGGCGCTCGACCTCCAGGGAGAGGGTCGCCACCAGCCCGAGGTCGTCGAGGGTCGTCGGCCTCAGGTTCGCGATGATGCGTCTGGCGTCCGAGACCGTCCCCCTGACGAGCTTGAGGATCCGCTGCAGATCGTTTCGCCCCTTCTCCGCCTCAGGCGGGTGGCGACGGGCGAAAGCCTGGAGGTGCTGGTGGGCGGCGGCCGCGACCTGGGCCAGCCCGTCGTGCACCTCGTAGGCCACCCGGCGGCGCTCCTCTTCCTGGGCCCCGAGCAGCTTCCCGATCAGATCCTGCAGCATCCGCTCTCGCTCGGCCAACTCCTCGTAGAGCTGGGCGTTCTCCAGGGCGCTGGCGGCCTGGCTGGAGAGGCTGCTCAGCACCTCGATCGTATCGTCTTGGGCCAACGACTCCGAGCCGTAGGCCTCGAGGATCCCCGCGACACGGTCCCTGACCTTTAGCGGCAGGTACAGCACCAGGCCGTTGTTACCGGAGTGCTCGGAGCTTCGCAGACGGAGCAGGCGCCGCTGCTGATCCTCCAGAACCTCTAGGCGCGCGCGCTCGGCCTCCGGGGAGAATCGGATGCGTGGCCACAGGCCCTCCAGCCCTTCCGAACGCCAGATGCGCAGCTCCCCATCTTCGCGGGTCCTGCTGATGACCGCCGCGGTGAGCCCCGCGACGCCGCGCATAATCTTCAGCAGCCTCGATACGACCTCTTCCGATCGCAGCGTGGAACCGAGGACCTGGCCGGCCTCCCGGAGCGCCAGCAGGGTGCTCAGGCTCCTGCGAAGATCCTCTTCGGAGCGGTTCCGCTGGGTGACGTCGTGGGCGACTATGCACATGGCCTCCTTGCCGCCGTACAGCACGAGGCTGACGTTCACATCGACGTCTAACAGGGAGCCGTCTTTGCGCCGGTACTTTCTCTCGCCGACGGAGTAGTGCCCCCGTTCCACGATGCGTCTGGTGTTGTCGTCGACGCTCCCGGGTTCGTGGGCGACAACGTCGTAGAGGGTCATGTCCTGAAGTTCGTCTGCCGTGAGGCCCAACGAGCGCTGCAGCGCCGCGTTGGCCTCCAGGATACGTTTGTCTTCGGGGTCGACGATAAAGATGTTCTCGACGCTCTGCTCGACCACGGAGCGGTACAGTTGCTCGCGCTGCCTGAGCGCCTCCTCGGCGCGGGTGCGGTCGCTGACGTCCCGCGAGGAGGTCTGGAGGCGCACGACGTTGCCGTCGTCGTTCAGAATAGGCTCGGTGAGCGTCTCGAACCAGGTGTACTCGCCGTTCTTCTTGCGGATCCGGTAGGTTATCGAGGCGCCCCGCCCCTGGTGAACCCTGTGGTGGGCCTCCGAGCGGATGCGCCAGGCGTCATCAGGGTGGAACAGGGCGTAAGGGTCGGCACCGAGCAGCTCATCAGGCTCGTAACCGAGCAACCGCTTGGAAGAGGGGCTGACGTAGACGTAGCGCCCGTCGGGCTCGTGGAGGCAGATCAGGTCGTTCGTCTTCTCCGCGAGCAGCCTGAAACGCTCCTCGCTCTGTCTGAGCGCCTCCTCGGCCCGCCGACGCTTAGTGGTGTCGCGGGTATTGACGACGACCCCGCGTATGATGGGATCGTCGAGCAGGTTGACCGCGATGGCCTCGAAATCATGCCAGCTCCCCGCCCTGTCGCGGACCCGATACTCGACCGACAAGCGCCGCCCGGGTTCTTCCAGAAGTTCCGCCAGCTTACTCCTCACGGGCCCCGCATCGTCCGGGTGCATAAAGTCGAGGGCGGCCAAGCCCACCCTCTCTTCGGGCTTGAAACCAAGCACGAGCTCTACAGCCGGGCTCTCGTAGACTATCGTGCCATCGGCGTCGAGGATCATGATGATGTCCGAGGCGTAGCGGACCAACGAACGGAACCTCTTCTCGCTCTGCCTGAGAGCCTCTTGGACGCGGTGTTGCTCCGTCGTGTCGGCCGTGTAGAAGCGCAGCAGTTCCCTCTCCGGGACCGAGATGATCATCTGCCGATAGGCGGACCCGTCGACCTGGATCTCCCGGACGACGGGCCGGCCGCCTCCCCGGATCTCGTGTTCGACCGCCTGCAGGCCTTCGAGCACGGGGTGCCGCAGACCCAGCGCGCCCAAGTCCGGGAACCGCTCGCGCGCCGCAGCGTTGAGGTAGGTAATCTCACCCCCGACGGTGGTCTCGAGTATGGGATCTGGGTTGAGATCCGGAAACGAGGCCAACCAAACGAGTTCTTCCTCGGCCCCCTTGCGATGCGTGATGTCCTGGATCGTGGCGACCGCGCGGGATGGCCGCCCGGCCTCATCCCTTAGGAGGGTTGTGTTCACCTCGACCCAGATAGTGGTGCCGTCCTTGCGCATGTAGCGCTGCTCGGCGGAGTATTCGGAGGTCCTGCCGGAGATCATGCTCCTGAGGCCTTCGGCGTCCCTCTCGCGATCTTCGGGGTGCGTGATCTCGGAGGGCGTAAGCCGGAGCATCTCCTCGGCGGAGTATCCGGTGATCTCGCAGAGCTTCGGGTTGACGCGCAGGAAGCGCCCGGTGTGGGGATCGACCTGCGCCTTCCCGACGCCCGCGAGCTCGAACATGGCGCGGTACTCTGCTTCACTTTTCCGCAGCACTTGCTCGGCGCGCTCGCGCTCGGTTCGCTCCTCGAATTCGCGCACAGCCCGGCGAACCGCCGGTGCGAGGCGCTCCAAGCGATGTTTCAGAACGTAGTCCGTGGCGCCCCTTTTTAAGGTTTCGATCGCCGCCTCCTCGCCGAGCGTGCCGGAGATGAGGATGAACGGCACCTCGGGACAGACCCCTCGCACTATCTCCAACGCGGAGAGACCGTCGAAGCCGGGGAGCGCATAGTCGGCCAGGATGAGGTCGAAACCGCCTTTTTGCAGGGCGGCGGAGAACTCGGAGCGCGTCTGCACCCGCTCTATCTCGCAGTCTATGCCGCCCTCGGCCAGGGCGTCGTGCTCGAGTTCGGCGTCCAGACGGCTGTCTTCGAGCTGAAGAATGCGTATCGTGCCCGACCCCCTCTCGTCCCGCCCCACGAGGCCGCGTGCTGCGGTCAACGGTCTTGGTCCGTGGTGCTCGGGAGTTGGTTGAGCGAGCCCCAGAAGAGGCCGACCTCCCTCAGGGCTTCGATAAACCCGTCGTAGCTCATCGGCTTCACGACGTAAGCGTTGGCACCGAGGTCGTAGCTTTCGAGCAAGTCCCTCTCCTCGCGCGAGGAGGTGAGCATTACAACGGGTATCGTCTTCATGCAAGGGTCGGTCTTGATCCGTTCCAGCACCTCCAACCCGTCCACTTTGGGCAGCTTGAGATCGAGGAGCACCACCTTGGGGTTCGCCTTGGGCCTCGACTCGTGAGCCCCCTTACGGTACAGGTAGTCCAGCGCCTCTTCGCCGTGGTTGGCGACGAACACCTCGGGTATCGGCTGGTTCTCGCCCAGGGCAGCGAGCGTGAGCTCCACGTCGTTCGGGTTGTCTTCGACTAGCAAGATCACACCGGGATCACCCATCGTCGTTCTCCATAGACCGGGGCAGCGAGAAAAAGAAGGTGGCCCCCTTCCCCATTTCACCCTCCGCCCAGACGCGTCCGCCGTGACGGTTGACGATGCGCTGCACGTTCGCTAGCCCAATGCCGTTGCCCTCAAACTCGTCTGTACTGTGCAGGCGCTGAAACACCCCGAAAAGTTTGCTCACATATTTTACATCAAACCCCACCCCATTGTCCCGAACAAAGAACACCGTCTCCCGTTCCTCGTGGATACTCCCGACCTCGATAATGGCCGGGTCGCGGTCACGCGTGTACTTTATGGCGTTGGAGAGAAGGTTCCCCACGACGAGCCGCAACATCGAGGGGTCGCCGTGAACGTCGGGCAGTACCCCCACCTTCCACTCGACCTCCCTTCCCTCCGTCTCGAGCTGAAGTTCGCTCCTCGCCTCACCGACGATGCCGTTCATATCGACCACGGTCTGGCGCATCTCGGCGCGCCCCATCCGGGAGAAGGCCAGGAGGTCGTCGACGAGGGTTCCGGCGTGCTCGACCGAAGAGAGGATCGTCTCGAGGTAGCGTAGGCTGACCTTATCCAGCGACGAGCCTGTTCTCCTGCGCAGCATCTGTGCAAAGCCGCCGATATCCCGCAGCGGTGCCCGCAGATCGTGTGAGACGGAGTAAGAGAAGGATTCCAGCTCTTTGTTGGCCTCAGACAACTGCGCCGTGCGCTCTTCGATCCGCCGCTCCAGCTCCTCGTTGAGCTTGCGGATCTGATCCTGATCTCGCGTGCGCTCGCTCGCGTCGCGGTAGTTAGCGATGATCCCCTCCACGAACAGATCGTCGAGCAGGTTCTTGCCCACCGCCTCGATGTGGCACCAGGATCCGTCTGCGGCACGCCGACGGAACTCGGCCCTCACGTTGACGCCCGGGTTGGCCAAGGCCTCGATAAAGAACTCGCGATTCTGATCAATGTCGTCCGGGTGGACCAGTGGCGACTCGAAGACGTTCTCGCCGATCCTGTCTTTGGCTCCATAGCCCAGTATGCGCTCCACCGAAGGGCTCTGGTAGAGGATATTTCCTTCTGCATCGAACACGCTGATTATGTCCGAGTTGTTCTGAACCAGCGCCCGGAAGCGTCTCTCGCCCCGGTGCAGGTCCTCCTCGATCCTGCCGCGCTCCGCGACCTCCCTCTGGGCCCTGCCGTAGAGGAGAGCGTTGTCTACCGCCAAGGCGGCGCGGCGGGCTAGTTCCTCGGCGACCCTCAGGTCGGATGGCTCGTAGCGTCGTCCCGACTCGGCCGAGACGAGGGTGATCGCGCCCAAGGTTCCCCCGGCGGCGTTGAGCGGCACGATCATGGCGGAGGTGAAGCCGATCTTGTGGATGATGCGGAGTTGCTCCTCGTCGCGGGCAGAAGCCTCGATCATCTCGTCGGTGATCTCGGGCAGAAACTCGGGGCGACCGGTCCTCAGCACCTTGGGAACCCCGGCGGGGGCATCGGGGTCCGGCGGGTAGCGTTCCTGGAGCTCGCGGGCCCAGACGACCTTCTCCGGGTCTTGGTGGGCGATGGCGAGCCGCTCGATCGATCCGCCCTCTCCCAGTACATCGACGGCACACCAGTCAGCCAGGTGGGGGACCGCGAGGCGCGCTACGCTCGACAGCGTGACGCGGTAGTCCAGCGAGGAGGCCAGCACCTCGCCCGACTCGGCGAGGAAGCGCAGCGTCTCGTCCGCCCGCTCGCGCTCGATGGCCGCGGCGAGAACGTTCGCCACCGATTGCAAGAAGCTGCTCTCGCCCTGCGCAAAGACCCTGCGCTCCCTGGTATAGGCACCCAAGACGCCGAACAGGCGTCCTCCGGGGCTGACGATCGCACCCGCGTCGCTCACCACCTCGTGCTCGCGCAGCAACGACGAATCGCGCAAGGGCGCTTCTGTGCGCAGGTCCTCGAACGTCATAGGCTCCAACGGGAGGGGCGAACGACCCGCCCCCGATTCGGCAGCCGCGCGGACCGTTGCGCGGCCGACGAGCCCCCCTTCCAACCCGCGCCCGCCCGCAAGAGAAGACGCTCGTCGTCAGACAGCAGCTCCAAGATGGCGCAGTACTCGACTTCCAAGACGTCGACGACCAGCCGGACCGCGGCTTCCATAAGCGCGGGGAGGCTCTTCTCCGTCAGCGCCCGCTGGCCAAGCTCCGCGACGGCTCGCTGCTCGCGTGCTCGTGCCCGGACCTCCTTCTCACCCCCCTCGGCCTTTAACGCCTGCGCCTCCGCGCGGCGCCTCGCCGAGCGCGTCATCTCCACGAGCGCGCTGATCAGGATCCCCTCTAGGACGAAGAGGGCCCAGCGAAGGTCTTGGGTGATGTTGACGATCTGCAGGGCGTACCCCGAGAAGAGGAAAAAGTAGCCCGCCAGCACCGCCGAGAGGACGGTCGCCAGGAGGCCCGGCCACAGGCCACCGATCCAGGCGGCGACCATCACCGCGGCGAAGAACAGCAGGAACGGGCTGCTGCGCGGGTCTCCCCCGATCAGGGGGACGAACACCGACTGCAGCGACAGCGCGAGCCCGACCGCCAGCACCGCCACGGCGTAACCGAGCTGTGGCCGAAGCCTCGAACTTAAGACCGGCTGCGTCCTATCGTGACGCACCGCACGGGCACGATCCCTGCTCTGTGGAGGGCAAATCGGGGGGCGTTCGAGCTGGCGCCTTCTGAACGAGCCCTAAAGGGTGCGACCTTCGATGCCTCCTAGTGACCGAGGGCTCCGCGCCATACCGGCGCCGGAGCCACGCCCCAACCGTAGCCTGACCGCACGCTACTTTGTCGCGTCTTAAGGTTGCCGTCTTTTCGACGCCACCCCGCCGACCTTCGTGGTAGCCGGGAGGAACGCGCGCCGCATCGTCGGTCTTACCTTTCACCTCAAGTAGCCGCCCCTTCTAGCAGCCGACAACACACAGTATCTTAAGGGAGAACAGACGTAGAGGTATCCACCATACGGCCTATCTCGCCGGGGGCGGCCAAGATCACCCGCAGAGGTTTTCGGTGTCGTGTGCTCGTCCCCGTGCCGAGATGCGCGACGGCCGACAACCCGGTCACCTTTAGGAGACGCGCACATCCGAACCTGCCTGCATAGAGATCACCTCCCTTGCACGCCCAGACAAGGCATCAAAATCGGCGGGTAGGCAGTCTACCCTTCGCGATCCTGCTCGCCCTGTACTCCAGGCGTACCCTCGGCGTCATCCGTCGAACCGAATACCCTCTGAGAGCCCCCTGATAGGCCGTGGGGGGGACAAGGGTTCGCAGGGGTACTACCCTTGCATCCGAGCACTCGTAGCGTCGCCAGCTGCTCGGGCGTCTGCACCCCCTCCGCGATCACCTTCATACCTAGGCCATGCCCGAGCCCGATCACCCCTCAACGATAGCCGCGTCCTTCAGGTCTCGTCCTATACCCTCCACAAACTGCCTGTCTGTCTGTCTTTAGCGTGCTCGCGGGGCAGCGTTTCAGGTACGTGAAGGAGGGGTAGCTCGTGCCAAAGTCGTCCGTGGCGAGGTTTACGCTCAAGGCCGTGAGCTCCCGCAGGGAGGCAGCCATGGCCTCCCCGTCGCCCACCACGACGCTCTCGGTTAACTCGAGTTCTAGATTGTTCGCGTCCAGCCCCGACGCTTCGAGAGCCCGTGTGACTTTGCGCGCCTGGTATGGCTGGGCAGATACTGCTTGGCAGAGAGGTTCGTTCGTCTTGAGCGAGGGGTCGCACCCGTGCTCATCCTGCCACTCTCGCATCTGCCGGCAGGTCTCCTCCAGCACCCATTATCCCACGGACACGATGAGCCCCGTCTCCTCAGCGATCTCGATAAATGCCTTTGACGAGAGTAGGCCCCGCTCCGGGTGCTACCAGCTCACGAGCGCCTCTACCTCCACTAGCCTGCCCGTCTCGAAATCCTCTAGACTAGGACATCCCCTTCTCGCTGTCTTCGTGTCAAGCGTTCCGGCTCCGCGAAAGAATCGCGGAGCGCCCGGAGCGCCTTGGACAGGTCTGTCCGCGGCGGTCCGAGTTCCCCGCACCCCAAGCAGCAGGCGCGTCTTTGGTTTCCAGCGCCGGTCGTCACCCAGGCGGGGTAGAGATACCTGCAACGCCAATTTGCCGGTCCTATCCGCACCGCTTCGGCCATCCGGGTCCTTCCCTTTGCCCACACTCTTTCGTGCCCGCAACCGTAGCCTACGGGAGGATCGGGCGCGTCCCCGAACGGCCTATCTTCTCGGGTCTTGGAGACGGTCATCAACAACTCAGGGACACGTCCAGGAGCGGTCTCGATGTCTGCCCAAACCCGGATAGGCGTGCTCATCTTGCCAGGTAGACCGGAGCCCCGAGCTTGCCCAACCCTCGGCCCGGGCGTAGGGCTCCGTCCGCCGCCGTGTAGGTGGTAAGCGGGAACCTGGCCGGCTCTTGATCTCGTGCGGGAATACGCATCCGCGCGCCGCGGTAGGGTGTTCTATGGTCGCACAGAACGCCAACCCGTGCCCTAAATGGGGGCTGGCGTTACGCACCACCCTCCCTGCCACCACCGGAGAGCGGCGCGGCTTCATGCCGCCAACGTCCGTAGACGACGTTGGCGGCCACTTACATGCTCGATATCAGGGCGATGCGAAACGCTCTTTGCCGGGAGCACTCCTGGTCGGTAAGCTCTCTGATCCGTTCGATGTCCGCCAACGCGCTCAGACCGTCTTCCAGGTGGGGCCTCAGATCCCGCAAGCTATCGCTTGCTGCCTCCCCGACCGCGTGCGTGGGGTACTGCCGTGACAGGCAACCGACCATCTCCCGTAAGAGCTTGTCCGTAACTTCGATCGTTCGCTCGGGGCAAGACCGCCCGTCGTACCTGCTTTCCTTTGAGGCTCGGTGGGACATCGTTTTCTCCATCTCTTCCGCCCGTCAGGAATACCAATGGTAGGCAAAAGCGTCGTCGCCGTTATCGTCCGGATGGGGTATCTTTGCATCCCACAATTTGCGTACCTTCGCACCCCCACAAACTGCTCATGCCGTCCTTCTAGTAGACCCGGCGGGCGTTCCCGCCCGGAACTCTGTCAGCCGCGCCACGACCAACGCCATCTCGAGGTACTACTTGGGGGCGGTTCCGCGGCGCCAACGTCCCTGGCAGACAGGCGGGCACCGCGAGACACGCCGCGCTCCGAGCACTCGAGCCACGGATCTAACCCGCAGGTAATCTTGGGCGCCCTACGGCGACTCGTTGAAGTTGAGCCAGTACCACCCGAGGTACTGCATCGCCTCGGAGAACCGGTCGAAGTTGGCCGGTTTCGTAACGTAGGAGTTGGCGCCGAGCTCGTAGCCCTTGACGACGTCTTTGTGCTCGTTGGATGAGGAGAAGAGGATAACGGGAACGAGGTGCGTCCGGTCGTCGTCGCGCAGTTTTTCGAGTACCTGGTGGCCGTCCAGCCTGGGCAGGTTGACGTCCAGGAGGACAAACTCGGGGGTCGAGCTAGCGTCGCGGCCGTCGTAGGCGCCGGTGCCGAACATGTAGTCGAGGGCTTCCTCGCCGGTGCCGGAGACGATCACGTCGTCCACCTCGGCCGCTATGCCGTGCTTGCGCAGGGCGCGCATCGCCAGGATCACCTGGTCCTCATCGTCCTCAACGAGCAGTATTGTCTTCTCGCCCACGCTTCCCCCTCGCACAATCGCTGGCGGCGCATTATAGCGGCCCGGGCCGGGACCTTTCCAGCCACAAGAAAGCCCCCGGCGTCTCCGCCGGGGGCCAGGATACCGAATACCGGGGTCTCTTTTAGGCGATGCTCTCTTTAACGTCCTTCTCGGCCGTCCAGACGCCAGGGTCCTCGGCGTATTCGGCCTCGCCCTGCTCCTCGAGCCAGCGCTCGGCGTCGATGGCGGCGCGGCAGCCGTCGGCGGCGGCGGTCACGGCCTGGCGGTAGCGGGTGTCGGAGACGTCGCCCGCGGCGAAGACGCCGGGGACGCTCGTCATCGTGTGCTCCTTCTGGAGCAGGTAGCCCGAGCCGTCCATCTCCAGCTGGCCCACGAAGAGGCTCGTCGCCGGAGAGTGGCCGATGGCCGCGAAGAAGCCGTCGACGGCCAGGGTGTTCTCCTCGCCGGTCTTCGCGTTCTTGACGCGGACGCCCTCGACGGTGGTCTCGCCCAGGATCTCCTCGACCGTCGTGTCGGTTACGAAGGTGATCTTCTCGTTCTTCTGCGCCCTCTCGAGCATGATCTTGGACGACCGGAACTCGTCCCTGCGGTGGATGAGGTACACCTCGTCGGCGAACTTGGCGAGCACGGCCGCCTCCTCCATCGCCGTGTCTCCGCCGCCGACGACGGCGACCTTCTTGCCCCTGAAGAAGAACGCGTCGCACGTCGCGCACCCGCTCACACCCTTGCCGAAGAGCCGCTCCTCGCTCTCGAGGCCCAGCCACTTGGCCTGGGCGCCCGTGGCGATGACGACCGTGCGCGCGAGCACCGGCTCCTCCTCACCCTCGGCCCACAGCCGGAACGGACGCTCGGAGAGGTCTACCTTCTCGACGTTGTCCGGGCGCATCTCGGCCCCGAAGCGGGCGGCCTGCTCTTCGAACTCGTCCATCATCTCGGGCCCCTGCACGCCTTCCTTGTAGCCGGGGTAGTTCTCGACGTCCGAGGTGAGCATGAGCTGCCCGCCGCTCTCGAAGCCCTGGAAGACCAGCGTCTGAAGGTTCGCCCGCGCGGCGTAGAGGGCGGCCGTGTACCCGGCGGGCCCCGAACCGATTATCACGACGTCGTAAGTCTTCTCTGGCATCCTGCACGCTCCTCGCGTATGCGATTTCCAACCTATGTAATTCTAGTACATCTTGCAACCCGTACGCGTCAAACGTTCACAATCGGTGGCCGTCGGCTTCTATGCCCCGCCCAGTGACTCTCGCGCCTCTACGGCTTTTCGGGCGGCCTCTTCCGGTGTGGAGGCGCGGGCGGTCAGGTGGCCCATCTTGCGGCCGAGGCGGGGTTCCTTCTTGCCGTAGAGGTGGAGTGAGACGCCGGGGACTGAGAGGGCGGCGGTCCAGTCCGGTTCGCCGCTCTTCCAGAGGTCGCCGATGAGGTTCGCCATCGCGGCGGGCTCGGGGCGGTGGGTACCGCCGAGCGGGAGGCCGCAGACCGCGCGGAGTTGCTGCTCGAACTGGGAGGTGGCGGCGCCCTCGATCGTCCAGTGGCCCGAGTTGTGGGGCCTGGGCGCGATCTCATTGACGAGTAGATCCCCGCCGGTCGTCAGAAAGAACTCCACGCAGGCCGTCCCGACGATCCCGAGCTCCTCGAAGATGCCGGCGGCTATCTCGACGGCTTCTTCTTCGACTTCGGGCGGGACACCGGCGGGTGCGACGGTCAGGTCGAGTATATGCCGGTCGTGGGTATTCCGGACGGCCCCGTAGTGGGCGAAGAGGCCGCTCGTACCGCGGGCGGCGACGACGGAGAGCTCCATCTCGAAGACCACCCAGGCCTCCAGCACGGCCTCCCCGCCTAAGGACTCCCAGGCGGCGCCGGCGTCTTCTGGACCCGAGATCCTCGTCTGGCCCTTGCCGTCGTAGCCGAAGCCGGCCGTCTTTAGCACCGCCGGAACACCGACCTCCCCCATCGCGGCGTCGAGGGAAGCCCGGTCCGGCACGGCCCGGAACGGCGCCACGGGGAAACCGGCCTCGCGCAGGAACTCCTTCTCCCTGAGCCGGTTCTGGGTGGTCTGGAGGGCCCGGAGGCCCGGCCTGACGGGCGCCAGGGCGGAGATCTCCTCGACCGTCCCGGCCGGGATGTTCTCGAACTCTAAGGTGACGACGTCCACGCCGCGGGCGAACCGGCGCGCGGCGTCGAGGTCCTCGTAGGGGGCGCTCCACTCGCGGTTGGCGATCCGGCCGGCCGGGCTGTCCCGCTCCGGGGAGAAGACGTGGACCCCGTAGCCCATCCTGCGGGCGACGAGGGCCAGCATCCGCCCGAGCTGCCCGCTGCCCAGGACGCCGATGGTGGCGCCGGGCAGCAGCGGTCCGCTCAAGCCGGTCCCGGCAGCTCGGAGTTCGCCGCCTTCCCGGCCTGTTCCTCGCGGAAGCTTCGGAGTTTGTCGCGTAAGCGTGGCCGCGTATTGGCGAGGATGGCGACGGCGAGGAGGGCGGCATTCGTGGCGCCGGCCTTCCCTATAGCGAGGGTTCCGACGGGTACTCCGGCGGGCATCTGGGCGATAGAGAGGAGAGAGTCCATGCCCTTGAGGGCCCGGCTCTCGACGGGGACACCGAGCACGGGGACGGTGGTGTGGGCGGCGATCATGCCCGGCAGGTGGGCAGCGCCCCCGGCGCCGGCGACGATCACCTCCAGCCCCCGACCCTCTGCCTCCTTCGCGTAGGAGGCCATCAGGTCCGGCGTGCGGTGGGCCGAGACCACCCGGCGCTCGTGCGCCACCCCGAAGCGCTCCAGGGTCTCGGCCGCGTGGCGCATCGTCTCCCAGTCCGAGGCGCTGCCCATCACCACGCCCACCAGAGGTTCCTGCGGTCCTCTCTCTTCCATCGTCCTCCCCGGCTCTTTGGGGCCAGTATACGCACCATCCCGCTCCGAACTCCTCCGCCGGGAAAAGATGTAACATGGCGGACGATAGGTTACGAGAGCGCGGGAGGACTCCAAGATGTGTCGTCCGCGACGGGCCGTGCCGGAGGTTGCATCGTGAGCCTGACAGAAGAACGTACCCTGGTGGAGAAGATCC
>CADCVH010000052.1 GCA_902806085.1 uncultured Rubrobacteraceae bacterium | reverse complement strand
TCCGTCTGGTGGGGGCGGGAGGATTCGAACCTCCGTAGGCGAAGCCGGCAGATTTACAGTCTGCTCCCTTTGGCCACTCGGGCACACCCCCGGCCACGCCTCGCAATACCCTCCTGCGGAGCGCCCGAATATGGTAGCAAACGCGAAGTCATTTTCAACGAACCTCGACAGAGCCCCAACCGGAGCCCGGGAAGGGAATCGAACCCCCGACCGGCCGCTTACAAGGCGGCTGCTCTACCTCTGAGCTACCCGGGCAAGAAGGTTACAGGTTCCAGGTTTTGAGGTTCAAGGTCAAATCACTAAACTCAAAGCCCACACCTGTGCGCCGGCGCCATTCTACCAAGCCGGTTCCGAGACGGGTCTCGCGGCACAACAGACTCCCGCCGCCCCCTCTCCTAATACCTAGAACCTAATGCCTAGATCCCTCTCTGGCGTATCTCTTCCAGCCTACGCAAAGTCTCCGGCGAGAGACGGTCAGCTATGCGGGACTTGCGCGGGATGTCGGGGTTGCGGGTTATGGCGGGCAACTCGTCGAGGAGGTTGGCGAACTCGCGGGGGGTGGCGCGGGCGGAACCGCGGGCAAGCGCGGTGCGCTGTAGGGCGAAGTCGGCGGTGTAGACGGTGGCGGAGCCTTCCAGTTTGGAGAGGAGGCGCTC
Source organism: uncultured Rubrobacteraceae bacterium (assembly GCA_902806085.1). Taxonomy (GTDB): domain Bacteria; phylum Actinomycetota; class Rubrobacteria; order Rubrobacterales; family Rubrobacteraceae; genus Rubrobacter_D. Next base: position 9,295 of record CADCVH010000052.1, on the reverse strand, counting down.
TATCTCGTCGTCCGCGGACTCTCCGGGGGCGCTGTAGACGAGGCGAACGGCGCCGCCGGCGCGGGACTCTACTTTTCGGGGGTCGGGGGCGCGGTGGGCGTCGAAGACGACGACGATGGTGCGGCCCGTCCAGCCGGCGGCCTTGAGGGCGTCGGTTATGAGCAGCTCGCGGGCGGCGTCGAAGGTGTCGGCGTCCCTGTAGCGGTCCAGGGCGCCGATGACGTTGTAGGCGTCCAGGATCAGGTACGAGGACAACCGCTACCCTCTCTGCCGACGGGCCTCGTACGCCAGCACCGCCGCCGCCACGGAGACGTTCAAAGATGAGGCGGAGCCGAGCATCGGTACCGCGACCGTGCCGTCGCAGGCCTCCCGTACCAGCCGCCTCACGCCCTTGCCCTCGCTCCCGAGAACAAAGGCCACGGGTCCGTCCAGGTCGAGCTTCGCGTAGTCCGTCCCCCCGGCTTCGGCGGCGTAGACCCAGACGTTGGCCTCTTTTAGCCTGCCCACCGTCCGCTTGAGGTTCGTCGCTTTAGCGACGCGGACGTGCTCGCTCGCGCCGGCGCTCGCCTTGACGGCCGCCGCCGTCACCCCTGCGGCCCGGTCCTTCGGGATCACCACCCCGCTCGCCCCCGCCCCGTCCGCCGCCCGCAGGACCGCCCCGAGGTTGCGGGGGTCCGTCACGCCGTCGAGCACCAGGATCAGGGGCTCCGGTACGGCCAAGATCTCCTCCAAACCGGAATACGGGTAGGCTTCCACCCGGGCCACGACGCCCTGGTGGACCCCGCCGCGCGCCAGCTCGTCGACCCGGTCGCGGGAGACCTTCTTGACGGTCACGCCGCCGGCCGCCGCGTGGACCTCCCCGCTGCCCGTGGCGTCCAGGACCTCGAGCACCCTCCGCCGACGGCTCCTCAGCGCCTCGACGACGGGCCGGATGCCGTAGATGACCTCCGACACGGGTTACCGGCGGCTCAAGATGGGGCCTTGCGGGGTGTCCTCGACGGCCCAGCCGGCCTCGGCGAGCTCGTCGCGGAGCCGGTCCGCGGTGGCCCAATCCTTCTCGCGCCGGGCCAGATCTCTGCTGGCGGCCAGGGTGAGGACCTCCTCGCCCGGCTCCTCCGGATACCGGATGCGTACGCCGCTCACCTCGGTCGCCAGCTCGCGCCCCAGGTCGAACCCGAAGATGGTCATGATCTCCTCCACCGTCCCCGCGAGCGAGGCGAACTCGCCAGCCGCCCCGGTACGGGCGGATATCTCGCGCGCCGCCCGGTTGGCCGCCTCAAAGAGCGTGGCGACGACCTCGGGGGTGTTCAGGTCGTCCCGCATCGCCTCGTCCAGCCGCCCGCGCAGGCCCGCTGAGAGCTCGTCGGAGAGGTCCGAGGACGTCTCCGAGTCGGAGATCTGGCGGTAGAGGCGGAGCAGCCGCTCGTAGGAGCGGCGTTTCTCTTCCAGGATCTCCCCGGAGTACTCGATCGGCTGCGAGTAGTGGCTCTGGAGCAGCCACATCCGCACCGCGTTGCGGCCGTGGAGGTCCACCGCCCTCTCCACGTCGAGCACGTTGCCGACGGACTTCGCCATCTTGTCCGCTCCCCCGAGCGTCACCATCCCGTGGTGCGCCCAGGCGCGGACGAACGGGTGCTCCGGGTGTGCGGCGGCGCTCTGGGCGAGCTCGTTCTCGTGGTGCGGGAAGCGGATGTCCGTGCCGCCGCCGTGGATGTCCGCGCCGTCGGGCAGGTGTTTTTCGACCATCGCGGAGCATTCGATGTGCCAACCCGGCCGGCCCGGTCCCCAGGGGCTCGGCCACGAGGGCTCGCCGGGCTTGGAGGCCTTCCAGAGCGCGAAGTCCAGCGGGCTCCTCTTGTCCTCCGTCTGGCCTTTCTCCGTCTCGCGCATCTCCTTCGGGTTCTGGTGGCTTAAAGATCCGTAGCCCGGGAAGCTCTGGACGGAGAAGTAGACGTCGCCGTTGCCGGGGGCGTAGGCGTGGTCCCCCTCGACGAGCTCTTGTATCAGGGAGATCATCTCCGGTATGTGCTCCGTGGCCCTCGGCTCGACGTCGGGCAACCCGATGCCGAGAGACGCCAGACGCCCGTGGAAAGAGTCCGTGTAGCGGTCGACGATCTCCTTCCAGGAGACGCCCTCGTCGTTGGCCTTGTTGATGATCTTGTCCTCGATGTCCGTGATGTTCTGGACGAACGTCACGTCGTAGCCCCGGCTCCTCAAGTACCGGACCACCACGTCCCAGAACAGCGGCGCCCGCGCGTTGCCGACGTGGACGTGGTCGTACACCGTCGGCCCGCAGACGTACACCCCGACCTTCCCGTCCCGCCCGACCTCGACCATCCCGCCGCTCAAACTGTTCCGCACGAATACGCTCATGACCCTAGTCTAGCTTCTCTTGCCCGCTCTATCCGCCCCCGCGCCTCTTCCGGACCGAGCACCGCGAGGACGAGCGCCATCTCCGGCCCCCTGTTCTGTCCGGTAAGCGCCAGCCGCAGGGGATGGAGCAGGTCACGCGTCTTTACGCCCCGCTCCTTCGCCCAGGCGCGCAGGTCCTTCACGAGGGTTCGGGCCTCGTCCACCCCAGAGAACGACCGATCCCCGATCGCCGCGGCGGCATGGGCGAAGACTTCGGCGGTGGAGTCCGGAAGTTCCTCCGCGAACAACGTGGGGCCGACGGGGCCCGTGATCTCCCTCAGCAGGCGCGGCGCGTCGGAGAGCACGCGCGCCTCTTCCCGGATCGCCTCTAGCGCGGCGGCTTCCCGTCCCCCCGGCAACGGTTCGTCCAGAAACGGTTCGACGCGCTCGCGCATCCCTTCCGCGGACAGACGCCGGATGTGCTTGGCGTCTAAGAAGAGCAGGCGGTCAGGGTCGAAGGTGGAGGGGCTCGCGCCGAGACGCGCCGGGTCCCACTCGCGGACGAGCTCGTCGAGGTCGGCGAACTCTTCTCGGCCAGCCGGGTGGGTCCAGCCGAGGAGCGCGAGGTAGTTGACGAGGGCCTCCGGCAGGTAACCTCCGTTCCGGTAATCGGCGGCGCTCGCGGCGCCGTGGCGCTTGGAGAGCTTCTTGCCGTCGGGACCGAGGATGACGCCGAGGTGGATGAAGCCCGGCTCCGGCAGGCGGAGTGCCCGGTAGAGGAGGGCCTGGCGGCCCGTGTTGGGGAGGTGCTCCTCGCCGCGGATGACGTGCGTGATGCCCATGCTCGCGTCGTCCACGACGGCGGCGAAGTTGTAGGAGGGGGTGCCGTCGGACTTGCGGATCACGAAGTCCCCCACCCGGCTGAACGGGACCTCGCCGCGCAGCCCGTCGCGGAAGGTCCCGCCCCGCTCGGGCGGCCGGAAGTAGAGCGCCCGCCGTCCTTCTTCGTCCGCGCTTTCGTGGGTCAGGCCGGCCTCGGTGAGGCGTTCGGTCCACTTCCCGTACAGGCCTACGCGCTCGCTTTGGCGGTAGGGCCCCTCGTCGAACGCGAGGCCGAGCCACTCGAGGTCCTCCAGCTGCGCCTCCTCGAACCCGCGGGTGCTCCGGGCCCGGTCGGTGTCCTCGACGCGGAGGACGAGCTTTCCGCCGTGGTGCCTGGCGAAGAGGTAGTTGAAGAGGGCCGTGCGCGCGCCGCCGAGGTGGAGCATGCCTGTCGGGCTGGGGGCGAAGCGCACCCGGACCTCCGCCACCCGGTTACCCCTCCTGCAGGAGGCAGACGGCCTGGGCGGCTATCCCCTCTCCCCTGCCGGCGAAGCCTAGACGCTCGGTCGTGGTGCCGCGCACGCTTACCCGCGAAGGGTCCACTTCCAGGGCGCCTGCCAGGTTCTTGCGCATCGCGTCGCGGTGGTCCCGGATCTTCGGTCGCTCGCAGACCACGACCGCGTCCACGTTGGAGACCTCCCAGGAAGCGCCGACGATCCGTCGCACCTCGCGCAGAAGGCCGATGGAGTCGGCGTCCTTGAACTCCTCTTCGGTGTCGGGGAAGTAGTGGCCGATGTCTTCGAGGCCGGCGGCGCCGAGGAGGGCGTCGGTAACGGCGTGCGCGAGGACGTCGGCGTCTGAGTGGCCGAGCAGGCCCCGGTCGAACGGGATCTCTACCCCGCCCAGGATCAGGCGCCGGCCGTCACCCACACCCGCGAACGCGTGGGCGTCCACGCCGAGGCCGACCCGCATCAAGAAGTACCCTCCGCCCTGGAATCTTCCGGTGCTCCCTCGCGCGCGGCGAGTATCGCCTCGGCCAGCACCAGGTCTTCGGGGGAGGTCAGCTTTATGTTGGTCTTCTCGCCGTCGACGAGGAGCACCCGCCCGCCCTCCCGCTCGACGAGGGAGGCATCGTCGGTCGCGGCTCCCAGGTAGTCGTGCGGCGCGTCGTGGAGCCGCCGCAGCAAACCGAGCCGGAACGCCTGCGGGGTCTGGACGGCCCGGAGCTCCGTCCGGTCGAGCGTCTTTACGACCTCGCCGCCCCGCTCGACCTTGATCGTGTCCGAGACGTGCGTCGCCGGCACGACGCCGTCGGGCCGGTCCTCGCCGAGGGCTGCCTCCACGACGCGGTCAACGAGCTCCGGGGTGACGAGGGGGCGGGAGCCGTCGTGGACGAGGACCAGGGTCTCCGGGTCTTCCTCGCACAGAAGGAGGCCACTCTTCGTGGACAACTGGCGGAAGGGCCCGGGCTCCGCGCACCGGGCGTACTTCGAGATGCCGGCCTCCTTCGCCAGCGCCTCGACGCGCGGGCGGTCGCCGACGGCGTAGATCCTGCCCACGGAGGAGGCCTCTTCGAAGGCCCGGAGGGTGTGGTAGAGGGCCGGTCTGCCGCGGAGTTGCAAGAACTGTTTGGGGCGTCCCATGCGGGTGCCGAGCCCGCCGGCCAGCACGAGCGCTACCGCGGGGGTGTTCGCCATGGCGTTAGCCATCTCGGGGCGTCCTCCGGCATCTTTACATGACCTCGCTTGAGGTCTCCAGGCTGCGCTGGCGTTCGAGGCCGCGTTGGATGGCGCGGGCGCGGGCCTGGCCGACGCCCTCGACCTCGTCGAGCTCGGCCTCGCTGGCTTCGAGGAGGTCCTTTAAGGAACCGAACTCCCGGATCAGGCTCTCGGCGACCCGGCGGGGCAGGCGCGGCACCCTCTCGAGCTGGCGGTAGCCCCGCGGCTTGAGGAAGAAGTCGTCGGTCCGGCCGACGGAGCCGTAGCCCAAGGCCTGCGTGATCTCCATGGCGTCCGAGAGCTGCTCGGAGGAGAAGTTCCGCAGCCGCTTTCGGACCGGCGCGCAATCGACGCCCTCGGCGGCGTAGTCCCGGATCAGGGCGTCGTACTGCTCCGGCACGTCGTGGAAGGCCTGCTCCAGCTGCATCTTGACCAACCGCCCCTCGCTCCCGAGCTCCCGCACGTAGGCCTCGACCTCCTCGGCTATCCGTACGGAGTACTCGAAGTTGCCGATGGCCCCCACGACCTCCCGCAGCGTGACCGCCCCGTCGTACTCGTGCACGGTCAGCGCCCGCGCCTCCTCACGCAGCCTCCTCGTAAACTTCTCCAGGGTGGCTATCGCGGAGTTCGCCTTGGAGAGCACGACCCCGATGTCTTCGAGCACCAGCGGCCCGTGGTCACCCTGGTAAAGGCTCACGACCCGCCGCCTCTCGGAGACGACTATGACGAGGTCGCCGCTCTGCTGGGCGGTGCGGTGCCCGGCGAGGTGGCGCATACCCGTCTCGTGGGACTCGTAGGAGGGGTCCGGGCTGAGCTGGACGTTGGCGTAGTGGATCACGGAGACGTTCGGCGAGAGGACGATGGCGCCGTCCATCTTCGCGAGCTCGTAGAGCCGCATCGGGGCGAAGTCCAGCCCGAGCCTCATCCCCCCAGAGATGATGCCGAGGCGTTCGAGCTTCTCGGGCCGGGAGACGACGATAAGCGCGCCGTTGTGCGCCCGGATGACGTTCTCTATGGCCTCCCGCAAGTCGGTGCCTGGGGCCACGAGCCGCAGGGCGCCGACGAGTTCGTCCGGCATCTTTCGGCGGGACGGGCTCACAGTAGGGCCACCGCCACGGCCTCCTCCAGGGTGCTCACCTCGATCACGCTCGCTCTCTTCTTCGACCGGCCATTGGCGTCCTCGTCAGAGGTGCCTTCCGGCCTGATTATACGCGCGTAGCCCATCTTCAGGACCTCGCCCGTCCGGCGCGGCGCCCCGGAGACGAACCTCACGTCCCCCGTCAGCCCCACCTCCCCGAAGCACGCCGTCCCCTTCCCCACCGGCTTGTCCCGCAACGCGGAGGCTATCGCAAGCGCCACCCCAAGGTCCGCCGCCGGCTCCTCGACCCTCACCCCGCCCGTCACGTTCACGTACACGTCCTGGTCGGCCAACGCGAGCCCGGCACGCCGCGCGAGCACCGCGCACAGCATGTTCACCCTTCCCGTGTCTACGCCGTTGGCGATCCTGCGCGGGTTCGCCAGCGGGCTCGGCACGACGAGGCTCTCTACCTCCACCAGCATCGGGCGCGTCCCTTCGAGCAGGCACACCGTCGCAACACCGGAGGGCATCTTCTCCTCCCTCTTGGATAGGAAGAACGCCGAGGGGTCCTCGACCTCGACCATCCCCCGGCCAGTCATCTCGAAGACCCCGATCTCGTTTGTGGAGCCGAACCTGTTCTTCAAGGCCCGCAACACCCGGAAAGACTGGAACCTGTCCCCCTCGAACTGGAGCACCGTGTCCACCATATGCTCCAGAACACGCGGCCCCGCGATGGATCCATCCTTAGTGACGTGCCCGACGAGGACGACAGCTATACCCTCGCTCTTCGCCAGCCGCATCAGCCTCGCGGCGCACTCGCGCACCTGCCCGACCCCGCCCGGAGCACCCGACAACTCGGGCGAGTACAGGGTCTGTATAGAATCCACCACGACCACGGTCGGGCGTTCTTCGAGGATGGTGGCCTCGATCACGTCCACGTCCGTCTCGGACAGCACGCTGAACCCGGCCCCCTGCACGCCGAGCCTCTTCGCCGAGAGCGCGACCTGCCGCGGCGACTCCTCGCCCGAGACCATCAGGCAGCCCTCGCCGAGGTGGCCCATCACCTGCAGGAGCAGCGTGCTCTTGCCGACGCCCGGCTCCCCGCCGACGAGCACCATCGAGCCAGGCACGACCCCGCCCCCGAGCACCCGATCCAACTCCCCCACGCTGGTGCCGATCCGGCCGCCGTCGGCCGCGGTCTCGACCTGGTCGAGCCTGAGCGTGCGGCCGGCGGCCCTCGCCTTCTTCCTCGTCGCCCGCTCCGCGAAGCCGACGACCTTCTTCTCCTCGCGCGCCTCCTCGACGAACGTGCTCCACTCCCCGCAGTCCGGGCACCGCCCGAGCCACTTCGCCTCCTGGTGCCCGCAGTTCGAGCAAACATAAAGTGTCTTTGTAGCCATGAGCCGATTGTACGGGATAGGGCCCGGAATGCCCCCTCCGGATGATGTCCTCGAGAGAGGCGCTTCTATAGACCGCTACACCCTCTTCGTCCAGGAGGACGGTGCCTAAGAGCACCGTTTCACCGAGCCTCCGCTGTGGCGGATGCTCGAGCGATCCACCTCGTCGCGATGGTCGAAGTAGTACGCCAGTGCCGCGTAGACTTCGGCCAGCGAGAGATCGTACTCGGACGTGATTTCATCTGCGCTCTTGCCCGTTCGCTCGTGCCAGGCAAGCACGTAAAAGTGCCGGGGCGCTTATCGCGCCCCGGCACTCGAATAGCTAGCTTTGGTTTGCCTTACTCGGCCTTGACGATCTCCTTGGGCTGGCTGACCTTGATGTCCACTATGGTCTCGTCCTCGGCGATGTCGTCGCCCGATTTGTCGTTGGGCTCGATGGTCACCTTGGAGCCGTTGGGGATCTCGCCCTTGAGGATCATCTCGCTCATGGGGTCTTCGATCATGCGCTGCAGGGTCCTGCGCAGCGGCCTCGCCCCGAACGCCGGATCGTAGCCCTCCTCGGCGAGCTTGTCCAAAGCCTCGGTCGTGAACTCGACCGTGACCTCGCGCTCTGCGAGCTGCTTGCGGAAGCGCTTGACCTGGACCTCGATGATCTCGCGCATCTGGGCGCGCTCGAGCTTGTGGAATACGATGATCTCGTCGATCCTGTTCAGGAGCTCGGGGCGGAAGATCTTGCGCAACTCGCTGGTCACGCGGCCCTTCATCTCCTTGTAGGAGAGCCCCTCCTCGCCCCCGCCGAAGCCGAGCGACTGGGTCTTGTTGATCGTCTGCGCCCCGACGTTGGAGGTCATGATGATCACGACGTTCTTGAAGTCCACGCTGCGACCCTGCGCGTCGGTGAGCTGCCCGTCCTCGAGTATCTGCAACATGATGTTGAAGACGTCCGGGTGGGCCTTCTCGATCTCGTCGAAGAGGACGACGCTGTAGGGACGGCGCCTGACCTGCTCGGTGAGCTGTCCGCCCTCGTCGTAGCCGACGTAGCCTGGGGGCGAACCGACGAGGCGGCTCACCGTGTGGCGCTCCATGTACTCGGACATGTCGAGCCGGATCATGGCGTCCTGGTTGCCGAACAGGTACTCGGCGAGGGTCCTCGCAAGCTCGGTCTTGCCGACACCCGTGGGGCCGAGGAAGACGAACGAGCCGCTCGGACGGTTCGGGTCTTTTATGCCGGCGAACGTACGGCGGATAGAACGAGATACCGCCTTTATAGCCTCGTTCTGCCCGACGATGCGCCCGTGCAGGGCGTCCTCCATCTGCAGGAGTCGCGCGGACTCCGCCTCTGTCATCTTCTTGACCGGGATGCCGGTCCACATCGAGACGATCTCGGCGATCTCGTCCTCCCCGATGGAGACGCGCTTCTCCTCGATCTTGCCCTCCCGCCAGGCCTTCTCGAGCTCGCGTCGCTGGGCGACGAGCTTGCGCTCGGAATCCCTGAAGCGCGCGGCTTTCTCGAACTCCTGACCGTCGATGGCGGCCTCTTTCTCGGAGCGTACCGCGGCGAGCTCCTCGTCTATCTCCTTGTAGTAGGGCGGCGAGGACATGGTCTTTATCCTCATCTTGGAGGCAGCCTCGTCGACGAGGTCGATGGCCTTGTCTGGCAGGAAGCGGTCCGCGATGTAGCGGTCGCCGAGCTGCGAGGCGGCTTTCAGGGCCTCGTCCGTAATGTCGATGTTGTGGTGCGCCTCGTACTTCTCGCGCAGGCCCTTGAGGATGAGCTCCGTCTCCTCGACCGAGGGCTCGCCGACCTGGATGGTCTGGAAGCGCCGCTCCAGGGCCTTGTCCTTCTCCACGTACTTGCGGTACTCGTCTATGGTCGTGGCGCCGATGACCTGGATCTCACCCCTGGCCAGCGCCGGCTTGAGGATCGA
>CADCVH010000051.1 GCA_902806085.1 uncultured Rubrobacteraceae bacterium | reverse complement strand
GAGCCCCCTATTCACCGGAGTGCGTGGAAGGGGTGTTCTCCGAAGTTCGACCGTCTCGAGTAGGAGCCAGGGGTCCACGCTACAGGAAACGATCTACCGAAAAATACCGCAATCAGGGGATACGCCCCTGTGCGGTCCGTTACTACCATAGGACTCGATACCACCGCCGGGTGGCACTCCCCCCTCCGTCGTCCGGCGGCGGTCCTTGGAGAAACGACCGGTCCGTGGGAAGGAACGCGATGAGGTCCCAACAGAAGCCCCCGGTCTGGCTATGCGGGCACCGCTACCCCCTGGAGGTGGTGAGCACCGAGGACGGCAAGCGTGCCCGGTGCCTGAGTTGCGGGGCAACCGGCCCCGCGCGGAAGGGCTCGGCCGAGGCTGCGGCAGCGCTCAGGGGCGAGTCGTCCGAGGGGAGTGCGGAAGTACGGGCCTAGAAGGATGTACACGCTTCCCTACTTACCCGACCTCTCAGAAGGGTTGTTCTCCGAACTTCGCCTTGAGGGGGTTCTAGGAAGTTCATATAGCCCCGGTCCTATGCTGGTAGCGTTGCAATGTACGAGATAGAGCGACGTCGTGGTCGTCGTACATGCGAGCCGCGCAATACTTGAGGGGATATTACGCGGCTCGCTGGTCCGGGTAGTAGGAAGGGGGCTAGTCTCGCGGACCCTCCTCCGATGTCTGCATGTCGGTGTCGAAGATGTCATGGGCGATCGTCAGGCCCAGCGGAACCCCGCCCACGTTTTGCGACAGGTCGGGGCGCCCGTTGTTGTCCAGTGCGAAGGCGTCAAACACCCAGTGCACCCCTAGGTCCACACGGCTGCGGCCGTTCTGTACGATCATCCGCCACAGGCCGTCTTCGAAGGTGCGGGCGTGCTTGGGACGCACCGTCCCTTTGTTATCCTTGTTGACGCCGTTCAGCTCGTCGGACACGAACGCTTTGTCGTTGCCGTCCTGATCTTTGAAAAGAGCGTCTTGCGTACTTGCCCTGTCCACTCCGTAGAACAGCCGCGTGATCTGGAACGCTGCGGCCCCGAACGTGGCGTGCCCGGACGGGTAGGCCGGGAAGGGGGGTGTGAAATTTTTGTCCATCTTGTTCGTGAGGGGCGCCCCCAGCGGTAGCCAGAACGGGTCGCAATCGTCGTCGACGGCGTTGTTGCCCATCCCGGCCGGCCCCATCGACTCGTCGTGCTCGCGGATACCCACCACCGGGCGCCAGAGGTCGTGGATGTATTTCTGGTCCCACGCCAGGATGCCGGCGTCGGCCATCGCCACGTTTACCAGCGCGAAAAGCCGGGCGTTCTGTTCGGGGGTGTTGGCCTCTCCGTCTTGGTTGTCGGGGTGGGGGACGTTCTCGGCCACCCAGCGCACGATCTGGTTGTACATCCGCGGCGGCGTGCCCAGGCCGGAGGCCCCGTCGTACCCCCAGTAGATCCCGCGCACGGTCTGGTCGGGCGTCCTGCGGGGCAAGCCCGCCGGGAGGGCGCCCATAAGCTCCGGCGCGCAGCCCTGGCCCCGCACCTGCCGGAGCGCGCTTATGTAGGAGGCGGGATCGTTGGGGTTGACCGGGTCGGTGGGCCGCGGCGGATCATCGAGTTCGTGCCTGTCGGTCACGGCGAACAGCTTCGACCCGGCGCCGTAGAACGGGGCGTGGTAGCCCTGCTCTGGATTGTCGGGGTCCGGACGGTGCGCCCCGTACGCCATCGACGAAGCGTACCCGTCGTCTGTCGCGTCCGGGTCGTCCTTACGGTCGTCCAGTATGTTCTTAGCGACCTCCAAGCCGAACTGGTGGCCCTCCTGCAGGCCCGCGCCCGACAGGCCCGCCTGGGCGTGCTTTAGGTCGAAGAACGCCTTCTGGCTCGGGAACAGGTGCGACAGGGTGGCGTGCGCCGCCGCGGCCACCGCAGCGTCCGCCGAAGACCCGGCGGCGGGTGACCCGGCGGCGGGTTTTGGCGTCAGATAGTGGGAAAGTCCGGATTGTGCGGCCCCCACGAACGCATCGTACATGGCCAGGTGCACTATCGCCAGGGCGCGCGAGCTCAGGGTGGGGCCCGTCTGCTCGCCCTTCCCGTTGGTGTGGCTCACCCGGTTGGCTTCGAGCGCAACATCGTTCCAGTACAGGATGGGGTCCATCTCTATCCTTTCCGTATCCACTACTTCATCGCTAACGTCACAGTCACATACGCCGATGAATCGAAGATGAATTTGCGATGGCAAGCCCTCTATTCACCCAACCTCGTCGAAGGGGCGTTCTCGGAAGTTCGCCTCGAAACTGTCTGAAAAGTCCCGAAGATCCCCAAAGCGGGGCCTTGTGAGGCCCCGCGGCGGGACGCTCCGACCCGTTTTGGCGCCCGAACAGCGGCCAAATGCGCGCTCGGAGCCCTACTCGAACCCCTTTTCAGACAGTTTCTCGACGGGGTTCTCGGAAGTTCCACATGCACAATTCATCGTGAATTCATCGTCGGCTGCTTAGCTTCTTTCTTAGAGCACTCAAGCGAAGGAGGGCATACATGCCAACATAAGGGAATCTGGAGACAAGCCGCCGCCACAAGGCGACGCCAACCACTGGCTGCCGCCAATGCACGAAAAATCAGTCGTCTAAGTGAACCCCGGGAGGGTTAGCGCGATGGAAGCACTCTTTCAGATCGGCAAGGAACTTAGCGAGTTGCGTAGCCGCGTCGAAGCACTCGAACGAACTGCAGGCGATCATTCCGATACCCGATCGTCGTCGGAGCTATTGTCAGAGTACCCAAGCGGAGCGATAAACTCAGAGCCTGCGCCAAGTGGAAGGATACTCGCACCCGCTGCGATCACTCATCGCGCACCAAATGTACCATTGTTTCTCGATGGCGAGGTCCTTGAAGATCCCCAAGAGATCACACGGCTTAACGGAACGCCTCTTTACTACACCCCGATTGGAACTGGCGCGGGCATTGCGCTCGCCGCATTTACTGACCCGCAGGCGATGGTCAGCGAATCGAGTAGGCTGGCGAGTACGATGTCGACAGAATCAAGCGCAGCCGCCACTTCTGAGCGTATTTGCACCAGCAACCCCGACAGCTTGGGGGGAAGAGTGCAGTTTTACGAGCACATAAATCAGAGCGGCGATACCACTGGCTTGAATCCAGGAACGGCTCATGCCGACCTAACAAGAGTTAGTAACGGGGTATTTGGAGACTGGAACGATATCATTTCATCGGTGGATTGGTGTCGTTGGGATGTATCCTTATTTGAACACATCCACTATGGTGGTTCCCAGCTCTGGCTGCCTGCAGGTTGCAACACTCCGAACCTTGTGCCCCTCGGATGGAATGATCGAGCATCGGCGATTGTCAACTGGGGTAGACACTTTGGATCTCAACCCATATTAGCGTAACAGCATCGGTGTCTAACGAGGCGCTGGACCAGAGCCCGACGAAGGCGGGCAACCAGCAGAAGACGTGGACTTTCACCACCAAGGGCTAGGAAGGGCAAGCGGAGCAGCAGGAAGGGTCAGAGCACGATCCTCCGGCCCTTCTCCTTACACCCTTATTCACCGGAGTGCGTGGAGAGACTGTCTGGAAACTCCTAGAGGCACGAACGTGCGGCCTCCAGGGAGGCCGAAAAAGCTCCTATTCCGACCTCTCCGGCCTCCGTATACCGGTCAGATTCGCTGCCGACACGGTACTCCAAATACTTTCCAGACAGTCTCTGGAAGGGTCGTTCTCGGAACTTCGGCCTGTACAGGGTTCTCAGAAGCTCGCTGTTAGGGATGCTTCGATCCGTCGGGCATGGTGGCACCTTCGAGGGAGTGGGCTTGGTCTAGTTGCCCAATGGTGAGGTCCTTAACGTTGCGCAGATCGGCCCCGCTCAGGTCGGCTCCGGTGAGGTCCGTCATGCCTAAGTAGGCCCTTCCAAAAGGTTGGCCGAGTTTAGATCGGCCTAGTGCAGGTCGGCCTCGCGCAGGTTGGCACCGTTCAGGTCCACCCCTCTCAAGTCTGTCCCACTGAGGTTGGCCCCGTTCAGGTTGGCCTCTCCCAAGTCTGCTCCGAGCAGATCAACAACCGAGGGGTCCTTGGTAATCAGGTCCGTCTCATACAAGAACTGCAAAACGCAGGCTTTGCGTTCGCCATCCAACCTCGGCAGCACACTGAGCGTGAGCCCTGAGCAGCTCCTCAGTTTGTTCACCCGAGTGCGTGGCAGGTTTGTTCTGAGAAGTTCGCCTGTTAGTGGTTCGTATTCGCACACGCCGACACCGTTGCGTTCGTGCCTAGTCGTTTTGCGGTCGAAACAAACGGTACATTTGCGCGATGCCCAGCCGTGTCCCGCTATGCGTCCCGGACATCCAGGGCGGGGTTTGGGCTTTCGGCTCCTAACCTCCTATGGAGTTTATCTCGCCCACGAACCTGAGCACGTCGGCCACGGTGAAATCTCCGGGAGTCCGGGCGGGCAGGCCGTCCTCCTGGGGCGTCCAGCCCGGCCTCCTAGACACGAACGAGTTCTCGTCGCCCTTCAAGAGCCCCCAGAACGTCTCGGCGACGATGCGGCTGCCCATCTCCCCGAGCCGCTTGCCTCCGGTTTGCACCAGGGCCTCCTTGAGGATGTAGAACCACAGGGGGGTCTCCCGGTGGAAGCCGTGCCGGCGGACGACGGGGCCGACGTCCCCGCCGTCCCCGCCGCCGAGCTGCTCTTGGGTTAGGGGCTGTATGCCCATGGCCTCGGCCACGTCCTGGGCCTTGGGCAGCCCGATACTGCTGCCCCGCAGGAGGTTCCTGACCGCCAGCGACCTGGGCTGGTTGGGGCGCACGTTCGGGAGCTCGTGGAGCTGGGGGATCAGCTTGGGGTCCACCCTGCGGGTGAAGTTCCTGTTGTCGTCACGACCAACCTCGTGGAACCGGCGCCAATCGATGACCCAGTTGCTCGGGATCGGAGCCCCGCCTCCGTTCCCGGTGAACGTGAACAGCAGGCCCAGCATCGCCTCCGTGAACACGCGGTTGTAGTCGTAGGTCTCCCTCACCATGCTGTGCCCGAAGCGGTAAGCCGCCCCCGAGAACTCCAGCGGCATGAACGGCTCGCCGTCAAACGGCGCGCGGTTGAACCTGAAAAACTTCCTGCCGTTGGTCCTTACGTCGTTAAGGACGTTGGGGTCGACGATCCTGGGCAGGAAGTCGTTCAGGACGAGCCACTGGTAGTGCCACCTCACCACCCTGCGCGCGTTGTGGAAGGTGGTACTCTTGCGCGTCTCCTCCGCCTGGGTGAAGGTGGCCGAGCCGTCGTCCTCCTCGCCCCGCGGGAGGACGTCCATCACGCGGTTGTGGAACTTGAGGAACGCGACGTGGGTCTGAGCGACGACGAGGTTCTCGTCGTTGCGGTCGTCGCCCACCACGGCCCCGCGGTCGCGCTTCCTGGGCAGGTCGTTGGGAAGCGCCACGTTCGCGTCGGGGGTCGGGACCGTCGTGCCGAACCTGAACCGGGCCTCGCTCGGCGGCAGGCTGGGATCGTACAGGTCGGGCTGCCTCTTCGGCCCCTCGCCGTAGAGGCTGTCGAGGTCGAGCGTGGGGGTCCGCGCCTGCTTTATGAGCTCCAGGTCGTCTTGCACGGGGAAGTTCCTCGTCTCGTCGCACGTGAGGTCATGGTCGACGAACTGACCGAGGTAGGTGAAGCCCGCGGGGATCTCGGAGTTCTCCAGGGCAGGGTTTTCCGGCAGCGCCTCCCTCATCGCGCGGCCGAGATCGATGAGGGCCTGGTCGGGGGGCCTGAAAGGATCCAGCCTTGGGAACATCTTCCCGAACCGCTTGGGCCCCAGGAAATTGTTCGCCATCACCATGCGAGCGGCGTCTTCTCCCTCACCGCCGCTCGCCACGACGCGGTCGATGAAGTCCGTGTCCAGCTCGTCGGCCCCATCGAAGCCCCCGACCAGGAGCCTCTCGGCCTCCCTATGAACCCTCCGCATCTCCCGCACCTCCTCTGGGCACCGACCGGCGTCCCGCCGTTTGCGCCGCACCTGTGATTTTCGCTACTTGCGCAACGCGGGTTAAGGGCGCGGCGACAAAGCCTCCCTGCTCGCCGCGCCGTTTCGCCGCAACGTCGCGGTCTGTCACGCATACACTCCAGCTTGTTGAAAAGCTCGTGCCCATCGGTGGGGACGCTGGATGTTCGGGTCGGTAGACTGCTCCCTCGTCCGTCTACCTCGGGAGGCATCGTTCACCATGATGGGCTTCAAGGAGCGCGACTTCCAAAGACTTCCTGAAGACCTCTCGTTGGATCTCCTCGTTCCCGAGGACAACTTCTACCGGCGCTTGGAGGAAAGGATCGACCTCTCGTTCGTAAGGGAGCTGGTGCGCCCGCTCTACGCCGAGGGCGGCAGGAGATCGATCGACCCGGTCGTCAGCTTCAAGCTGCAGCTCGTCATGTTCTTCGAGGATCTGCGTTTGGAAGGCCAGCTTATGGAGGCGGTGGCCGACCGCCTCTCGTTGAGGTGGTACGTGGGCTACGACCTCCACGAGAGGTTGCCCGACCACTTCTCCCTAACCAGGATCCGCGAGCGCTACGGGTTGGACGTCTTCCGGAACTTCTTCGAGCGCATCGTCGGGATGTGCATCGAAGCGGGCCTGGTGCGGGGCGAGGAGCTGTTCTTCGACGCCACCAAGGTCTAGGCGGACGCCGCCGTGGGCTCCCTGGCACCGAGGTGGTTCGTGGAGGGCTACCTGCAAGACCTCTTCGAGGAAGACGCCGGTGGGCACGAAGGGGGCCGTAGGAGGGAGAAACGCCGCCGCGCCTCCCGTCCACGGGGTGTAGTGAGCCAGGAGCCGCCGAGCTTCCTCGATACAGGACTTTCATCGTGCATTCGCTTCCAAACCCTCGAACCCTGCCCCAGCCGTGCCAGCGTTCAGGAAGACCTTGGTTATGGAGAGGATGATCGTTGAGGGACTTGGCAGATTTCTACGATCACGATAAGGCTTTCTCGAAGACCACATCGCAACGTGGCGAAACCTCCTCTCCCGGGCGCGGGATGGGCCAGGCTCGTACCTCCATGTTCACCCGTCCATCCTCTCCTAAAAAGAACCGGACCGTGCCGAAATGGTTTCTTCTATGCAAAACCTCACGGTCTTCGGTTATCGGGAAGTGCTCCGTAGGAGCCTCCTTGTAAGTGCCGAACAGCGGCTCGCCCTTGTCGCTCAAGACGGCGTGCATCGGGGAGGAGATCACCTCGACGAACGTGGTCTCGGAGCCCGGCTTCAGCTCGCCGCACGCAACGCGCCCGAAATGCACGTCCCCAGTGAGGATCACCACCGAATGATCGGAAGACTTTATGTAACCGACCAGTTCTTTGTACTGGGCGTAGTGGGGCAAGTCCCTGTCGATGTATGACAAGAATGCGTTTTTTAAGCCCTTCTTAAGTAAGGATTTAGTTACGCCGTCTCTCTCGACCAATACCGGTTGTCCGATCACCAGGACACCCGGTCCCTGCAAGCCTTCTATCCAGCGTCCCAACGATTTCAGGTCTTCGTCCCTCATGAACCGCAAGCCCTTCGTGTCGCGGTTGATGCGGGTATCCGCTACGCAGACCGAGAGGGGAGGAACTTCGAGCCGTAGTAGAGGCGAGGGTGATTGGAACGCCCGAAAGAGGCGGCGTGCCTCGTCAAACCACCACTTGCGTTGTTCGCTGGTGAGGCTGTTGAGCAAGCCGACCCCTCCGAAGTTGGGCGCATTGTTCCAAAACTCGTGGTCATCGGAGCAGAAGTAGTTCGCGCCGTCCGCCAGCAGCTGCCGGAAGCCCGCGTCTTCGCCGCTGACCTGCGTCCAGTTGGCCACGTATTTCTCGAAGAGCATCGCCCTGAACAGGCCCGGTTTCTGGTTAGCACGGTACCACTTGAGGGTGGTCTCGCGCCACGGATTGTCCAGGTAGACCTGATCCCCGCACAGGACCTTGACGTCGGGGCGCTGGTCTTCGGTCATGTAGCGGTAGGTCCCGCCCACCAGCCCCCCCGGGTCCTCGGGTCCGTAGAAACAGGAACCCACCAGCAGTGTGAACGGTTTGTCTGCTGTCGTGGGGAGCTCCGCGGGCAACGTGGTGACCCGGCCCTCCCTCAGATGCCTCTCCGCACCTATCACCGTTTGGTCGTCGACACGCAGCGCCAAAGCGTAGGAGGTCCTGGCGCTCAGCGGTCTTATCTCCACGCGCTGGTAGTCGAGGGTCCTCCTGACCGGCGAAGACTTGAGCACGAAGGCCAGGTGCAGCAGGCGGTCCAGCAAAGGATAAGACTTCGGGTCTTCCGTTTGGAAAGACTCCCACGTCTCCCATCCAGAGGCGTCCAGCTCGACCTCGCGCCCCTCGCCGCCGCCCTCGAGCTCGAGACGCACGGACCTTTGTCGCACGCCCTCTTCGTCCAGCGCGCCGACCCAGATCGTCGCCGCGGTGTCGCTCACCTGATGCGGAACCAAAAGAAAGGACATACGCAGCTACCCTCCTGATCTGTTGGGTGCCATCCTCTCCCGATCTTTGTCCGCTCCCGGCAGGGACGCCGACGGGGGATTTAGCCACCCGCGGTCGAGGCCCAGGTCTACGACGCTCTCCAGGCCCTCGGGCGGCGTGGAAGGAGGCTCGTCGTAGGTCAGGAACCAGTTCTCGAAGTGGTCGTCGAGGACGGCGCTGGCGCTGGGCAAGAACGCTGTGAAGAAGGGTCGTGGTTCGATCTCCAGCTCCTTGAGCGGCCGCACCCTGGGATGATCGCCGATGTAGAGGCGGCAAGCTCCTCTGTTGAGCACGGAGAACCCCGCCTTGCCGCCGACGTAGCTGTAGGCTTTTATCAGCAGGCCGCGGAACTGGGAGTAGGCACTCGCCGAAATGCTGACGGGCAGCCATACTTTCTTTGGGCGTTGCATCTCGACCCTCATCGCGAGCATGCCGTCGAGGTCGTACTGGCTGGTGACGGTGCTCTCGGTCACGTGGAAGTCGAGGTTGGCCTGAACCTTGGGCGTGCCCCAGATGCCCTTGCCTCCCTTCACCGAGATCTCGGTGCTCACGGGCATGTCGAACACGTAACCGCCCAACCCGTAGTACCGCCTGAACACGAGGGGCAGGAGCCCCGGCGCGGGCTTCGGGCCGTGGGTGCAGGCGATGACGGTTATGTACTCGACGTACCTGCCTATATCGGTGGACTGGTAGTTGACGACGGTGAGGAGCAGGACCCCTTTGCCGAAGACGCGGACCGGATGAAGTTCGTTACCGGGGAGCAGCCTCTTCGCTTTCTCGGCGTTGATCGGGAAGGCGGCCACGAGGGCCGGGGAGTTCCGGGAGTCCACGGGCAGCTGGTAGGGTATCCCGTCCACCAGCGCGTAGCGCCCCGCCTGTCGCCTTAGCCGTTCGGGTATCTTCATCTGTCGTTCACCTCGCTACTCATCGCTCGAGCTCGTCCAGGATCAGGGGGAAGACGTCCCGGTGCGCGTTCTTACCCATGAACACGTCGAGGTGCCCGTAGTTGCGAAGCAGGTGGAGGGAGTGGTGGTTCTTGTCGTGGGAGTCCAGGAAGTCGAAGGTCTTCCGCTGGCTCTCCGGCAGGAAGCAGTGGTTTTTCATGCCCGCCAAAAAGGCGAAGCGGGCGTCGGTTTGGGGCGGCTCGGCCACGAAGCTCTCTGGCAGCCCGCTTAACCCCTCGACCGAGACGAGGTGGCCCTCCTCGATGCAGCGCGCCATCTGCCGGAAGAAGGTTATGGGCACGTGGGCGAACTCGCCCTTGAGCCACTCATGCGTCTCATCGTTGAGGTTCTCGTGCAACCAGAGCGCCGGTTTCCCGGCGCCGTAGGTGAAGCTCACCATCTTGCACACAGGGTTGTCGCACTCGTGGTGGGCGAGCAACACGAGCAGCGTTATGAGCCTGGGCATGGTCGTCGGCGAGTAAAGACCCCACTGCGGGTTCAGGTAGTCGAGCAGCCGCCCCACCGTCGGTGTGAGGTAGGTGATCTTGAACCGAGACCATTCGGGGACTACGGGGTGCAAAGAGACGGCGTTGGCTACTACCGTTTTCACCTCGGGCACCAGCCCGGCGACAGCCGACATCATGAAGCTCGTCGAGCCCTGGCAGTGGATGACGGCCTGGATCTCATCGGCCCCGCTCTGCTCGACGACCGTCTTGACGGCCTTCGGGTGGTCGTAGACCGCCGCCTGATCCAGCGTCCACGAGTTCGGCGGCAGGTCGATGCTGGCGCGCCAGTTCTCGAGCCACACGTCGTAACCCTCCTTCACAAGGGTATCCACGAGCGTGGTCCGGACGGGCGAACGGAAGATGTTGGCGCGCACGCCGGCGCCGTGGACGAGCAGGACCGGCCCCTTGACCGGGGTCACGCTGCCCCGGATGTGGATCAGGTTGCATTCCATCCCGTCCCCGGCCCGGAAGGGAACCACCTCTTCTACTAGGCTATAGGTTTGCGAACTCATGCGGGTTCTCCTCGGTAACCGGGGTCTTGAGCCCTCGGATCGGGGTCCTGCGGCGCTCCGCGCCCCTACAGTGCCGGTGAGCGCCGAACCTCCCCTGTACCCTCGAGTGCGGCGCAGCGCGCGGCGCGCGTAGACCCGCCAGAGCTGCCCCACGAAGAGGGCGCCGAACCGGCCGAGCGCCGCGGCGCGGGAGATCGGGGATGGTCCATCGGCGCGGAACGTGGTGAGCTGCTTGAGGAAGTCGAGCGGGGCGATCCAGACGATCCCCGAGGCGACGAGCTGCGCAGCGGGCTCGTCAGCTTCGCCCACGTGCCCTTGCAGCACGCGGGTGTAGAGGGTCGTCGTGTCGGGCCAGGCGTCGGCGCTCGGGTCGTCCCTTATGACCTTGTGGCCGGTCAACGTGACCGGGTGCCCGGCGCCGTCCCGCAAAAAGAGCCGGTAGAGCATGCGTTTGGTCGCGGGGTCCTCAGCGTCGACGAAGAGGTTGAAGACGCCCTTCTCGACCGGTAGCCTGCCGCCGAGGGCGTCGCAGCCGACCCAACCCTCCGCCGTCGCCTCGCGCCTAGGATCGGCCGCGAACCGATCCAGGTCGTCGACCTCGATGGTGAGGTGGAACATCAGGCGGGTGCCGCTCTTGCGGCCCTCCCTGGCGCCACGCTCGTGGTCGCTCTCCCCAAACGTGACGTATCCCTTCATCTCCTCGGTGAAGCTGATGCTCTTGCGATCGTTCATCTCAATACCCTCCCGTTGCTCTCGAGGTGGATCCCGTGATCTGTCTCCCCGACGGGTGTAGTGGTCGGGCGGCTCGGGCCGCTTCCGGTTCGGATGGGGACCGGCGGGCTGCCTCGGAGACCATCGTCACCGGCGCGCGGATCCGGCCGCGCTCCTGTCTTTCTCAAGGAGCCGGTCGGCGAAGCGGTCCGCCAACGCCGCGATGGTCAGGCTCGGGTTCGGGCCGACCGGACCCGGCATGACGGAACCATCGGCGACGTACAGTCCGGGGTAGTTGAAGACCTCGCCGTACGGACCCACGACGCCCTCCCTCTCGTCTCGTCCCATCGGGCAGCCGCCGAGCGGGTGCACGGTGATGACCCGGCCGAGGTACCACATGGGGTTGTCCTCGAAGTCCGCTCCGAGCTCGCCCGCGATCCTGCGCGCCGTATCGCGTAGGCGGTCGAAGAATGGCCCCGACTTGAGCTTGCGCCAGTCGACGTCGAGCTTGCTGCCGCGGAGTGTCATGTTGCCGTCCGGGATGTCGCGTCCCATGCCGATCATGGGAAGAATGCCGGCGGAGAGCTCGGTCTGGCCGAGCAGCTCGGAGAGCTCCGCGCCGAGATCTGTCTCGGGCTCTCTACCGAGCCAGCTTCTAACCAAGTTGCTCGCCGTAAGACGCCACCGCCACAGCGCCCCGGGGGTGTCGAATACCTGCAAGATCCAGGTGAGGTGCTCGGGGAAACCGGCGTCTTCGAGGTAGAAGCCCCGGCCCTCCTCGCCGTCCAGCTCGTCGCCGACCCGGACGGCGCTCGTGATAACGGGGCCGTACCCTGGGTCGATGATGCGCGGCACCCTCGCTCCACCGCTCTCTTCGAAGGACTTGACGGCGAAGGTGAGCAGATCACCGTTGCCGCCGAAGCGTGTCCCGAGACGCCGGCTGAGACGCGGAAAGGCACTCCGATTCTTCAACAACAGGAACGTAGAGCCCAGGCTCCCGGCCGCAAGGACCAGGCGATCGGCGGTGACGGTATGGAGGGGCAGGTGGGAGGTGTCCGTTTTGTGCCCTTCCCGCTCGGGGTCGTGGTAGGCGTAGTGAACGGCGTACCCCCCACCATCGCGCGGCTCGAACGCCTTGACCTCGCAACGTGTCCTCAGGTCTGCGTTGTGTAGCTGGGCCTCGGACAGGTAAGTGTAGTCGAGGGTGTTCTTGCTGCCGTAGTTGCAGCCGAAGTCGCACTCGCCGGTGAGGCGGCAGGTGTAGCGCGTCCGGCCATGAAGGTTGGGATGCTCCTCACGGATCGGTTCGCCGGGCACCGGCGCCTCGCCTTCGTTGGCGAAGGTAACGGCGAGATTGGGCAGGAACGGCTCTAGCCCGAGGCGCTCGGTCGCCAACCTGAAGGCCCGCGTCTTGGACGTCTCGTCGTAGGGCGAGTGGTCGAAGGGGTACTTCTGTGGGCGCAGCATCCGTTCGACGGCGTCGTAATGGGGGTCGAGTTCGGCGCGGGTTACGGGCCAGTACTCGTAGCCACCGTTCAGTACGTCTTCCTTGACGAACCACTTCTCGTCCTTGCGTAATAGCACGTTCGCATAGATGAGAGAGCCACCACCGAGTCCGCTCGACACGACCGCATCCAGGCCGCGGAAGCCCCAGAAGTTGTACAACCCGTGCAGCCCCTCGCTGGGATCCCAGAAGTTCTTCCTCATTCGGTACGGGCTGCGAGGAAACGAACCGGGCGGATACGCTTTCCCCCGCTCCAGGAGGCAGACCCGTAGACCCGCTTCCGCAAGCCGGTATGCCATCACCGACCCACCAAATCCGGATCCAATAATAACCGCGTCGAAATGCGTTTCATTCA
Organism: uncultured Rubrobacteraceae bacterium; assembly: GCA_902806085.1. Classification (GTDB taxonomy): domain Bacteria; phylum Actinomycetota; class Rubrobacteria; order Rubrobacterales; family Rubrobacteraceae; genus Rubrobacter_D. The sequence goes on along the minus strand of CADCVH010000051.1, from coordinate 77,753 downwards.
TTCTAGTGGCTCACATCTCCCGTCTTGCACGATTCTTGCGCTCTCCGAGAACCTCGCTTCCGCGCTTGCCTCGCGGTGGCCCCCTCCGTGGCAGCGCCACGGCGTCCGCGTCACTCTTGCACGGCCACGGCGAGAACTTCCTTCTTGACTTCGTCGAGGATCATTCCCTTCGAGCGATTGACGGATACTGCGCAGTTATGAGATCCTTCCTCTTTGCTACCATTCTCCTTATCTCACCTAGCATCTTTGTATGTACATCATATCGATGGCGATGAATCGGCAATGAATTCCGGTTGATTCGGAGGGCGATCGGCGAAAATCTGCATGCCGAATAGTTGGTAATGGGTCTGTGCGGCAAGACAAAGATCGCTTACGAATCGATGGCGTTCTCTGCGCCGCGCCTAAAGGAGGCGTCGCGGCGGAATGCATCCGTTCCTCCCGGGCACCGGTGGTCGGTCTGCCCGTCGCGTCGGCACCAAAAGACAGAGATGAAGGTCATGGTGGATCACGCCACGCGCGAACTCCGCCTCTCCACACTAGAGGCTTGGACCAGGCGGCAAACCTCTAATGCGGGTGAGGCGTAAGACACCTTTTGGCCACCGGGGCAGGGGCTAGGAACGCGCGGAGCGGGCGCTTGGCTTGGCAGCCGCCCCCCGAAGCCCACCGCCGCCGAGAAGGTCCTGCGGGGGTGGGCAGGAGAGTGGTTTGAGGAAGGGCCCAGGGCAAGGACGCGCCGCACCGTGCGGTAGTCCGGCCCCCTGTTGAAACGAGCGTAACAGACGTTGAGGATCTCGTTGGCGCTTAGGACGGAGTGCTGCGCCTTGAGGTCGCCAACGAGGCGCCTGACGGCGGGCGGAAGCCGGCGTTGTTTGGCCGGCCCTGCCCCAAGAGGTTACCCATTCCGTCGGCCCCGGAGCACGACGCCTTGCGGTAGATCGTGCGCCCGGCGGCGCCGGTCTCCGCGGCGCGCTCCGCCACGGAAACCCCGAACAAGACCGAGGGACGAATCTCTTCGTAGGCCGATTGCTCGGGCCGTCTGCACGGCAGCTCCACCCGCTCCCATCCGTCGGTCGGCTCGACGCGTCTTCGGCGCTTCCCACTCCCATATCTCCCCTTCGCGGTGTCGTCGTAGGAGCGCAACGATATGGCACGCTAGCGCTCTGAGCGACCTAGTCAAGCGGCTTGATCAACGTATCGGGAGGCGCCGAAGTTCGGTCAGTTCGGCTCGAACGACCGCCCTCCACCAGCACGAAGCCCCTCACCTGGGGGATCTTACGCGCTCGGGCTCCTCCAGAAGGCTCGTGTAGAGGGCCCGGGTATCTGGCGACAGATCCACGCCGTGCTCTCGGGCGAGAATCCTTTCGCACAGCCGGTACTGTCTGAGCGCCTCGCCCCGCAGGCCGAGACGGACGTAACACTCGACCAGCAACCTGTAGCTGTCTTCGTGGCACCGGTCCTTATCGAGGGCTCTGTAGCAGGTGCTGATGCTCTCCCGGTATTGGCCGGCCTCCTTGTAGTAGCCGGCGAGCCTGTCGAGCATATCCATGTAGACGTTGGCCAACCGCTCACGCTCGATCATGGTCCAATCTTCGTAGAGGTCCTCGACCAAGTAGACGTCTCGGTAGAGCACGGCCGCACCTTCGTATTCGCCCGCCGCCTCGGACATCCGGCCGGCCTTCTCCACACGGCGTCCGCGCTCGTAACGGGCGTAGAACTCGTCCGTGTCGGTCGACACTCGGAGCGTCGAGCACAGGCGGTAATAACCCTTATCAAGCAACACATAGTTGGTGGAGGTGGGCGCGCAGCTGCCCAAGATCTTGCGGAGGGTGTAGACCGCGGAGTTCAGGGACCACCTGGCTTTCTTGAGGTTGGACTCGGGCCACAGCCAGCCCATCAAGTAGTCCTGCGAGGCGGGGTGGGACCGGTTGGCCAGAAGGTATTTGAGGAGGGTCAACGCCTTTTGGTTGCGACCTAGAGAGATGGCCTCCCCGTCGCACAATAGCTCGAAGCGGCCAAAGAAGTGCGCCCTGAGCGAACCAGGCTGCGTGGGAACGGCCTGCGGCGCCTCCCGCGCGACGTCCGCCTGGGCGGCCCACCGGACAGCCTCGGGATCGAAGCCCCAGGCGCTGAACGCCGCCACCATGGAGCCGTCTGGCCTACGCAGAATCGGTAAGTCCGGGTGACATTCCAGGTAGTACCCGGTCGGCAGCTCCAACAGTAATCCGTGCATCGCTTATCTCCAAACCCCAACAGGAGCCAAATCGTCCCGATGAAACCCGATACTTCTCGAAAGGCCTCGTCTCAGCTCCGTCCGGCCGATGTTGTCCCTTCCCTTAAGCACTAGCCCAGGGTATCCCGAGTACAGGGCCGAAGCATCACTCAAATGCACTATTTTTTGATTTTTGCGCCATTATGAGCAAGTACGTGAGGCGCTTCAATCAGACCAGCGCGCCGCTCCGGATACGATCCCTCGGTTGGCACATCTCGCCCCTGGGGCGCCATACGGTAGCGGGCCAGAACCCGCTCGAGGGCGCGGGATGCGAACCGGAACCGTACTCAACCCCGCCGGGCAAGTACGACAGCTGCGACATCGCTTTCCCGGGGTTGCGTGGAGGGTATGCAGATGTCCGCGGGGGTTCAGGCGACAGACGCGAGAGCTATGTCAGATGGCGCCTTCCAGGCGTCCACCGGTAGAGCGATCGTCGAGCAAACGGAACCCGGGACGACCAGCAAGCCGACGTCGGGTAGCCAGGACTAGTGCGCGCCACGTCCAGACTAGAGACCCACGCTGGGGCTGGGACGCCGACCGGCAGGCCCTCTGTCCCCGGGCGTCCGTTCTGCGATGGTGCGGAGGCCATGGCCCCGCTCAAAGCGAGTCAACCTTCGAGCGCCCCTACGCGCACCAGTACGCGTCCGTTTAGTCTAGGAGTGCGTCGCGAAACCCTCACGACGGGTAGCTGAGGCAGATGAGCGAGCAACCGAGATGGAGCAACGCCTGGTGGATGTTGGCTAGCCTATCGTAGCGTATCGCGAGCCTGCGCAAGTGGGCGAGCCAGGCGAGTGGCGTCCACTCCACCCAGCGACCCCTGGATCCAACGTCTCCCCCTACCGTGGTCGGCGTTCCCCTCGAATTCATTGCCGATTCATCGCCGCCAGCTAAGCTGATCGGGTTGTGCACGACCAAGGAAATAGTTCTCGGGGCTTCCCGGAGAGAAGGAGGAAGCAGATGGCGCGGAACTTAGACTCGGACTCGGGGCGCCTGTTTATCAGATCGACCACCGGGCATCGGGCGACGTGGTGAGGGATCCGGCCCACGTGGCCGGCTACAGCACCGCTAAGACCGACCAGATCGACGCCGAAAATCTGGCTCGCCTGTCACGACTGGACCCGAAGCTCGTTTACCCGCTCAAGCACAGGAGCGAGGACTCCCAGGCTCACCTGGCCATAATCCGCTCCCGCCGGGCGTTGGTCGGCACCCGCACGCAGCTTGTGAACCACGTGCGTGGAGCGATCAAGTCATTTGGGGCGAGGTTGCCCAAGTGCCCGGCGGTCAGTTTTCACACGAAAGCCGCCGAGCACATCCCTGGGGCACTTTGGCTGGCCCGAGATAAGATACAGGAGTAGCATAGAAGCTAGATGGTGCGCGTCTAGCGGGTGGCCGACGAGGTGACCCAGGAGACGAAAAGAGCCAGGGAGGTATGGCGGAAGTGCCGGGGAGGTATTGCGGCAATTGCGGACAGCAGTTAAGTCCGGAAGGCCGATTCTGCCCGACCTGCGGCAGACCGGTCCACCGCACGGCGCACGTACCCACACCGGAGGCAGATGTTCCTGTCCCACCCCCGCCCCAACAAGCCCAAGGAACTGCCCCGCTGCCGCAGGAGCCCTTCAGCATCAAGGAGATGGTGACTTTGGGGGTGGGCGGGGCCGTGTTCACGTTCCTAACGACATCAGGGAAAGAACTACCTGTGATGCTACTCCCCGCGATACTTTCCCCCATGATGGGGACTGTGATCGTATCTATCATCAAAGCGTACCTGAGCGGAGCTGCGGTCGGTGGTAGAAGGCTGGGAATCCTAGGAATACTAACGGCCCTCTGGCAGTTCGGTGATTTGCCAGGGGAGACGCAAAAGTCGCTCCTATTGGCTGTACTGCGCAACTCCGCTAGCGTGGGGGTGGTATCGTCCGCAATCAGCGTGTCCACCGTCGTCGGCGTAGAAGCCGGCACTGTAATTCTCGGAGGGGATTCCGGCGGGTCTGATGGCGGACAACCGATTGTTGAGCCCACCGATTGGTGAGCCATCAACTGAGTCACCGTAGCCACCATTCCCTAGCAGCGGTAGGGCTTAAGGCGACGATGCTCCGGAGAGCTCTGGCGGGCACTCCTGATATTCATAGTCTCGGGCTTCCACGAAGCAGCTCTCTGTTTCGAAAGCGGGCTTACCAACTATGAGGCTCGGCACAGAAACGCTTACGCCGCTCATGTCCACCCTAGCGTCGTGGACGACTTCGCCACCTGGCAGAATTATCTGCTTCGAGGTCAGCTGGACCTGTTCGATGCTGCCAAGGAGCATCATGGGCGGGAAGCTAGAAGAGACCTTGACCTCAGGCTTCGTCGATGTCTCCAATTGCGTTTGCAGCCTCCCCGCGATGAGGCTCTCGATCACGAGCGGCGGCACCAGGTAGAGGACGAGCACCCCCAAAACCAAAAGGACCATCAGCTTACTCCCACGGCCCCTCAAGGCGCCGGAGCCCGGCAAGCTCCTACCCCTGCCGACCTCTTGTGTTGGCGGAGGTAGCGGAGGCACTGGTCTATCTGCCTCCGGGGTGGGAACCCTCGCGGCCCGATGAACCGGCACTCCGCAGTTTGTACAGAATTGGTCGTCCGACTTTAGCTCATGTCCGCAGTTGGTGCAGTACCTATCCGGCTGCTCAACCATGCCTTCTCCTACCCCTTTCTTCTGCTGTGAGACGAAGGGTAGACGAAGGCCCCGCCCCACGTAACGTGCGGCACAAAGCTTACCTTCTAAAGGAAGGGCAGCGCAACTGTCATCCCCGGTCCGCTCGGCCAAGCGTCTCTGTGCCGAGGACCACGGCCGATAGACCCTCGGTAAACTAGGAGACGACGAATCCCTTATCGTAGCGTCCCTAATTCGGTGTGTGATCATGCAGCCGGCCGCATCTTTATCCAACACCACCAGATGTAGTGTCGCCTAGAATGCATGGGGCCAGCTAAGGATACCGAACCCGGGCTCGACGGGCACGAACTATACAGGATCCTGCAAACGAACTTCGGAGAACAACCCTTCCGCGCACGCCGGTGAATAGGAGCAAGAAGAAGGGCCGATAAGACACCGGGGGACGCTGGAGCACGCCCCACCCTGGTCCCAGCAGCCTATAGCCGAATCGGCCGGCTTCATCGCCCATTCGTCGCCGATTCATCGGAAATTCATCGTCAACTGATAGAAGTGCCGGTGTTGCGTAAGCGTGTTGGCGCACTTGGCACGAGCGAGCGGTAACGGTGCGTTCTCACGTTTCACGTTGGTCTAACAGGTCGTAAAGCAGGACCGAGAGTAGGGGGTAGAACCGCATGGTCGGAGTGGGCGGCGGACACGGGCGGGGCTTCAGGCTTCGCGAGGCAGAGGATTTGGATCTCGACCAGCTCGATCGCCTCGTGGACAACGGCGGCGAGGGGGAGGATGCTGAAGACGCCGCGAGCGCAGCGCGCATGCGCCTCGGTAATAGAGTCCTCGGTCCCGGCAGGTTCGGCAGGATGTTCCGGTTGCCTCGCTTCAGGCCCCCTGACCAAGCCCTCATCGAACTCGGTCAGGCGATGACGGCCGACGTTCCCGAGAACCCGGCGCAGAACAATTCTAACGTCCCCGCCGGTTTTACATATCTAGGTCAGTTCATCGACCACGACATCACGCGCGACGAAACCGAGGGCTTCCCACCGATAAACGACCCGCAGCTCATAAAGCAGGGGCGAAGTGTCACCCTGGATCTAGATAGCCTGTATGGCCAGGGCCCCAAGCGCCAGCCGGGACTCTACAATCCCGACTTCCCTCCAGAGCGCGCCAGGTTCAGGCTCGGAACGACGACTCCGGTGACTGGTGGACCTCCGAACTTCAATGTGCCCTCGATTCTACGCAACGACCTCCCGCGGAGGCCTGACGAGAGAAGAACGCCTATCATTGGCGACGACAGGAATGACGAGAACACCATCGTCGCCCAGACCCACGTCGCTTTCCTCAAGTTCCACAACAAAGTGATGAACGTGGTGAACGCTTTGGAAGACGATGATAATGACGGTGATGGCTCGGCGACGTTCACGCAGGCCGAAGAGGACAGCAGGAGCACCCAGTTCCACAGGGCGAAGCGACTCGTCAGGTGGCACTACCAGTGGATAGTGCTCAACGACTTCCTCTCGCACCTAGTCGACCCGGACATTCTCGCCGACATCAAGTCGAACGGAAGAAGGTTCTACGACTTCGACCGGGCGCCGTTCGACGGCGAGCCGTTCATGCCCTTGGAGTTCTCGGGGGCAGCGTACAGGTTTGGGCACAGCATGATCCGAGACACGTACGACTTCAACCGCGTTTTCGCCAATCCGCAGCAGGTCCCAGGAGCCAGTTTCCCGGCGACCCTGGACCTGCTGTTCGGCTTCACGGGCAAGGGCGGGATGAACGGCGCACCCACGCTGCCCTCCAACTGGGTGATCGACTGGAGGAGATTCTTCCCCGTCGACGACCCAGAACTCCTGAACCTTGCTCGCAGGTTCGACCCCACGTTGGCCGAAGGACTCCTCCGGCTAATCGTTGATCCCGGCGAACCCTCAGTGCTGGCCGTGAGGAATCTGCTAAGGGGCAGCAGGCTAGGACTGCCGACCGGGCAGGACGTAGCAGAGGCCATGGGCGTCACGCCCCTGACACCCTTCGAAGTAGCTCCTCAAGGTAACCAGATTGTTACCCCGGTTCTTCGTCGACACAACTTCGACGAGAGGACCCCGCTCTGGTACTACGTCCTGAGGGAAGCGCGACTGCAGGGCGGGGGCAACAGGCTGGGAGAGGTCGGCAGCCGGATCGTCGGCGAGGCATTCTTCGGGCTACTCGAGGGAGACCCCAACTCCTTCCTGTCCAAGCAACCGGACTGGACCCCGACCTTGCCTTCTGCAGAGCCCAACGATTTTACGATGTCCGATCTTCTCAAGTTCGTCAAAGATATCAACCCGATCGGATGACTCCGGGCGATCGCCCGAGCCGAGAGGATCGATGATGTGCGATCGCTGAATCGTTGTGCGGAGGCGCCTAGGTCGGTTTAGTGATCGTGGCAAGTTTGGCGCTGAAGGCGGATGACTGCTTGGTAGGCAGCTAAAGGAGGCTACCTCTGAGAAGCCTTCGATGAAAAAGAACCTCGACAGGAACGCAATAGAGGAGGTACTAGAGAACCTTGAGACTAGGCTCGAGGCGTACCTGGTTAAATGGCGACGAGACCTCAGTATCCGAGAGTGGCCCGAGGCCGACATAGACTGCAGACAGAGCGCAGAGAGGAAATCGCATGGTGGTCGACCCTGTTCCACCCAATCAGAACGCAAATAATCCACCCAATCAGAAGGGGGCCAATTGGCCGGTCTTGCTCGGGGTTCTCTTGCTCGAGCTTATCGCTCGTCTATGCACTTTCGCTCTCATGTGGATCAGCGGCAAGCCCGAAGAAGCAATACCTTCGCAACCAGGTAGCGCCGCTCAAACTAATTCTCCGGCGCCGGAGACACAAGAGCCTTCCCCAGCCGGGGGCGATGATCAAAACGCTCCTACAGGAGAAACGCAACCCACCGCCGCCGGACCCGTCGCTATTCAGGTTGCGGGCGATACCGGAACTATTGGCCTGCTCGGACAAATAGTTGGCGTACTGGGTACCATCGCGGCGGCCGCAGTGGGTGGCATTGCTGGGTTATTGACCGGTTCTCGCACAGGCACACCTACCTCGTAGAAGCCGACCTTCGAGGAGCTACCATACCCGACCAACCAAAGCACTCAGGGCAAGGTATATGGAGAACTTCCAGAACCCCTTAAGCCCGAAGTTCGCAGAACACTCCTTCCACGCACTAGGGTGAATATCGACCTCGCGAGTGGGTGGGGTCGCTTCGGCGGTGCTCAGAATGCTATCCTAGTTGCGTGCTTGGCTTCCGTAGGAGCGGATCACTACCCCGCTCGTGGCCTCCAGGAGGCCGGCCCCGTTCCACCTGCGGCCGCCCCGACGGCCGCAGGTTTCTGGCGAGGTCTCAACAGGACGGCCAGCGGGGCGCGTGTCAGGCGCGTCGCACCGTGGCCACTAGGAGCCCGAGGCTCAGGAGCAGCGCGCCGAGCGCGGCCGGCAGCAGGAGCGAGACACCGCCGGTGTCCGGCACCTCCGTCCCGGTCCCGGACAGGCAGGCCCGTGACGCCTCCGCGGACCCGATGGCCGCGCGGTTGCCGTCCACAGCCTCCCCGCCGAGCACCCCCTCCAGACGGTTCGGGAAGTCCGTGAACATGCCGTCCACCCCGAGGTCGATCAGCTCTCGCATGTCGGGCTCCTCCACGAGGGTGTAGGGGTGGACGGCCAGGCACCGGGCGTGCGCCGACTCGACGAGCCCGCGGTCCACGTCGTCCGTAGAGGGGCCTATCCCGACCGCGTAGCCCCCGGCCGCTTCGAGGTCCGCCCTTAGGGTCTCCCCTGTCTCCTCGTCCGAGTAGAGCTGGACCAGCGGCAGCGAAGGATCCTCGGCGTGGATCTCCTCCAGGCTGGCGGGGACGAAGGATTGGATGAGGACCCGCCAGTTCTCTGCCGCGGTCTCGCGCAAGCTGTACTCGTCCATCAACCGCAGCAGCTCCTCCTCCATGCCGGAGCTGTCGTCGACGCCGGGGTTGCCCGGAGGGGCGTCTGCGCTGCGGGTCTCGATGTAGTAGTTGGTCTCCGTGCCGTAGCGGCGGAACACCTCCTCGAGCGTCGGGATCTTCAGCCCCTCGTACCCGTCGCGGGCGTACTCGGGGTAGCGTTCGTTGAAGAAGCTGCCCACGTCGCAGGTCTTGACCTGCTCCAGGGTCTTCTCGCCGACGGGCCCGGTGCAGTTCTCCGCCGGGCCCCGGGTCGTGCGGTCGAGATCCTCGTCGTGCAGGACGACCAGCACGCCGTCTTTGGTCATCCTGAGGTCCTGTTCTATGTAGTCGGCCCCGTCCTCGAGCGCCAGGTCGTAGGAGGCGATGGTGTGCTCCGGCGCCAGCCCCGCCGTGCCCCGGTGGCCGACGTTCACGACCGGTCCCCCCATGAGGTCCGCGCCGGTGGCCGCGGCCGCCCCGGACACGCAGAAGGCGGCGACGAGCGAGCCTACCACGACGGCCGTCAGGGCGATAGAGCGCCTTATTGGTGCCTCCGTTCGGTGGTTGTGGTGCTTCATTCGCCCCCACCCGGCCCGCGCAGGACGCGCCTCGAGACGAAGAGCCCCAGGCCGCCCAGTGCCGCAGCCAGCGCCAAGAGCCAGGGCGCGACCGGCGGGCCGCCCGTGTCCGGCACCCGCTGCGCCTCCGCCGAGGCGGATGCGGAGGTAGTGGCGGATGCGGACGCCGGGGCGGACACGCTCGCCCGTGTCCGAGCGTCAAGGCCCATGCTCGTCGCCATGGTGTCGAACAGGTCGGTCTGGTCCGTGAGGCCGAGGACGTCCTCGGAGCCCGGTCCCCGGGCGGCGATGCGGATCTGGGTGCCCGTGTGGGTGTGGCTGTCCTCGGAGTCCTCGCCCTCTATGATGTCGCCGTTCTCGTCGCGGAAGGTGTTCGTCGCGTAGGAGACCGTCATGGTCGTGCCGTCGGCGGTGTTGAGGGTGGCCGCCTCGCCCGGCACGTCGTACTCGTAGCCCTCGTCGAAGTAGCCGCTCTCGGGGCTGGGTATGATCTGGCTGGTGTGCCCGTGGTCGCCGGTGACCACGACCAGGGTGTCGGGGTTCGCCTCCGCGTACTCGAGGCCCGCCGCGACGGCGTTGTCGAGGTTCACCGTCTCGCCGATCTGCTCGCAGGGGTTGGAGATGTGGTCCTCCTTGTCTATGGAGGCGCTCTCGACCTGCAAGAAGAAGCCCCGCTCGTTGCCTTCGAGCATCTCTATGGCCTTGGTCGTCATCGACGCGAGATCGGGCTGCTCAGGGGGGAGCTGGCCCTCCTCGCAGGTCTGGGCCTCGAAGTTGTGGTTTGCCTCGGCCGGCTTGCCGGAGTAGAGGAGGTCCATGTTCTCCTCGGCGAAGAGACCCAAGAGCTTGCTCCCGGAGCGGGCGGACCTCATGGCGTCGGCGTCGTAGACGACCTCGTAGCCCTGCCGCTCGGCCGACTCGACGACGGTCCTCCCCCGATCCGGGCCGGCGTCTATGGTCTGCTCGAAGCTACTGCGCGCGCCGCCCAGGAGGACGTCGACCCCGTGGTCGACGGTCTGCTCGGCGATGGAGCCCGGCCCCCCTTCGGACTTTTTGTCCTGCGGGCACAGTTCGTCCATGTCCTCGGGGCCCTTGCAGTCGCGGTGGGTCACGTGCGAGTTTAGGACCGCCGGTGTCGCATCGGTGAGCTCGGCGGTGGAGACGTTGCCGGTCGACCTTCCGTCCTCTTGGGCGAGCTCGAGGATCGTCCTCAAGTCCTCGTCCGTCTTGGCGGTGGTCGAGACCCGGTTGTTGCTCGTCTTGGAACCGGTGGCCCAGGCGGTGCCGGTCGCCGCGGAATCCGGCACGTAATCGGGCGTCGACGGGTCGTCTTCCTGGACGGAGTAGGTGGTGTAGGCGCCGGTCATCGGCAGCGTGTCCATGGCGAACTCGCCGGCGGCGCCCAGGTGGTAGTTGCGGGCGATGGTGATCTCGGAGTCGCCCATCCCGTCGCCTATGAAGAGTATGACGTTCTTCGCCCCGCCTGGCGCCGACGAGGAAGCAGACGCGGAGGACGACGCCGAAGCGGACGACCCGGACTGCGCGGTCGCGGTCGTGCTCGTGAAGGCGGCGGCCAGGGCGGCAAAAACGGCGGCCACCAGGATCGTCGCCCGCCACGGCCTTCTCTTCCTCAGCCCCGTTACCATAGTGCTGCTGCCGCGCATACGTTCCCCCTCCGTGTTCGTGAGTGTCCACTCGCCCGCCGCGGACCGGTCGGTCTGCCGATCATTATCCTCAGAACCCCGCCCCGCCGCCACGGCAGAGTACGTGACGGTCGGCACGTCTTAGTTTCAGGGATGTAAAGCTTTCTTTAACTGTTCGTGAAAAGACGCCGCCCGTTCTTGAGAATTGACCGGCCGCGGGCGCATGATCGTCCCCATGGATGCGACAAACGGTCGGATAGGAGTACAACCGACATACAGGCTCTGGGGTGAAATTGTCACTGCTGGCGAATTCAGCAGAATGCCCGATTCTACTGATGGGCGCGATCCTCGCTCCGGGCCGGCGAACGGTCAGCTCGGCCTTGCGTGCAATGGGCCTGAACCAGGATAAACGCTTCCATCGCTACCATCGGATGCTCAGCCACGCTAGCTGGTCGAGCCGGAAGGTAAGTCGCATGCTGTTGAGGTTGTTGGTAGAGGCGTTCGTGCCCGAAGGAGATCCTCTGGTTTTGGGCATCGACGAGACGTTGGAGAGACGATGGGGTAAGAAGATTGCTGCCAGGGGCGTCTACCGCGACCCGGTTCGTTCCACCCATGAAAGCGCCTCGAAGCGCCCGGATAAGGCGTCCTCGCTTGCGCCGCTCGTGACGGATCCTCGAACCCGTGCGTTTTTCTGTCCCTTCTATAGGACCCAGCATGCTGGGCAACCCAGGTTTCAACGGACGCCCGCTTAAAGGGCGAATTTACCGGAGTTTTACAGGCATGAAACAAATTCCGCCGGGCCTCCTGGTAGCATCGTGACCGTTGCATGCGGCGGTTCTACGAGGGGACGTACCGCACCGTCGGACTTCGAGCGTATGCAAGCCGAGGGGTAGCAAGAAACCGGCGCGCAACCCGGCAACCGGGAGCGGGGACCACCGCCGAATTGTTGCCCGTGGGCAACGTCCCGAATGAGCGGCAAGCCCCGACCACGACGCAGGAAAGCCGACCTCAGGAGGTAACCAACATGAGCAAAGAACACCAGGCAGCCCCAGACGAGATGTCGCGGCGAGAATTCTTGGCCACCGGCGCCGTGGCCGGGGCCGGGGCGGGTGTGGCCCTGTCGGGCCTGCTCGCCCCGGACGCAACGGCCGCGCCCGATCCGGCCGGCTCCTCCGGCCTCGAGCGGGCGCACGCCCACAACGACTACGAGCACGCACGCCCCCTCTTCGACGCGCTCGCCCGCGGATTCAAGAGCGTAGAGGCCGACGTGTGGCTGGTGGACGGGGAGCTCCTCGTCGCCCACGAACGGCAGCTCGTCCAACCGGGTCGGACCCTCGAGTCCCTCTACCTGGGGCCGCTACGCCGGACCGTCGCGGAGAACCGCGGTGCGGTATACCCGGGCGACCCCGACTACTTCACGCTGCTCGTCGACCTCAAATCCGAAGCCGTAGCCACCTACCGGGCCTTGCACGCCCAGCTACGGCGCTACGATCCGATGCTCACTACCTTCCATTCCAGCGGCGTACAAGACGGCGCCGTCACGGCCTTCGTCTCCGGCAACCGCCCCCGCGAGCTGATGCAGCAGCAGCGGGTTCGCCACGCCGGCTACGACGGCCGGCTCTCCGACCTCGGGGTCGACACGGACCAGGCATTCACGCCGCTCATCAGCGACAACTGGACGAAGAACTTTACGTGGCAGGGGATCGGCCCCATGCCAGAGGCGGAGCGCGAGAAGCTGCACAATATCGTGTCGACGGCGCACGAGAGCGGCCAGCGCGTCCGCTTCTGGGCTACGCCGGAGTTGCCGGAGGTTCGCGAGGCCGTTTGGGGGGAACTGCTCACGGCCCGAGTCGACTACGTCAACACCGACCACCTGCACGAGCTGGAGGTGTTCCTGCTGAGAAACGACCCCCGCCCCACCGAACCCCACGTGTCGTAGTCCGGGCCGGCCAGAGGCCGCTAAGGATCTAGGTGACCGGGGCAAATACCTGCCACAGGAGCTAGCCAAGAACGGTGTTAAATCCGCGTCGGCGGTGCGACACACGATCAGTCGCTCCGCCTCCTTCCGGGGCATTTCATTTGCGATGCCGTACGTCACCTCGTTGACTCCACGCCTCACGCTTTGGTCAGCTCCATGCGTCCCATGCCGCCGTCGGCGATCAGCGCGGTGAACTTGAGGCCCGGCATCTTCGTATTCTGAGACTCACACGGCGACGTTGTGGAGGCCGAAGAGGTCGCCGTGGGTGGAGATCACCTCGCTTGCGAGCTCGACGGCGGTCTTCTCCCGGTTGCCGATGCCGAGGAGGATGCCGAGGAGCTCGGCGTTGGAGAGCGCGGCCGGACCGGCCTCGAGCAGGCGCTCTCGCGGCCTGAGCTCCGGGGGGAGCTGCTTTATGGTGTAGCGGCGTCCTTCCACGGCTCAGTAATCGGCTAGGGAGGCTTTGAGCTGCAGGTCGCCTCTCTTGGAGGCTTTCAGGTTCGAGGTTCCAGGTTTAAGGTATTGTGGAGCGACCCGGCCACGAGGCCCCGTTACCGCGCAGGTAACGACTTCGGAGACGGGCGACGCGCCGCGCCCCTCGAACCTAGAGCCTAAAACCTCCATTTCAGGGCTGCAGGACGCCGAAGCGAGAGAGCAGTCGGCCGGTGAGGGCGAGCGGGAGGCCGACCACGTTGGTGTAGTCGCCCCCGATCCATTCTACGAACGACGCCGCCCGGCCCTGGATGGCGTACCCGCCCGCCTTCCCGACCCCCTCGCCGAGGCGCACGTACGACTCGACCTCGCTCTCCCCCACGGCCCGCATCCGAACCCGCGTCACGGCGTGGCTCACGACGACGCGGGCGCCCCGCGCCACGGCGACGCCCGAGTAGACCTCGTGCGGCCTCCCGCGCAGGGCCCGGAGCATCCGCCGGACGTCGTCCTCGTCCTTCGCCTGGCCGAGGACGCGCTCGCCGGAGGGGAGGTTCTGCAGGTAAACCACCGTGTCGGCGGCGAGGACTACGGAGTCCGTCGCTTCGGCGACGGCGAGGGCCTTGCCCCTCGCGTTGGCCACGGCCGTCTTCGCGGGATCTTCGAGGGAGACTTCGGGGAAGCCGCTGCGCCTCGCCTCGAAGTCGTAGCCCGCGGCGCGGAGAAGGTCAACGCGGCGGGCAGACTCGGAGGCGAGGACGAAGCGCAAGCCGGGACCGGCCCCCTACTGGCCGAAGAAGAGGCCGAGTTCCCGCGTGGCGCTCTCGGGGGAGTCGGAGCCGTGGACGAGGTTGTCCGGGAGCGAGAGGGCGAGGTCGCCCCGGATCGTGCCGGGGGGCGCCTCGGCGGGGTTCGTGGAGCCCATGAGGGTGCGCATCACCTTGATGGCGCCCTCGCCCCGGACGCGCATGGCGACCACCGGGGTCGAGGTGATGAACTCCACGAGCTCCTCGAAGAACGGCTTCTCGCGGTGCTCGGCGTAGTGCTCCTCGGCGAGCTCGCGGCTGACGTCCATCTTCTTGAGGGCGTCGATGTCCAGGCTTTTGGCCTCTATGCGGCGGATGATCTCGCCGACGAGCCGGCGGCGCACGCCGTCACCCTTTACCAGTACGAGCGTCTCTTCCATCGTTCCTCTCCTTTACCAGGTCATTTTTTTGCCGGTGCGCTGGTCCGTGCCGCAGTACGGGCACATCCCCCACTCCTGGTTGAGCGGCCGGTCGCAGTTTATGCACGGCTTTTTGAGCTCCCAGGCGCAGGTCGGGCAGATCAGGTAGTCCTTCTCCACCAGGTTGCGGCAGTTGGGACACAGCAGGGTGCCGTTCCTGAGCTCGCGCTCGAGGACGGCCGTCTCGAGCTCGCGCTCGCGGGACTCGTCCAGGTACTCGGGGGGGCGCACGATGAGGTAGATCAAGGTCCCGATGTACGGGAAGATGACCGCCACGATGCCCCACAGCACGCGCGTGGCCCCGCGCCGCCCGGCGTCCGCGTAGGTCCAGTAGACGAGGGCGACCCACAGCACGACGAACAGCAGCACGATCAGCTGGCCCGCGATCCTGAGGATCGGGCTGTCCAGGAAGTTGGAGATGATCTGGAACGGATCGGCGTCTTGCTGCAGCATAAGCAGCGCGTTGATGGCCAAGCTCATGAGATGAACCTTACCATTACGACGTAGCCGAGCACAAAAGCCGCCACGGCAACGACCATAAGCAGGCCGACCAAACGCCAGCCCCCCCTACCCGTCACGCAACCACCGCAAGACCGGCGCCGCCGTCCCGAAGGACCCCAGAACGAGCACGGCTCCTTCGGCCCCTTCCTCCTTCACGCTTCGCACGGCGGCGCGAACGGCCTCCACGGGCTCATCCACCGTCAAAGTCTCGCTTCCCCCCACCTTCCCTCGTCCAACCGAAAGATCAAGCGGGTCCGCGGCCCTCTCGCCCTCCGGGCGCGTGAACACGACCGTCCGGGCCCGCCCACTCAAGGCGGTAAGCATACTGTCGGCATCCTTGTCCCGCAACACGCCGAGGACCACGGCGAGCGGCTTCTCGCCGTAGACCTCGCCCATCGCCTCCATCGCGGCACCCACCCCGGAAGGGTTGTGCCCCCCATCCACCACGACCGGCACGCCGCCCACCTGCCAAGTCTCGAACCTCGCCGGCAACGCCCCCGCGACCGCCCGCAAGACCCGTCCCCGTGCTTCGGCGTCCAGGCTCTCCCCCAGCAACTCCTCCGCGGCCCGAACGCCCAAAGACGCGTCCCGAACCGCGTACGGCGGCAGTCCCTCCGCCCCGCGAAGCTCAGGGTCGGTCGCCGCGTGCACGAGGCTGGCACCGACCTCCTCGCACCGTTGGCGGGCGATCCTGGTGACCGTCGGGTCGTCCGTGCCGAGGATCAGAACGGAGCCGGGCGAGACGCTGGCGAGCTTTTCGCCCGAGATCTCCTCGACCGTCTCGCCCAGGTACTCGGCATGGTCGCGGCTGACGTTGGTCAGCACCACAGCCCCCGGCCGGGCGGCGGTGGTCGCGTCGTACCGGGCGCCGAGGCCGGCCTCGAGGACGGCCCACGAGAGCCCCTCGTCGGCGAAGAGCTTGACCGCCCCCGCGGTCAAAAGCTCGAACTGGGAGGCCGGCACGCCGTGCCGATCCGCGGCCTGTATAGCCTCGCCCATCGCGGCGGCAAAGCTTCTCTCGGAGACGAAGTTTCCGCGGAGCATGACGCGTTCGGTGTACGAGAGCACGTGCGGGGAGAGGTACGTTCCAGCGGGCTGCCCGGCACCCGAGAGCGCGGCGGAGAGGGCGACGGCCGTCGTGCCCTTGCCGTTCGTCCCGACAACCTGGACGACCCGCGCCTTCCGGTGGGGGTCCCCAAGAAGGGAGAGCAGCGCCTCTACGCGCTCCAGGCCCATCGTGACGCGGCGGCGACGGTCCAGCTCGCCGCACACGTGGTCGAAGGTCGAGAGCGGGGCCAAGGTCGGGCTAGAGGTAGCCTTCCAGGCGGGCGTTGAGCGTCTCGAGCATGAGGCCGTTGGTCCGCAGCTTCTCGCGCTCGGCGTCGACCACGTCGGCCGGGGCGCGCTCGACGAACTTCTCGTTCGCGAGCTTGCCGTTGGCGCGCTTGACCTCGCCCTCTACGCGCGAGATCTCCTTGCGCAGGCGTTCGACCTCACCCCGCCTCAACTCCTCGCTCAACGCGAGCTCAACAACCACGTCGCCCGCCGGCAACGTGGCGCTGGAGTCACTCCCGATCTCGTCGACCAGCTCTACCCCGGAGAGGCTACCGAAGACCTTGCCATCGACCTCGCCCGAGACCCGGCCCGCGAGCGGCCCGTCCACCTTGGACTCAGCCCGGAAGGAGCGCACCGCGGAGACGGCCCGCCTGGTGCGTCCCAGCAACGCGTCGGCCCCCGCGTCTTCGAGCGAAGGGTCGTACGCCGGGAACTTGCGGCGGGCGAGCGGCCCCTCCTCACCCATGATGCCGGCCATCTCCTCGGTGGCGAACGGCATGACCGGGTGGAGGAGCTTCAGGGTGCCCAGGAAGACCTCCCGGAGGACACGCGGGGTCGCGGGCGACGGGGCGGACTTGGCGATCTCGATGTACCAGTCGGCGAACTGGTTCCAGGCGAAGCCGTAGATCAGGCGCATCGCCTCGGAGAACTCGCACTCCTCCAGGAGCCGGTCGTACTCCCCGGCGGTCCGATTGAACTCGGATAGGATCCAACGATCCGAAGTGGACATCTCTCCGTTTTCTTCGGATTTTGGGTAGGTGAGGATAAAACGGGTGGCGTTCCACAGTTTGGTGACGAATGCCCGGCCCATGGCGGCCCGTTCGTAGGAGTAGGCGAAGTCCTGGGTCGAGGACTGGTAGAGGAGGCCGAAGCGGACGGCGTCCGTGCCGTACTCCTCGAAGAGGTCGAGCGGGTTTATGGTGTTGCCCTTGGACTTGCTCATCTTCGTGCCGTCCTCGGCGAGGACGATGGAGTGGACGTTCACCTTCTCGAACGGGACCTCGCCGCGGAATCGGAGGCCGAGCATGATCATGCGGGCCACCCACAAGTACATGATCTCGCGCGCCGTGGAGAGCAGGCTCGTCGGGTAGAAGTACGCGAGGCCCTCGTTCTCCTCCGGCCAGCCGAGCGTCGCGAAGGGCCACAGGCCGCTCGAGAACCAGGTATCCAGAATATCCGGGTCCTGCCCGTACCCCTCGCCCGGCGACTCCTTGGCCGCCACCGCATCCCCGTCCGGCCCGTACCAGACGGGGATGCGGTGGCCCCACCAGAGCTGGCGGGAGACGTTCCAATCGTGGATGTTCTCCAGCCACCGGACCGTCTCGCGGCGCCAGGAATCCGGGTAGACCGTGATCTCCCCCTTCTCCAGCGCCTCTATCGCGGGCCTCGCGAGCCCTTCCATGGCGACCCACCACTGCTCCGAGAGCCACGGCTCGATGACGGTCCCGCACCTGTCGCAGTGCCCGACCCGGTGCCGATAGTCTTTCACCTCGCCGAGCAGGCCCATCTCTCCCAGGCGTTCGGCGACGGCCCTTCTTGCTTCCATCCGGTCCATGCCCGTGAAGCCCGTCCCGTTGTCGTTGATGGTGCCATCGGGGTTCAAGACGTTGACGGGTTCGAGGCCGAGCCTCTGCCCGATCTCGAAGTCGTTCGGGTCGTGGGCCGGCGTGACCTTCAAGATGCCGGTCCCGAAACCCGTCTCGACGTGGTCGTCGGCGTAAACCTCTACCTCGCGCTCGACGAACGGGACCGTCACCCGCCGGCCAACGAGGTCTTTGTACCTGTCGTCGTCGGGGTTGACGACGAGCGCCACATCGCCGAGCATCGTCTCGGGGCGGGTGGAGAAGACCTGGACGAAGTCGTTGCCATCGGGTCCGGGGCCCTTGCCATCGGAGAACGGGTAGCGGAGGCCGTAGAGCTTGCCGTCCGTGTCCTCGTAGTTGACCTCGAGGTCGGAGATGGCCGAGCGGTCACGCGGGCACCAGTTGACGATGCGGGTGCCCCGGTAGATCGAGCCGTCGTTGTACAGCTCTATAAACGCCGTGAGCACCGAGTCCACGTACTGTTCGTCCATGGTGTAGCGCAGGCGGCGCCAGTCCACCGAGGCGCCGAGGCGCCTGAGCTGGCCGAGCATCGTGCCCCTGGCCTCTTCGGCGAACTCGCGGCACCGCTCGACGAACGCCTCACGGCCGACGTCGAAGCGGGAGAGGCCCTCCTCGCGCATGAGCTTGCGTTCGACGACGTTTTGCAGGGCGATGGAGGCGTGGTCCACGCCGGGAAGCCACAGCGCCTCGTAGCCCTTCATGCGGGCGCGGCGGGCGAGTGTGTCTTGGATCGAGCCGTTCAGCGCGTGGCCCATGTGGAGCGCCCCCGTCACGTTCGGCGGGGGCAGCACGATGCAGTAGGCGGGCTTCTCGGGGTCCGGGTCCGCCTCGAAGGCGCCGGTCCGTTCCCACTCCTCGTGGAGGCGCGCCTCCACGGCGCGGTGGTCGTATGTTTTTGGTATCCCGGTCTGGCTCAAGGAAGCTTTAGGCCGTCTCTTCTTCGTCGTACGAGTACTTCTGCGCGCCGGTCACGAGCGAGGGCTGCACGCCCTCCTTGACCGTGTCCGCGTCGACGACGCACTTGTTGACGTCCGAGCGGCTCGGCAGGTCGTACATGGTCGGCAAGAGCGAGTTCTCGAGGATGCTGCGCAGGCCCCGTGCCCCCGTGCCCCGCTCGAGGGCGAGCTCCGCGACGGCGGCCAGGGCCTCGTCCGTGAAGGAGAGGTCGACCTTGTCGTAGCGGAAGAACTGGCGGTACTGGCGCACCAGCGCGTTCTTCGGCTCGGTGAGGATGCGGACGAGGTCGTCCTGCTCCAGGAGGCGCAGCGTCGAGATGACCGGCAGGCGGCCGACGAACTCCGGAATAAGGCCGTACCGGAGCAGGTCCTCGGGCTGGACGTGCTGCAGGAGGGCGTCGTCCTCCTGCTTGAGCCGCTGGTCCACGTCCGAACCGAAGCCGATGCTCTTCTTGCCGATGCGCTGGCGGATGATCTCTTCCAGCCCCCCGAAGGCGCCGCCGCAGATAAACAGGACGTTCTTGGTGTCGATCTGCAAGAAGTCCTGGTGCGGGTGCTTGCGCCCGCCCTGCGGCGGAACGCTGGCCACCGTGCCCTCGAGGATCTTCAGGAGCGCCTGCTGCACGCCCTCGCCCGAGACGTCGCGCGTAATAGACGGGTTGTCCGACTTGCGGGCGACCTTGTCTATCTCGTCGATGTAGATGATCCCGGTCTCGGCCTTCTTCACGTCGAAGTCGGCGGCTTGGATGAGCTTGAGCAGGATGTTCTCGACGTCCTCGCCGACGTAGCCGGCCTCGGTGAGGGCCGTGGCGTCCGCGATGGCGAACGGGACGTTAAGGATCCTGGCCAGCGTCTGGGCGAGGAGCGTCTTGCCCGAGCCCGTGGGGCCGAGCATGAGGATGTTGGACTTCTGGAGCTCTGTGCCGTCGGTGGCCTCCGAGCCCATCTGGATGCGCTTGTAGTGGTTGTAGACGGCCACGGCCAGGACCTTCTTGGCGTCCTCCTGGCCTATGACGTACTCGTTGAGGATGCGGTTGATCTCGCGGGGCTTGGGGAGGTCGTCGTCCTTGAGGAGCTCAGGCCCGGAGAACTCTTCGTCGATGATCTCGTTACAGAGCTCGATGCACTCGTCGCAGATGTAGACGCCCGGGCCGGCGATAAGCTTCCTGACCTGGCGCTGGCTCTTTCCGCAGAAAGAGCACTGCAGCTGATCCGACGGGTCCCTCATACCGTTACGGCCTCCCCTAGAACTCTCTGTCGCCTAGACCTCAAGAACCTAGTGGTTCCTGATGATGGTGTCGATGACGCCGTACTCGATGCCCTCCTCGGGGCCCATTATGTAGTCCCGGTCCGTGTCGCGCTCGACCCTGTCGTAGTCCTGCCCGGTGTTCTCGGCCAGGATCTCGTTGAGGCGGCGCTTGGTGTGCACGAGCTCCTTGGCGTGGATCTCCACGTCGGAGGCCTGCCCGGCGAGCCCGCCGACGCTCGGCTGGTGGAGCAGTATCCTCGTGTTCGGCAGCGCGCTCCTCTTGCCCTTGGCGCCGGCCGCGAGCAGGAAGGCGCCCATCGAGGCGGCCATGCCAAGAGCGGTCGTCACTATGTCCGGCTTGACGAAGCGCATGGTGTCGTAGATCGCGAGCCCGGCCGTCACGCTGCCGCCGGGGGAGTTTATGTACAGGTTTATGTCCTGCTCCGGGTCTTCGCTCTCCAGGTGCAAGAGCTGCGCCATGATGGCGTTGGCGACCTGGTCGTCGACGGGGGTGCCGAGGAAGACGATCCTGTCCTTCAGCAGCCGCGAGTAGATGTCCATGGCCCGCTCGCCGCGCGGGCTCTGCTCGATTACGTAGGGGATAACCCCCTGGGGATCGTAGTAGCTCACTCTTTTTCCTCTCGTTCGTCGTTTTGCGTGCCGGCGGCACCGGCCTCCACCGCGGCCTCGACCACTGCCTCGCCGCCCCCGGGCTCCTCTTCGGCGCCGGGCGTCTCCTCGCCGGCCTCGATGCTCGGCTCCTCGTCGCCGGAGGCCTCCTCCGCCTCTTCTTCGGGCATCTCTACGGGCGTCGCGTTCTCGGCGAGAAAGTCGAGGGCCTTCTGGCGGGATATCTCCTCCTGGAGGAGCGCGTAGGTGCCGTTGGCCCGCATCGTCTCGGCGATCTCCTCTGGCGCCCGGTCGGACTCCTCGGCGAGGTGGCCTATCTCGTGCATAACCGCCTCGTCGTCGGCCGTTATGTTCTCCGCGAGCGCGACCGCGTCGAGCACGAGCTCTTTCTTTACCGTGTCCTCGGCGTCGGGCCTGACGCGCTCCTCGAAGTCGTGGTGGTTGGAGCCGGCCAGCTGGTAGTACTGCTGGGGGTCCATCCCCTGCGCCCTGATGCTCCGCTCGAAGCTCTCGACCATCTCGTGCGCCTTCTCGTGCGCCATGACGTCCGGAACCTCGACCTCGGCGTTGCCGGCCACGACTTCGAGGACGCGGGCCCGGTACTCCCCGGAGACCCGCTGCTCCGCGGCCCCCTCCAACTGCTCGCGCACGGCGGCCCGCAACTCGTCGAGGGTCTCGAACTCGCTCGCCTCCTTCACGAACTCGTCGTCGAGCTCGGGGAGGTCGCGCTCCTTGATCTCCTTGAGGTGCACGTTGAAGAGCACCGACTGCCCCTGCAGCGACGCCTCGGCGTAGTCAGCCGGGAAGGTGACGCCGAACCGCTTGCGCTCGTCGGGCTTCATCCCGACCACGTTGTTCTCGAAGTCTTCGAGAAGCTCGCCGCGCCCGATCTCCAGCATGTAGTCCTCGGCCTGGCCGCCTTCGAGGGGCTGGCCGGTCGTCATGTTCTCGCCGGCAAAGTCGATGATCGCGAAGTCTCCCTCGGCGGCCGGCCTGTCCTCGACCGCCGCGAGCGTCGCGAACTGCCCGCGCATCTCTTCGAGCTGGGCGTCCACCTCCTCGTCGGAGACCTCGATCTCGCGCCTGGGGACCTCGACACCCTTGTACTCCCCGAGCTTGGCCTGGGGGCGAACCTCGACGGTGGCGGAGAACTTGAAGCCGCTCTCCTCGCTCAACGGGTCGTCGAAGTTGATGTCCGGCCGGTCGATGGGGCGCAGGTCGGTCTCGACCACGGCCTCCGAGTACCAGGTCGGCAGGGCCTCCTGGAGGGCCTCCATCATGATGTAGTCGCGCCCGAGGCGGTTCTCGATCACGCGCCGCGGCGCCTTGCCAGGC
The DNA here is from genome assembly GCA_902806085.1 of uncultured Rubrobacteraceae bacterium. Taxonomy (GTDB): domain Bacteria; phylum Actinomycetota; class Rubrobacteria; order Rubrobacterales; family Rubrobacteraceae; genus Rubrobacter_D. The sequence goes on along the minus strand of CADCVH010000051.1, from coordinate 55,438 downwards.
CTGAAGCCGGGGACCCGCACCTGGCGGCCGAGCTCCCTGATCTTCGCCTCCACGCCCTTGCGAACGGCGTCGGGGGGCACCTCGACGTCCAGTCGGACCTTGTTCTCCTCGAGCTTCGTAACGTTAGCCGTCATACCCTCCAGTTCCTCCTAAACGACCCGGACCCGGCGTGCCACACCCGCCGACCCGGCGATGTGCGAGAGGCGGGACTTGAACCCGCACGCCCGAAGGCACTAGATCCTAAATCTAGCGTGTCTACCGTTCCACCACTCTCGCCCGCCGTAGAATCTGCGCAGAAGTATAACAGCCACCCAACCCCCGCCGGCCCGTTACGCTACGGGCGCATCGACTGCACGCTCCGGCTTCGCGAGCCCGTCAGCGCGCCGCCGTGAGGAGCCGCGCTAATAGCGGAACTGGTCCAGGATCGGATCGTTTGCCTCGTCGTCGGGGACGAGCACCTGGTTGCCGTTCTCCAGTGTTTCGGGGTCGCCCTGGAGTTGCTCTGAGGTCATCTGGGCGTTGGGACCGCGGCGGATCAGGACGCGCCCGAGCGAGATGCCCTGCCGCAGGCCCAGATCGGTCTGGACGTTGCGGTTTGCGACCTTGAGGATTTCGGGCACCTGCTTGACGGTGTTCCAGTCGAAGGCCTGGCTCCTGAGGGCCGCCACGAGCTGCTGCTGGTGACGGATCCGGTCCAGGTCGCCGCCGGAGGTGCCGCGGTAGCGGGCGTAGAACAGGGCCTGCTTGCCGTCGAGGGTCTGGAGCCCGTCCTCGATCTTGAACTTCGGCGGGATCTCGTCCTGCACGTCCACCTCCACGCCGCCCATGGCGTTTATGATGTCCTTGAACCCCTCGAAGTCCACGATGGCGTAGTGGTCCACCGAGGCGTCCGAGTACTCCTCGAACGCGCTAATCGTCTGCTCTATGCCGCCGAAGTTGTAGGCGGCGTTGATCCTGTCTTCTTGCCCCGGCTCGACCTCGACCAGCAGGTCCCGCGGCACGGAGAGCAGCTTGATGTCCCCGCTCTCCGGCACGACCCTCACCAGCATGATCGTGTCGGTCCGGCTCCCCTCTTCCTCGATGTCCGGTCGCTCGTCCACGCCAAGCACGAGCACGTTGAAGGGCTCTTGCGTGAGCTGCCCGCCTCCGCCGAACATGCGTTGGATCCAACCGGTAGGAGACGCCTCCAACCGCTCGGGCGCGCGGGCCTCGTTGTCGCCCGACTCGTGGACGAGCACCACGACCCCGACGGCGAGCGCGACCACGACGACCGGCAACGACCACACCCACCACCGGCGGCGCGCAGCCCGAGGCTCCTTGGTGTAGTTTTGGAAGTCCTTCATCCCCGGCAAGTCTAATCCCGCGTCTAAACCAAAGCAACAGATGTCCCTCGCGGGGACTCTACCGATCCTTTGCATCGGGAACCAGCCATCGGACTCTGAACCGCGGGCTTTGGGGAGATCAGAGCACGCCCCTGGCGGGGGCGGGAAGGGTCAAGGCTTCCCTGGCGAAGGCTCGCGCGGAGGACCGTCGTCTGGGAGGCCTCTTCTCCCGGTACGCCTTGTTCGCGGCCCGGGTCGGCACGGTGACGGATGAGCCGGGCGCGAGGTCCATCTCTGCCTGCAGGCGGTCGCCGCCGAGCACGCCGCCGGAGGAATTGGTGGCCTGGACCTCAGGCACCCGGAGCCGTCCGGGTGGTTGGCCCGCACCGCCCCAAACGGGGCCGACGCGCAGCGACCCACCAAGGCCGTACCACCGCCGCGCCGGCCGAAAGTGAGCCAGAGCCGGCCGCGCTGACCGGGCCGGGTACTATCCCCCGCCAACCTCGACCTTAACGGGATCACGCACCCACGCCCATCCGGCCATTGCAGGTACTCCGCCGCCCACCTCCCAAACGTTTGACACGGGGCTTTTTGATCTATATAGTCATTATCGACTAAACGTTCACGACTAAAGGAATCGGATGGCGTCGAAGAGGAAGGTATCCAACCCGCTGGCGCTGGCGGTGATGGCGCTCCTCTTCGAGCGACCGATGCACCCTTACGAGATGGTCTCGCTGATGCGCGAGCGGGGCAAGCACGAGGCTGTGAGGCTCCGGTACAGCTCGTTGTATTCGGTGGTTGGGGCGCTGGAGCGGGAGGGGTTGATCTCCGCGCGAGAGACTTTGCGCGAGGGTCGGCGCCCGGAGCGGACGGTCTACGGGATCACGCAAGGGGGTCGCGAGGAGTTTCTCACCTGGCTGCGCGAGCTCATCTCCGAGCCGGTCAGGGAGTACACGCAGTTCGCCGCCGGGCTCACGTTTATCGCCGCGCTCCCCCCGGACGAGGCGGCCGGGCTGCTCGAGGAGAGGGTGCGGCGGCTCGGAGACGAAGTCGGGGATATGAGGTCCCGCCTCGACGAGGCCGCAAAGCGGCTGGGGCTGCCCCGCCTCTTCCTGATCGAGTCCGAGCACGAGTTGGTGTTACGGGAGGCCGAGCTCGGGTGGGTCCGGGACCTCGTCGGGGAGATCCGGGCCGGGACACTCGGAGGCATAGGGGGATGGCGCTCCTTCCACTCGACGCCCGCCGCGGCGGGCGCAGAGGAGGCTACGGGGAGGGACGATGGCTGAGAAGAGGACCGGGCTGCCCCGGTGCCCCGTGTTCCGCGTAGGGAGGGGGCCCATGAGTTGAGAGACGAGCGACCCCCGGGAGGGTGCTGCCACACCCCGCCGGAGGCCGTGAACCCCCGAGCAACAACGTTCCGCGGGGCGGAACCTGCCACCCGAAGCATCCACTTCCAAGGATAGCAGGCAAAGCTCCGCAGGATCCGCACTCCGATGGAGAGGAGCCTTCGAGCGCATGACCGTCCGAAGCGATAACCACGAGTACACCAGCACCCCCGCGGACGAGCGGGACATACGCGAGCTCTTCGAGAAGCTTCTCGAGGACTGGGCCGGGGGCGACGGCGAAGCCTACGGCTCACGGTTCACCGAGGACGCCGACTACGTGGCCTTCGACGGGTCGCACACCAGGGGGAGGGATGAGATCTCCTCCTCGCACCAGCGGCTCTTCGACAAGTTCCTCAAAGGCTCGCGGCTCACGGGCCGGATCGAGAGCACGAGGTTCCTTGGTCCCGACGTCGCCCTCGTCCACGCGACCGGCGGCACCGTCATGCGTGGCAGGACCGTGCCCTCGTCCGAGAGGCACTCGGTCCAGACTCTGGTCGCCGTGCGCGGGGAGGGCGGATGGAGCTTTGCCGCATTCCACAACTCGCGCATCCGGCCCATAGGCCGCGGCATGGGCGGGTTCTTGATCTGGGCGATTACGGACCGCCTGTGGAGGGCCTTCGGCCCCGGGGAGGACGGCGCGTGAACGACACGACGCGGAAAGGGCGCAAAGCACTCATCGTCGGCGGCGGCATCGCGGGACCCGTGGCCGCGATGGCGCTGCGGCGGGCCGGAATCGGGGCGGTCGTCTACGAGGCGCACGCAGGCGGTGCGGACAACGCCGGCGCCTTTCTCACCCTCGCCAGCAACGGCATCGACGCCCTGCGCGCCATCGACGCGCACCGCCTCGCGCTCTCCGAAGGCTTCCCCGCGCCGCGCATGGCGATCCAGAGCGGCACAGGCAAACATCTCGGCGTGGTCCCCAACGGCGGAACGCTGCCGGACGGCACGGTAAGCCAGACCCTCAAGCGGGCCGACCTCTACCGGACGCTGCGCGACGAGGCCGTCCGGCGCGGCGTCCGCATCGAGTACGGCAAGCGGCTGCTCGACGCGCAGATCACGCCGGACGGCGGGGTCGTGGCGCGTTTCGAGGACGGTACCGAGGCCGAAGGAGATCTGCTGATCGGGGCCGACGGCATACACTCCCGCACGCGCCGCATCATCGACCCGTCCGCGCCCGGGGCCCGCTACATCCCCGTGCTCAACATCGGCGGGTACGCCCGCGACGTGCGCGTCCAGGCCGGACCGGGAACGTTCCGGATGGTCTTCGGCAGACGCGCGTTCTTCGGCTACGCCGTCCATCCTTCCGGGGAGGTCTGGTGGTTCGCCAACCCTCCCCGCGCAGACGAGCCCACGAGCGCGGAGCTCGCCGCCACCGGCACCGAACGGTGGAGAGAGATGCTGATGGAGCTCTTTGCCCAGGACGCCACGCCGGCCGTCGATATCATCCGCGCGACCCCGGGGAGGCTGGACGGTTGGGCCACCCACGATCTCCCCTCCGTCCCGACGTGGCACAGGGGATCGATGATCGTCATCGGGGACGCGGCGCACGCCACGTCGCCCTCCTCCGGGCAGGGCGCCTCCATGGCCGTCGAGGACGCCGTCGTGCTCGCCAGGTGCCTGCGCGATCTGCGGGACACCGGGCAAGCCCTCGCCGCCTACGAGCGTCTGCGCCGCGGGCGGGTGGAGCGCATAGTCGCGCACGGGGCGAGGACGAGCAACAGCAAGGCCGCCGGGCCCGTGGGCCGGGTGCTGCGCGACCTGATGCTGCCCGTTATCCTCAAGCGCGTCGCCAGCGGCGGATCCCTGGCGTGGATGCACGATTACCACATAGACTGGGACGAGAAGGTAACGGCCTGAACTCGCTTGCCGGGTCACGCTCCGAAACACCGCCCGTACCCTCGCGCTCGCGAAATCCCACGCCCCGGCCGGAGAGAGCGCGTCGGTTGGCCGGCCGTCAGAACGAAAAGGATCGGGTGATGAGTAATACCGAAGCGCGGCGTAGACTGCGACGAGCATCGGTAACGATCCTGACCCTGCTTCGTACGTATTCTTCGAAGGATCGCGGAGACGAGCCTCGATTCACACGGCGCGCTATCCTGGCCCCGTGAGGTCCAGGTCTCGTCGCGAACGGAGACAGGGAGGGGTAGTGTCGGGCAAGGGGTCGCAGGGTGTGGACTAGGTTTCTGGCGGTGGTGGGCGTCGCGGTCTGGTGCGTTTTTCTCCTGTTCGTCTCGCTCGGGATGATCGTGGACAGGGGGCTGGCCGACGTGGGCATCGCGTGGATCGGCGTGCTCGGCATCGGGGTTGGGGCGCCCGTTCTTCTGTTGTGGCAGATCAACCGCGCCATAGCCACGCATGAGGCCTCGCGCCGCGCAGTCCCCGATGTGAGGGAGAAAGAGAAGGAGCTCCTCGGCGCCCTGGAGAAGCGCGGCGAGATCACGCCGGTCACCGCCGCGATAAGCACCTCCCTGACCGCCGACGAGGCGGCGGAGATGCTCGAAGGGATGGCGGGCAAAGGCTACCTGCAACTCCGGGTCGAGGAAGGCCTCCAGACCTACGTCCTTACGGGGCAGGACACGCGAGGGCTGCCGCCATCCCCGACGCCGGCCAACCGACCGGACGGCGGGACACCCAAGCCGCCGCCCGACGACCTTAGCGAGCGGGAGCTCGAGGTCCTGGCGCTCCTGGCGTCGGGCCGAACCAACTCCGAGATCGCCGACGACCTCTTCGTCGCGGTCGGCACCGTCAAGTCCCACGTGAACAACATCTACAACAAGCTCGAGGTCAGGAACCGCGCCGAGGCCGCCACGCGGGCGCGGGAGCTCGGGCTGCTGCCTTAGGGCCATCAGCTTTCAGCGGTCAGCCCTCCGCCGCTCGACTGGTGGCTCGACCCGCGGGTAAAACTGCCCCGCAAACCGCCGTAAGCGCCCGAAGAGGCGAATAAACCACCCGCTGAACCAGCGAACCCATCCTTCGGCCGATGCCGCCACCCCCCGTTTGGCCGTACCTTCGGCACGACGGGCGGGATCAGACCCGGCTACGGGAATCCCGCAAGACGGCGAACGACGGGGAGCGGAAGGTATTGAATATCACGCGCAGACACCTCTTGAAGATGGGGGCGATGGCCGGGGTGGGGTTGGCTTTGCCCCTGGGCACGCTCTCCGTTCCGGTGGGCCGTCTGGGGGCTTCGGCCTTGGTCCGAAGCCCCCGCGTGGAGCCGTTCACCGTGCCGTTGCCGATCCCGCCGGTCGCCAGGCCCGTCCACTCCCACGGCGGCGCCGACCACTACGAGATCACGCAGAGGGTGGCGAGGCAGGAGATCCTACCCGGCCTGAAGACCGAGGTCTGGGGCTACGACGGCATCTTCCCCGGGCCCACCATCGAGGCCAGGCGGGGCCGCCAGGCCGTGATCCGGCAGACAAACGAGCTGCCGGTGCCCGTCTCGGTGCACCTGCACGGGGGCAAGACCCCGCCCGGGAGCGACGGCTACCCGACCGACCTGATCCTGCCGAACGGCCCCGGCGGCTCCCAGACCGCCCACCCGCACGGCGGACACGCCCCCGGCGGGGCTGGCCACCGGGGACACAGGGAGTACCGCTACCCCAACGAGCACCGCGCGGCCGCCCTCTGGTACCACGACCACCGCATGGACTTCACGGGCCCCCAGGTCTACAGGGGCCTCGCGGGGATGTACGTCTTGGGCGACGAGGTCGAGGACGGGTTGCCGTTACCGAAGGGCGGGAAGGACGTGCCGCTCATGATCTGCGACCGCACCTTCGGGGAGGACGGCTCCTTCTACTACCCTTCGCTGGATCCCACCCTGCAAGAAGAACCCGGGGTCCTCGCACACGCCGCCAACGGCATGCTCGGCGACACGATCCTCGTGAACGGAGCCCCGTGGCCGCAACTGGAGGTCTCGAACACCATGCACCGTTTCCGCATCCTCAACGCCTCGAACGCCCGCTCCTACGACCTCGTGCTAGATCCCCCACCCCCGGGCGGCCGTCCGTTCGTCCAGGTCGGCAGCGACGGCGGCCTGCTCGAAGCCCCGATCCCCCACACGAGCATCGTCGCAGCACCGGCCGAGCGCTTCGACGTGGTCGTGGACTTCTCCCGCTACCCCGTAGGGACGAAGGTGACGCTCAGGAACCTGCGTGGCGAGGGACGCACCTCGGACGTCATGCGCTTCGTCGTGGCCCGCGGGAAGAAAGAAGAAGCTTCGGTACCGGAGAGGCTCGCGCCCGACCTGGACTTCCCCGACCCCGACGACGTCGAGGTCACGCGGCGGTTCCGGTTCATCGCGGGCGTTGGCGGCGGGATGTCCGCCATAAACGGCGAGGTCTTCGACCCCGGGCGCATCGACGCGAGGCCACGCCTCGGCTCGACCGAGATCTGGGAGATCTCCGCCGACCCTTCGCACCCTTTCCACATGCACCTGGTCCACTTCAAGGTCCTCTCCCGAGACGACGGGCCGCCCGGTCCCTACGACGCCGGGTGGAAGGACACCGTCAGCCTGGAGGGCGGGTCCGTGCGCGTCGCCGCCCGCTTCGAGGGTTGGCGGGGCAAGTACGTCTTCCACTGCCACAACCTGGAGCACGAGGACATGATGATGATGGCCAACTTCGAGGTGATCTGAGATGGGGACGGAGGTTTACGATCGGAATCCGCGCCGCCTCGCGGCCGTGCTGGCGTTCGTCTCGCAGGGGATCCACCTGTGGGTCCTGCCGGGCCAGCTCGCGGCGGCGATGGTGCCGGGCATCTTTTTCTTTCTGGTGGCGGTGGGCCAGGGCCTCCTCGGCGCAAGCCTGCTTTTCGGCGGCGGCCGGTGGACCGCGCGTTTCGGGGTACTGTTCAACGTCTTCGTGGTACTCGTCTGGCTCTTTACGCGCGCGGTCAGCATCCCCCAGCTCTTCGAGCCGATCAAGCTCCCGGTGGAGGGGCTCGGGGCCGCCGCAACGTTTGTAGAGGTCGCGCTCGTGGTCTCGCTGATGAGGCCGGGTCGGTCCCTGCGCCGGAAAAAGAGGCTCGACCGCGCGTAGCGAGCCGGGCTCTGGAATCCAAGGTATAGAAAGGGAGGCAGAGGATGGCGACTACATCGTTGGACGTAAGGTGGTTACGGGTGCTTCTGGGGAGCGTCGCGGTCCACGTCGTGGGCATCGTCGTGTCCGTAACGTTGATCGTCGCGTACTCGGTGGCCACGGCCGGGGGGTCCGTGGGGGGTTTCGCGGGCGGGCTCTCGACCTGGATCCTGCCGGTCCTTACCCTGCCGGCCGCCGTCTGGGTTGCCTATGGGGCGCGTCGGGAGGCCGCCGCCATGAACGGGTTTCTGGTCGGCCTGCTCGTCGCCGGAATGCTGGGCCTGCTCTTCTTCTGGCCCAACGGCCTACGGTCCCTGGCGCTCTTCGTGGTGATCATCACCTCAGGCCTCGCGGGTGGCCTGATCGGGGGCACGGCCCCCTCGAGACGCTAGAGACGGCCGGGGACCGCGCGGGCCAGCGAAACCCCGGCCCTCGGTCTTCCGATGCTTCAGTGGGTACGAGGATGCCCGGGGTGGCGATCCGGCCTCGCGGTGGAGGTCGCGGCCGACCAGCTTGTGGTGCTCGACGGCTTAGCGCGCCACAAGCTCCTTCGCACCTTCACGGATCACTGCCTCTCCCTCCTCTTTGTCGCCGCGGGTTCTCGCTTCGGAGAACGTCGCCCGCCGACCGCCCCCGGGAATCTTGGCGAAGATCCGCAGCGGAGAGCCACCGAGCCCCCCGCTCCTCGCGGGACGTCTCGGGGCCGAGCATTCCAGCCCACGATTACGGAAATCCAGAGAGTAGACTTCACCGTTTGTATGGTCGGCGGGTCAGAGAACCGGGACGCCGTAAGGCGCGCGTTCTGTACGACCGGAGAGGACCCACCCGACGGCCAGCTTTGGCGCGCGGGCCGCTGGCCGGCTCATTGCGGGCCAACGTCTTTCGGCGGGTGGAGCAGCGTGGCGGCGAGGAGTGCTCCGAGGACGGCGCAGCCGGCGCCCGCGAGGAAGGCGGCGTGGTAGCCGGAGTTGAGGGCGGCAACGGAGGGCTGAGGGCCGGCGATGAGCGCGGTGTAGGAGGCTGCGGCGGCTGCGAGCGCGGCGAGGCCCAGGGCCCCGCCCATCTGCTGGGAGGTGTTCACCAGGCCCGAGGCGAGCCCCGCCTCGTCCTCGGGGACGCCCGTGGTGGAGGCCAGGATCACGGCCACGAACGCGAACGCCGCCCCCACCCCGAGGAGGAGCATCCCGGGCAAAACGTCGACCAGGAAACCTCCCCCCACCGGCGCCCGGGCGAAGAGCAAGAGGCCCGCGGCCATCAGGCCCAGTCCCCCGATTATCGTCGGCTTGATGCCGAAGCGGTTCACGGCCCTGGCGGAAGGGCCTTGCGAGATCGCGCCGAGCGCTATGGTCGCGGGCAGGTAGGCGAGCCCCGTGGCCAGGGAGTCGTAGCCGAGCACCCTCTGCAGGTAGAGGGCGCTGAAGAAGAACCAACCGACCATCCCCACGACGGCGAGCGCCATGATGACGTTGCTCACGGCGAGGTTGCGCGAGCGCGAGAAGACGCCGGGGGGCACCAGCGGCGCCTTCGTCCGCCTCTCGACGACCGCGAAGCCGGCCATGAGTGCCGCGGAGAGCACGAGGAGCAGGGCGGTGAGGGGGGGCGGGTTGTTTGCCGCCCCGACGATGGCGTAGACGGCCGCCACGAGGGAGGCCGTGACGAGGAACGCCCCGGGCAGGTCGAAACCGCCGGAGAGGTCCGGCTTGGGGTCCGGGTCCAGCAGCCGCGGGCACAGGACGAGCGCGGCGAGGCCGACGGGGAGGTTTACGAAGAATATCCAGGGCCACCCCATCGTCTGGGTCAGGACGCCGCCGAGGAGGACGCCGGCGGAGGCGCCGCCGGAGACGACGAACCCCCAGATGCCCATCGCCTTCGCCCTCTCCTTGGGCTCCTTGAAGGTCGTGATGATGATCGAGAGGGCCGCGGGCGCGATGATCGCCCCGCCGACCCCCTGCAACGCGCGGGCGGCCACGAGCAGCCCCTGGCTTCCGGCGATCCCGCACAGCAGGGAGGCGAACGTGAAGAGGGCGAGGCCCGCGGCGAACACGCGCCTGCGGCCGAACAGGTCGCCCGCCCTCCCGCCCAGCAGGAGGAAGCCGCCGAAGGTGAGCAGGTAGGCGTTGACCACCCACGAGAGCCCCGTCTCGGAGAACGCGAGGGAGCCCTGTATCGCCGGCAGCGCCACGTTCACGATCGTCCCGTCGAGCACGATCATGAGTTGGGCCGCGCAGACCAGCAGCAGCGCGAGCCACCTCCGGTCCATCGTGCGCCGCTTGCGGTGGGCCTTCGGTTCGGGGTCGATCATATTCCCCTCGCTCATACTATTTCTCGCCTTCTTTCGGTAGCGTTTTCAGGCGCCCGCGTAGTTATAGGTCATCGTCGCGCCGCCCCCCTCACCCATCGGTGGGATATTCGGGTAGGACCTTAGATCCAGCAAGAGATTGCCCTCCACGTTGGATCGACGACCAGACCAACCCCGGGCCTTTTCTCGGTTCGTGGGAACCGATAGCGTACGTGCCAACGGATACGCGTGGGGACATCAGAAGCAGGCTCATGCCATCAGCCCTCCTTCAAGACGCGGAGCCGAAGATGCGTCATCCCGGGGGCCTCTATCACTTTCGTGGATTCCAGTTCGGTCTGCCCGTCGCCGCGGTTGTCGAAGAACCGGAAGCCCCCATGAGCAGGACGGGGACCAGGTCGATACCTATCTCGTCGGCCAGCCCTGCCTCTATGGCCTGGTGCGCGACGTTGGCACCACCCCTACGTCCGTTCGGCCCTGCGATGAAGCCGTCCAGCGACGTCGAAAACCCCGTACCCACTTTCCCCACGTTCTCTCTCCTCTCGCCTTTCTAGTCTCGGGCGGAGATCTGCTGCACGGCCCAGCCGTTGCCGTCCGGATCTTCGAAGAAGACGAACCCGACGTTGTCGAGGTCCTCCCCGTCGCTGGCAGGGCGAGGGCCAGAGGCGCCGACCACCTGGACCTCACCAACCCCCACCCCCCGCCCGACGAGTTGGGCCCGCGCCGCGCGGATGTCCTTGACCACGAGTTGCAAGCCCTTGAGGGAGCCGGGCTTCATGTCCACGATGCCCTTCCCCAGGACGATCGAGCAGCCCGATCCCGGCGGGGTCAGTTGCACGACGTGGTACTCGTCGCTGATCTTCGTGTCGTGGTCGAGGTCGAAGCCGAGCTTCCCGGCGTAGAAGGCCTTCGCGCGCTCCACGTCGGAGACGGGTACCACGACTACCTCGAGGGTCCATTTCATGAATATCTCTCCTTCCATTTCGCGGGTCTGCGTCCGCTGGAACCGCCAGCGGGTCTGGCTGAACGTCCCGCCCTTGCCGAAGCCAAAAGCCTTTTTCGGGGCCACCTCGTAGACCCATGCCGCACCCGGGTCCGTCTCCCGCGGGGGTCCCGGACCGTGGTAGAAGGCGCCATCCCGCACGGCGAAGCGCCAGCCTTCACCGTATTTGGAGAGGTAGGCATCCGATACGCGCCGGAGATCGGGGTCGTCGGTCAACCTTACCGCTTCACCCTCGACCAACAGGTCGAGGCCCTCGCCGAGCGCGTCGCACCCGGTCGTGAGGACGCAGGGCGGGTTGCCAGCCAGGTTCCTGGCCTTGCGTTCGTCGGGCCCCGTGCAGAAGTGCAACGCGCCGTCCAGCCAGACGGCCAACAGCGGCGTAACGTGCGGGCTTCCGCCCGGGCGCACCGTGGTAAGCCAGTACACCTCCGCCCTCCTGAGGCGTTCGCGCCCCTCCGTCCACGACGTCGGGGTCGCCCCGTCGCTGCTGAACCGCGGCTCCAGTTCGGCCACGGGCTCCCTGTCTGCCATCACTTCCCTCCTCCTTCTCGTGCTTCGCGGGACCTTGCGCCTACGCCACCTCGTCGGCGAAGTCGAAGGTCATCCAACTATCTGGCCGGATCGTGAACAGCACGAACTCGCCCGATGGGCTCTCGAGCTCGGCTTGGACGAACCCTCGCGCCTGCTCTTCGGGCATGTACCGGCGGGCGACCGCTAGCGCCTGCTCCGCCGATGGTGGCCGGTCGGCCCCGACGACGGCGCCCCTGATCGTGACGTACCCGTAGGGAAACTCCTCCCTCTGGACCGTCAGGCTCACGGCGCCCGCCCGCTCGACGAGCCTGGCCTTGCGGGACCTCCGGCCCTGGGTGCCGGTAAAGAAGCTGACGTTTCCGCCCGGCTCGTAGGCGTACCAGACCGGCGTGGCGTGCGGCGGCCGGTCGCCGTCGGCGACGCTCAGCACGGCTACCCGCGGCCCGGCGAGGAACTCCTGGCTTTCTCTCTCCGTCATCTGACGTGGCACGTGCCCTCCTCGGAGAATCGTTGTTGGCTGTGTTCGACCGGCTTCCGCCGCCCGGTCGGGTGTTCTCCGGGCGGTCGGCCGGCTCCTTCGGCCGGCTGAAGGCGACGAGGTGGCCGCCGTCGTTCTCCCCCGGGGCGTTGTCCGGACGCTTCCACGCGACCCGGCGCATGAACCCGGCCGGGCAAGAGCGGTCGTCGCGGTACGTCAGAAGCCCTGTCGGCGTGCCTGGCCACGCCGCTAGTCGACCATCGTGCCGCAGGTAAGGTTGGCGACGGTCGCGGTCATCGCGCCGGCCCGGTCCGAGGCCATAAAGGCCGCCGCGTCGCCCACATCGTCCAGCGTCGTCAGCCGCCCCAGCAAGGACCTGTCCTTCAGGGCGGCCTTGATCTCCCCCGGCGGCCCGGACCAGTCGTCGGTCGAGATCCCCTCCCAGCTCTCGGGGATTCCCTCCGGCCGCAGGCACACGACCCGGATGCCGCGCGGCCCGAGCTCGGCCGCCAGTTGTTTGGTGAGGGCCTCTATCGCCACGCACGCGACCCCGAAGCCCCCCACGGAGCCGGGCACAGAGACTGCCGAAGAAGAGAGCGTCAGGATAACGCCGGATCCCTTCTCGACCATGCGCCGCGCCGTGGCCCTCGCCGTCAACAGGTGCGTCGTCGCGTAGCCGGCAACCGGACGGATGAAATCTTCGGGCGGCATCTCCAAGAGGGGTACCAACTGGACGTGATCCACCCCGACAGCGTTGAACGAGACGTCGATGCACCCCGCCTCCTCGGCCACTGCCCCGGCGTGCTCCTCGACGGCCCGCTCGTCGAGGGCGTCGACCACGGCCGTCGCCGCCACGCCACCGCCCGAGCGGATCTCATCGGCGACCCTGTCGAGCTTGGCCCGGGTGCGGCCGGCGAGGAAGACCCTAGCCCCCTCGCGGGCGAAGGCCCGGGCGACCGCGCCGCCGATGGAGCCGCCCGCACCGTAGATCACGGCGTTTTTGTCCTGTAGTAGAAGAGTCATCTATCCTCCCGCTTCCGTCGCCGGCACCCGGTAGGTGGGAACAACGCCACCCCGCACTCCATCGCGACGTCCAACGACACGAATCCCGATACGACCCGTCTCCCCACGTCAGCCCTCCTCAACGACGCGGTACATGAGGTGCGTAACGCCGGGGGCGTCGACCACCCTGGTCGTCTCCAGCCCGATCTTCCCGTCGCCCAGATGCTCGAACAATCGGATGCCTCTACCGAGCAGCGCGGGCACCAGATGGACCTGTATCTCGTCGACGAGCCCGGCTTTCAGGCACTGTTGGGCGATGCTCGCACCGCCCCCCACGGCCACGTTCCTTTCACCGGCGGCCACTTTCGCCCGTTCGACGGCGCTCTCTATGCCGTCGGTTACGAAGGTGAACCTCATCTCCCCCCTCGCCGGCCTCTCCGGCGCGCCGTGGGTGAGGACGAAATGCTCCACGGCGTAGGGGCTGTGCGCGAAACCGCCCAGCCTGTCCCCCTGATCGTAGGTCCGGCGGCCGATCAAGATCGCCCCGGTGTTCCTGACCGACTCGTCGACGGCCTCGGCGCCGGCGGGCGAGAAGAACCAGTCGTGGAGTCCCCCGTCCTCGCCGTTCGGACCGGCGACGAACCCGTCCAGCGACATGCTCATGTCCAGCAGAACCTTGCTCACGGGAGCCTCCCTGCCGCCGCTGATGTCTATTCCGCCGCCTCGGGCCCGTCGAGGAACGGGAGGACCATCGCCAGCAGCCAGTCGGCGCGGTCGAAGACCCCGCTGCCCGGGGGGACAAAGTGGGTGGTGCCCGGGAGCACCGCGAGCCGGTGCTTGGAGAGGCCTGCCAGGTCTCCCATTGCCCCGCCCCCGAGCAACCGGAACATCTCGACGGCATGCTCGATGCGGACGGCGTCGGCGTCGCCGACAACGACCATCGTCGGCGTCTCGATCCCCCGGACGTTCTCGGCGCCCCAATCGTAGGGCGTGGTGTCGAGCCGCTTGAGCTTCTCGACCAGCGTGGGAAAGTCTTCGGGGTTCGGCGCGATCTCCTTGTAAATCGTCTCGAAAGGGGACCCGGCGAACATCTCCGGCGTGATGCTCAGGGCCATCTCGTGCAGCTCGGGCTGCATGCCGTCGCTCGTGTAGGAGACCGAGACGGCGACAAGCCTGCGCACCAGGCCGGGGTGCCTGATGGCGAGTTGCAGGCCGACGCCGGCGCCCATGCTGTAGCCGAAGACGTCGGCCTTATCAACCCTTAGGTGTCCCAGTAGGGCGGCCACGTCGTCGGCCATCTGCCCGTAGGTTATCGGGCGGTCGACGTCGGCGGTACGCCCGTGTCCCTGCATCTCGGCGGCTATCACCCGACGGCCCTCGGCGAGGCCGGTCAGGATGGGCCCTGTGTCGCCGATGGTCATGTAGGCGCCGTGTAGCAGGACGAGCGGATCTCCCGCGCCGTGGACCTCGTAGTACATCTCGAGGCCGTTCACCGGGGCGTACCCGGTCTGAGCTTCTGCGTTTGCCATCTCGTTCCTTTCTTTTTAGCTTTCGGCGAAGAATTTCTTGACGATGCCGGCGATGTGCTCGGCGGCGCCGAAATCGGGGGAGAGCCGGTTCTTGGTCAGCGCGAACGTGGTCCCGGTGGCGGTGTCGGCGCCGGCGTAGCTCCCACCGACCCCTCCCCACCCGAACGCGGTCGGCGTCTGTTGCGCGTTTGACCCGATCTGGCCGACGGGAAAGCCCAGGGCCCACGTTACCGGGTTCCCCATGATCTCATCGACGCCGCTGTACGCCACTGCGGAGACCTCGCGCAGCCGCGCGGGCGAGAGGAGCCGCACGCCGCCCACCTCGCCCAAAAGTCCTGCGTACATGCGGGCCATCGCGCGCGCCGACATCTTGCCGCCGGCGGGGATGTCGGCCATCAGCACGTCGGGGCGGTTGCCGAATCCGGCGGTCGGGACCGTCGCGCGGGGCCCCCATTTGAGGAACGGCGAATCGTCCGGGATGGAGGCCAGGAATTCCGCGGCGCCCTCCTGGTCCTCCAGCCGCGCCAGCCTGCCAAGCTCGGGTTCCGGCACTCCGAAGTACAGCTCGTCGGCGATGCCGAGCGGGGCGGCCACCTCCTCCCGCAGAACCTGCGAGATGGGCGTGCCGGTGGCCCGGCGCACGAGTTCCCCGACGATGTAGCCGAACGTGTAGGCGTGATACGCGGTCCCGGTCCCCGGCTCCCACCAGGGCTCGGCGGCGGCGATCACGGCGCACATCTTCTCCCAGTCGCACAGGTCCTCTGGCGTCGTGTCTGCCGGTACCCCCGGCACGCCCACGGTGTGCGTCAGGACGTGCCGCACGGTCGCGGCTTCCTTGCCGTGGGCGCCGAACTCCGGCCATAGCCCGACGACGGGGGTGTCGTAACCGAAGAGGCCACGCTCGACGAGGACGTGCGCCACGGCCGCGGTCGCGCCCTTGCCGGTCGAGTAGGCGTAGAAGGGGGTGTCCGAACCGACCGGGCGGCCGGTTGCGGGGTCGGCCACGCCGGCGACGGCATCTACCACCGGCTCGCCGTCCCGGTAAACGGCCACCTGTAAACCCCGCTCGGCACCGGACTCGACGAGATCGTCGATGGCTTCCTGAACCTGCCGCTGAAGGTCGTTCATGCGCGTCTCCGTTCTTGACGGCGTTTGGACGTGCGGGTACGGCTCAACGTCCGGTCCTGTCGGCCAGGGCCTCGGTCCTCGGCCGGCGGCCCCAGGCTACAAGTGCGCCCGCCACCAGCAGGCAAGCCGGTAGCAACGGGCTCGCGCCGAGGACGAACAGGTTGGTGAGGGCCGCGCCCGCCATCAGGCAGACCAGCCCGAGCGCGGCCAGCGCAGAGAGGCGCGGGACCAGCACCCCGATGGCGCCCGCGATCTCCAGGACCCCCACCGCGTAGCGGAACCACTGGCCGATGCCGATGGTGGCGAACATCTCCACCGTCGCCGGGTCGCCGCCCATCTTGGCGAACCCTGCCATCGCGAACACGGCCGCCAGCAGGGCCTGGAGCACCCACAGCGCGGCGGTCGCGGCGCGTCCCCTGCTCGCCGCCTGTGCCCCCCGCGTCCTCCTCGTGGTACCGATATCGCTCATGGTCTCCTCCTCTTCGTCGGACGCCGCATCTCTCTCGGATCTGCGCTCCCCCCGGCAACGGCGACGAGGGCGCCGATGTCTTCAATCTCGCGCTCGATCGCGTAAGGCGCCGTGTCGCCGCTTGCGTCCCGGCCCCGGCGGTCGTAATTCAGCACGGCGGAATGCTTCGCCAGCTCCTCTGCGGTCGGGCGGTAACCCGCCCGACCGCAGAGCTGCCCGCCCACCACGATGACCGGCCTGCCTTCACCCAGGTGTTCGAAGGCGACCTTCGTGCCGTCTTTCGAGCGCGTCTTCTCCACGAATTCCCCTTACAACCCTCGGATATCCAGGGCGACTTCGGAGAGGTCGTCGTCGAACTGGTGTCCGCGCCCGTCGAACTCTCGGGCGGTTGCCCGCGGAAGTTTTTCTGCGTACAGCGCGAGGTGCTCGAACGGCACCGATTCGTCGTCGCGGCTGTGATACAGGAACACCGGCAGCTCTCCCGGGAGCCTGGACGCGAAGTCTCTGCGTAGCTCGTACTCGGCGACTTCCCAATCCTCGGCACCCCAATACGGCGGGGCGGTGAGGAACAGGCCGGCGATGGGCCTCTTCGGCTCTTCTTCGGAGAGGTACTTCAACAGGATCGAAGCCCCAAGAGAATGCCCGACGAGGACCACCTCGCCATCCAGCGCGGCGAGCTCACTTGCTATCCGGTCTCTCCACGCCCCGTACTCGGGGCCGTCTTCGTCCGGCATCTTCGGACAACGCACGTCGTGCGCGGTCCCGAGCGCGCCTTGCAGGCTTGACGCCAGCCTCTCGTCCGCCTCGTGTGCCCCCTCCCCGCCACCGTGAACGAACAACACTCCTCTTGCCATGGCTTCCCTTCCCCGCTGTTTTTCCGATTCTTTTATCTGGGCCGGCGGCGGGGACACGGCGGGTCCCGTCGGCTGGTCGTAGAAGACGAAGAGTTCTCCGCCGGGCGCGAGCCACCTCTCCGCGAGGCCGCGCGCACGCTCCGGGTCGCGGTGAAAGAGGCCCACGCGGACCGCGAAGATCTTGTCGAAGCGGCGGCCTCCGAGGTCGAGGTCCTCGAGGGTCGCGACGAGAAACTCGGCCCTGCCGGCTTCGACGTAAGCCGCGTTCCGGCGCGTCGCGGCCCGGATCATCTTCGCCGAGCGGTCGACCGCGGTTAGCTTTCCCCCTTCGAGCCGCCCGCAGACGAGCGTCGCCGCGACCCCGTGCCCGCACCCGATCTCGAGCACCCGGTCACCCGGCCGGACGTCGAGTTGCTCGACGACCGATCTCAACCTCTCGCTCACCACACCGTTCTCCCGTCGGCAAACGGTTGGCCGTCGGCGAGCGCGGGGTTCGGCCCTGGCGACGATTGGAGGGTTTTGGCGTTGCTGCAGTCCACAATCGTCATCCTTCCGCCTCTTTTCGTGCCAACCGGTAGGTGAGAGAGAGGACGCCCGTGCCGAGGGTCTTGGAATGCACGAGTTCCAGCCCCTTCGGGCCTTGCCAGTCTTCGAAGAGGCGTTTCCCTTTGCCCAGCACGATCGGGAAGACCATCAGCCCGAGCTCGTCGATGAGGTCGTCGCGCAGCAGCGACCGGACCAGGGCGCCGCTGCCGAGGATCGTTATGTTTTTCCCGGGCTGCCGCTTCAGCCTGAGGACTTCCCCCGTGACGTCGCCGCGGATCAGCTCCGAGTTTTGCCACGCGACCGTATCGAGGGTCTGGGAGACGACGTACTTGGGCGTGGTGTTGATGTAGTCCGCGATGGGTCCGCCTTCGGCGGTCTGGTAGGGCCAGTAATCGGCAAACACCTGGTAGGTCATCCGTCCAAGCAGCATGGCGTCCGAGGCGGCCCTCCCCGACTCGTTCGCCTCCTCCAACTCGTCGTTCAGGTACGGGGAGACCCACGTCTCCGGCCTTTCCATCACGCCGTCGAGCGACACGAACTCCCACGCGATCACTTTCCTCACCTCGATCCTCCCCCGGTCTCCGGCATGGGCGCGTCGAGGAACGGCGCGACGGCGTGCGCCAACGCGGGCGAGAAGAAGATGTCGTGGTGCGTCGTGGCGGGCAGGATGGCGAGCCTGGAGTCGGGCCTCCCCGACCCATCCCACCCGGCGTCGGCAAGGCCGCCGCCGAGCAGCCCGAAGAACTCCACGGCGTGGGCGGCGCGGACGCTGTCGGCGTCCCCGACCACGATCATCGCCGGCGTCCCCATCGCCGCCACCTCTTCCGACCAATCGTAGTCCTCCCGCAGAAGCTCACCCAGCTTCGTCAGCAGCACCGGCCAGTCCCCGGGCCTCGGCGCTATGCGGGAGTAAAGCCCGTACATCGGGGTCTGCTTCATCGGCTCCGCGGCCTCGGGACCCATCTGTCCCATCCCGGCCAGGACCTCCGGAAACCATCCGTCCCGCTTGAATGGCGTCGAGACGACCACGAGCTTACGCACGGCCCCGGGGTGCCGGATAGCGGCCTGCAAAGCGACGCCGCCCCCCAGGGAATAGCCCATGACGTCGGCCCTCTCGAGGCCGAGGTGCCAGATCAAGGCTGCCACGTCGTCGGCCATCTGCCCGTAGGTGAGCGGACGGCCGACGTCGGCCGTCCGTCCGTGGGCCTGCAGGTCGACGGCGACGACCCGGCGGCCCTCCGCGAGCAGCGGCAGGACCTCACCGAACATCTCGATCGCGCCAACGCCGCCATGCAGCAGGACCAGCGGTTCCCCCGCGCCGTGGACCTCGTAGTACATACCGAGGCCGTTCACCTCCGCATATGCGCCCCCGTTATTACCGGCCATCTTTTCTCCCTCCCGGAGCATTTTCGGGGGGCACCACCGACGCGGAGGACGGGCTATCGAGAGGGCGTACCCATGCCCGCGACAGCGCCCGCCACGGCCACCTTGCTCCCGCCCGGGCCCATCGGTCCCCTGCCCGGGACCATACGTCGGTGTCCCCTCCCGCCAGCGCCCTGCTTCCCCACAACCCGCTTATGTGTACGGTGTTCACGATCACACGGGTAGAATACGGTGCGTGTACAGTGTTCACAATGGGTAATTTGCCGTTGTGTGGTTGGTAGAAAACGGTCTCGTGAGAGGGCTATGAGGGGCTCGGAAACAGGGGCATCCAAGCGCGTGACGTACCGCCACGGCGATCTGCGCCGCGCGCTTCTCGACGCGGGCACGGAGCTGGCGCGGGGGGGCGGGCCGGAGGCGGTGGTGCTGCGCGAGGCGACCCGAAGGGCGGGCGTGGCGCCGAGCGCTGCGTACCGGCACTTCGCCGACCGGCGCGCGCTTCTGGACGCGGTCTGCTCGGCCGCCCAGTCGGCCCTCGCCGTGGCGATAGAGGCCGAGTTGGCCGGGTTGCCCTGCAAGGAGGACCCCGCCGGCCGCGCGCGCGCCCGCCTGCGTGCCGTCGGCACCGGCTACCTCAGGTTCGCCGGGGCCGAGCCGGGGCTGTTCCGCACGGCGTTCTCGGCCTCAGACAACCTTCGCAGCGCGGCCAGCCCGGCCAGGGCCGGGGGCGGCGGCCTGACCCCTTTCCAACTGCTTACCGCCACCCTGGACGAGCTCGTCGAGGCGGGCGTCCTACCGCGCGAGCGTCGCCCGAACGCCGAGTTCCTGGCCTGGTCCGCCGTGCACGGCCTCGCCATGCTCCTCATCGATGGCCCCTTACGAGGTCTGGATAAGACGCAGGCGCAACACGTCGGGCAGCGCCTGCTGGACATGGTCGAGCAAGGTCTGTAGCCGACCCGGACCGTCTCCCTCATGTTCGGGGTTATGCCTACGCTTTCGGCGGGCGGAGGTCGGGCAATTCCTCGCGTCCGGCGTCAGGCGTTTATCCGCATCCGCCCGTCTTGCCGCCAGGCCTGGATCAGGGCCCGGTTGAAGATAGCGAGCCCGAGCAGCGCGACGGCTAACGCCAAACGGCGTGTGGCCCAGAGCCCCGCCGCGGCCGATCCGAAGAAAATCAGCTCGACCGCGAGCCATCCGGCCAGCGGCACGGGCACGCGGGCGCGGCGAACAGGCCCCAGACGACCGCGGCCAGCAGCGGCGCACCGAGACCCATCACGATGCTGGCGAACGGACCGCCACCGGCCCGCATCCCCCAGTAGAACAAGGCCGCCAGGGCGCACACCTCCAACAGCAAGCGCAGTAAGAGGTTGGTCTGGTGCCGTAGCGGGCCGCCCACCGTTCCTCCGGCTCGCTGCGCGTTCTATCCGCTCGACGATGGGATCGTGGACGGTCACGAGCCTGGTGCCGTCGGGGAAGGTGGCCTCTATGGCTACCTCGTTTACCATCTCCGGGACGCCCTCCATGACGTCCTCGCGGGAGAGGATGGTGGCGCCGAAGCCCATCAAGCCGGCGACGCTCCTGCCGTCGCGGGCGCCTTCGAGCAGGTCGGCGCTTATGATGGCGACGGCCTTCGGGTTAGTTGAGCTTCAGGCCGCGTTCCCGGCGGCGGCGGGCGACCTCGGCGGCGGTGAAGATCATGAGCTTCTCCTGCTCCATAGGCGAGAGCTTCACGGCGCCTCCCTTCTGGTCGTTGCGGGCCGGTTGAGCATAACCCAGTCCGCGGACAGAAGGTAATGCCTGCAAGTTGGATGCCCCGACGCTAGAGGAGGCTCCGCCGGCTCTCCTCGTACCTCCTCCAATCTCCATAACTGGAGATGTCCGGCTTACTCCTCGCAACCTCTTCGGGGCAGAGCATCCCCTTCACCCACTCGCCACTGTCGAGGAGCACGTCGCCCATGTACAGGTGCGGCGGCTCGGTCTCCAGGATACCGGGCAACACGTCGTCGCCGACGTCGTAGAGCTCGCCCGCAACGGAGACGCCACCCTCACCGACGTGGAACATGCCGGGGTAGGAGTCGTCTATCGAGTGGAGCCGGTACTCGGGGGCCGTCGCGGCGTCCCGCGCGAACACGGCGCCGGCTATGTTGTCGTGGGCGGGCTGGCCGCGCATCACCGTGCCGTTGAAAAAGACCTTCGTCGGCAACTAGGAGCCTCCCAGAACAGATGCCCGTTCGCCGGATCTCGGAGGAGGAAACCCTTCCGAGACTCCATCCGTGACCTTCACGCTCTCCTCCCAGGGGAGACGGTAGTTGCCGTCCACGAGGTCCTTCATGTACGTGTAGGGGCAGTCCGTTGCGCCGCCTTGGAGGGCGACGTAGCCGCGGTGGCCTAGCTGGTAGATATTGTTCTCCACACCCCAAGACTCGCGGGCCTCGTCGGCACGTTTCGGGACGATCTCGCCCGTTACGACCTCCATCGCAAGCTCGCTGCCCTCGACCATCGGCGTGCCGTCGAAGGAGCAGATCATGCCCCCGCCCATCGAGCGGAAGGTGCCGTCGGTGCCTGCCGTGCAGACCGAGACCGTGTACATCAGGTTGCAGAAGGCGTTGGCCTGGTTCGTGATGCGCCAACTGTGCCGGATCGGGATCGTGTACCCCGCCGTCCGGATGGCGACGTTCGCCCCCTTGTAGGCCGCCTCGCGCGCCATCTCGGGAAACATCCCGTCGTGGCAGATGATGAGCGAGAGCTTCGAGCCCGCCGGCCCGTCGCACACGGGGACGCCCAGGTCTCCGGGCTCCCACGGCTCGACGGGGACCCAGGGGTGAAGCTTCCGGTAATAGAGGGCTATCTCTCCGCTAGCGTCTATGATGATGCCGCTGTTCCACGGGTTGCCGTCGGGGTTCTCCTCCATGATGGAGAAGCAGCCCCACACTCCCGTCTCGCGGCACACGTCCTTGAAGGCGGCGACCTCCGGGCCGTCGAGGCTGCACATCAGCTCCGGCGCCGTGCTCATGCTCAGGCCGTGCAGGCTGTACTCGGGGAAGACGATCAGGTCCAGCGTCGGCATCCCACTCTTGACGCTGACGACCGTCTCGCAGATCTCGCGCGCGGTCCTGGCAACGTCTTGTGGCGTCTCCACGATGGGCAACTGGTACTGGACCAGGCCGACGACCATCCCGCCCTCGGATTTGTTCAGGCCACCAAGTCCGCTCATCGCGCGGCTCCTTTCAAGGAAGTCTCGACGGCCCACGATGCGTCCCCGCCGTACGACTCGTCGAGGACGCGCAGGAGTTGGTCGGAGTGGGCCACGGCGCCGAAAACGCCGCCCTGCATCTTGATCATCTCGAGCGACGCCCGGTAGTTGCCCTCGTCCGTGGCCCCGGTGCAGTCCTCAAGCAGGAGGCACTCGTAGCCCCGGTCGTTCGCCTCGCGCATGGTGGTATGGACGCAGACGTCGGTCGTTATGCCCGTGAGGATGAGGTTCGTTATGCCGGCGGTGCGCAGGATCAGGTCAAGGTCCGTCGCGTAGAAAGAACCCTTCCCCGGCTTGTCTATTACGACCTCGCCCGGCGCCGGGGAGAGCTCAGGCACGATCTCCCACCCCGGCTCCCCGCGCACCAGGATGCGCCCCATAGGCCCCTCTGACCCTATCTCGGCACCGATGGCGGCGCTCCTGCGGCGCTTGTTCGCCGGCAGGTCCGAGAGGTCCGGGCGGTGCCCCTCCCTGGTATGGATCACGGTCAGCCCGGAGACCCGCCGCGCGGCGCCGAGCACCCGCCGGATGGGCCCTACCGCCCTCGATGTCTGCGAGAGGTCGTAGCCCATTTTGTCCACGTAGCCGCCCTCGCCGCAGAAGTCCACCTGCATGTCTATGACGACGAGCGCGGTTCGGTGCGGCGCGGCCTCCCCGTCATAGGGCCAGGTGTAGGGATCAGCATCGACCTTGAAGCCGTTCATATTCCTTTGCCTCCTAGATGGCGCGTTCCCCGACCCCCGCTTCGAGGATCGGGGGCCAGAGGT
This sequence comes from uncultured Rubrobacteraceae bacterium, assembly GCA_902806085.1. GTDB lineage: Bacteria > Actinomycetota > Rubrobacteria > Rubrobacterales > Rubrobacteraceae > Rubrobacter_D. The sequence continues at coordinate 32,417 of CADCVH010000051.1, read as the reverse complement.
CCTTCCAGGGCCTCGCCTTCTCGAAGGCGGCTGATGCCCGAAGGACCGTCTGGTCGTCTAGATGACGGCCCACGATCTGCAACCCTACCGGCAGCCCGTTCCGGGTAAAGCCCGCAGGGACCGAGGCGGCCGGCTGGCCCGTCATGTTCATCGGGAAGGTAAAGGAGAGCCAGTACGTGTCCCCCACCTCGCGCCCGTCTATGACACCCGGTCCCTGGATGCCGGTCTCGAATGGCGGCACGGCGAGCGTCGGCGTGAGCAGCAGGTCGTAGCCGCGCATGAAGCGCCACATCTTGTTGCAGACCGCCTTGCGAACCAGCGTGGCGTTCGTCAGGTCCTCGGCGGTCCAGTCCTGCTCCAGCATCCCGACGAGGTGGGGGCTCATCCTGTCGCCGAGTTCCTCCGCGATGCGGCGCATCCCGGCCAGGTCAGTATCGAGCACCACAAGCCCCCAGAACGCCTCGTAGGGGTCGTCGAAGCCGGGATGGGCCTCCTCCACCGTGCAGCCGAGGTCCCCCTCGAAGACCTCGACGGCCTCCCCGACGACGCGCCGCACTTCGGGGTCAACTGCCGCGTATCCCCAGTCGGGGCTGTAGGCGACCTTCAAACCGCGCAGATCCTCCAGTCCCGCCTCCGCCGCTCCGGTCCACGAGAAGTCCGCGTCGGGCAGGGAGAAGCGGTCCCTGTCGTCGGCGCCGGCCATGACGGAGAGCATCAGCGCCCCGTCGCGGACGGTGCGGCTCATGGGGCCGATGTGCTCAAGCGACTCCCAGCTCGATACACCCGGATAACGCTCGTCGCGGCATCCGGGATAGAGGGGGACGCGGCCCATCGAGGCCTTCATCCCGAAGAGGCCGCAGAAGCTGCTTGGTATTCGGACGGACCCGCCGCCGTCGCTGCCGACCGCCAGCGGTCCCATCCCGGCCGCCACGGCGGCCCCCGAGCCCGCGCTCGAGCCCCCGGAGGTGAGGGCCGGGTTCCACGGGTTGGTCGTGGTCTCGAAGATGGGGTTGTGTCCCACGCCGCTGTAGCCGAACTCGGGGGCGTTGGTCTTGCCGAGGATCACGGCTCCCGCGTCCTTCAGGCGCTCGACGGAGACATCGTCCTCGTCGGGGATCCAGTCGGCGTAGGCGTGGGAGCCCATCGTCGTCTTGATACCCTTCGTGGCGACGAGGTCCTTGATGCCTACTGGGACGCCCGCGAACGGGCCGGGGTCACCGCCACTGGAAACCTCTTGCTCGACCCGTTTGGCCTGTTCGCGGGCGAGCTCCGGCGTCGGCGTGCAGAAGGCGTGGAGCGTGGGCTCCAGCGTGTCCATGCGTTCCAGGACGGCGTCCACGACCTCGACCGGGGAGAGTTCTCCGGTCTTGACCATCTGGACGATCTCCGTCGCCTCCAGGGCGCAGAGGTCTTCGGGGGGCCGGGGGCTCACGTCGCGTCCCTGGAGAGCGCGGCCTCGGGCTCCCTCCGCCGCCCGGCGAGAAGCGTGGCGGCGGTGTAGGTGGCGATTGCCACGGCTATGCCGACGACGGCGACCGAGAGCCGCGGTGCCTGGCTATTGACCAGCAGGGCAACCCCGGCGGCGAAGGCCCAGGAGAAGAAAGCCGTGGGGCGCCACGAGACGAGGGTGTCGTCCACGGTCTCCCTGCGGAGCACGAGCTGGTCCATGATGATGATCGCACCGAGCGGCGGCACCAGCACCCCGAGCAGGTTCAACCAGTTGAGGAAGAGGCTCCAGATCCCGGCAAGCGCCGCGACCACCCCGATAACCCCGAGTACGACCGTCAACAACCGCATCTTGCCCCCGGTTATGTAGGACCACCCGACGGCCCCGTTGTACAAGCAGTGCGTACACACCGAGCCCAGGTTGATAAACACGAAGAGGACGGCCACGACGGCCAGCACGGGCCCGCCGTCGGCCAGGATCGGCAGGAAGTCACCCCCGGCCGTGGTCGGGTCGCCCGAGGCGCCGGCCGCCACGATCACACCGCCGACGAGCATCGAGATCATGTTCGCCACGGGGAACGCGAAGAAAGCCGCCAGCGCCCCCTGACGCCCGTTCTTGGACCACCGCGTAAAGTCAGCCGTCATGGTGCCTGAGTCCACGAACCCGGCGATGGTAACGGAGACCACGGCCCCGAAGGTGAGCGCCCCGGCCGCACCCGCGACACCGGGCTCGGGGGTGTAGCTGAACACGCCGCCCAGGCCGTTCTCTCGGGTCACGAGGAAGATCGCCAACGCGGCCAGCACCACGAAAAGCGGCGCCGAGACCCAACCAAGGATCGCCAACGCCCGAATACCGACGAACGTAACCGCGATATACAGCACGCCCGCGATCAGGGTCATCAGAAACGCGTTGGCCCCGAAAGAGGTCTGCAGCGTCTGCCCTGTCAGACCGGTCTGGAAAGCGAACCAGCCAATAACCAGCGTGGCCAGAAAGCCAGACACCACGACGTACCCGTAGCGGCCGAACGTCTGCTGGGCCTGCAGGGCGAAGCTCCGGCCCGTGCTGCCGGCGCGGTAGCTCAACATCCCAACGTAAATGGACAATACGACGTTCCCCACCAGCATCGCGAGGACGCCGGTCCAGAAGCCCAGGAACGCCACGTAGATGCCGCCGAACAGGGCATTCGTCAGGATCATGGGGAACCCGAACCACACCGCCGCCACCGATACTAGCGACTTGCGACGATCTTCTGGCACCGGGACGTGCTCGAACTCCTCCTCTAGTACGGGTCCTTCCCGCCTGCCGTGCGTGGTTTCCGTCGCCATCGAACCTCCTGGTCTTCCGTTCTCGTGGGGTCCCCGGAGCGCGAGACAATCCGGGTTGACGTTGGCCCTCCAGGCTACAGACGAACCGCTACGGTGGCTTTGGCCGGATGGCTACATTTCGGAGGCGAAGGAGGCACCCGCCTTGTCCTCTTGCCCCGCTTACGCCGGCTCCGCGCCGGGTTTCCCGCCGAGTTGCAGCGGCTTTTGCAGGAGTCTTCGCGGGCTCTCCGAAGTGCAAGCGTGGCCCCACCCCACAGGACCAAGTCTCCGAGGCCGAGCACCTCATGATCGTTTACCGGACGACCTCCCCTGCCCGGGCGCGGGTATCGCGCCGTTCGAGAACGCCGAACTAATTCCCCGACACGCGTGTTCGCATTGTGGGTGGGGCGGTATATTCGTGCGTCGGGCCAAAGACCGGAGAACGCGCGGGATTTTATAGTTCGGCTTCTGCGGCGACGCGGCGAGAGAGTAGAGGCCCACACCAGAGAGCGTCTTTTCGATAGATCGGGGCAAGAGCATCTTCGGCTTCAACATCCTGCCTTCAGGCGCGGAACTGGTCCTCCGGGGCCTCGACCCCCGGGCCCCGGTAAGCTAGGTACTGAAACTACTCCTCGTGGCGGGCGGCGGCGCCCTCGGGTCGGCCGCCCGCTACCTGGTCGGCAACCTGGTGCAGGGCTGGCTCGGGTCGGGGTTTCCGTGGGGGACGTTCTTCGTCAACGTCTCGGGGTCGTTCGTGATCGGGGTGGTCCTCGGCCTCTTCGAGAACTCCGGCCTCTCGAACGAAGCCAGGTTGTTCTTGGCCGTCGGAGCCCTCGGCGACTACACGACGTTCTCCACCTTCAGCCACGACACGCTGCGGCTGCTCGAAGCAGGATCTTTCGCCCCGGCCTTCCTGAACGCCGCGGGCCAACTCGTCGCCGGCCTGGCCGCCGTCTATGCGGGGATGCTCCTCTCCCGCCTCCTCTGAAGTGGATCGCGGAAGCTCGTGGGAACACGGGTTCGGCGCTTCTACCGGCGACTACCTCTCGGCCAGAACGGAACCGGGATCAGGCGCGGCCGTCGGGGAAGAGGACCTTGGGCACGACGGCGTGGACGCCCTTGTTGACGTCCACGACCTGGGAGACCTCGAAGTCTATGGCGATGCTCGCGAGGGAGTAGGCGTCCTCGCGCGAGAGGCCGCGGGTCTGGACCAGGAAGGAGACCGTCTCCCTCACCGCCTCCCGCAACGCCGCGTCGAGGTCCTCGTCTATGCCGGTAACGACCCACGACTCCGGCGTCTCGCCCCAGGGGTTCTTGAGCGCTGGCAGGCCCTCCTCGGCGAGCCGGTCCTTCTTGTGCACGATGACCTGGAAGGTCGGGGTCTGGCTCGTCTCTACGGCCGTGAGGCTCACCTCGCCGTTGCCCTGGGCGGCGTGACCGTCGGAGGTGTAGAGCAGGGCGCCCGGCACCTGCACGGGGTAGTAGGCGGTGGAGCCGGCGGTCATCAGGCGCCTCACGTCGAGGTTGCCGCCGTAGACGCCGGGCGGTACGGAGTCGACCATCTCGGAGGTGTCCGGCGCGACGCCAACGATGCCCATGAACGGCTTTAGCGGGGCCTCTATGCCGTCGCCGGCCGGGAAGTGGCCGACGCCGCGGTGGTGATCGAAGGTGATGAGGTTGCCGTAGTAGGCCTTGCCGCCTAGCGGGTACTCCTCCGGCAGCGAGCCCTTGCCGTGGCGGGCGGAGTTCACGCCGTAGGGGACGCGGGGCAGGATCTGCAGGCACCGCACCTCGAGCCAGTCGCCCGGCTCCGCGCCCTCAACGGCCACCGGCCCTGTGACGACGTGCGGTCCTTCGCCTTTGTGCTCGACCTCCTCGAAGACCATCAACTGGTCGTCCAGGATATCCGTCTCCTGGATGCCCCAGCCCGCGAAGAACTCGTAGGGGCTCTTCTGGTCCTCGAGTATGCCCTCGTGCGAGATCTGCTCCATCGTCACCAGATCCCCGGACCGCACCGTCATGACCGGCTCGGCATCCCGGTTGGGCAGAAAGCCCCAGCTTATGACCTCCGGCCTCTCGGAGGCCAGGTAGTGGCTCTCGCCCGGCGGCGCGTAGGTGCCGGTCTCGTTTGGCGGCGTGCCATAGTAGCCGGGCGCCCCCGTCGCCCCGACTCGTTCCACCCGCGCGCCCGCGAGGGACAACGCCCCGATCATCCCCCCGGCCGAGAGCAGGAACCGCTTGCGGCTCATGCCGGCGAGCCGGGAAGCCCGGGCGGCGGTCCGCGACAAGGGGTCCGACCCGCCCATCATAGGATCACCCGCACGGCCTGCTTTCCTCTCTCGTCCCGCGTGTTTCGCAACCCATTCCGGCCCATCGAACCTCCAGATCCTCCACCAGCGCACCCTCCGCGGACCCTCCGCCGATCTCGGGACCGCGTCCGCAGCAGAACCCCGGCGAGGTTCATACCTTATGACACACGCCGGCCCTCTTCTTCGGCCCATCGGACAAAGTTTCGCGGCGCGACGGGAACATAAGTTGTCCGTTTCGAAGGACGGGCCCGCGCGAGGGTAGAACCGCCGGTGCGATGGCGGGGGTTAGCGGACTACGGCGGCCCCCGGCGCTACGAGGCCGGCACCTCGGCGTCTTCGATCGCGGATCGGAGGGCCGCGGCCAGGCCGGGCGGATCGGACCTGGTTACCAGGATCCCCGGCGTGCCGTGCCAGGCGGCGCAGTCGCGCAGCGCACCGGCGAGAGCGGCGACGATATCGTCGCCCACCGGCACGCCCGGCTCCAAGTGGAGCGCCTTCACCTCGAACACGCCCCGTTTGCGGTGCGCCTTCGCGTCGAGCCTGCCGACCAGCGCGCCGCGGTGCAGGATCGGGAGCGAGTAGTAGCCGTACCGGCGTCGGGAGGCCGGGGTGTAGACCTCTATCCTGTACTCGAACCCGAAAAGCTCCAGCGCCCGCGCCCGGTCCCACACGACCGGATCGAACGGCGAGAGTAAGGTCGTTCGCGAAGGCTCCAGCGCACCGGAAACGACGTTCTCCGCCAGCGCCGCATTGTCCGGGTGAACGTAGGCCGGCTCGTCCCGGCCTTCGATCCGGGCGCGGAGCAACCCGCCTTCGCCGGCCAACCCTTCGAGCAACCCGGAGATGCCCTTCTTCGGTGTGCGGAAATAGTCGGGCACCCACCGGGCAACGGCCACGCCGAGCGCCCGCACGGCCTTGAGGGAGAGCGTCCGACGCACCTCTTCCGGTGTCGGCGCGAGGCCGTCTTCCCAGCCCGGAAGGGCGCGCGAAAGGACGCGTTCGCGCAGGTCGTAGACGCGGTGGAAGTTGGGGTCGCGGCGCGAGATCATGAGCTCTCCGGCGGTGTACAAATGCTCCAGCGCCCGTTTCTCCGGCTTCCACTCCCACCAGCCGCCCGCTTTGCCGTCGGTCCGTCCGAACTCGGCGGAGCGCGTCGTCCCGTTCTCGCGGACGTGGGCCATCACGCGCCCGATCTCCTCCGGGTGGGCGGAGATCCAGGCCCGGGACTTCTCGAGCCCATCGATCATCCGCCGCCGGTACAGACCGTAGTCCTCGATAGGAACAAAACAGGCCGCGTGGGACCAGTACTCGAAGAGCGACCCCTCGGCCAGAAGCTCGTCGAGCCAGATGGGATCGTACGAACCGAGCCTGCTCCACAGCACCAGGTAGGGGCTGCGCGCGACGACGGAGATGGAGTCGATCTGCAACACCCCCATCCGACGGATCGCCCCCAGAACGTCTCCCTTCTCGGCCGGTCGCCCCGGCGGAGATTCCAGGCCCTGCGCGGCGAGCAACATGGTACGCGCCGCTTTAAGCGAAAACTCCAAGCTCCCCACCCCCGAAGAGGGATTTACCACCCCGGTCACGAACCTGGCGTCGCTATCGGAATAGTGCCGGGTCCACCCCGTCCGGGACGGGCGGCGCGCCGTATCGCGTGCCCGCGGCTACCGGCTAGCCGTTCCCTCGTATCGCTTCTGCAGGTCCTCGCGGGAGATGTTCTCGATGTGCGTGGCCACGTACCAGACGTGCCCGAACGGGTCCGTCACGCCGCCGCGGCGGTCGCCATCCCCGCTGTCCTCGACCGGCATCAGCTCCGTCGCCCCCGCCGCGATGGCCCGGTCGAACACCGCGTCGGCGTCTTCGACGTAGAGGAACATGTGCACCGGCGAGGCGCCGGGCGACCGCGGGCCGCTCATGCCGAACTCGGGAGCCTCGTCGGTGAGCATGACTGGCGAGTCGCCGATCACGACCTCGGCGTGCCGGATGCCTCCATCCGAATCCGTCCAGCGGAAGATCTCCCCGGCCCCGAACGCCCGCTTGTAGAACTCGATGGCGTCCGCAGCACCCTTGACCGTCACGTACGGGGTCACGGTGTGGAAACCCTCCGGAACGGGGTTGACGTCGTCGCCCATGATCCCTCCCTGTCTACACCCACGCAACCAAACTCGACGTGAGTGTACGTCGAGAGAGCCGGGTTCCCATCCCCAGATCTCGCCGGGGCTTAGCCCGGCAGCAGGCTCCGGCCCACCAGGAACTCGTCGGCCTGCCGCGCGGCCTTGCGCCCCTCGGCGATGGCCCAGACTATGAGCGAGGCGCCGCGCTTGGCGTCGCCGGCGACAAAGACGCCCTCCCTCTTCGTGCCGAAGCCGTTCTCGGAGTGGACGGCGCCCCGGTCCGTGTAGCCGAGGTCCATCTCCTCCTGGAAACGGTCCCTGACGGGCCCGGTGAAGCCGATGGCGAGCAGGACGAGGTCCGTCTCTATCTCGAAATCCGTGCCCTCCTTGGGGACGGTCTTGCCGTTCTCGCGCTCGGTCTCGACGGCGTGCATCCGCTCGACGTGGCCGTTGGATCCCGAGAAGCCCTTGACGGCGACGGAGAAGCCGCGCTCGCCACCCTCCTCGTGGGCGGGGTAGGTGTGGAGGATGAGCGGCCAGTCCGGCCATGTGAGGTGGTCCGGGTTCTCGGGGGGCTTTGGGCCGTGGGTGAGGACCTTTACCGAGGCGCAGCCCTCGCGGTGGGAGTTGCCGAGGCAGTCGGCGCTCGTGTCGCCGCCGCCCAGGATCACGACGTTCCTGTCCTTGGCGCTTATCTCGATCTCCGCGTTCGTCGGCAGCCCCGCGACCCGCCTGTTCTGCTGCACGAGGTAGTCCATCGCCAGGTGGATGCCCCCGAGCTCCCGGCCGGGCACGTCGAGGTCGCGCCCCTGCAGGGCGCCGATGGCTAACACGGTCGCGTCGAACTCGCTCTTCAGCTCCTCGGTCGTCGGGTCCTCGCCGACGTGGGCGTTGGTGCGGAACTCGACGCCCTCCTCCTCCATCATGGCGATGCGGCGGTCCACGACCCACTTCTCTATCTTGTAGTCCGGGATGCCGTACCGGAGCAGGCCCCCGATCTTGTCGTCCTTCTCCAAGACGACGACGGTGTGACCGGCCCAGTTCAATTGCTGCGCCGCCGCAAGGCCGGCCGGCCCGCTCCCGACGACCGCGACCTTCTTTCCCGTCCGCTTCTCGGGCGGGGGCGGCTTGGCGACGACCCAGCCCTCATCGAAAGCCCTGTTTATTATGGAGAGCTCTATCTCCTTGATCGTGACGGGCTTGTCGTTTATGGCGAGCACGCAGGCCGACTCGCACGGGGCGGGGCAGAGCATCCCGGTGAACTCGGGGAAGTTGTTTGTCTGGTGCAGGCGGTCTATGGCCTGCCTCCAGTGCTCCCGGTAGACGAGGTCGTTCCAGTCCGGGATCAGGTTCCCCAAAGGGCAGCCGGTGTTGCAGAACGGCACCCCGCAGTCCATGCACCGCGAGGCCTGGCCTTTTAGCTCTTCCTCGGGCATCGGCTCGTAGACGTAGCGGTAGTCCTGCACGCGCTCGACGACGTTGCGCTTTGGGGTGGGCTTGCGCCCTATCTTCAGGAAGCCTTTGGGGTCTCCCACTAGCGCGCCACCTCCAACTCGGCCTCCTGCCGCTCCTGCAACACCCGCTTGAGGTCGTGCGGCATGACCTTGACGAACTTCGGCAGAAGCCCGTCCCACTCATCGAGGACCCGCCGCGCCCGCTCGCTCCCGGTCCACTCCAGGTGCTTCTCGACCATCTCCCGCAACAGCGCCTCGTCTTCCCCGGATTCGACGGCCTCAAGACCTACCATGTCCTTGTTGCAGAGCGTCTCGAAGCGCCCCTCCTCGTCCAGAACGAACGCCACCCCGCCGCTCATGCCGGCCGCGAAGTTGCGCCCCGTCTCGCCGAGCACCGCGACGGCCCCCCCGGTCATGTACTCGCACCCGTGGTCCCCCACGCCCTCAACCACCGCGTGCGCCCCCGAGTTGCGGACCGCGAACCGCTCCCCCGCGAAGCCGCAGAAGAAGGCCTCCCCGGCGGTCGCCCCGTAGAGCGCCACGTTGCCCACCACCACGTTGCGTGCGGCCTTGTATCCGGCGAACCTCGACGGAAAGACCGCCAGGCGTCCGCCGGAGAGGCCCTTGCCCACGTAGTCGTTGGTCGTGCCTTCGAGGGTGAAGGTCAGGCCCTTCGCCAGCCACGCCCCGAAGGACTGGCCGCCGACGCCGTGCATGTCTATCCGGATCGTGCCGTCCGGCAGCCCGTCGTTGCCGTACCGCCGCGCCAGCTCGCCGGAGAGCATCCCCCCGACCGTGCGGTGGGTGTTGAGCACCTCTTGCCCGAAACGGACCCCCTCGCCCCGCTCCAAGGCCGGCATGCAACGTTCGATGAGCCCATTGTCCAAGGATTTGTGCAGCCCGTGGTCCTGGAGCTCCGAGTGGCGGCGGGGCTTCCCGTCTGAGTGCTCGCCCTGGTGCAGGATCGCGGAGAGGTCCACGCCCCGCGCCTTCCAGTGGTCGATGGCCTCGCGCATCCTGAGCCTGTCCGTGCGCCCGACCATCTCCTCGAACCGGCGGAAGCCCATCCCGGCCATAAACTCCCGCACCTCTTCCGCGAGAAAGAAGAAGTAGTTGACGACGTGCTCGGGCGTCCCCGTGAACAGCTTGCGCAATTCCGGGTCCTGCGTCGCGATGCCGACCGGGCACGTGTTCAGGTGGCAGACCCGCATCATGATGCAGCCCGTCGCCACGAGGGGGGCCGTCGAGAAGGCGAACTCCTCGCCGCCCAGCAGGGCGGCAACGACCACGTCGCGGCCCGTCTTGAGCTGGCCGTCGGTCTGGAGTACGACGCGCCCGCGCAGGTCGTTGCGGACGAGGACCTGCTGGGTCTCCGCGAGACCTAACTCCCACGGGAGCCCCGCGTGCTTTATGGAGGAGAGCGGGGAGGCCCCCGTCCCGCCGTCGTGGCCCGAGACGGTTATGTGGTCGGCCTTCGCCTTCGCCACGCCCGCCGCGACCGTGCCGACCCCGACCTCGGCGACGAGCTTAACGCTAACGTCGGCGCGGGGGTTGGCGTTCTTGAGGTCGTGGATGAGCTGGGCGAGGTCCTCTATGGAGTAGATATCGTGGTGGGGCGGCGGTGAGATCAGGCCGACCCCGGGCGTCGAGTAACGCACCTTCGCTATGTCTTCGGAGACCTTGTGCCCGGGCAACTGCCCGCCCTCACCGGGCTTGGAGCCCTGGGCCATCTTTATCTGCAGGACGTCGGCGTTTACGAGGTACTCGGCCGTCACCCCGAACCGGCCGCTGGCGACCTGCTTGACGGCGCTGCGGCGGTTGTCTCCGCCGTGGTCGGGGACGAAGCGCAAAGGGTCCTCGCCGCCCTCGCCGGTGTTGGACTTGCCGCCGATGCGGTTCATGGCGATGGCGAGGGCCTCGTGGGCCTCCTTGGAGATCGAGCCGAACGACATGGCGCCCGTCACGAACCGCTTGACGATCTCTTTGGCCGGCTCGACCTCTTCTATCGGTATCGGGTCCCCCTCGAACTCGAAGAGGCCGCGCAGCGTCGAGTAGCGCGCGCTCTGCTCGTCGAAGTGGCGCGTGAACTGCTTGAAGGTCTCGAAGTCCCCCGTCTTGACGGCCCTCTGCAGCGGCACGATCGTGTCCGGGTTCCACTGGTGATACTGGCCTTGCTGGCGCAGCTGGTACTCGCCGCCTATCTCAAGCTCGTGGGCGTTGTCCTCGGCCGCGGAGAAGGCGGCCCGGTGCCGCTCCAGGGTCTCGCGGGCCAGCGCCTCGATGCCCACGCCCCCGACGCGCGAGGCCGTGCCGACGAAGTGCCTGTCTATAAACCCCTCGTTCAGCCCGACGGCCTCGAAGATCTGGGCCCCGCAGTAGGAGAAGAGCGTCGAGATCCCCATCTTGGAGATGACCTTCAAGAGGCCCTTCCCGACGGCCTTGACGTAGTTTTTGGACGCCTCCTCCGGGCTCACGCCCTCCATGAGGTGGGAGCCGGTGAGCTCCTCGATGGTCTCGAAGGCCAGGTATGGCGCTATGGCGGTCGCCCCGTAACCGACGAGCAGGGCAAAGTGGTGGACCTCGCGCGCCTCGGCGGTCTCGACGACGAGCGTCGTCGCCGTGCGGATGCCAGCCCGCACGAGGTGGTGGTGGACGGCGGCGGTAGCGAGCAGGCTCGGTATCGGGGCCTGCATCTCGTTGACGCCCCTGTCGCTCAAGACGAGCACCGCGGAGCCGCCCCGCACCGCGCTCTCGGCCCCCTCGCACAGGGTCGTGAGGGCGGCCCCCATACCGGCCTCGCCGGCGGCGACCGGGAAGAGGGTCGAGAGCGTCGCGGAGCTCGCGCGCTCGTCGCCGAGGTTCCGGATCTTCTCCAGCTCGACCGCCGTGAGCACGGGCTGGTCTATGAGCACCCGCCGGCAGTGCTCCGGCGTCTCGTCGAAGAGGTTCTGCTCGGGCCCAAGGCTCATCTTGAGCGACATGACGAGTTCCTCCCGCAACGGGTCTATGGGCGGGTTCGTCACCTGCGCGAAGTGCTGCTTGAAGTAGGAGAACAGCAGCTGCGGCCTCTCGGAGAGGACCGCGAGCGGGGTGTCCGTACCCATGGAGCCGTCGGGCTCCTTGCCGTTCTGGGCCATGGGGGCGAGGATTATGCGCTGGTCCTCGATGGTGTAGCCGAAGGCCCTCTGGCGCTGCAGGAGCGTGGCCGACTCCGGGCGCGAAGCCGTGTCCGGCTCGGGCATCTCCCTCAGGTGGATCTCGCCCTTATCCAGCCACTCCCGGTACGGCCGCCGCCCGAAGAGCGGCCTCTTCACCTCTTCGTCGTGCAACAGCTCGTGGCGCTGCGTATCGACCACGAGCATCTTTCCCGGCCGGAGCCGCCACCGCTCCACGACATCTTCGGCCGGTATCCGCAAAGCGCCGTCCTCGGAGGCCATCACGACCCGCCCGTCCTTCGTGACGGAGTAGCGGGCCGGACGCAGGCCGTTGCGGTCCAGGGTCGCGCCGACGAGGCGGCCGTCGGTGAAGGCGACGGCCGCCGGCCCGTCCCACGGCTCCATCAGGGCGCTGTGGTACTGGTAGAAGGCGCGGCGGTCCCCCTCCATCAGGTCGTCGTTCTCCCAGGCCTCCGGGATCATCATGGCGACCGCGTGCGGCAGGGACCGCCCCGCCAGGTGCAGGAGTTCGAGGGCGTTGTCGAAAGCGGCCGAGTCGCTCTGGCCCGGCATGATGACGGGGGAGAGCTTGCCGAGGTCCTCGCCGAAAAACTCCGAGCGCAGCCGGCTCTCGCGGGCCCGCATCCAGTTGACGTTGCCCCTGATGGTGTTGATCTCGCCGTTGTGAGCGATAAAGCGGTACGGGTGCGCGAGCTCCCACGAGCCCAACGTGTTCGTCGAGAACCGCTCGTGCACCAGCGAGATCGCGCTCGCGAAGTTCGCGTCCCCGAGGTCCGGGTAAAACCGCTCCAACTGCCGCCCCTTGAGGAGGCCCTTGTAGATGACCGTCCTGGAAGAGAGGCTCACCACGTAGCAACCCCGCGAGCCCTCGGTCTCCTTGTGCAGCCGGCGACGGATCACGTACAGCTTCCGCTCGAACGCCATCTCGTCCCCGCCCCGGCGGCCCACGAAGAACTGCCGGATACGCGGCATGATGCTTCGCGCGACCTTCCCGACGGCCCCGGGCTCCACCGGCACCTCCCGGAAACCCAGGAGCTCCTGCCCCTCCTCCGCGCAGATCTCAGCTAACCTCTCCCCGCAGCCCAACCCCCCCGCCTCGCCGGACTCGAAGAGCACCCCAACCCCGTAGCCCCCCGCGCCCGGAAGCTCGATGCCGAGGTTCGCGCACTCGCGCCGGAAGAAGGCGTCCGGGATCTGGACGAGGATACCCGCCCCGTCCCCCGTCTCCGGGTCGCTCCCCGTCGTGCCCCGGTGCTCCAGGTTGTGCAGAACTTCAAGCCCCTGCTCGACCGTCTCCCGCGTGGGCCGACCGTCGATTCGCGCCACAAACCCGAGCCCGCAAGCATCGTGCTCGTATGTCGGGTCGTAAAGTCCGGCTCCAGGGGTCAACAAGTCCTCTCCTTCTGCGCCTGGGGTACGCGATCAACCCACTTTTTACACGAATGACGAGGGTAGCACAAGGCCGTAACAAACCGTTGCATACTAGCGCGATTCAGGGCTTGTGGAAACCGCGCCCCGCCCCGCCGGGCCTCCCCGCGAAACCCCGACGCAACAGGCGGGCAACAACGGTCCGCATACCGTCCCGCCGCGAAGGGCCATCTCCCTGCGGTATCGCACGAGGTCGCCCGGCCGGCGAGCGTGCCCGGTTCGTCCGATCACGACCATAGCAAGTCCCCCGGCCTCGACGATGCCGGGGGGCTCCGGGCGGGCGTGGCCGGTCCGGGTCTCTTAGCGTGCCTAGAGCTCGTCGAGGGCGGCGCGGAGCTTCTCTTCCTCCTCCAGAAGCTCCGAGAACCGGACGCGCAGTTCGGCCGACTCGGCCTCTACCTCGGCGAGGCGGAGGGTGAGTTCCCGTTCCTTCGCGGCCGTCTCGGGGGTGCGGCCCTTCTTCCGGTAACGGTCGCGGACGTTCTTGAGGCGGCGCGCCGCCTCCTGGCGGACCCGCTCCCGGTCGGACTTGAAGTCCTCGCCGCCGACGTACTCGCGAACGCGCTTGACCTTCGCGTCGGAGAGGAGGTCCGAGATGATCTCCGCCGAGCTCTGCTTGAAGTACTTCGCCACCGTCTTCTGTCCTCCTGTCGCCACCCCGTTTATTGTAACCCCGGGACCGAACCCGTGGGGCACTAGTCGTCCGCGGCCTTCAGCACGTCCCGCACGAGGACGCGGCCTTCGGCCCCGGTGCCCTCCACGATCGAGAGGTCGAGCCCGAGTTCTTCCGCCTTTCTCCTGGCGGCGTGGGTCGCCGCCGGTCTCGCGCCGTCCCGTTCCGGGTCTTCGGCCGGCTCTTCGACGACGTCTTCGGGGCCTTCCTCGGGGGCGGGGGCGATCTCGCGCCGTCCCCCTTGCTCGCCGGCGTCTTCCTCACCAGCGCCCCGCGACCTCCTGAAGTTCGGGTCCAGGAGTTGCGGGTTGTTGTCTATGGCCTGCAGGGCGCGGTCTATGCTGCCGAGGATCCTCTCCAGCTTCACCTTCAACTGGACCTGGGCCTCGACGCCCTTTATGTTCAGCTTCACTTTGTCGACGTAAGCGTCGACGCCCACGTTGATGTTCAGGAAGCCCACCAACTCCGCCCGGGCCGAGATGTGCGCCCTGAGCTCCTCGACCTCAAGGTCGAGCTCTTCGACGTTGAGCATGGGGATGTCGAGGACGACGTCCGCGTCGTCCTCGCCCGTGGCCTCCGCCCGTACTTCTTCCTCCTCCAGGCGGTCGTCAGGTTGTCTCTGCGTCACGCCGGTTCTCCATAGGAAAACGCACCTCGCCGTCGTCTTTTTGTCTTAGTGCCCCCGCTATCCGGGGCATAAACGCCGCCCCCCGGGCCGATCCCGGCGCCCGCGGGGTCTAGCCTGGGTCCGACACGGGTAGGAAACGTACCGGACCGGAAAAGACGCGGGTGGGCAAACCCCTTCCGGAGATCAGAGAGAGAGGAGACCCCGTGGCAGAGGGTACACAGCAACAGCAGGGCGGCCAGCAGCAACAGCAGCCTAGTCCGCTGCAGCTCATGGCTCGGGCGCTGACGGACATCCGCAAGGTGCAGAACATGCTGGAGCTTCAGAACCCGGGGCAGACCGAGGCGATCAAGATGCAGCGAGAGGCCGGGGATCTGGTGTGGCAGGTGATCCAGACCATGCAACAATCCCAGCAGCAAGGCCCCCAGTAGGCGCCTACTCCCGGCGGGCGTCGCCCCGAGAACGCCGTTTGGGCCTAGCGTCCGGGGCCTGGCCTCCGCAGCCCCTCCCGGTTGCGCGACGCCCACGAGTCCATGCCGCCCCGCCACCGGGAGAAGGCGTGGTCCAGTCCGGGTCCGGAGCGGCGCTTCCCGCACACGCTGTCCATCAGGGCGCAGGCGAACAGGAACAGCTCGTGGTCGCCGCCGGCGTCCGGGTGCAGCCGGGCCAGGAGGAGCCTCCACGCGCGGCGATCTTGTAGATACCTCTCTCGCTGAAATCCCTCGGACACCCGTACCTCCGCGCTTTTGGGGCATTCTAGACGGGGGATAGCCGCGACGTAAACACGTTTTTTCCGGGACCACAACACCTTGGGGAGACCGGGGTCCCCCGTCCAGACGAGGCTTGGAGGCCGGTTGCGGGGACTTCCGGGGCCTATCGGCGGGGTTCGTCGCGTTTGGGCAGGGTCTTTATCTCCTTGACCCTCTGCTCGAACTCCTCGGCGGAGTTGGAGTTGCCGAGCGCCCAGGCGAGGTCTTTTATGTTCTGCTCGTTGGTGCGGACGAAGAGCATGGCCTCCCTGAGCTGCATGTCTTCGAAGGCCGCGACCGCCAGCCCCGTAACGTCCAGGGGCTCGGGAACACCGGCTTTCCGGCACATCGCCAGCATCCGGGCCGCCTTGACGAGCTGCTTCTTTTGCTCCCGCATCATCGCTTCCCTGCTACCCCCGTCGGCTTGCACGAGACCTCCTCCGGCCTTTGCTCTAGGAACCATCGTTCAATCCTGGGCTGGAAGGAGCCTCGTCTCGAGCGTGTTGAACCCGTCGTCCATGACCTGCTCGAAGACGTTCCCCAGCTCGTCTTTGGCCACGCTCACCAGCCGCCCCTGTTCGTCCATGTACTCGTCTGTCACCGGAAGGTCGGCGACGGTGCCAACCACGTTCTCGTCGACGATGTCCCCGTTCTCGTCGTGGGTGGTCTCCAAGATCCAGCCGGATTCGTCCACGCCGCGGCGGGTCGTCCCGCCGGCGGCGTCCGAGGTCCGGGCCTCGCGCTGCCCGTCCAGCCTCCGGGACAACCCGCTCTCTTCGCCCCTCTCTCTTACGTCCTCCACGGCGATCCGGAGCGCCGCCTCGGCGATCTCGGACTTGGAAGGACGAACGTCCACGTCCCCCTCCGGTCGAAGCTCCTCCCGGAGCCTCTCCAGCTCGACGACGAGCCTTTTGGAGAGGTTGAAGGTGATGCCCACCCGCTCCGGCCTCTCGTCCCAGGAGACGTCGGCGCCGGAGGACCCAGGAGGCTCCGAAGGTGTTTGTTCCTCGTCGGCGGCCTCGAAGCTCTCGCTCAAGATGGTTCCCATGAGGTCTTTCGGCACGCTTTTTCTCTTGCCCATGCTTTCGGCTATCCCCCTTTGGCGAGCCGCTTCGCCAGGCGGTCGTAATCGGCGGCCCCGTAGCTCCTTTTCGCGTACTCGAAGATGTGTTGGCCGAAGCCCGGCGCTTCGGAGAGCTTCGAGTTGTAGCGCACGACCGGCCAGACGGTGCCCGGGAAGTGCCGCTCGAGCTGTTCCAGGATCTCCGCGCTTTTCTTGACCCGGCCGTCGTAGAAGGTGGGGATTATGCCCCGTATGAGCAGGCCATCCCGGTAGCGTTGCACCTCTTTCACGCGGCCCAGGAAGTCGCCCACCCCCTGCAGCGCCAGCACCTCCATGGAGACCGGGATCAGGATCTCGTCGACGTAGAACAGGCTGTTGACGTTGAGGACGTCCCACGAAGGCGCCGCGTCCAGCAGCACGAAGTCGTAGCCCCTGAGGCCTTCGAGGGCCTCGCTCAGCACCAACTCGGAGCGCATGTCCCTCCGCGAGATCATGCGCTTGACCCCCGAGAGCGACCCCCCGCCGGAGATCACGAACAGGTTCTCGCGGGCCTCTATCTGCACGTCCTCGAGGCCCGCGTCGCCCTGAACGAGCTCGGCCAGCCCCTCTCCCGCCTGGACGCCCAGGCTCTTGGTCACCTGCCCCTGCGTGTCGCAGTCCACGAGGAGGGTCCGGTGGCCCGCCAGCGCCAGCGCCGCGCCCAGGTTCACGCAGGTCGTGGTCTTCGCGACCCCGCCCTTCGCGTTGGTGAAAGCCACTTTTCTCAACCACGCCTCGCATGCACGTCCGATTTGTCCCGGGCCGCACGTGGCTTTCCGTGATCGTGCTGCCTCGTAACCTGGGCTCTCAACGCGCCACCGTGAAGGTCCATCCCTTTCTGGCCGTACTGTTGGATTGTCCCCGATTGTCCCCGAATTCGGCTCCGGCTTCTACCTCCACCCGGTGGGTGCCGGGAGACAGCGCGCCGCGGACGTTGTAGCTCAGGCGGCCGCTGACCCGATCGTAATGGAACCTGATCTTCTCGGACCCGTCAAGGTACAACCTGATGTCCCTCTTGGAGAGGTTGGCCCCCTCGTCTCTCACCTTCGCCCGGATGGTGGGATAAGAGCTTGCAATTTTACCAGTCGGGCCCACGCCGGTAATGGAGAGGCCTCCCGTGCGATAGCTTGTAGTCTGGCTCTCGCTAGAGCCTTCCGTCCTCGTGACCCTGACAACCCTGACCGAGGACCTACGACGCGAATTTCGTCTGTTCCTCCGTCTCTTGGCCACGCGATCCCTTCCTCATACGGTCCTCGACGATGCGGGGACACCTCCAAGACCCGCTCGTATTCTCGCAGCACGAATAGAGGACCCCAATGCGGATCAGATGCCCAGCCTGGTTCGTACTTGAAACCGCCTGCCCTATCTGCCCCTTACTTCTTTACGTTGAAGGTCCATTTCTTCCTGCCCGCCTTGCCCCCCCCGTCGTCGGTTTCGACGTAGGCATCTATTTCGACCGTGTGGGTGCCGGAGGAGAGCCTCCCGGTGGAGCATTTCAGGTCACCGGTAGCCCGCCTGTAGGTGAACCGCTTCTCCTCCCCGTCGAGGTACAAGTCTATGTCGTTCCTGGACAGGGGGGTGCCGTCCCTGTCCTCGACGACGGCCCGGATGGTGGGGCTGGCGCTACTAACGTCTCCGGAAGGACTAACCGAGGTTATGAGAATTCTGCGCCTCGAACCACCACCGCGGCTCGCGTGCCTCCCGCTGCCAGGCCCCCTCCGTCTCCTCCGTCTACCCATACGCTTATCAACTCCTCCGCGGTAATGTCAGTGCCGTTAGAAAACGAAGAGCAGGACGCGGGACGCATTTCCGGCAGACATCGGAAATGCGTCCCTAACCCGGCTCTTTTTGCGGGGTGATCCCGCCGTGTCAGGCCCCTGGGCCTCGATCACGCCCGGACAACGAGTCCGTAACGCCGCCTAGCAGGCCCTTGTCCTTGACCTTCTGCCGGTCCCGTTGCCTCTCCGCCCGCCTGGCCTCTTCTTTCGCCTGGCTGGTCTTTGCTTGCTGTGCCGCCTGCTCCTGGGCGTCAGCCTTCCTCTGCTGCGCCCGGCCCTCCTCCTTCTTGGCCTCGTCGCTGGTCAAGGCGCCGTAGGCTTCTTTGGCCTTGCCTTTGGCCTTGTCGTCCATAGCTGCTCCTTTCCTTCGACGGCTTCCCCAAGGACCCGCGGCTACTGCTGGTCCGCGGCGCTCTGCACGTCCCTGACGGTGATGCGCCCGTCAGCCCCGGAGCCCTGCACCTGGGAAAGGTCCACACCCATCTGCTGGGCCTTCTGCTGGGCTGCCTGCGTGGCGTTCGGCTGCTGCTCGCCTCCCTGCTGCTCGCCTCCCTGCTGCTGACCTCCAGCCTGCTGGGCCGCCTGACCCGCGGCCTGCTGCCCCTGCTGCGCTGCCTGACCCGCGGCCTGCTGCCCCTGCTGCGCTGCCTGGCCGGCGGTGTCCTGGGCCTGCTGGGCGGCACCCCCGGCGGCGTCCTGGGCCTGGCCCGCGACCTGGCCGGCTTGATCCGTAGCCTGGCCCGCTACCTCCTGGGCCTGGCCCGCAACCTGGCCTACCTGATCGGTGACGCCACCCAGAGGGCCTCCGCCGCCTTCCTGGCCGCCGCCGGTGAGCCCGCCTACGGCCTCCTGGGCCTGGCCCGCGACCTGGCCGGCCTGATCGGTCGCCTGGCCCGCGACCTGCTGGGCCTGATCGGTGGCCTGGCCGGCGGTGTCCTGGGCCTGCTGGGCGGCACCCCCGGCGGCGTCCTGGGCCTGGCCCGCGACCTGGCCGGCCTGGTCGGTCGCCTGGCCCGCGGCCTGCTGGGCCTGATCGGTGGCCTGGCCGGCGGCGTCTTGTGCCTGCTGGGCGGCACCCCCGGCGGCGTCCTGGATCTGCTGCTGGGTCTGCTGGGCGGCCTGCTCCATCTGGTCCTGTACCCCGGCATCCTGGGCCGCCTGGTCCATGGAGCTCTCGAGCTCTATGTAGGAGTCGATCATCTCCTGGACCTGGGCCTGCGAATCCTCGGGAAGCTGCTGGGAAAACTGCTCCAGCTGCTCGCGGTAGTTCTGGGCCTGGCTCTTGAGGCTGCCTATCGACTGCCCGTAGAAGTTCTGGGCGTTCTCCGTGGCCGCCTGAAGGTTCTGCTGCTGAAGGTTCGGTGCTTGGTCAGTCACTTGGTCTCCTTTTTGCTCGTTGACTATCGTTTCCGGTGAGCGGCGGGGCCGTGCGGAATCAACCCCGCCGCTCTCGATTGCAGGAGGTCTACAGGAGGCCCCCGGCGAGGCCGCCTCCGCCGCCACCTTCCTCGTCGTCTCCGCCGCCACCGCCGGTCAGGCCGCCGGTCAGGCCGCCGACGGTGTCCTGCACCTGATCGACGGGTCCCCCGCCGCCTTCGCCGTCTCCTCCAACAACGGGCAGGCCCTCGGTCACGCCGCCGACGGTGTCCTGCACCTGATCGACGGGTCCCCCGCCTTCGCCGCCTACGGCGTCCCCGACGACGGGCACGCCTTCGGCCGCGCCGCCGACGGTGTCCGTCACCTGATCGACGGGTCCCCCACCGCCTCCGCCTTGCTCAGCTTCCTCTCCCTGCTCAGCCTCTTCTCCTTGCTGCTCTTCTCCTCCCTGTGACGAGGACTCCGATGACGTCTCGTCGACATCCTCGGAATCCTGGGACTCCACGGTGGTCGTTTGCTTCTCCATTGGCGGGAGGAGATCCAAGCTGAGAAGGCCGCCGCCAAGAAGACCTTCGCTGCCCTTTTGCTGATCGACGGTCGTCGTATCGCTGTCTTCCCAGGAGGAGTTCTCGGAGCTGTCCTCGTTGTCGGAGGGGCGGGTCGTGACCGAGGACGTGGACCCGGGAGGGGCGGGATTCTCCACCGGGGTCTCGTCCATGAGGTTGCCCTGCTGATCGTACGTGGAGTCAACGACGTTCCCCTCGGGGTCCGCGGCGCGCTGGACGGTCACGGTGTTGCCCTGCTCGTCCTGGCCCTGCAGGACGGTGTTGCCCTGCTCGTCGGTGGTCGGATCGCCCACCGCCTCGAAGCCCTCGGGCAGGTTCTCCGCCATCTGGCTGGCCTCGTCTTCGGCCTCGCCTTCGGCCTCGCCCTCCTCCACCGGGACCTCGTCCACCATCTCACCCTCCGGGTCGAAGGTGAAGTCCGTGAGGCTCCCCTCGGAATCCTCGGCGCGCACGACGGTGTTGCCTTCCTCGTCGGTGGTGGGCTCGTCTATCGCCTCGAAGCCCTCGGGCAGGTTCTCCGCCACCTGGCTGGCCTGATCAGCAACCTCACCGGCCGCATCTTGCGCCTGCTCGGCGCCCTCGCCGACCGCATCTTGCGCCTGCTCGGCGCCCTCGCCGACCGCATCTTGCACCTGCTCGGCGCCCCCGCCGGCCACATCTTGCACCTGATCCGTGGCTTGTTGGACGGGTTCCTGGCCCTGACCCGTGGCTTCGTCCGCGTTCTGCCTCGCCTCCTGGGCCTCTTCCTCCATCACGTCCTGCACCCCAGCATCCTGGGACGCCTGATCTATGCTGTCCCCGAACTGGGCGTAGGAGTCGGTCATCTCCTGGATCTGGGCCTGCGAATCCTCGGGAAGCTGCTGCATGAAGCTTTCGAGCTGGGCGGAGTCGCTCTGCATCCGGCCCTTTATCCTACCCATCGATCGCGCGAAGAAGTCCTGGGCCTGTTGCAGATACTGATCCTGAGTCTGTTGCTGCTGCGCTTGTTCGCTCATTTTTTCTCCTCTTTGCTCACGAGTCTTTGTCTCACGGTTGTTCGCTTTGATTGCTTCCGGCCCCTCTTTACCCTTTCTCTTTACGAACTAGTCTTTGAACCGGGATCGCTATCTACTACCTCGTCGCTATCCACTGCCTCGCTGGCGATCCTCAACCGAACGCCGCCGTTGGGATAAACGACGCCCTCCTGGACCTCCCCCGGTAAGTTCTCGCGCCTGCTCTCCCATACAGAGTTGCGCTTGGTGTTTCCCCAAAAGCGCACCCGAGGATTCGGCGCCCTATCGAAGTACAACTCGTGCATCCTCACGTCGGCATCGAGCACTATGTCCGGGTTCTGCGGCTCGCCTGTTCCCTCCTTCTTCATCGCGTCAGGAGCCCACCACGTCCTGGATAGTTATGAGCCCACCGGAGCCGGTGCCTTCGATCGTGGAGAGGTCAACCCCCATCTCTTTCGCTCTGCGCCTGGCGGCGTTCGTGGCCTTCGGCTCCCCGGCCTCGTCCTCCCCGGTAGCGTTCTGCGCCTGCTCCGCCGCGTACCCCACGGACTCCTGGGCTTGCTGCGTGGCGCCTCCCGCGGCATCCTGCGCCTGGCCGGTGACCTGCCCAGCCTGGTCGGTGGCCTGCCCCGCCACCTGCTGGGCCTGCCCGGCGACCTGGCCGACCTGATCGGTCACCCCTCCCAGGGGGCCGCCGCCGTCCTCTTGGCCGTCGCCGGTGAGCCCACCGACGGTGTCCTGGACACCCTGCACGGCCTGACCAGCCTGATCGGTGGCCCCTCCCGCCGCGTCTTGGGCCTGGTCGGCTACCTGCCCGGCCTGGTCCGTGGCCTGGCCGGCGGCGTCCTGGACCTGGCCCGCCACCTGTCCGGCCTGGTCGGTCGCCTGGCCCGCTACCTGCTGGGCCTGATCGGTGGCGCCCCCCGCGGCGTCTTGCGCGCCCTCCACGGCCTGCCCGGCCTGCTCTTGTGCCTGCTGGGCCTGATCGGTGGCCCCGTTCTCCGAAACGTCGGGTCCTTCGCCGCTCTCCATCGCATCGGCCGCTTCTACCACGTCGCTGACGATGATCCGGCCGTCGGTACCCGTTCCCTCGACCTGCGTGAGGTCCACACCCCGCTCTTTTGCCTCGCGGCGGGCCGCGTCCGTGGCCTCGATCTCTCCCTGGCGCCTGATCCGATCCGTGTCCAGGCTTGCGACGTTTTGCTGGGCCTCGTCGATGGCCTCCTCCATGGACGAGTAGTTGTCCATCAACTCCTGGAACATCGTCTGGAAGGCTTCTTCTCGTCCGCCGGGGATCTGGTCCGGCAGGCCCTCGAGCGTGGACCGGTTGTCTTTTATCTGCTGCTTGAGCGCCTCTGCCGAGTCATCGAAGTAGCCCTGGGCCAGGTTCATCGTCCGTTTCTGGACCTCCTGCCTGGACTCCTGGATGCCCTGGTTCAGCCTCTCCAACGCCTCCGTCTGTTTGTCTGTCACCTAATTCTCCTCTCCGCTCGGTCTTCTCAACCTTGCTTTCCCGCTCAAACGACCCTTATGCCGACCATGTTCCCCTCGTCGTCGAACACCCGCTCTATGGCATTCCCCGCCTCGTCCCTCACCCGACTCACGATTCGGCCATCATCGTCCACGTACTCCTCCTCCACGGGCAGGCTGCCGACGTTGCCGGCCAGCTCCTCACTCACTATCTCGCCGTTTTCGTTCAGGGTGATCTCGATGATGTCTCCGGTCTGATCCACCGCGCGCTGCACGCTCTGACGCCCTCCGTTGGCGTTCTCGTCGACCCCGGCGCCGTGCTGGCCCTGGTCTTCATCGACGTTCTGACCCCCGGCATCCCCCCCGGGTCGGGCGGCCTGTCCGGTTTGATCGGCGGCCTGTCCGGCCCCGTCCTGTACCTCCTGGGCCGCGTTTCCGGCGGTCTCCTGGGCCTGCCCCGTGGCGTCCTGCGTTTGGCCGGCCGCGATGTCCTGTACCCCTTGCGCGGCCTGTCCGTCTTGGCCGGACGCCTGCCCCTCGACGTCCTGCGCCTCTCCCTGCGCGGCCTGACCGACCTCCCCAGTTGCCTGATCCGACACGCCACCGGCCTGGTCGGCGACTTGCCCCGCCTGCTCCGTCGCCTGACCCGCTGCATCCTGCGTCTGGTCGGCGATCCCTCCGGCGGCATCCTGGGCCTGGTCGGCGACCTGCCCTGCCTGATCCGTGGCTTGGCCGGCGGCGTCGCCCGCACCCTCGGCCACCTGCCCCGCCGTGCCCCCGACGCCCTGGGCCGCCTCACCTGCGCCCTCGGCTGCGCCCTCGGCGGCTTGCCCGGCCCCCTGCCCGGCCTCTTGCGCGGCCTGGCCGGCGCCCTCGCCGACTTGCTCCGTAGCCTGGCCGGCGCTTTCCGCGGCCTGCCCCGCACCCTCCCCGACTTGCTCGGCGGCCTGGCCGGCGCTTTCCGCAGCCTCGCCCGCGCCCTCGCCGACTTCCTGGGCGGCCTGTCCGGCTCCTTCACCGACCTCGCCTGCGGCTTGACCTGCCCCCTGGCCTACCTCACCGGCCGCTTGCCCCGCGCCCTGGCCTACCTCGCCCGCGGCCTGTCCCGCGCCCTCGCCGACTTGCTGGGTCGCCTCGCCGGCACCCTCACCCACATCTTCCACTGCCGACTGAGCGCCTTCGCCGACATTTTCGACGGCCTCGCCCGTACTCTCGACGGCTTCGCCGGCCCCGGAGCCGACGTCTTCGACGGCTCCTCCGGTGCTCTCGACGGCTTCGCCAGCGCCTTCGCCAACATCCTCGACGGCGGAGCCGGCACCAGAGCCAACGTCCTCCACAGCGGAGCCGGCCCCAGAACCTACGTCCTCGACCGCCGACTGGGCGCCTTCGCCCACGTCTTCGACCGCAGAGCCAGCCCCGGAACCGACGTCTTCGACGGCGGAGCCGGTTCCAGAACCGATATCCGCGACGGCCTGGTTGGCTCCTTCGCCTACGAGCCGACCGGTCCCTTCGCCCACGTCCTCGACGGCGGAGCCGGCGCCCGAACCGATGTCGGCGACCGCCTGGTTGGCTCCCTCACCAACCAGGTCGCCAGCACCAGAGCCGATATCCTCCACCGCGGAGTTGAGACCATCACCCACAAGTTCGCCGGCGCCAGAGCCGATATCCTCGACCGCCGAGTTGACCCCTTCGCCAACCAGTTGACCGGCGCCCTCGCCCACGTCCTCCAGGGCCGAGCCGGCGCCACTGCCGACGTCCTCGACCGCGGAGCCCACGCTGTCGACGAGCTTCTCTATGATCTGGGGGTTGCGGTCTATGGTCGTGAGGACCCGGTCTATGATGGCGGTCACGTTGTCCAGGCGAACCTTGAGGAGCGCCTGCGCCTCCACGCCCGTTATGACGAGTTTTACGCGGCCGAGGTACAGATCGACCCCGACCGAGAGCTCCACCAGGTCGAGCACCTTCGCGAAGAGGTTGACCTTGGCCCGCAGGTCGTTGAGCTCGAAGTTGATCTCGTCCACCTTGACGACCGGCACGTCGAGCAGCACGTCCGGAATCTTGCCGTTCATCGCCGCGTCTTCGTCGTCGTACTCCAGCGTGTAGTCCGCGTAAGCCTTTTCGGGGATCGTCTGATCGCCGGGTATGTTGTTCGCGAACCGGTACTCTTCGGTCTTCTGGACGGAGGTGCGCGGGTCGTTTTTCCTAACCGGAGCGTTGTCCTTTATTTCGTCGTAGTCGTATGCCCGCTGGCCCTGGCCGTCCGTCTGCTGGTCCTCTTGCTGGTTCTGCTCGTCTTGCTGCGACTCCGTCGCCTGGTTTGAGCTTTCCGATGCCACCCGAGGACCCCCGATTGCTATTTAAAGACCGACTATAAGTTATTGTGCCATGCCGCACACGCACGCAAACCTTCTGGTGATCCAGGACCGGGCCTGCTACGCGTCGTTTTTGTCTGTTCCGAAGGCTTGGACGCTGCGGGACCCTATTTGGTTACGGTACAGGTCCGCAGGGTGTGCGAGACGGCCCTACACGAACTTCTTGTAGACGCCTATGTTCGAAGTGTCGCGCACGCCGAGGGCCTCTTTCAACTCGTTTAGGGTGGCGCCGCGGCGGAGCAGCCGGACGGCGAAGGTGTGGCGCAGGACCATGGGCGAGACGCGCCACATCCCGACCGCGTCGCAACGCTTCCAGATCGCGCTCTGGAGGGACTTGGAGGTGGTGACGGGCCGGGCGGCCCGACCGACGATCAGCTCCGGCGTCTCGTCCTCGCGCATACGCAGGTAGCGCCGGAGGGCCTGGACGGTCTCGGGCGCGAGTCGCCGGGCGCGGCCGGCGAGGTGGGAGCCGGGTCCGCCGAGCTGGACCTGGGCGGCCTCTAGGTCCACGTCGCTCCTGAGGAGGCCCCGGATCTCCCCGACCGTCACCCCCGTGTCGAGCATGAGCCTTATAACCGCGGCGTCCCGGGCGGAGTCGAGCGTGTTCGTCGGGAACGAGAGGAGCTGGTCGGCCTCCTCGTCCTCCAGGGAGACGATCTTCTGGTCGAGCGGCTGGTGCATGGGCTCGATGGGATCGAAGTCCAACTCTGCCTCAGAGGAGGTCCTCGCCCAATCAAGAAAGCGCCTGACCGCCGCGTCCTTGCGGTAGACGGTGAAGCGCTTGCGGTTCTCCCCGAGCAGGTGGTTGCGGAAGTCCATCACCGCCCCCACGCCGAGGTCTTCCGCCTCCTCCACCCCCCTGCCGGCGAGGAAGCGGGCGAACTCGCGCAGGTCGGCCAGGTAGAACTCGGCCGTGCGCGGGCTCGTGCCCGGATCTTCCGAGAGGTCGGCGGAGAAGTCTTCGATCAGGGCTTCTATCTTCATGCGGTCTATTCTAACGGCAAATGAGGGCCCACTGTTATACTCCCGAAGGGTGTTCGGCGGTCGTAAAACGGCGTTCTTCGTGGCCTCCCTGGCCACGCTCTGCCTGCTGTTTCTGCCGATCTGGCCCGAGGAGGAAACGTCGTCGATCGAGATCCGCACCCAGGAGGTAAAGAACACCGGCGCCCTCCTCGGCGAGGGCCCCCGGGAACCGCGGACCCCACCCGCGGGCACGCCCGTCTCACCGGACCCGTCCACGGCGAAGAACCTGACGCTTACCGTTCCGGCGCTCGGCCTGAAGGACGTGGCGGTGCCGACGGGTTTCCGGCAGGCGGATCTCGACCGGGAAGGCGTGCTGCGCATGCAGGAGAGCGGCCTGCCGTGGGAGAGAGGGTCGAACACCTTTATCGCGGGGCACGCGCTGGGCTATCCCTGGACCCGCGTGCCGCGCGCCTTCTATGACCTCGAAAAGCTCATGCCCGGGGATGAGATCTTCCTGAAGAGCGCCGACGGCCGGACGTACACCTTCAGGGTCTACGACCGGCTGACCGTCGAGCCCGACGATACCTGGGTGACGTACCCCGTGGAGGGCAAGACGGTGGTCTCCCTCCAGACCTGCGTACCGATACCCACCTTCGAGAACCGCCTCATAGTGCGCGGCGAGCTCGTTTAGCACGCTCCGACTCTACCTTCGCTTTCAACGGTCAGTTCTTGGCTGCCGCTTTCGGATAGATGCTGCGGGGAACGGGAGAACGATCGTGCGGGCCCGGGTGCGCTCGTTTTTTCGCTTCTTGTTCGCTTTTTCGCGACGATCTCCCACAGCGTTTTTTCGTTGCCGTAGCGGACCGTGGTCCGTTCGGCGGCGCTCGCCAGGGTCCAGTTGCGGGCGAAGAGCGCTTCTACGCCTCGGCGGTCGAAGAGGCGTTTCGGGTAGCCGTTCACGAGGTAAAAGTTTGGCTCGATCTCCTCTTTCCGCGCGGCGGCGTAGTAGGAGTCCCTCGTCGAGTTTAGGCGGGCCAGAAGGTGGCCGTTTGGGGTCAGGCAGCGTCGAACGTCTCCCAGGATCTCGACGGCCTCAGTCCAGGGAAGTAGTGGAGGGAGAGGCTGGCGATGATTACCGCAAAGTGGTCGTTGGGGAAGGACAGGCCGCGGGTGAGGTCCACGTTCTTCGTCTCGGCCCGCGGGGCGCGCCTTCGGGTTGCCCGCAGCGCCTTTTCGGAGAAATCCGCGGCGACGACTTCGAGGCCCCAGCGCGTGAGGGAGCGGGCGTCATCCCCGGCGCCGCAGCCGAGGTCGAGGATGGGCGCGTTACGGTTCGCCTCGAAGAGGGGCCGCCAGCGTTCCAGCCAGGCATCTTCGCCGCCGGGATCGTGGTCAAGCCGGGAGAAGATCCGGTCCCATTCCTCCCTGGCGCTCGCCAACGTTCCCCGCTACCCCGCGCGTCCGATCCCGCGCCGGGCCGATGGCCGCCCGGGGTCCGCCGCTCCCCGCAGCTCCCAGCCGGTCCTCGTCAGCGCGTACAGGCCCGCCTTCTCCATCACGCGTCGGGAGGCGGCGTTGGCCGCCACAGTCTCCGCCACCACGCGCCCCACGCCGAGCTCCGTGAAGCCTTTGTGGATCAGGGCACGCGCCCCTTCGGTAGCGTAACCCTTGCCCCAGGCGGGCCTGCGCAGCCGGTAGCCGAGGTCGGCCTCGTCCTGATCGCCGCCCTCCGAGGGGTGCAACGCGAACCAACCCAGAAACCCGCCGGGGGATCTCTCTAGGGAGGCCCAGTAGCCCAACCCCCCGAGACGCCCGTAAGAACGCGGGAACCGGGGCAGGGTCTCGGCCAGGATCACCTCGCGGGGCATCGGTTTGCCCCCGGTGAGGAAGCGCATGACCTCGGGATCCCCGTCGAGCTCGAACAGGTCACCGGCGTCGGCCCCGGTGAACCGGCGCAACACCAACCGCTCGGTCTCCAAAAAGACTTGCATCGCCCGATCCTTCCCGCGACGGGAGACGACAAACGCAACCGGGCCGCGTACCGCCGGCAAGCGGTTTACGCGGTCCGCGGGGTGCCCTCCGAATACCGTCCTACCGCGACTTGCGCGAGGCGTGGCGTTCTATGGTGTCGTGGGCGGCGTTTATCTCCGCGGTCACCTTCTCGGCGCGGGCGCGCTTGTCCGGGTCGGGGAACCTGTCCGGGTGGAAGCGCTTGACGAGCTCCCTTCGCTTGCGGTCGACCTCGTCCATCGGCACGCCCGGGACGAGGCCGAGCCTGTCGTAGGCCGAGAGCACGTTCGGCGGGTACTTGAGCGGGGCGAAGGTCGAGGAGGTCCGACCCGAAGTGCGGCCAGAGGCGCGGCCAGAGCTTTGCCGGGTGTTTCGGGTGCCGGCGAAGGTGGATCCCGTAGGCCCGCCCCCCTCGGCGCGGCGGCGTTCTTCGGAGCGGCGCAGCTCCTCCTGGGCCCCCCTGAGGGCGGCCTCGAAGGCACCCCTCAGGGTCTCGCCGCGTTCGCGGCCGGTGCGGAGGCGCTCGCGGACACGCTCGTCCTCCTGGATGTTAGAGAGCAGGCCGCTGGCGAGGCGGCCGATGCGACGCGGGATGCTCACTGACCGCGTTCGTCCCGGGTGTTCCAGTAATCCTCGGAGTCGGAGAGCGGGCCGGGCTGCCTCAGGACCTGCGTGTCGTCCTCGCCGACGCCCTCTATCACCTGGGTCTCGTCGCCCGCGGTGGTCTCCTCGGGGGGCCTTTCGGGCTCCTCTGCCGGTTCGCCCTGCGGGAGACCGAAGAAGCTGCGCACCAGGTCTATGTCTTCCAGGCCACTTTCGGCGACATCTATCTTGCGTTCCTGCTCGGTGACACCGAAGTTGCGGGCTTCGCGGGCTTTGCGGATCTGGTCTTCGAGGTTGCGGATCACGTCTTCCGTGTCATCCTTGAGCTTGCGGATGCGGTCCTCGCTGAGGTCTATCTCGGACTCCAACCGGGACTCCCTGGCCCTGGTCGAGGAATCGAGCTCGTTTACGTCTATGCCCGCCGCCTCGAGCGTCTGGCGCACGATACGGACGGCGGCCGGGCGCGGGACCTCGGGCGGGAGGTTCTTTATGACCTCGGCGGCACGCTCGACGGTGAAGGACCGCGAGTGGGGCACGCCCTCGCGATCGCCGCCCTCCCCGGCCCCTATCTCCTGGCGGGAGTAGATCGAGGTCCCGTCGTCTTGCTCGTGCTCCTTGAACATCCGGGCGAAAAAGCTCTGCCGGTTGGTGCGATCTTCGCTCATCTCGCCGCCATCCTCTCCGTAGCGGGCAGTGACTCCACGCTTCTCGTGACCTCGTCCAGGCCGCGCCGGAAGTACGCGACCCGCTCCTTGAGCTGCTGGAGACGCGGGTCCAGCGGCCCGGAGGAGAGCCTGTTGTCCACCGCGAGCAACTCGCCGCGCAGGTTGCCGAGCAGGCTCTCGGCGCTCTCAAGCTGGGCGTTTATCATGCTGATGCCGTCGAGTATGTCCGCGTAGCCGGCGAGCTCGCCCCGCCGCCCCTCAAGCGCGGCCTCGAACGGCGACCGCAGGGGCGAGCCTTCTTCCAGCCGGGCCAGGTCCTTCTCGAGGCCCTTGATGCGGCCGGAGATCTCACGCCGGTTCAGGCCCTCCAGGTGCCGCCGCAAGAGCGCCCGCCGCCGCGCGAGCCGCGCCGCGTCGCCCACCTCGCCCACGATGGTAAAGATGTCCTCGTCCAGGAGCGGCCTGTACTGCTCGGGGAGAAGCTCCCAGCTCTCGATGACCCCCGCCTGCAACCCCGCCAGGCGTTTGGTCTGGGGCGCGGCGATGCGGTCCTCCCTGGCTATGCGTTCGAGCTCTTTGACGTTCTCCCGCGCCCGTCGCGACAGCTCCCGGCGCGCGTTGCCCCGCCGGTCCAGGAGCCGCTTCCCCGTAAACGCGGCCCCGGCCCCGAAGAGGCCTGCCAGCCAGTAGGTCGGGTCGGGACCCATCGCTTCTAGCACGGCGAGCCCCGAGAACGACCCAAACGGGACCAGCCTGACCAGATGCCGGGAGGCGCCGCTACCCACGCGGCCCTTCCTCCGGCCGCGGCCCTTCGGGCGGCTCTTCTGTGGGGGCTGCCTCTATAGGCTCGGGCTCCTTGAGGCCCATCTCTATCTCCATCATCTCGAGCTCGCGCTCGGCGTCGAGGCGCTTTATGTCCACCTCGGCGGCGGCGATCTGGCGCTCCGTCTCGCTGGTGCCCAGCTCCCCCACGGCCTCGGCCTCGTAGGAGGCCTGGCGGATGGACTGGCGGGCCTTCTCGAGGTCCCTGCTCGAATCGGAGAGGGAGATCTGGGCCCTCGCGTCGTTTGCGGTGCGCAGCGCCCGGGCGCGC
This sequence comes from uncultured Rubrobacteraceae bacterium, assembly GCA_902806085.1. Classification (GTDB taxonomy): domain Bacteria; phylum Actinomycetota; class Rubrobacteria; order Rubrobacterales; family Rubrobacteraceae; genus Rubrobacter_D. The sequence continues at coordinate 2,147 of CADCVH010000051.1, read as the reverse complement.
TGGTTCTCTTCCATGAGGGCGGCCCGCTCGCGCGCCACGTCGTTGTAGCGCCGCTCCTGGTCGCGGAAGGCCCGCTCCATCTCCTGGGAGTTCTTGCGCGCCTCCTCTAGCCTGCCCTCGATCTCGGCGAGCTGGGTCTGGGCCTCCTGCTTCTGCTGGACGACCTCGACGGCGGCGGCGCGCTGGCCGCGGCCCGCGAGCTCGCGGGCCTGGCGCTCCTTTACGGTCAGGGTCTTCTGCTTGCTCGCGGCGTCGTTGGCGAGCATCTTCTCGTAGGCCATGGTCCGGGCCGCCGCGACCTGGAGCTTCTTCAAGTTCTCGAGCTCGTCCTGAACGGCGTTTTCGAGAAGTATCTCGGGGTTGCGTTGCTCGACCCCGGAAAGGAACTTCCCGAAAAAGCCGCGGATCGCTCTAGTAAATCTTCCCATCTGGGCCGCCCACCCCCGGCTGTCGTCGAGCCTGCAAAGTCAATGGTGAATTATAGCATCGGTACGGACGGCCCCCATCAAGGTTGCAAGCCACGATTGGATCACGCCTCCTCCGGAGGCACCGTGCTAAAAGCTAGCGGGCTGCGCGGTAGTTTTCTTCGGGGGCGTTTCTGCCCGAGATCGCGATGGCGCTCGGCCCCTCGACCTCGAAGGAGGCCTCGAGCGCCTTTCCGGCCGCGACCAGCAGGTCCCCCGCGGAGGCCGCGTCGCGGGGGTAGATCGCCGCGCCTGCCCGCGTCTCCCCGGCGCCCAGGGATCTCGCCGCCGCCAGGGTCCGCCGCGCCGCGCTCTCCGCGCCCGCGTTGTCCACCCCGCCGACGACCATGCCGAAGAGGTTTCCCTCGTCGAGCGGGACCGGCTCCCCTATGCGCGCCTCTATCCGGTCGAGCAGGAGATCGAGGTCCCTCACGTCGCCCGGGTCCACCAGGATCACGGCGACGGGCGCCCCCCCGGGCGCGGAGATCTCCTCCTCGGCCTGCTCCATCAGCACCGAACCCCCGTCCTCCGGCACCATCCCCCGATCCTCTTCCCCCGGCCCGGCGACGCCCCGCGAGGCGTAGGCCAGGAAGAGACCCGTCAACCCCAGCATGCCCAGCCGGTAGAAGACCGAGGCCGCCACCTCCTCGCCCGTCCCGGACTCGAGAAGCCCCGGCAGCACCGCGAGCCCGTAGCAAAACAGCCCGGCGGCGAGGACCGCGAGCACCACCCTCCAAATGCCGTGCAGCGCGGAGGCGAGCAGCAGCGGAAAGAACACCACGTAGAGCTCGCTCGAAGGGCCGCCCGTAAAGAAGACCATCATGGCGACGACGGCCGCGTAGAACGCGTAGACGCCGCCGCAGAACCCGCCCGTGAACTGCTCCGCCGGCAAGAGCGGCACGACCGCGGCCGCCACGATTATCCCGACCGAGGCGACGAGGTAGAGCGGGACGAAGGAGACCGGGGGATCGTAGGAGGAGGCGTGGACCAGAAGCAGCGAGGCCGCCATAAGAACCACGTAAAACAGCGAGAAAGCCTTCAGCCCCCGTGCGTCTCTCCGATAAACGGCTCCGACTCCCACGCCAAAGTATCATACGCACATACACCAACCCCCGCCACCGGAGGACGAGCCATGGACAGCGAAGACCGCCGCGCGAGCAACCCGTTCACGCAAGTGGAGGGCTACGCCGTCCTCGACCCCTCCGGCGCGGAGGTCGGCCGGGTCCACGACACCGTCTACGAGGCGGTGAGCGACGTCCTGAAATACGTGGTCGTGAACGGGCGCGCCGTCCCCGCCGAGAAGGTGGAAGTGGACGTCGAAGCCGAACGGGCAACCGTCCCGTACGACGCCGCCACGATAGGGTCCGCCCCGGAGATAGAAGACCCCTCCGGCGCCTACGATGCCGCCCTGCGCGAGCACTACGAGGGGCGCGGCCAGGCATAGCCGAGAAGGCATAGCCGAGAAGGCATAGCCGAGAAGGCATAGCCGAGAAGGCATAGCCGAGAAGGCATAGCCGAGAAGGCATAGCCGAGAAGGCATAGCCGAGAACGGCGGCCCCCGCGCCGGGGGGGGTCGAGGACCGGGGCGGCGAACGACGAAGGGGCCGGGAGCGCTGTAGCCCCGGTCCCTCTACGCTAATCGCCCTCCCGGACCTTTCGAGGGCTTACGAACCGCTCCTTATC
>CADCVH010000050.1 GCA_902806085.1 uncultured Rubrobacteraceae bacterium | reverse complement strand
CCAAGACCCCCGTACCGTGTCGGTAATGGGAGACTGGAGCGGTTTCCATAATGGCCGGGCCTGCGGGTCGCCGTACCAGCAGCACGAGCGGGTCGACCGATCTTATAGCGGTAGTCAATGGAGTTGGCCCACCCCCGCGAGGCTCGCCTCTAAGCATAGCCCCGGGAGGGTACGAGGCTCCTGGGACGCTTCTCCACGACGCGGAAACGCGCAGGGGGTCCAATATCGTTGCATGACGCTCTAGAGCAAGTTGCGAAACGAGTGATGGTCGTGCGATGCTGCCATGATGAACGCTTACTCGCTCGACCTGAGGCTGAAGGTGCTCGACGCCGTGGACCGCGGCATCCCGCGTAAGGAGGTGGTGCGAACTTTCGGCGTCTCGATGCCCACCCTGGAGAGGTATCTGAGGCGAAGGAGGAGGAGCGGGGATCTCGCCCCAAAACCGTCGCCCGGTCGTACCCCTTCGATCTGCGCGAGCGTCGAGGAGAGGCGTGCCCTTTGGGCCCAACTCGAAGCGAACGCCGAAGCTACCCTGGAGCGCCACTGCGAGCTGTGGGAGAAAGGGCGCAACGTCAAGGTCTCCGTCTCCACCATGAGCCGTGCGGTGCGCAGGCTGGGTTGGACCTTCAAAAAAAGTCGCTGGGTGCCTCCGAGCGGGACGAAGAAGCGAGAGGTGCTTGGCGGGAGCGCGTGAGGGCGATCGCGATCCGAGGAGGCTGGTGTTCGTGGACGAGTGCTCCACTAACATCGCCCTCACGAGGCTCCACGCCAGGGCGCCCAAAGGGGAGCGCGCCTTCGGCCACGCGCCGAGGAACTGGGGCAAGAACGTGACCCTAATCTGCTCTTTGAGTGCCGAAGGGATCGGGGCTGCGATGAGCGTGGAGGGCGCCACCGACTCGGCGGCCTTCCAGATCTACGTGGAGCACTTCCTGGCCCCGACGCTCAAGGCCGGGCAGGTCGTGGTGATGGACAACCTCCAGGTCCATAAGAGCGTCGAGGTCAAGAAGCTCATCGAGGACGCCGGATGCGAGCTCCTGTTCCTGCCACCCTACTCGCCGGACTTCAACCCCATCGAGGAAGCATTCTCGAAGGTGAAGGGCATCCTGCGCCGCGTCGGGGCCCGCACCCGCCAAGCCTTGCTGCGGGCTACCGGCCAGGCGCTCTCGGCGGTGAGCCAGCGGGACGCCATGGGTTGGTTCGGACACTGCGGCTACGACATCGTCCATCACTCGCTATGAAAATCGCTCTAGTCGAGGGTGGCGTTTACCTGTATGTCCACGTTGCCGCGCAGGGCGTTGGTGACGGGGCAGGCCTGGTCGGCCTGCTCGACGGCCTGCTGGAAGCCGTCGGCGTCGAGGCCGGGGACGCGGC
>CADCVH010000049.1:964-10257 GCA_902806085.1 uncultured Rubrobacteraceae bacterium | reverse complement strand
CCGGTGATCTTCGCGAGGTCCTCCACCGCACCGTCCAGAGCGCGGCTGTTGACCACGGCCTCCCCGACGCCCATGTTGACCACGATCTTCTCGAGGCCCGGGATCCTCATCGGGTTCTGGATCTCGAACCGCTCCTTCAGGGCCGGCGCGATCTCCTCGCGGTACCTGTCTTTTAGCCTAGCCATCGATGTCCCTCCCGGTCTTCTTGGCGACCCGGACCTTCTCTCCTGCGTCCGTGAACCGGTACCCGACCTTTGTCGGCTCCCCGCTGCCGGGGTCCACCAGCATCACGTTCGAGATATCTATAGGGGCGTCGAAGGTGAAGAGCCCCTGCTGGTTGTTCTGGCTCGGCCGCGCGTGGCGCGTGCGCGTGTTTACGTCGTTCACCACCACGCGGTTCTGCTTCGGGATGACCCGCTCGACCTCGCCGCGCTTGCCCTTGTCCTTGCCGGAGATCACGACGACCGTGTCCCCGCGCTTTATCTTGAGACCCATAAGCTAGAGCACCTCCGGGGCCAGCGAGATGATCCTCGTGTAGCCCTTCTCTCTGAGCTCGCGCGCCACCGGACCGAAGATGCGGGTCCCCCTCGGGGCCCCGTCCTGGTTGATGATGACGCCGGCGTTTTCGCCGAAGCGGATGTACGAGCCGTCGTCCCGGCGCGTCTCCTTCTTCGTCCGCACCACCACCGCCCGCACGACCTCGCCCTTCTTGACCGCGCCCCCCGGCGTGGCCTCCTTGACCGTGGCGACGATCACGTCTCCGACGCCCGCGTTCCTACGCTTGCTGCCGCCGAGGACCCGGATCGTGAGGATGGACCTCGCGCCCGTGTTGTCGGCGACCCTCAGTCTGGATTCTTGCTGGATCACTACTCGGCCCTCGACACGATGTTGGCCAGCCGCCAGCGCTTGCGCGCCGAGATCGGACGGGTCTCGATGATCCTGACCGTGTCCCCAACGCGGGCCTCGTTGCCCTCGTCGTGCACCATAAACTTCTTGGAACGGCGCACGCGCTTCTTGTACTTCGGATGCCGGACCAACGCCTCCACGGAGACCGTAACGGTCTTCTCCGGGGCGTCGGAGACGACCATACCGACCCGCTCCTTGCGGCGGTTGCGTTGTGTGTCGGTCTGGATCTGGCCCTCGTCCTGATCCAACGCGGGACCCTTGGCCGGACCCAGGTCGAGGCCCGCCTCCACGGTCTCGCCGGAATCGGCCCCCTCCAGAAGGTCCTGCGGCGTCTCGGGAGGTCGCTCCTCTGTGGCGCCTTCCGGGGCGCCCTCTGGGGTGCCCTCTGGGGTGCCCTCGGGCGCCCCGTTCTGGTTTCTCTCTTCTTCTGTCACTATCCGTTCTCCTGCTGTTTCTGGTTCAGGACGGTGAGTATCCTGGCGATGTTCTTGCGGACCTCTTTTATCTGCCCCGTGTTCTCCAACTGCCCGGTGGCGTGCTGGAAGCGCAGGTTGAACAGCTCGCGCCGCGTATCGGCGAGGCGCTGTTCAAGCTGCGCAACGTCCAGCTCGCGCACTTCTGCGACCTTCATCTACTGTCCACCCCCCCGCACCAGGAAGCGGGTCTTTATGGGGAGCTTCTGGGCGGCGAGGCTCATGGCCTCCCGCGCGAGCTCCTCGCTCACCCCGCTCATCTCGAACATCACGCGGCCCGGCTTGACCACGGCCACGTAGCCCTCGGGGGAGCCCTTGCCGGAACCCATCCGGGTCTCGGCGGCCTTCTTGGTGAAGGGCTTGTGTGGGAAGATGTTGATCCAGACCTTCCCCCCGCGCTTGATCTTCCTGGTCATCGCGATACGGGCCGCCTCTATCTGGCGGTTGGTTATCCAGGACGGCTCCAAAGCCTGCAGCCCGTACTCGCCGAACTGCACGTCGGTGCCGCCCTTGGCCTGGCCCCGCATCCTGCCCCTGTGGGGCTTCCTGTACTTGAGCTTCTTCGGTACTAGCATCGCCCTACCGCCTGATCGCTTCTGGCTGCTCGTCGTGAACGCCGTGGTTGATCCAGACCTTTACCCCGATCTGGCCCATCTGCGTCTTGGCCTCGCGGAAACCGTAATCTATGTCCGCATCCAGCGTGTGCAACGGCACCCGCCCCTCGGATATCGTCTCGGACCGGCTCATCTCGATGCCGCCGAGCCTTCCGCCGCACTGGATCCTGGCCCCCTGAGCCCCGCTCCTCATGGAGCTCGTAAGCGCCCGCTTCATCGTCCGCCGGAACGCCGCCCGGCCCACGAGCTGCTCCGCTATGGACTCGGCCACCAGGGCCGCGTTCAACTCCGGCCGCGGGACCTCGCGCACGTTGACCTGGACCTTCTTCTTGGTGAGGCGCTCGAGCTCGCTGCGCAGGGCGTCAACCTCGGAACCACCCTTGCCGATCACGATGCCGGGCCTCGCCGTGTGGATGTCCACCGCGATCTCGCCCTGCTCGGCGGCCTTCCTGATCCTCACGTCGGCGATGCCGGCGCGGGTGAGCTTCTTCTCGATGTGCGCCCGGATCTTGAGGTCCTCGCCGAGCAATTCGGCAAAGTCCCGATCCGAGTACCAACTGCTCTTGAAATCTACCTTCTCGCCCTTGCGCTTTACGCCGAGGCGGAAGCCTTCGGGATGTACTTTCTGACCCATACTACTCCTCGTCCTCGTCTCCGGGCGTGCCCACCAAAACACCGGCGGGGGCGCCTAGAGTGACGCTTATGTGGCTGGTGCGCTTGCGGATCATGGTCGCCCGGCCCATCGCGCGGGCCCGGTACCTCTTGATGGTCGGCCCCTCGTCCACCCGGACGTCCCGGACGAACAACGCGTCTATGTCGGCGTCGTCGTTGTGCTCCGCGTTGGCCGCGGCGCTCTTGATGACGTCGCCGACGATGCCGGCGGCCCGCTTGTTGGTGAACTGCAAGATGGTGACGGCCTCGGGGACGCTCTTGCCCCTGACCTCGTCGGCCACCAGCCGCGCCTTGCGCGGGGCTATGCGGACGAACTTCGCAACGGCCTTCATCGGCGCCTCGCGGTCCGGTCGCTCTTGACGTGGGTGCGGAAGGTCCGCGTCGGGGCGAACTCGCCGAGCTTGTGGCCGACCATCGACTCCGTGCAGTAGACGGGCACGTGCTTGCGCCCGTCGTGAACGGCGATGGTGTGGCCGACGAACTCGGGGTAGACCACAGACGCCCGGCTCCAGGTCTTGAGCATCCGCTTCTCGTTGTTCTCGTTCATGCGGAGGATGCGCTCCATCAGGCGCTCCTCTACGAACGGCTCTTTTTTCGATGAGCGCGTCACCTAGCGCCTCCTTCCTTTCCTGCGCCGGCGCACGATCATCGCGTCCGAACGCTTGTGCTTCTTGCGGGTCGGCGACCCCTGGGTGATCTTGCCCCAGGGCGTAACCGGCGCGCGCCCCGGCGTGCTCTTGCCCTCGCCACCGCCGTGCGGGTGGTCCACCGGGTTCATGACCGTACCACGCACCGTCGGCCTGATGCCGAGGTGGCGCTTCCTGCCAGCCTTGCCCCACCTGACGTTCTGGTGCGACTGGTTCCCGACGACGCCAACGGTGGCCCTGCACTCCGAACGCACCCTGCGGCGCTCGCCGCTGGGCAGCCTGAGCGTCACGAGGCTTCCCTCGCGCGCCGTGAGCTGGGCGCTCGTCCCGGCGCTGCGGGCCATCTGCGCCCCGCGGCCCGGCTCGAGCTCGACCGCGTGCACGACCGTACCGACCGGGATGCGGTTGAGCGGCAGCGTGTTGCCCACGTCGACCTCGGCGTCCGGGCCGCTCTCCACGAGCGAGCCGACCGTGAGGTTCCTGGGGGCGAGGATGTAGCGCTTCTCGCCGTCGTGGTAGTGCAGGAGGGCGATGTTCGCCGAGCGGTTCGGGTCGTACTCGATGGCCGCGACCGTCGCCGGCACGCCGTCCTTGCGCCGCTTGAAGTCTATGAGCCTGTAGCGCCGCTTGTGGCCGCCCCCGATATGGCGGGTGGTGATGCGGCCCTTGTTGTTCCGGCCGCCGGTCTTGTGCAGCTTACGGGTAAGCTTCTTCTCCGGCTTGTCCCTGGTGACCGAGTCGCGCGTGAGGACCGAGGAGTTCCTGCGGCCCGCGCTCGTCGGATTGTAACGTCTCGCAGGCATCCTAGACTCCCTCGAACAACTCTATGCTCTCGCCCGGCGCCAGCTTCACGACCGCCTTCTTCCAGGTCGCGGTGCGGCCCCTGGTGAGGCCCTGGCGCTTGGGCTTGCTCTTGACGTTCGCCGTGTTGACCCTCGCAACGCTGACGTCGAAGGCGCCCTCCACGGCGCGCTTGATCTGGTTCTTGTTCGCCCGCTTGTCAACCTGGAAGGTGTACTGCCCCTCGGTCTCGATGAGGTTGTAGCTCCTCTCCGAGATGACCGGACGGATGATTACCTGATGCGGATCCACTATCCCTCCTCCCGGTTCCCGGCGAGCTTGGAGTAGGCAGCCCGCGAAAACACGACCTCGCGCGCCCGCAGAAGCTCGTAAACCCCGTACTCCCTCGGCCCAACGACGGTGACCTTGGGCAGGTTTCTGAAAGAGAGCGCCACGTTGGCGTCGTCCTCCGTCAAGACGACCAGCACGGGCCCCTGGACCTCCATGTTCCTGAGCAGCTCTCTGGCCTGCTTGGTGGAGGGCGCCTCGAACGCGAGCGAGTCCACTATATAGACCTCGCCGTCGGCCGCCTTGGCCGACAGGGCGCCGTCGAAGGCGGCGCGGGCTTCCTTGCGGTTTATGCGCTTGCCGAAGCGGGCCGGCTTGGTCTTGGGGCCACCCCAGGTGCCGCCGCCGTAGCGGGTCGGGGACTGGGCGTCGCCCGCGCGGGCGCGGCCCGTGCCCTTCTGCCGGTACAGCTTGGCGCCCGAGCCCCTAACGTCGCTGCGGCCCTTGGTGTGGGCCGTGTAGCGCCTGCGGCCGTCGAGCTCGGCGACGACGGCCCGGTGTATGACGTGCTCGTTCGGCTCCGTGCCGAAGCGCGGGCCTTCGAGGTCGAGCGAAGATTTGTTGCCGCTGCGGGCGTCGAAGAGGTGCGCCGTGGCCTTGGCCTCCGCCATCCTACTCACCCGCCTTTCTGATCTTCACAACAGCGTTCCTGCCGCCAGGCACGCCGCCGCGCACCCAGAGCTCGCCCCTCTCGGCGTCGACCGCGACGACCTCGAGGTTGCGAACGGTGGCGGTCTTGTTGCCCATCTGTCCGGGCATCTTCTGGCCCTTGAAGATACGGGCCGGGTCCGCAGACGCCCCGGCCGAACCGGGGGCCCGCACGTTGTGCGAGCCGTGGCTCACCGGTCCGCGCCCGAAGCCGTGCCGCTTGACCGTGCCCTGGAAGCCCTTGCCCTTGGAGGTAGAGCTCACGTGGACCCTGTCGCCCACCTCGAAGACGTCGGCGCCGATGGTGCCGCCGACCTCGCCCGAGACGCCGCGAAGCTCCTTGAGGTGCTTGCGGGGCGGGGCGTCCACCTTGGCGAACGTGCCCGCGTGGGGCCTGTTCGTGCGGCCAGACTTCGCGGGCCCGAAGCCGACCTGAACGGCCTCGTAGCCGTCGTCGTCGGCCGTGCGGACCGCGGTCACCAGGTTCGGCTCGACCTCTATAACGGTGACGCCGACCAGCGTGCCGTCGTCCTGGAAGGCCCGGGTCATCTGTCTCTTTTTTCCGAAAACTGCCGTAGCCATAACTCTAGGTCGCCTTGATCTCGATGTTCACGCCAGACGGCAGGTCCAGCCGCTGCAGGGAGTCGACCGTGCGCGGCGTGGGCTGCTGGATGTCTATGAGGCGCTTGTGGGTGTGCAACTGGAAGTGCTCGCGAGAGTCCTTGTCCTTGAAGGGACCGCGGATCACCGTGTAGCGGCTCTTCTTCGTCGGCAGGGGGACGGGGCCGAAGACGAAGGCCCCCGTCCGCTCCGCCGTCTCGACTATCGACTTTGCGGTCTTGTCGATGACCTCGTGGTCGTAAGCCTTGAGCTTTATCCTGATCTTGGAGACGGCCATGCTATTCGACGATCTCGGTGACGACGCCCGCGCCGACGGTCCTGCCGCCCTCGCGGATGGCGAAGTTCAGCCCCTCGTCCATCGCGATCGGCGAGATGAGCTCCACCTCCATCACCGTGTTGTCCCCGGGCATCACCATCTCCACCCCCTCCTCCAAGCGGATCTCCCCCGTCACGTCCGTGGTGCGGAAGTAGAACTGCGGGCGGTAGTTCGTGAAGAACGGCGTGTGGCGGCCCCCCTCCTCCTTCGAGAGAACGTACACCTCGGCCTTGAAGCGCGTGTGCGGCGTGATCGTGCCGGGCTTGGCCAGCACCTGCCCCCGCTCCACGTCGTCCCTCTTGAGCCCCCGCAGCAAGGCCCCTATGTTGTCCCCGGCCTGGGCCGAGTCCATGCTCTTGTTGAACATCTCGACGCCCGTCACGACCGTCTTTCTGGTGGGGCGGATGCCCACTATCTCTATCTCCGTGTTCACCGAGACCTGCCCGGTCTCAACCCGCCCCGTGGCGACCGTGCCCCGCCCCTGGATCGTGAAGACGTCCTCCACCGCCAAGAGGAAGTCGCGGTCTATGTCCCGCTCGGGCTCGGGCACGTAGGAGTCAACAGCCTCCATCAGCCGCAGGATGCTCGGCTCCCCGTACTCGGAGTCGTCCCCGTCAAGGGCCTTCAAGGCGCTGCCCACCACCACCGGCACGTCGTCGCCGGGGAAGTCGTACTCGCCCAGGAGCTCCCGGACCTCCATCTCCACGAGCTCGAGCAGCTCCTCGTCGTCGACCATGTCCGCCTTGTTTAGGAACACCACTATGTAGGGCACCCCGACCTGCCTGGCGAGCAGGATGTGCTCGCGCGTCTGGGGCATCGGCCCGTCCGCGGCGCTGACCACCAGGATCGCCCCGTCCATCTGGGCCGCCCCCGTGATCATGTTCTTGACGTAGTCGGCGTGCCCCGGGCAGTCCACGTGGGCGTAGTGGCGGTTCTCCGTGGCGTACTCCTGGTGGGAGGTGGCGATCGTGATCCCGCGCTGGCGCTCCTCGGGGGCGTTGTCTATCTGATCGAAAGCCACCTCGCGGTTGGCCGGGTCGCCCGGCACGGCCTTGGCCAGCGTCTTGGTGATCGCCGCGGTGAGCGTGGTCTTGCCGTGGTCCACGTGCCCGATCGTGCCCACGTTCAGGTGCGGCTTGTTCCTCTCGAACTTCCCTCTCGACATTGGGTTCTCCTCTCCTTTTCTATTAACGCCGGAAGGGGGCTCTAGCCCTTCTCGGCGATCTCCTGCGCGATGCTCTTGGGCACCTCGTCGTAGTGGTCGAACTGCATGGTGAAGGTGGCGCGCCCCTGGGTCTTGGAGCGCACGGTGGTCGCGTAGCCGAACATCTCCGAGAGCGGCACCATCGCCCGGATGACCTGGCCGCCGCCGCGGGAGTCCATGCCCTGGATCTGCCCCCGGCGGGAACTCAGGTCGCCCATGACGTCGCCCATAAACTCCTCGGGCATGACGACCTCGACGCTCATGACCGGCTCCAGCAGCACCGGGTTGGCCCTCTTGAGGGCCTCCTGGGCGGCCATGGAGCCCGCGATCTGGAACGCCATCTCCGAAGAGTCGACGTCGTGGAAAGACCCGTCGACGAGCTCCACCTTGATGTCCACGACCGGGAACCCGGCCACGACACCGCTGTCCATCGCGCCCTTGATGCCCTTGTCCACGCTCCCTATGTACTCACGCGGGATCACACCGCCGACGATCTTGTTGTCGAACTCGTAGCCCTGCTCCTCGTTATGCTCCATGTTGATGACCGCGTGGCCGTACTGGCCGCGTCCACCCGTCTGGCGCACGAAGCGGCCCTCGATGTTCTCGACGCGCCGGCGGATGGTCTCCCTGTAGGCGACCTGCGGGCGGCCGATGTTGGCGTCCACCCTGAACTCGCGCAGCAACCTGTCGACGATGATCTCCAGGTGCAACTCGCCCATGCCGGCGATGATGGTCTGGCCCGTCTCCTCGTCCCCACGCACGGAGAACGTAGGGTCCTCCTCCGCGAGGCGCTGGAGCGCAACGGTCAGCTTCTCCTGGTCGGCCTTCGTCTTCGGCTCGATGGCCTGCGAGATGACGGGCTCCGGGAAGATCATCTCCTCGAGCACGATCTGCTCGTCATCGGGCGAGACGAGCGTGTCGCCCGTACCGGAGTTGGAGAGCCCGATGGCCGCCACGAGTTCGCCGGCGTAGACCTCGTCGCGCTGCTCGCGGCTGTTCGCGTGGAGCTGCAGCAGACGCCCAACCCGCTCGCGGCGGCCCTTGGTCGTGTTCATGACGTAGGAGCCGGCCTTGAGCGTGCCGGAGTAGACCCTCATGTATGTCAGCTTGCCGACGTGCGGGTCGGACTGAACCTTGAAGACGAGCGCGGAGAGCGGGCCGTTCTCGTCGGCCTCGCGGGTGATGGGCTCGCCGTCTACGGTCTTGCCCTCCACGGGCGGCACGTCAAGCGGGCTCGGCAGGTAGTCCACGACGCCGTCGAGCAGCGGCTGGACGCCCTTGTTCTTGAACGCCGAGCCGACGAAGACGGGGGTCATCTGGATCTCGAGGGTCGCCTTCCGGATCGCCGCCCGGATCTGCTCCACCTCGATCTCTTCGCCCTCCAGGTACATCATCATGAGCTCTTCGTCCTGGTCGGCGACGGCCTCGACCAGCTTCTCCCGGTACTCCGCGGAGATCTCCCGCATATCCTCGGGGATGTCCGTGACTTCCCACGTAGCACCGAGGTCGTCCGTATAGACGATGGCCCGCATCTCCACGAGGTCCACGATGCCCTGGAACTCGCTCTCGGCCCCAATAGGCAACTGCACCGGCACGGCGTTGGCCCGCAACCTGTCGACCATCGTGCCGACGGCCTTGTAGAAGTCCGCCCCGATACGGTCCATCTTGTTGACGAACGCGATCCTCGGAACCCCGTACTTGTCCGCCTGACGCCACACCGTCTCCGACTGCGGCTCCACACCGGCAACGGAGTCGAACAACGCGATCGAACCGTCGAGCACGCGCAGGGACCGCTCCACCTCGACGGTGAAGTCCACGTGTCCGGGCGTGTCTATGATGTTGATGCGGTGCTGCTCGGGAATGCGGCTATGCACGCCCTCGCGCTCGCCCTTGCCGTTCTTGCCGGAGCCTTCGATGCCGCCCCAGAAGACCGTGGTCGCGGCGGACGTGATGGTGATGCCGCGCTCGCGCTCCTGGGCCATCCAGTCCATGACGGCGTTGCCGTCGTGGACCTCGCCCAGCTTGTGGGTGAGGCCCGTGTAGAGCAGGATGCGCTCCGTGGTC
>CADCVH010000049.1:0-954 GCA_902806085.1 uncultured Rubrobacteraceae bacterium | reverse complement strand
CTTGCCGGCATCGATGTGGGCCATGATGCCGATGTTTCTTACCCGCCTTAGTGGCGTCTTTTTGTCTACTTGAACAGCCATCTTCTACCTCGTCACCACCTGTAGTGTGCGAACGCCCGGTTGGCCTCTGCCATCCGGTGGGTGTCCTCTTTGCGCTTCACGCTGGAGCCGATGTTGTCCTTGGCGTCCAGGATCTCGCCTGCGAGCCTGCGGCCCATCGTCTTCTCCCGGCGCGCCCGGGCGAACCCGACCATCCAGCGCAGGGCCAGCGTGTTGGCCCGCCTGGGGGCCACCTCGATCGGCACCTGGTACGTCGCCCCGCCGACGCGGCGGCTGCGGACTTCCAGGCGCGGCCTGATGTTGTCCAGGGCGTTATTCAGGACCGTCACCGGGCTCGTGGCCGTGCGCTCCTCGATGTACGCGAGGGCGTCGTAGATGATCTTCTCGGAGGTGCTCTTCTTGCCGTCGAGCATGATCTTGTTGATCAACTGCTGGACGGTCACGCTCCCGTAGACCGGGTCCCCGGTTATCTTCTTTTTCGGCGGCGCTGCTCTTCTGGGCATCTCTTCTCCTACCCCTTCTTCGTCCCGTACTTGGAGCGGCCCTGCTTGCGGTTGTTGACCCCGAGCGTGTCGAGCGCCCCGCGCACGACCTTGTAGCGCACGCCCGGCAGGTCCTTCACCCGGCCGCCGCGGACCAGCACGACGGAGTGCTCCTGCAGGTTGTGCCCCTCGCCCGGCACGTAGGCCGTGACCTCGTGGCCGTTGACGAGCCTGACCCTGGCGATCTTGCGCAGCGCCGAGTTAGGCTTCTTCGGGGTCGTCGTCGAGACGCGGGTGCAAACGCCCCGCCGCTGCGGGGAACCCTGCAGCGCCGGCGTCGCCGTCTTCTGCGTCTGTCGCTCGCGCTCGTGGCGCACGAGCTGGTTGGTCGTCGGCATGGCCGCGCCTCTCT
>CADCVH010000048.1 GCA_902806085.1 uncultured Rubrobacteraceae bacterium | reverse complement strand
GGCTCTCTGGCGCGGAACGGGCAACCGTGGCATCCTTCCGCTCCCGCAGCACCGCGGAACGAGGGGGAGCCGAGGATGGGCGGGAGGAGACGCCGAAGACGCATCGAGCCGAACGAAGACTGGGAGCAGCTGGCTCTGCTCTGCAGGTGGCCCGAGCAGTTGGCCTACGAGGAGATCCGCCCGCTCACCCTATTCGGAAGTCCCGTGGTGGAGAGGGCGCGCGAAACCGGTGCCGGGGAGCGCACGCTCTACCGCAAGCTGGCGCGCTTCGAGGAGGAGGGCATGGAGAGCCTCTTCGGTGCCGAAGCGGCGCGCCGTCGCAGGCTCCCGCCGGCGATGAGGCGCCTAGTCGTCGACCTGAAGGCCGAGTACCCCGGCTTCAATCCCAACGAGATAGCCAACGCGGCCTACGTGCGCTTCGGCAGGCGCCCCGACCGCAAGACGGTCCGAAAAGTGCTGGAAGATGAGCCCATCCCGATGCGTTTCGTGCGCCGCTTCCCGCCTTACGGGGAGGTCGAAGATCCCCGCGAGCGCAGGCTTGCCGTCGTCACGCTCCACTCGGAGGGTTGGAGCGCGAAGGCCATCGCCGGCTACCTGAGGGCGCACAAGTCCACGGTGCACCGCGCCCTGAAGCGGTGGGCGCGAGAGGGGCCGGAAGGGCTCGAGGACCGGCGCCCGGGACGACCCCCCGGGGTGCGCAAGGTGACCCTGCGGGCGATGGAAGCGGTGAGGCGACTGCAGCAGAACCCCAATCTCGGCGAGTTCCGCGTACACGCCGCGCTCGCCCAGGTCGGCATACACCTGAGCCCGAGGACCTGCGGGCGAATACTCGCCCTGAACCGCGAGCTCTACGGCCTGGAGAAGCCGAAGGGGCCGGTCAAGGAGAAGCGGGAGATGCCCTTCGCGGCGAAGAGGAGGCACCAGTACTGGACCGTCGACGTCCGCTACCTCAAGGGCCACAAGCTCGGCCACAGAGCCTACGTCATCTCCGTCTTGGACAACCACTCCCGCGCGGTCCTCGCGAGCGCCGCCACCCGGACGCAGGACCTCGCCTCCTACCTCAGCGTGCTCTACGCCGCCGTGGAGCGCTACGGCTCCCCGGAAGCGCTCGTCACGGACGGCGGCGGGATCTTCCGGGCCGGTCAGGCGAGGGCCGTCTACGAGGCTTTGGGCATAGCCAAGCACGAGATAGAGCGCGGCAGGCCGTGGCAGTCGTACATAGAGACGCACTTCAACATACAGCGCAGGATGGCCGACTGGCACTTCGGGAAAGCGCAAAACTGGTACGAGCTTACCGAGGCGCACGGGCGGTTCGTGGAGGACTACAACGCGCAAGCCCACTGGGCGCACCAGGGCCGCGAGGACGGGCGACGCGCGCCATCCGAGGTGCTGG
>CADCVH010000047.1 GCA_902806085.1 uncultured Rubrobacteraceae bacterium | reverse complement strand
CCGAGCCGGGCGAGCGGGCGGGTGATCGCCGCCGCCAGATCGTCGGGGATGGCGGTCCCTTCGAGGGTCCGGCGGATCTCCGCGCTGAGCGCGCGGATCGCATCCCGGTCGTCCGGCTTCAGGCGCGACAGCCGATCGAGCCGATCGTCGACCGACGGCGCTTCCGCCATGATCCGCCCGAAGGCGTCCGTCGTCATGCAAAAGCCGGCCGGCACGCGGAGGCCTCCGATCCGCGAAAGCTCCCCCAGGTGCGCGCCCTTGCCGCCAACGATGGCGACCTGCGTCCGGTCAATCTCCTGGAAACCCAACACGTAGCTGTTGTCCATACGCTCCCTCCCTTGTGCGTTCTCTAAAGAACGTCGCGGCGTCCCACCGGACCCCCATCCCCCATCCTGCTCAAGAATTGATCCCGGGCGCGTCGTGGCGTAGGCCCCATCCCGGCTCCTCGGCCATCTCGACCTCGGCGATCAAGTGGGTGGTCGTCGGATCCCACCCCGGGAAGTCGATGCCGGCTGCTTTACGGATCAGACCGCGCCCTCCGTTGCGGCCGACGAGATATTGCGCCCGAGGCGACTGGCCGTCGGAAAGCTCGACGTCGACGACAACACACGCATTTCGCTATTCCCATTTCCGTAGGTTCTGGCTTCGGCCGGCATTATGCGGCACGACCGGGGGCTTGAAGCAAGCCCCCGGTGCGCTATATATTGGAAGTGGAGAGGAGGGGGCCACCAGGATAGAGCTCGACGACGCCAGGGCAATCCTCTCCGAGCTCGAGGCGGACGACCTGGTGATGGTTAAGGCCAAAGCGTCCGCCGGCGCGAACAGTTCCACCACCAGCGACTTCGCCGCCCGGGTGCTAGATGTGCTCGGCTGACACGTTCATGACGGTCGGCTGATCCAGGGTAGCGCTCCCGAGCGCTGAGTAGCCGAGTGGCGGTGTCCAGCGTGGGAGACGAGGATGGTAACCGTGGCGAACGGAACCGGCGAGATCGTCCTGAGCATGCGGGACCTTCGTCAGGTCGCCGGTTACGCCGCCGAGAGCGCGCAGGAAGTGCTGGAGATCTTCGAGGGAGCACACCCGGCAGACCCCCGCCCACGCGACGCGATCGACGCCGCGTGGACGTTCGCCCGGGGCGGCAAACGCTGCAAGAGACTGCGCGACACTGCGTGGTCGGCGCACAAGGCGGCCCGAGACGCGGACACCGCGGCTGCGGGCGATGCGGCGCGGGCGGCGATGTGCGCGGCATCCGCCGCGTACCTGCACCCGCTGGCCGACGCCCACCAGGTGAAGCACATTCTCGGAGCAGCGGCCCACGCGGCGAGGGCGGCCGAACTCATCGCCGGAGGTGATCGAGGTGTTGGCACCGAGCACATCGAGCACGCGCGCCGGCGCGCGACACCAGCCGTCGCAGTGGTGCTCGAACGCTACCCCGCGGCACCGCCTGGCGGAGGCCGCGTTGGGGAGCTGCTTCGCGATCTGGATGAGGCCCTCCGCGGCCGTTTCCGCGGTGCTTGGCGGTAAGCACCCACTTGGGGCTGATAAGCGCACCCGAAGTATTCGAGCAGTCCTCCAGCCGTGCCGCATGGAACTTAGAAACCACTTGCACCTGACCACCGAGGATATCGAACCGCAACTTCGACGAGGCGTACTTCGAGAAGGTCAAGGGCTACTACGGGCTTGCGGCCTACAAGAAGGCGATGCGCAAGGGGAAGGTGTGGATCGGGCCCTGGTGTTCGCCGAGGCCAATCAGTGGCACGGCACGGAGAGGCTCGAAAGGGTGAACACAGAGGTCCTCGTCACCGCCGCCGGGCGGAACGTGAAACGGCCGCCAACGTTCGGGCCTCGGAGGCCGAGGAGGGCGGCGCGGGCCGCGGCGCTGATGCCGCCCGGAGGGAGGTGCCTACGCTTGGTGCATCGGCGTGGTGCGGCCCAACCGGGCGTTTCTCGACACGCTGCCCGGAATGGTACCGCCAAGAGCATCGGCACGGGGTTCTCCCGCGTGCCGGGGGAGGTGCCGGGAGGGTGGCGGGGGCGTGCCCCGCTTCATTCCCTTCCCGTCACGAGACCCTTCAGCAAAGGCACCTCCTCCATGGCCCTCTCGTGGCCCCCCACGACCCCCGACGCGCCTTGGGGCGGCCTTCCCTCCTCCGTCACCGCCCACGCGACTTGACCGTCGTCGCGCTTCACCCGGGCGACCTTCCGTTGCTGCAGCAGCCTCCGGACGTGCGAGTGGACGCAGTTGAGGCTGTACGGGCCGTAGTCGTAGCGCTCCTTTATTACGAAGGTCTCGGCGTGGAGCTCCGGTATCGTCAGCGTGCCGTGCCGGTCGAGGAGCACCAGCAAACGGCGCTCGAGTTGGAGCTGCTTGACCAGCACGTCCTCCAGGTAGTCCTTGGTGTCCTGCCTGCCCGAGCGGGGCAGTTCGTGGCCGGGGAACAGGTACTCGGCCTCCAGGGCCAGGCACTTCCTTACGCTCTCGATCTGCTCGTCGGCCTTGCCCAACGGGTGGGGGTGTATCGGGGTGGGCCAGTACATCACGTCGACCAGGTACAGGCTCTCGGAGCTGGGGTTGTAGAGCGAGAGGTGCCCGGGGGTGTGGCCCGGGGTGTGCATGACCCGGATCTCCAGGTCCCCGACCTCGAGCACCTCCCCGTCCTCGACGGTGCGGTCGACCCCCACGGGGTGGTTCCAGTGCCCGCGCATGGTATCTTCCGGTACGAGGACGGCCGACGGGTCTTCGAGGTTCAGGTCCTCGGCGATCTCCTCCACGCTCCCCCCGAAGGACTCGACGTACTCGGGGCGGGTGGCCAGCATCGGGTCCTCTATGATCGCCCGCTCCTTCGGGTGGCAAAGCACCTCGGCCCCGTAGCGCTCCTTCACGTATCGGGTGTTGCCCGTGTGGTCGAAGTGCCAGTGCGTCTGCACTATATACTTCAGCCGCAGGTTGCGGCGGTCCAGGATCCCGCAGACCTCGTCCAGGACACCCGACGGGTACTCGGACCGGGTCCGCATACCCGGGTCGGTCATGATGGCCTCGCCCCCGCTGATGATGAACGCCACCATCGAGGAGATACCGGGGTACAACTCCGATTCCGCCGAGACCCCGTGGGGTCCCGGTATCACGATCCCGTCCGGCGTCTCGACCGTCGCCCACAGCGGCTTCGTTGCCAACGATTGCCTCCTTAATCCGGAGCCCGACTTTCCTCGTTACGACGTTAATGCACGGACCGTTCTGCTGTCAACGGTCGCTCTCCGGGCGGAAACTGTATGGCGATGGAGCCTTCTCCCACGGCGGAGGCGACCCGCTTGATGGAGCGGTGCCTCACGACGTCCCCCGTCGCGAAGACCCCGGCATGCTCGTCTCTAGGAGCAACGGCGGACGTTTCAGGGGTCACTCGGTCGTTACGAGTTCCACCACTCGTCTAGCTCGTGCTGGACGTTCTGGAAGACGTCGACCTCCGCGATCTTGCCGTCGCGCAGCCGGAACATGAGCACCGTGCGCCACTCCAGGCTCTTCCCCTTCCTGGTGCCGCGCGGAAGCTCGTGCACGAAGGCCGCGGTCTCGTCGGCCATGATCCGCTCGGTCTCCGACGAGAAGTTGCCCCCGGTGACCTCCCGCAAGCCCCGGAAGAAGCCCGCCACGTCCTCCTTGCCCCGGTACTCCCGGGAGAGGGGGTTGCGCCCCGGGTAACGCCAGACGACGTCCTCGGTCAGGCACCCCATGATCGCCTCCTGGTCCTTGTTGGCCCTGGCCTCGCAGAACCTGCGCACGAGCGCCAGGTTCCGCTCCCGTACCGTGTCCTGTTCCCCCACGTTCGTCTCCTTTGCCTCGGAACGGACCCTCGAGGATCGTCGCCGCTCTACCCGCCGTCGGTTGGGACGTCCGGGGCTCCGCCCAACACCCCGCCTGCCCTTCACCGTGTCGGCTCCTTTGTCGTCGCCCTTTTGTTGTCGGCGGTCGGGCGATTGACCGCCGAGCCCCGGCCAGGCCCGGATGGCGCTTAACCGTGGGCCGTCCATTTCCCTGCCGGTTACCCCAGGAGGCGCAGGGACTCGTCCCAGAGCCGGTCGGCCGCGGCAGGGTCGAGGGCGTAGTCACGGACCCCATGGACGCCGTCGATAATGGCCGGGACGACCTCGGCCTCTTGGCAGTCCTCGAAGTAGCGCCCGCCGACGCCCTCGATCAGCGGGGAGGCCGCCAACAGCACGGAGGTCGCAGCGCCCTGCTCGGGCGTCTTGGCCGCGCGGCCAAGATCCGAATTCTTGATGCGCGCGAGCGTCTTCGGGTCCCAGTGACGCTGGAGGTTCGTCCAGATCCCGCCCGGCATCAGCGAGTTTGAGAGGATGCCGTCGGGGGCCCAGCGGCGCGTCGCCGCCACGGCGAAGAGCGCGTTCGCCGTCTTTGACTGCCCGTAGGCGAGCGAGGGGTCGTAGGCACGCCGCTCGAAGTTTATGTCGCCGAAGACGACAGGGGAAGCCCCGTGCCCGCTGGAGCTCACCGACACGACGCGGGCACCGCCTTCGGCCGCGGCCAGCGCGCCGTGCAGGCCCACCGCGAGGGCGAAGTGGCCCATGTGGTTGGTGGCGAACTGCATCTCCCACCCTTCCGGTGTGCGGGTGAGTTCTGGCAGCATCATGATCCCGGCGTTGTTGACGAGGGCATCGAGCGGACCCTCCCAGCCCGCGACGAAGGACGCGACGGAGGATTGGTCCGCGAGGTCGAGCGCTGCCACACGCGGGCGCGGGTTGCCGTTCGTCTGGGCGATGTCGGAGGCGGTGCTTTCGCCCGCGTCGGTGTCGCGCACGGCCAGCGTCACCTCGGCCCCGGCCCCGGCAAGCGCCCGGGCGATCTCGACGCCGACCCCGGAGGAGGCGCCGGTGACGATCATCCGCCTGCCCGAGAGGTCGATGCCCTCGAGCACCTCCGCGGCGGTGGACCCAGCGCCGAAGGGCGTCGTGACGCGGTTCGCACCGGCGGTCATGGTTTTCCCCTACCCGGGGTGCGGGGTCGCCGTTCTCGGTCGTTTCGGATCATCGGACGCGCAGGTCCTGCAGCGCGGGCCGGACGTCCTCGATGCGGATCGGGAGGTCCCGGACGCGCAGGCCGATGGCGTGGTGCACGGCGTTGGCGATAGCCGCCGCGGCGCCGACGATGCCGATCTCGCCGATACCCTTGCCGCCGATGGAGTTCAGGTTCTTGTCGTCCTCGTGCAGGAACACGCAGTCGACGTCGCGCACGTCGGCGTTTGAGGCGACGTGGTAGCTGGCGAGGTCGTGGTTGGCGAAATCGCCGAACTCCGGGTCCGGCTCGGCTATCTCCATCAGCGCCATGGACAGGCCCATCGTCATCGCCCCGACGATCTGGGAGCGGGCGGTCCGGGGGTTCAGGACCCGCCCCGTGGCGAAGACGCCCAGCATTCTATCGACCCGGATCTGGCCGGTGTCGACGTCCACCCGTACCTCGGCGAACTGCGCCCCGTAGCCGCCGCGCGACATCTCGGCCAAGGCACCGACGTCCTCTGTCGTGTCCGCCTGGACCTCGAGCCCCTCGGGGGGCACGCCACCGTGCTCTTGCACCGCATCGAGCAGCGCGCCGCAGGCCTTCTCCACCGCCCAGCTCCACGAGGCCGTGCCTATGGAGCCCCCGGCGAACGGGGCCACGCCGATCGAGGCGCGCCCGATATCCACGCGCACCCGCTCCAGCGGGACGTCCAGGGCGTCGGCGGCGACCTGGGTGAGCACCGTGCGGGCCCCCGTGCCGATGTCGGCGGCCCCGACGCGGACGACGAAACCGCCGTCCGCCTCGGCGCGCGCCTGCGCGGTCGACGGGAAGACGAGGGCGGGGTAGTGGGCGGCGGCCACGCCGGTGCCCACCAGCCAGTTGCCCTCACGGCGGGACGCCGGCGCGGGGTCGCGCCCTTCCCAGCCGAAGCGGGCCGCGCCCTCTCGCAGGGCCCCGACGAGGTTACGGCTGCTGAACGGCTGGCCGGTCTCCGGGTCGGCGTCGGGCTCGTTACGGACGCGCAGCTCGATCGGATCCATGCCGAGCTCGACCGCGAGCTCGTCGACCGCGGACTCCAGCGCGTACACGCCCGGCGCGTCACCCGGCGCCCGGAGCCAGCCGGGGGTCGGGACGTCCAGCCGCCGCACCCTGGCGGTCGTGCGCACGTCGGGTGCGGCGTACAGCAAGCGCGTGGAGGAGACCGACTGCTCCGTGTACTCGACGAGCGTGGAGCTCTGCTGCACGCTCTCGTGGACGATGGCGGCGAGGCGGCCGTCTCGCTCGGCGCCGAGACGGAGGCGCTGGATGGTCGGGGTGCGGTAGGTGGTCAGAGAGAACGACTGCGGGCGGTTGAGGGCGACCTTGACCGGGCGGTCGACCAGCCTCGCGGCGAGCGCGGCGAGCATGGTCGGCGGACGGGGGGCCGCCTTGGAGCCGAAGCCCCCGCCGACGTACTCGGCGACGATCTCGACCTGCCCGGGATCTAGCCCGAAAAGGGCCGAGATGGGCAGGGAGGAGTAGAACGGCCCCTGATCGGAGTTGTAGATCGTCAGCCGGTCCCCGTCCCACGCCGCGGTCGCCGAGTGCGGCTCCATGGGGACCGCGTGCTCGGCCGGGGTGCTGTACGTCGCGTCGATCCGGACCGGGGCCTCGGCGAAGGCCCGGTCCGCCTCTCCGCGCTCGACGTTGCCCGGGCTGAAGTCGTTGACGACGCCTGGCACGTAGGCCCGGTCGTCGTCGAAGCGCAGGACGGCGTCGTGCGCCTGCTCCTCGTAGCCGACCTCGACGGCCCCGGCCCCCTCGCGCGCGGCCTCGAGCGAGGTGGCGATCACGGCCGCGACGATCTGGCCGCGGAACGCCACCTCGCGGGACTGCAGTAGGGACAGGTCGGGAACCGCCGCCGCCAGGAACGGCAGCGGCAGTTCCACGTCTACCTGCAGCCTGGCGACGTTGTCCGGGGTGAGCACGGCTATTACGCCGGGCCGGGCGAGCGCCGCCGAGTCGTCGATCGACTCGACCCGTCCCTTAGCGATGGTGGACTGCACGGGCCAGGCGTAGGCCATGTTCTCCAGCGGGTACTCGTAGGCGTACTGGGCCGCGCCCGTGACCTTCGCGCGCCCGTCGACACGGACGATCGGGGCGCCCGTCGCGCGTTGCGTCGTGGTGCTCATCGGTCCTCCTCAGGCTCGGTCAGGTCCCTCAGCACGGCGCCGACGAGGTCGGTGGCCAGGTCGAGCTTGAACGCGTTGTCCGGCAGCGGCCTGGCCCCGGCCAACTCGGCGCCCATGGCGGCTTGGACGTTCTCCGGGGTGGGTAGCTTCCCGATCAATTCGGACTCCGCCGTCCGCGCCCGCCACGGGCGCGGCGCCACGCCGCCGAGGGCGAGGCGGACCTCGTCGATGGTCCCGTCGCCGGCGGTGCGCAAGACGGCGGCGACGCTGACCAGCGCGAACGCGTATGACCATCGGTCCCTGACCTTACGGTAGTGCATAGCGGCGCCCGCCGGCGCGGCGGGCAGCTCGACGCCGGTGATGAGATCCCCGCGCTCCAGGACGGTCTCCCGGTGCGGGGTGTCCCCGGGCAGGACGTAGAGGTCTTCCAGCGGCAGCGCGCGGGCCTCGCCATCGAGGCCTCGCACGTGCACGAGGGCGTCGAGC
This sequence comes from uncultured Rubrobacteraceae bacterium, assembly GCA_902806085.1. Classification (GTDB taxonomy): domain Bacteria; phylum Actinomycetota; class Rubrobacteria; order Rubrobacterales; family Rubrobacteraceae; genus Rubrobacter_D. The sequence continues at coordinate 28,865 of CADCVH010000047.1, read as the reverse complement.
GCGGCGAGCGCCACGGCCATGTCGCCGGGGTAGGTCGCGACGCAGTGGTCGGACGTTCCCAGGACTGCGAGGTCGCGGTGGGAGCCGCCGATGGCGGGGCAACCGGAGCCGGGCTCGCGCTTGTTGCAGGGCTTGGTTACGTCCTGGAAGTACACGCACCGCGTGCGCTGCAAGAGATTGCCGGCCGTCGTCGCCGCCGAACGCAACTGCCCCGAGGCGCCCGCGAGGATCGCCCGGGAGAGCGCGGGGAAGCGTCGCCGGATGCCGGGGTCGCCGGCCAACTCCGAGTTCTTCACCGTGGCGCCGATCAGGACGCCGCCGTCGTCGCGGTGCTCGACGCGGTCGTAGCCCAGACGCCTCACGTCTACGAGCGTGCCGGGGCCCGCGACCCCCAGTTTCATCAGGTCGACGAGGTTGGTGCCGCCGGCGAGGAACGCGGCGTCGGGCCGCTCCGCGACGAGCGCCGCGGCCTCGGCCGGGTCCTCCGCCCGCTCGTAGGCGAAGGGCCTCACGACCGCCCTCCGTCGGCCTCTGCGACTTCGAGGACCGCGGCCACGATGCCGCCGTAGGCCCCGCACCGGCAGATGTTGCCGCTCATCCTCTCGCGCACCTCGTAGGCGTCGAGCGAGGCGGCGCCGGCGACCCCGGCCGAGGTGTCGCCGGTGACGTGGCTCGGCCAGCCGCGCTCGGCCTCGGCCATCGCCCCGAGCGCCGAGCAGATCTGGCCCGGCGTGCAGTAGCCGCACTGCAGCGCGTCGTGCTCCAAAAACGCGCGCTGGAGCGCGTGAAGGTCACCCCCACCTTCCAGCCCGGCCACCCCCTCGATCGTGACGACCTCGCCGCCGTCCGCGGCGACGGCGAGCTGGAGGCAGCTGTTCACCCGCCGGCCGTCCAAAAGGACCGTGCAGGCGCCGCACTGGCCGTGGTCGCACCCCTTCTTGGCCCCCGTGAGCCCGAGCCCCTCACGCAACGTGTCGAGCAGCGTGGCGCGGTTGTCCACGCCTACGGTGCGATCCACGCCGTTAATCCGCAGCGAAACCTCGCTCCGCGTGTCGTCCTGCAACATCCTCTCCCCTCTTCCCACTCGCGACCGTTACCGTTATAGAACCAAACCGTTAGTTGTTCTTGTGCAGTATAGCGTTCCCTTGCTACATAGAAAGGTGTAGAAGTTACAGTGCGTCAAAAATGTGTCAAACCGTGCAGCGGACCTTGCGGACGGATCACCCCGATCACGGCGCGGCGGGCGTCGAAATACGGGCTATTCGCCGCACGCTTTGGCACGTTCTTGTTCCGGATGCCGGGGTCCTCAGACTCCGCCTCCGTCGCGGTGAAGGGCTGTCCATCCCGGTCTGCCACCGAGACGTGGTAGGTCACGACACGATCTCGGGCGAGCCGTAGGCTGGAGAGGTTTTCGTGCTCCGGGCGGCCAGGTGGTGCGGGAGGCGATCGGAACCGCCACATCGCGACCGTACGTATCCGCGACTCCGTACCGCTCCCCTTCTGGCCAACCCGTCTCGGCGCAGTGGTTTGGCAGCCCCATGCGGTCTCATACCCCGGTTCGCTTGCGGGGGGGCGGTGGGAGACGGGGTGCGGCCGGTACGTCCGTTTCGGCCTGCCCGGACCGGCGGGCCGGGATCAGGGCGACCGCCCCGAGCGCGACGAGTCCGGCCGCGCCGCTCATCGCGAAGGCCCCGGTGAAGCCGGCCTCGGCCGGGAAGCGTCCACCGGCAACGGTGTCGGCTGCCAGCAGCGACGCCGCAGCCTGGGCGCCGATGGCCCCGCCGACCGTCCGCATGACCGCGTTGATCCCCGTTGCCACGCCGGTCTGATCTGGCCGGACGGTCTCCACGACGAGGTTGGCCATCGCGGCCAGGGCCAGCCCGATACCGATGCCCATCGCGAAGGCGCCGAACGAGACTTCCCCGAGGGTGGCGTGGCGTGCGACCAGCAACCCGGAGGCGACCAGGGAGAATCCGGCGCCCAGCGCGAGCGGCAGCCTGGAGCCGTAACGCGCATCCAACCGGCCGCTGAGCAGCCCCGTCAAGAGCATCGCGATCGAGCTCGGCAGCATGATCAGCCCCGCGACCGTTGCCGTGCGCCCGAACCCGAAGCCCGTCGAGGCCGGCAGTTGGATGAGCTGCGGGATCAGAATGAACGAGCCGAACATCGAGAAGCCGACCGCGAAGGTGGCGAGGTTGGTGGTCCACATCGCTCGCTCGGCCAGCAGCCTCACGTCGATGAGCGGCTCACGCCGACCGAGCTCGTACCGGGCGAACACCACGAGCGTCACCGAGGCCGCCGCGAGCAGTCCGAGGATACGCCCGGACGTCCATCCCCAGCCGTTGCCCTGGCTCACGGCGAGCAGCAGCGCGGTCAGGCCGATCGACATCAGCACCGCGCCGGCCACGTCCACCCTGGCCCGGGCGCGTACCGGCGAGTCGGGCACGTAACGCCACGTCGCCCAGCCCGCCGCGGCGGTCAGGACCGTCGCGGACCAGAAGATCCAGGCGACCGACAGATAGTCCACGTACGCGCCGGCGAGCACCAGGCCGAGGCCACCCCCCACGCCGAACGTCGCGCTGATGAGTCCGACCGATGTCGCGACGCGCTCGCGCGGGAACTCGTCGCGGACGATACCGAAAGCCAGCGGTAAGATGGCGCCCCCGGCGCCCTGTACGATGCGCCCGGCGATGAGCACCGCGACCGACCCGCTGACCGCCGAGACGGCCAACCCGATGCCGAAGAGCCCGAGCACGGCGAGCAGCATCCGGCCTTTGCCGAAGATGTCCCCCAGGCGCCCTGCCAGCGGCGTGCAGACGCTGGCAGACAGCAGGAACGCGGTCAGCAGCCAGGTGGTCGTCTCCGGCGTGGCGCCGTACTGCTCGCCGATCGCCGGTAGCGCCGGAATGATCATGGTCTGGGCCAGCGCGAAGGCGAGGGCCGCGGTCACCAGTGTGACCAGGATGGTCGGGACGCGGACGGGCGCGGCGCGAGCGGTCATGAGTATGGTTTCTTAACCATCGTCCCATCCGTCGAGGGAGACCTCGAGAAGCGGGCTGCCGGCCATCCAGTCGTCGACGTGGGTCGGCTGCACGATCCTGCCCGGGTTGCTCGGCTGGTTGAGGTCATCGACGATCTCCGTGAGGATCCGGCGCCGCTCCCGCTCGTCGGCGACGGGCTTGGCCGTCGCCGGAAGGTCCGCGACGACCGAGTTCTTGAGGTGGAAGGTGAAGGCCGGGTTGGCCCGCAGATTGGCGTACCAGCCGCGTCTCGCCGGAGGGCTGCTCAGGTAGAGCTTGCCGCCGACCCGGTGGAACCAGATCTCGATCCTGCGCGGCCTACCGGATCGGCGGCCGACCGTGGTGATGTCGACCGTTCGGTCGATGGCGGGCGACGACCGGTCGATGGCGAGCGCCCGTCGCACCGCGTTTTCCATATCTGATCGTTCTGGCATTTGTCCCCCTCCGAAACTGTTAAGAGAGCGCCGTTTGCAGAGATCGCCGCCCGACATCGGTAGGTCCGCTTGATGCCGGTCTCTGCAACGCTCAACGTTTGGCCGACCGGCCTTGGCGACATAGACACGGCTGTCGGCGTCACGACCTCGCGGTAAGGGCCGGGTCTCCGTGCACACGTTGACCGTCTGCGGGCCGTTCTAGCCAACCGGTCCTCGACCGTTATCTCGTCTCCCTGCATCGGACGCTCGAACAACTAACCGGATATTACTTGCAATGTACAAGGGAACGGCTCCTAACACAACTAACTGGTCTGTTTGTAGTAGGTCAATGGTACACTGTTCCCATGCGTGATGGTCAACGCAGCAGACGCAGACTACTGGACGCGGCCACGGTCGAGTTCGCCGCCCACGGGATCGCCGGGGCGCGCGTGGACCGGATCGCGGAGGCTTCGGGCGTCAACAAGTCGCAGATGTACTCCTACTTCGGAAGCAAGGACGGCCTATTCGACGCCGTCCTGCGCGACAACCTGAGGGCGAACCTCAACGCCGTGCCGCTCACCGCCGACGACCTCCCCGGCTACGCCGTAAGACTCTACGACTCCTACGTCGAGCGCCCGGAGCTGCTGCGCCTGGCAACCTGGAACCGGCTGGAGCGGGTACCGACCGGCGACCTGTTCGCCGGCTTCGAGGGCCGCGACGAGAACAAGCTCCGGGCCATCGCCGACGCGCAGGGAGAGGGGCTTATCGATCCCGCGCTCGCGCCGTACGAGGTGTTCTGCCTTATCACGGCCATCGCGATGACGTGGTCGCCCGTGAACGTCACGTACGCGGCCAGCCTCGAGGACGAAGAGTCCGAGCACGCCCGCCGTCGTTCCCTCATCGCGGAGACGGTTTCGCGCTCGCTCGTGCCTCCCGTCCATGAGGCCGAACTGGGCGACGCCGTCGGCGCGAAGACAAGATAAGGTCTTGAACCTAACCCGGACGGCGGCGCGCCGGGGGGTCGAGGCATGAGCGCGGCCCTTCTACGTCGGCACCGCTCAAGCGATCCTCGTGGCGGCCACTTCGCGGCGATGGAGCAGCCGGAGCTCTTGGCCGAGGACATCGGAGCGTTCTTCGGTCCTTCGCGTTAGAAGCGCGCGGGGTCGAGTTGGAGGCGCCGCTTCTTCTGCCGACGCCGACCCGTCGCGCTGGAGCCCTAAACACGAGCGCCCCCCCTTCGACGTGCCGGCGCCACGCGACACCGAAAGGCTTCCCGCCCGGCGTAGGGAGCTCGGAAAGGGCCGTTGGATCCGGTTCGCTGCGTCGGGGGATGCTATTTTCCAGGCGAACACGACCGTCGAAGCATGGCCACGCGGGAGCGAGACCGGGCAAGTAGCTAGCCACGGGGGGAGGCACCTTTGCCAGAACAGAGCAGCGCACCGGAGGTTAGGGAAGAGGGAGGCAGGATGGCACCCGGGTTCGAGGTTCCGGGGCGTGGGGCCTCACGATGGGCGTATCCGGGGGATCTGGCCCGGTTCGTGATGGAACGCTGGGAAGATACGTCGGCGGCCCCGGCTTCTCCCGCCGCCCGGGGTCGGGCCGGTAGCGGGACCGGGGACCCTGCCGCCGCGCCGCCCGACGTTGCGGCGCTGGAGGAGATGCTCGCGGTCTGCTACCAGGCGAGCATGCTGCGCGAGGAAGAGCGTCCCGTAACCTTCCGCGCCGTCCTGGCCGAACCCGACCTCTTCAGCCCCCGCGGGGGCCCGCCCGAGGGCCTGCAGCGGCTGGAGTTCCCCGAGCCCCGTTCGTTCGCCCCCGGGGAGCTCAGGCGCCTGTCGATGGCCGCCTCGTTCCACCGCTCGCTGATCGGCGCGAAAGGAGACGCCACGGGCAACGGCCTGCGGACTTGGGGCCTGATCCACTCCGGCCCGCGCTGGCTCCGGGACGTCCAGGGCGGGAGGGGTGCGGGCGCGCCGCTGCCGCCCGTCCCGGTCGTCAAGGTGGCGGGACCGGGACGAGTGGAGGTCTACAAGGGGCAGCAATTCGTCGGCCGGCTGGAGGGCGGCGACCTGTCGAGCGCCCGGATGGACGTGTTCGATTCGAGGTGGCTGCCGGAATGGTTCCGCGGGCCTTCGGAGGAGGTCGCGAAGCTTCACGGGCGGGCCCGCGCCCGTGCCGGGGAGAACCCCGGCGAGCGGTGGGCGCCTCTCGATCGGGACACGAGTCTCCGCGTGGGCCGGCGCATGATGAAGCGGGTGATCTCCGTGGTGCGCGACGCCCACCACGGCGGGACCGTCCTCTTCGTGCCCTCCGAGCTCGCGTCGGAGTTCTCCGGCGAGAACCCCTACCTGGACATCAAGTACCCTTTCGCCGAGGGGGAGTCTCGCTGGCGCTACCGCGACCTCATCGTCGGCATGCTGGAGCGCCTCTCCCGACTGCATGCCACGTCCGACGGGAGCGATCCGGAGCCGGCGGGCTGGGCGGAGTTCGAGACGACCGACGACGGGGAGATAGGGGTCCTCGACGAGGCTCTCTTCGAGCAGGCGCACCTGATCTCCGACCTCGCCGCCACGGACGGGGCGGTGGTCATGGGCATGCGCAACGAGCTTCTGGGCTTCGGGGCGGAGATCTCCGGCAGGCTCCCGGCGGTATGGACGGTGTCGAGGGCGCTCGACCTCGAAGGGGAGCGCACGGTGGAGGAGAGCGCCGAAGAGGTGGGCACCCGCCACCGCTCGGCCTACCGTTTGTGCGGGGCGTTGCCGGGCTCGCTGGCGGTGGTGATCTCCCAAGACGGGGGCGTGCGCTTCGTCCGCCAGAAAGACGGCCGCGTTACCTACTGGGACCAGGACTGAGCCCCTCACCTCGGCGAGCGACGGCCGAACGATTGCGCCTACGAGCACCACGATGCAGGCGCAGGAGAATCGTGGGGCAAAAGGGACATGAGTTTGCCGGACGCAGCTGGCGAGCGCTCGTGTCGCCGACGACGCGGACACCCAGACCCGTCTCTACGGCAACCGGTCCCATTCGCGACCGAGCAGACGGAGGAGTCGGCATGGGCAAAGCCAGGTTGTCCCCTATGACAGCTGCCCCGTCCGGACCGACCCGTGAAGTCCGCAACGGAGAGCCGTCACAAGATTGGCGGCAAATCGACTTGATCGTTTGCCGGTTTCGGTAGGGTCTGGGAGCGGAGGTCGTGGACGAGATCCGCAGCATCTACGGGGTGCGCGACCACGCCCTCGATCCCACAGCCGCTCGGCGGCTGTGGGACGTCTCGCTCGATCTGCTCGCCGCCGCACGCCAGGAGAAGGCGGCCTTCGGTTGCCGCTACACTAGAGGTCGGCGGGTGCGAAGACGAACGCAGGAGGACCAGCGGGCTCACGCGCGAGGAGTATCGACCGCGGCGACGTGTTCTGGGTAGGGCCGGATGAATCGCGAGGACCCGCCCCGGGCTACTCCCATCCCCGCGCGGTGGAGGACGACGTCTTCAACCACTCGCGCGTCGCCACCGTGAGCGTGTGCGCGCTGACGTCGAACCCGCGCCGGACGAGCGAGCCGGGCAACGTCCTGATCGAGGCGGGCGAGGGGAACCTCACCAAAAGGAGCGTCGTGGTCGTGTCGCAGGTCTCTTCGGTCGAGAAGGCCCATCTCGGGGAGCGGATCGGGTCGCTGTCCGACGCGCGGGTGGAGCAGATCCTGGCCGGTCTCCGGTTCCAACAGGTATCGCTCCTGGAGCGGTAGCGAACGGCTCCGTTTCGGTTCCTAAGCGCCGCTGGCGGTTACCAAAGTCAGCGGGCGTCGTGGGTGAGCCGGTCGAGCCACTCCGACAGCACCATCCGCTCGCCGGGCGTGAGCCCTTCCCCCGCCTCGGGCAAGACGGCCTTCAAGGCCACGGCGCGGTTCGCGGCCCGGTCCCGGCCGTCCCCTTCCGTCGCTGTCTCGCCGGGTCCGTCCGTGGTCATAGCGGCGAGTATCGCCTCGCGGGTCGCCTCTGAGAGCCCGGGATCGCGCTCCTGCGGCTCAGCGGCGTTGAGGGAGAGTACGACGCCCATCGCGGCAGCGTGGATCATGGCCGCCGCCCGCTCCACGTTTACGCGCAGCCGGCCGGCCTCTGCTATCCGCTGGGCCAGGCCGTGCAGGTTCTCGAAAGACTCTAGCGCCGCGGTCGGCCCGGCCCCGGGCCTGAAATCCCCGTACATGAGCGTGTACAGGGCCGGGTTGGCGAGGCCGAACCCCACGTGCAGGTCCCACCCCCGGCGCACGTCCTCTACCGGGTCCTCCTCCGGCTCCCGCGCTACCTTGTCGCGCAGGTACTCCGAAAACCCGAAGGCGGCAACCTCATCGAGCAGCCCACGCATGTCGCCGAAGAGGCGGTAGATCGTCGGCGGCTGCACCCCGGCGGCCGCGGCCACCGCCCGCGTGGAGGCCGCCTCACGGCCGCCCTCGGCCAACAACCCGGCGGCGGCGCGCACGATCCGCTCCCTCGTGCCCGCTCTCCTGTCCGCCGAGCCGCCCGCCCGGGTAACCGCCGTCTCGCTCATGATAGCCATGGTATCACGATTTCGCTACCGGCGGTCGCATTATCGATGAATCAATGATAACGTTACCAGCGTTAGCCAAGTCGACCGTAGTGGGTTGGCAGAGAGGAGAGAAGGATGAGCGAGCAGAACGGAACGGCGGGGGGGATGATCGTCGTCACCGGGGCCAGCGGCACGCTCGGCCGGGCGGTGGTGGAGCGGCTGCTCGAACGCGTTCCCGCCGAGCGGATCGGCGCGAGCGTGCGCGACCCGGGGAGGGCGCGGGACCTCGCCGAGCGGGGCGTCCGCGTCCGCCGGGGCGATTTCGGGGACCCCGAGAGCCTAGCCCACGCCTTCGAGGGGGCATCGAGGGTCCTCGTCGTGTCCGTCGACCGCCTCGGCGAGGACGCGGTCCGGCTGCACCGGGCGGCGATCGACGCGGCCAAGGCGGCCGGCGCCGGGCGCATCTTCTACACCAGCCACGTCGGCGCGGACCCGGCCTCGGCCTTCCCCCCCGGGCGCGACCACGCCGCGACCGAGGCGGCGCTGCGGGACTCGGGCGTGGCCCACACGTCGCTGCGCAACGGCTTCTACGCGGCCACCGCGGCGATGCAGCTGACCGGCGCCCTCGAGACCGGAGAGCTGGCCGTGCCCGAGGACGGGCCCGTGGATTGGACGACGCAAGCCGACCTCGCCGATGCGACGGCTGTTGCGCTCACCGACGGGGACCTCGTCGAGCCGATCCTCAACCTCACGGGCGCCGAGGCGATTGACATGGCGGGCATCGCTGAGATCGCCTCCGGGCTTACGGGCCGCCCGATCCGCCGGGTCGTTGTGCCGGACGACGAGTACCGCGCCGGCCTGGTCGCCCGCGGCCTCCGCGAGCCGCAGGCCGCCATGTTCCTGACCCTGTTCGTCGCGGCCCGGCGGGGCGCGTTCGCGCGGGTCGACCCGACGCTCGGCCGCCTGATCGGCCGCCCGCCAACGCCCCTGCGGGACGTCCTGGAGGCGGCGGCCTCGAAGGCGACGGTCTCGCGGTCCGGGTGATAGCCAGGCACCGGGCATGGGTGAGGCCATCGCCCGACGCCTGGCCTAGGCCGGCGCCGCGGTCATGGTCGCCGAGCCGCGGGCTGGTCTCCGGCCAACCGTGAGCGACGTATCGATACTAGAGCGGAGAAAGACGCGGCGCGCGGACCCCGCGTTCCGCAGAAGGAGGACGTAGATGACTGTGCAAGACGAACCAGAAAAGGACCAGATGAGCATGCACGCTGCTTTCGCGAGCGCCCGGCTCCACCACTTCGGCATCTCCGTGGCGGATCTGGAGGAGACCGTTTAATGGTATCGCGAGAAGCTGGGCTTCGAGCCCCTTTACCGGTACGAGATCGAGGGCATGGGGGCCAGGGTCGCCTTCCTGGAAAGGGACGGCTTCCGCGTGGAGATCTTCGAGCTCCGCGATTCGTCGCCGATGCCGGACTCGATGCGGGAAACCACGACCGACCTGAGCGTCCAGGGCCTCAAGCACGTCGCCCTCGCCGTCGAGGACCTCGAAGCGGTCGTGGCCGAACTCAAGGGCGAAGGATAGAGGAGAAGGGGAACCGGGGCTATGAACCCGCAACCGGAGGGCGATCGGGCGCCGGCGACGGGCGCGAGCTCGGGCACCGGCGCGTCGATAACGAAGACGCCCGCGGAGAAGGGCGCCCTCGTAGTAGGCCACGGGCGCGACCGCGAACGGGCCGAAGGGGTGGCGCGGGAGATCCGAGAGCCCCTCTAGCCGCTACCTTGCGGCAAATGACACGGGCCCGAGCACCGGGCTCCGAAGGGATACGAACATGCCAGACAACGCAGCACTCAATCGCCTGCTAGACGAGGCGGCCATCCGCGACGCGGTCGCCCGCTTCGCTGATACCGCAACCCGCGCCGACTACGACGGTTTTCGCACGTTGTGGGCCGACGACGCCGACTGGGTGCTAGGAGGCACCGAAAGCCAGCCCTACGAGAGGCGCGCCGAGGGAGTGGACGACATCGTGTCGATGTTGCGCAGTCTTTGGGACGGGACCGAGTACTTCGTCCAGTTCGCAGTGCCAGGCGCCATCGAGATCAACGGCGACGAGGCGACGGTCCGCTGTATGTGCCACGAGGCCGCGCGCGGGCCGGAGAGATACTACAGAAATAACGGCATCTGGCACGACCGCCTCCGGCGTTCGGACGACGGTTGGGTGTTTACGCACCGTACCTATCAATACTTGTGGCTCGACTTCTCCGCGTTTTCTGGCGACGTTTTCCCGCCCCTTCCCGATAGCCGGTGATAGAAGGTTCGTGGGCGGACCGACTGCGGTCCGCCCGCGGATCGGGACGAGTGCCACTCTCTACAACGGAGACGGCAAGACTATGCGGCCGAAGACGTCCCTGGGCCGCATCGCCGAACCCGAGGAGATGGCCAGCGCCGGCGCGGTTCTGGTCCTCGGGAGTGCTTCGTAAATCACAATCACCGTGGACGTGGATGGGGGAAGATTATGAGCGAAAAACCGCGATTGTTGCGTCTGGCAGGCCGGGCGGCGTGGGCACCGCTACGGCCATGGAGTTGGACCTGTTCCCCGTCGATCACCTGACGGCGGGTTTTGTGCTGTGGCACGCAGAGGAGGTTTTCTCAGCCTGGGACGAGGCACTGGGGACCCGCGCTGTCCTCGGCCGTCTCCGTGCTGCACCTGCCGGGGATGCCCGACGCGCCCGGGGGCCCGGGCCGGCGGTCAGTCGCCTACCTCGGCACGGCCACCGTGGACCCCGCACAGGAGCGCGACGTAGAGGAACTGCTCGGGCAGGCTTCCGAGCCGGCCGCCAACACCTTCGCTGTCCAATATGCGCATGGGTAAGCCATGCGTGGCGATCGGGGCGAACCTCGCGAGGTTCGCCCCGATCGGTGGTCAGACGGTTTTGGATACCCCCGCGTCGATAACCCAGTTTGCGCCGTGCACGCTCGACGCGAGCGGTGACGCCAGGTAGACGATGGCGTTTGCTATCTCTTCCGGCTGGATGAGACGCCCGGTCAGCATGCCCATCTGCGCCGGCATCGCCTCGACCATCTGCCCCTGGCTCACGCCCAGGGCGGCGGCCAGGTCGGCACCGAAGCTCTGTTCCCCCTCCCAGAGGGCGGTGCGCGTGGCGGAGGGGGTGACGGTGTTGACCCGCACCCCCTGCGGTCCGAACTCCTCCGAGATCCCCTTGCCGAAGGCGTTCAGCGCGGCTTTCGCGGCGGCGTACGGCAACGGCGCGGTGGCCGGGCGACGGGCGGCGTCGGACGAGACGTTGACGATCACCCCGCGTGCCTGGAGCAGCGCCGGCAGGGCGGCCCGGGTCATCCGCACCGCCGCGAAGAGGTTGAGCTCGAAGGTGCCCTGCCACAGGGCTTCGTCCACGTCGAGGAAGCCGGCTCCGGGCGGGCCCGAGTCCCCTCCGCCGACGTTGTTGACCAGCACGTCGAGGGTGCCGCCTAGCCGCGCGAGGGCCTCGGACAAGACGCGCGTCGGAGAAGACCGCGTCGAGGGCGTCTTCCTCTTCCAGGCAGCGCCCCCCCTTACCGATTATCACGGCGAGCTCGGCCTCGTAGTCCACCTGCCTCGTGAGGCCCTCGGGCCAGCGGATCTCTTCTTCCGGGCCTATGACGTTCGAGGGGAACTTGGGGAAGAGGACCGGGACGCCGGGGGGCTCGTTGCCCTGCTCGCGGATGTGGTCCATGTAGTTCTGGCCCACGGCGACTATCTTGCCCGGGCGCAAAGGGGCCAGTGGGCGAACTTCCTCGACCGCCACGGGGCCTCCCGCGGGGTCCGTTCCCTCCCCCCTGATAACCTCCTGAAGGCTCCGGGCCGCGGCGGGCTGTATCCGCCCGTTCTCGATCCTGCCGAGCTCTGCGCTTCCCTCGTGCTCGAACCGCATCCATCTCATAAGCACCGCCTCTCCGTGTAGACGGCGAACGCCGCGGCGCTTTCAGTGTCTCCTACTCCTCGTCGGCCGACGCGAGCAGAAGCCCGCTCCCAGCATCGCCGGGTTCGTCGCGAACCGGATATCCTGCGCGGGGTGGGCTTCTCCATCCTCCTTTCTCTCCTTCCTCCTTTCGGACCGGGTGGCCGACGAGCGTGGTCGGCACAGGGGTCCCGGCCAGGATTTCGGCGGCCGCCCGGTGCGCGATCCCGAGCGCCAGCATCCCTCCCGCGACCGTCATCGCCGCGAGGGCCGCGTGGCCCAGAGCTTTTGTGATCGAGTGGAAAAGCATTTCCTACCGTCTTGCCGAATCCGCGCTCTGACGGTTGGTCTCCGGCGCGGCGTCGGACAAGGGCGGTGGCGCGCTCGAGGATCTCGCTTCGGCGGACGACGGGGGCTCGACCCGTCCGAGCTCCGCCCGCAAAGACGAGACGAGACGCGGGAGCTCGGCCATCTTGCTGGCGGTGCCGTAGACGTAGAAGTCGGGGCGGACCACCACCGCTTCGACGTCGGCCTCCTCGAACCATCCGGCGTACCTGCCTTCCAGGTCGACGACCGTTCCGTCGCCGGGCGCCCCTTCCGACGTCGTCACCCTTACCAGGTGCGCGCCGAGTTCGTCGAGGAACGCCAGCTGCTCCCCGTCGAGCACGTCCCGGGGGTCGGCCACGGGACTGAGCACCGTCCATCCGTTCCCGACCACGTCGTCGAACAGGCCGGTCCCCTCGCCGAAACGCACCTGCCCTTGGATCGAGAGCATGCCCACCAGCGGATCCCCCTCGCGCAGGAGGCCCGGCCCGAGCCTGTGCGGCGGGTTGGGTATCGGGGGCGCCGTGGACGGGTCCTCCCGCGCGGCGATCATCCGCCCGTCCCGCTCGGAGGCCTCTTGCGGGTCGGTGACGCACTGCAGGCTGCCAAGCTCGACGGAGAAGTCTATGAAATGGCGGACGTTGACGAGGCGCTCGGACTCGTAGGTGTTCAGGATCGCGTCGGAGGCCTTCCCGGGGAGGACGAGGTCGAGCTTCCAGGAGAGGTTGACGGCGTCCCTGAGGCCCGAGCACATCCCCTGCCCGGCAAAAGGCGGCATGAGGTGGGCGGCGTCGCCGGCGAGCAGCAGCCTCCCCTGCCGCCAGGACTCCGCCCAGCGGGCCCCGAACCTGTACACCGTGTGCCTCTCGAGCGTCGTGTTCTCCGGGGTTCTGCCCCAAGGCTCCAGCAGCCGCCAGGCGGTCTCTTCGGTGTTGAGTTCCTCGATGCTCTCCCCGGGCAGCCGCATGAACTCCCAACGCCTGCGGCCGGGACCACCGGAGACTATCGTGGTCGGGCGCGCAGGATCGCAAAGCTGCCAGTTCATCGGGCTCCAAACCCGCTCCTCGTGCGGGACGACGTCCAGGATGAGCCAGTCGAAGTCGAACCCGAGGTCGGCGACCGGCGCGCCCATGTGCCGGCGCACGAGGCTGTTCGCGCCGTCGGCGCCTACGAGGTAGCGCGCCCGGACGGTCCTCGTCTCCCCCTCCGGCATCCACTCGCCCCCCCGACCGGGATGGCCCTTGCGGACCGTCAGCTCCACGCGGTCGTCGTGGTGCGAGATATCTTGGGCCTCCCAGCCCTGGTTTACCTCTACCGTCGGCAGCGACTTGGCCTTCTCGTCCAGCACCCTCTGGAGGTCCGGCTGGGAGAAGAAGTTCGCCGCCGGCCAGCCGGAGAGGCCTTGCTGCGACCAGTCGAGGCGCAGCAGGATCTCGTCGTCTTTGTTGCGCCACTCGTAGAAGTCCGGGACGGGGTCCGTGATCTCGCGAACCTCGTCGGAGACCCCGGCCAGCCCGAAGACCCGGGCGATCTCGTCGTCGTAATGCACGGCGCGCGGCAGCGGGTAGGTCGTCGGCCACCTCTCGAAGGCGGCGACGCGGTGGCCCATCTCCCCCAGCAGGATCGAGGCCATCTGCCCCGTGGGGCCGTAGCCCACGACGGCCACGTCGAACTCGTTGTTGCGCATGATGGTTGCGCCTCCTCTGCTCTATAGAGGGATGCGTAGGTCGTACTCGACGTGCCACTCGCCCGCGTAGGCGCGCCGGTGGAGCTCCTCCTCGGAGGCGCCCGCTTCGCGTGCGTCGAGCATCTTCTGCGGGTCGAAGAACTTGCCGATGGGGTCGTCGGCGAACTCCGGAGAAAACTTCATGAACTCCATAGACTTCTTCCAGTCCCCGAAATTGTCCGACTGCAGCTCCACGGAGTTGCCGTCGGGGTCGACGTAGTAGATGGAGGTCGTCATCCCGTGGTCGAGCGCCATGTGCGGCTCGATCCCTTCGGCCTTGAGCCGCCCGTAGGTCGCCAGGAGGTCGTCCACGGATCCGTACTCGAAGGCGAAGTGGTGCATCCCGGCGTGCGCGAGCTTCTCCGGGTCGTCCGAGAGGCGCGGCGAGTGCAGAAGCGCGATCCTGTGGTTCGCCTCGTCGTTGGTCAGCCAGGCTCCGCCCGGGAACTGGAAAGTCACCTCCGAGCCGACCACGTCCGCGTACCAGTCGATCATCTCCTGCGGGCGCGTCGTCTTCAGGTTGACGTGGTGCAGCTTGGGCCGGATCATCGCCCCGTCTCGCTCCGACATGCGTTCTCCTCCTTCCGGGATCTTCCCCTGTTTCGTAACCGTACCGTCTCAAGCGGTCTCAAGTGGTCCGCTGTACGCTCACGGGTAGGCTCGAGAGGCCCCGTACCACGTTGTTGAGGTGGCGTTCGGGCTCCCCGTCTATCTCGAACCGGCGGACCGTGCGCGCGAGGCGGTCGAACACGGCGGCGAACTCCATACGCGCGAGGCCCTGTCCGGCGCACTTGTGGACGCCGTGTCCGAAGGCCAGGTGATCCACGGGGTTACGCAGCACGTCGAAACGTTCCGGGTCTTCCCACTTGCGCCCGTCGCGGTTGGCGGACCCGTACATCAGGAGCACCCGGGACCCTTCGGGCAACGGGACGCCGTCCACCTCGTGGTCGCGGGTCACCCGTCGGCCGAAGAACTGGACCGGGGACTCGATCCTCAAGATCTCGTTGAAGGCCATGGGGATCATGCGTTCCGGGTCCTCCCGGACCAGGTCCCACTGGTCGGGGTGCGTGGCGAAGAGCCAGATGCCGCTGCCTATGGCGTTGATCGTGGTGTCGAGCCCGGCGGTGATGAAGGCCGCCATCTGCACGATCCAGGTCTCCGGCGGGATCTCCCCACGCTCGGACGCCTCGTATACTTTCCTGCCCATGCTTCCGGGTGCGAGACGATCGGGCGTGACGGACGTGTACAGGTAGCCCCACAGGTTCTCGACGGAGGTCGCCCCGGAGCGCATCCTCTCGTTCTCAGGCCCGAAGGAGTTGAAGGCGCCGTCGGCCCAGTCGAGCACCCGGTCCCGTCCCTCCTGTGGCAGCCCGATCAGGTCCAACACCACGGATAAGGGAAACGCCTGGGCCAGGTCCTTTACGGCGTCGAAGCTGCCCCGCGCGACCGCATCCTCCACGATCTCCTCTGACCTCTGCTTTATTGTCGCCTCGGCCTCTTGCCTGAGGATTCGGGGCGAAAGACCGTAATCTATCGTCTTTCTTAGGGCATCGTGTTCCGGCGGATCCGAGGCCAGTATCGTCCCGACCATCGCCTCGTTTCTCTCTTCGGTCAAGCCGATGCCGCGGGACGAGAACGTCTGCCAATCGGCGAGGGCGGAGCGGACCTCCGCGTAGCGCGGGAGGGCGAAGGCACCGGCGGCGTCCAGATGGACCGCACCACCGGCCTCACGCAATTGCTCGTAGCGCGGATACGGGTCCATCAGCGCCTCGTCGGAGAACAGGTCCACCCCGGACGAAGGGCGCGTCGATTCTTGGGTCATTGGCTCGCTCCTGGTCGTTTGGTCACTGTCGCGTGGCCGATCATTGCTGCTCCGTCACGGCGGCCCGCGGGTAGCCTCTTTCTCGGAGGTAGAAGAGCACCCCGGTCACCGGTCCAAGCCTACCCGGGCGACGCGGTCGTCGGCCGACCCCGTCCCACCGTGGCGGACAGGGGCGACCCGTGCCCGGGCCCGCCGCAAACCCGCTTGCGGGCGTCCGACGACACCCCCGTGCGCCGTCGGTGTCGGGAAGAGGGTCAACTCGAGCGGTCCGCCTCCTCCGCGGCCTCGTCCACGAACGCGACCTCGTAGAGGTCGGGCTCGTACCCCTCGGCGATCCCGGCGGCCTCCCGCATGTGCGGGGCCGCCTCGGGGTCCTCTAGCATCGCCTCGAAGTCCCCCACGCTCTCCCACTGCACGTAGTTGGTGACCTTGGTGCCGTCCAGGCTCTTGTGGAGGTTGGAGGAGACGTAGCCGTGGATGGTCTTCATGGTCGCCGCCGCCTGCGCGAGCACGCCCACGAGGCGCTGCTGGTCCTCGGGCCTCACGGTGAAGACGTTGATCAGCGTCACCACGTCCTGTTCGGTCGAGATGGTTGTCACTTGTTTTCTCCTGACTTCGGTTTGCACACCTCGTCGGCCCGCATAGTGGCCGCTTCACTCCTCGCCCGCCGCTGTGGAGGAGAAGCCCGACTCGTGGTTGGCGATGTGCTGACAGACGAGACCGCCGAAACCACCCACCGCCTACCCGCCGCCGGGGATCCGGGATACCTCCGGCAATGCACCGGACCTTTCCGTGGGCAGGTGGACGCAGGCCAATCCTTCGAGGGTTTCTCCACGAATGGCTGATCCTTCGACCCTAAATGGGGGTTTCTTGCCAACAGCATGGGGGCCGTAAACTGCTCGTACTCACTCTTCGTCGCTCGAACCTGCGGGTTCATATCAATCCACCGCCGGCGCGCACGTTTTGGGCGGTGACCCAACGGGCCTCCTCGCTCACGAGGAATGCGACCACGTCGGCCACGTCCTCCGACTGTCCTATCCGCCCCAATGGGGTCTGCGCTATGACCTGCTCTTTCTGCTCTTCGCTGATCACCACCCCGTCCGTCTCGACGAGGCCAGGCAACACGGTATTGACCGTGACGCCTCGTCCTCCCAACTCCTGGGCCAGCGCCTCGGTGAACTGCTCGATGGGCGCCTTGCTACCGGTGTAGAGGCCGGCGGTGGGACTGCTCTGTACGGTGCCCCCGGTGCTGATGCTCACTATCCGCCCGCCGTCTTCGATTCTTTTCGCGGCTTCCTGTAGGGCAAAGAAGGCACCCTTGGTGTTCAGGGCAAATACCCGGTCAAACTCCTCCTCCGTCACCTCGGCGTGCGGCTTGTAGATGGCGGTACCGGCGTTGACGACCAGGATGTCGAGCCGGCCGAACCTTTCGGTGGCCTCCTCGAACAGCCGCCGGATATCGGCGGTCGTGCCCATGTCGGCCTGTACCGCGATGGCCTCGCTGCCATCTCCCTCGATGGTGGCGACTACCTCTTGCGCCTTCCCGGCGCTGCCCGCGAAGTTGACCACGACCGACGCGCCGTCGCGCCCGAGACGTTCGGCTATCGCCCGCCCAATACCGCGTGACGCCCCCGTCACCACCGCCACTTTTCCGCTCAAATCGCCCACTATGGACCCTCCTTTACGTATCCGACCAACGACAGCAAACCTTCATCCCGCAGCCTCCGCGACGGAGACGTAGTCCACTTCGTAGAGGCGTGCCTCCGGGCGGGCGAGCTCGGAGACTTTCTCTTGGTGGGAGCGCAACTCGGGGCTCTGTCCGAGGGCCTCGAACACCTCGCGACTCTCAAGCTGCAGGTGTTCGACCACCTTGCCGCCGTCGAGACTCCTGAAAACGCTTACGGACAAGAATCCCGGAAAGTCCCGCAGTGAGGATTCGTGATCGTCGACGATAAGGTCCAGAAGCGCCTGCTGTTTCCCGGGCCTCACCGCGAACTCCGTGATCGCTGTGAGAGAGTCGGCTTCTTTAGAGATGGTCGCCGTACCTTCGCCTACTTGGTGGCCGACCTCGTTTACGTAATAGATCTCGCAAGGAAAAAATTCCTCGTTGGCGATCTTTCTGACGTCGGTGAGGTGTTCGGAGAACCTGGGGTCTTTGAACGCCGCCTGAATGTGGTCCGCGCTCTCCCACTGGACATACTCGGTAACCCGCTCGCCATCGAGGCTTTCGAGGAAGGCGTAACCGACGAAACCGGGCATGTGCTTGATCGTCTCCTCCGTGTGGTGCATGATCACGTCAAGCACCCTCCGTAGCTTGTCC
Source organism: uncultured Rubrobacteraceae bacterium (assembly GCA_902806085.1). Classification (GTDB taxonomy): domain Bacteria; phylum Actinomycetota; class Rubrobacteria; order Rubrobacterales; family Rubrobacteraceae; genus Rubrobacter_D. Next base: position 10,769 of record CADCVH010000047.1, on the reverse strand, counting down.
GGGGACACCTCGATGAGGACTATCCCCGTAAAAACGTCCCGGTCTTTCGAGATGGTCAACACCCGCTTGCATCCTTTCTTGGCGGATCCGACGGTCGATCGACCGGACATGGGATCCCCCTCATCCCGAACCGGCTTGCTGATAGTAGTCGGCCGCGGCCTGGTGGAGCGGGATGGGAGTCCGGGACAGTTTCTCCCGGTTGATGGGATACGAGAGCGGGCTACGATCGGGGGGCAGGTGCCGGTACTGCGCCTCGAATCCCGACGATTTCTCGCCCAGGACCCAGGTCAGAAAGTGGGCCACGTCGTCCGGCATGTCCTCGCGCACCACCACCAGGTAGCCGGAGAAGTCCAGCGTCTCCACCGGCCGGTCGAGGCCACGAAGATACCCGGCTTCGACCCGGGCGCGCCGCCAGCCGAACTCCCGCTCGACCTCCTCGAGTACCTCCGGTTGGATCGACAGGAACGCGAGGTCGTGGGACTCCGTGAGGCGCTGCCAGTTCGGCGTCATGACCGCCTCGTGGAACACCGCGTCGGCCCTTCCTTCTTCCAGGTCGTCGAGGCACTCGAACGGCCGCTCGTGCTCCAGTATCGTCCCGCCCCATTCCTCCAGCTTCTCCGGCGCCACACCGGAGCCGGCGAGGACGCGGTGCGCGGCGTAACCGGGGAAGCTCACGCCGTCGTTCGGGGAGATCGCCAGGCGAAGCGGCACGCGTCCATCCCGGATCTCCGCCAGCGAGGTCAAGCCGAAGTCTTGCCGCACGGCGAACAGCAGCCTGTCCTCGTGGGGCACCTCGCCGAGCGCCCGCAGGTACGGGTAGGCTTCGCCCTCGAAGAGGCCCCGGCCCCGCAGCGCCATCTCCGCGAAGGTCGACGGGGTAACGACGGCGACGTCGACCTCGCCCTGGGCCACGGCGCGCAGGTTGTCCACGTTGCCGCGCCCGGTGTAGATCAGGCTGCGCGTGTCGCCGGGGGTGTGGTCCCACACCTCCTGGGCGAGCCAGCCGCAGATGCGCGTCAGGTTTATGGCGCCCCAGTCGCCCATGAAGCGGAGCGAGACCGGCCGGTCCAGCATTCGTGTGGCCGCCACGATGCCTACGTTCCCCTGTAGGTGGACGACGGCTCGTGGTCTTCGCGCAGGGAGGTGAAGCAAGTCCGCGCCAGATGGCGCACCTTGTGCCAACCCTCGTCCTCCAGCGCGTGAACGAACAAGAAATCGCGCGGACCCGCCTCACGCTCGTGCATGTAGTCGTCGGTGCCGTCGCGAAGCTCGGCAAGCTCACTGCGTAGCGAGGCGATCAGTTCCGCCTGCGACGGGTTCAGCACGCCGGCATCCCGCAGCTCCTCCGCCCGTCCGCCTTCCTGCTCGACGGTCTGGGCGGCGTGCTGAAGCATGCCGAGTTGCACGTAGCGGCGCTGGGCCAGCGGGGCGGCGCCCAGGTTCATTACCGCGAGCCGCAGCCTCATCTTTGCGCCCTGATCCTGACCTTCCATATTCTCAGTCCTTTCGTCGTTCGTTGCCCGAGTTCAGCCCTCGGCTGCCACCGCGGCGCTCACGGCGCGCTGCGACAGGCTCGACGTCCACTCGAGTTTGACCTGGTTCCAACTCCGGCCCGCGTCCTGCGAGCGATACACCTCGCCCGGGACGGTGACGTAGTAGAAGGCGCCCGGCTCGGCCTCGTTGGTGGCGAGCGTCCCCATCACCGTCCCGTCGCGGTCCGGTAGGCCGTCGGTGACCTCCTGCCAGTTCCCCCCGTCGGCGCGACGGTACAGCGTCGACCAGACCGGCGCGTCGGAGAACACGCCGTGCCCGCTGAACGGGTCGCGCGCGGCGGAGATCACGACGGTCTCCGGGTCGCCGGGGTCGACCGCCAGGCTGTAGAAGTAGCGCACGTCCTCGGGAATCCCGGCGAGGTCCCGGCGCCAGGAGGCCCCGCCGTCGCGGCTCTCGCAGTAGCTCGCGCCCCCGCCCTCGTAGATCCGTCCGGGGGCGTCGGGGTGCGCGAGGAGGGTGTGCGGGTCGTAGTCGGCGGGATCCACGTGGTCTTCCCAGGACCGGCCGCCGTCGACGCTGCGCACGATGCCGCCCTGCTCGATGCCCACCAGGATCGTCCCCGGCTCGTTCGGGTCGAGCAGGATCTGGTGGACGTGGTGGGTGTCCGGCTCCGGCGGGAAACTCCACTCCGGGAGGGAGGGGGCCTCCTGCAAGGCCGTCAACTCCTGGAAGCTCTCCCCGCCGTCCTCGGAGCGGTACAGGGCCGATAGCTCCGTACCGACGTAGACGACGCCCAGTCCGCCCACGCGCTCGGACCGGCTGACCGCCACCGACCGGGTCACCTGGCTGGCTATACCCGCCCCCGCCTGCTCCCAGGTGGCACCGGCGTCCTCGCTGCGCCACAGGCCGCGGCCCAGCGTCGCCGCATACACGCGATCGGGCCGCAGCGGATCGACCGCCACCTGCGAGAGCGGACCGACCTCAAGCACCCAACGCGCGGTTCCCCCACCGCCCAGGTCGACCTTTGCAAGCCCTTGCTCTAGTCCCAGGTACAGGTTAGTCATCGGCGTTTCCCTTCTCTTATCTTGGTTTTCCTGTTGCTACTCTGGTCGGAGTTTCTACGGTTTCGCGACCACCATCCAGGTCGGCTCCGTGCGGTCGCGCACCACCTCCATGGCGGTGTTCGCGGCGTGCAGCGGGAAGCGGTGCGTGATCAGGTCGTCGACTTTCAGGCGCCTGGCCCGCAGAAGGTTGATCAGCTCGAGGGCGTCGCTCCGGGTGCAACTGCGGTTGCCTACCACGCTCCAGCTGTTGACCATGATCGCGAGGGCCGGTAGCGTGGGGGGTGCCTGATTGCCCCCGACGATGACGGCGCTGCCACCCGGGCGCATCGAGGACACCGCCTGCCACGTGCCGGGACCGGCTGGCAGGTAGTCGATCACCGCGTCGGGCCCCTCGGGGACGAGGTCGCGGATCGCCTTCGTCAGCAGCCCATCTTCGGCCCAGTTCTCCGGCAGGTCTTCCGTCGTCAGCGTCTCGACGAGGTCGGGGGCCAGCGCCTCGACGCCCGCCAACCGTTCGCGGGAGCGGCCCACCGCAATCACGCGCGCGACGCCGAACAGCCCGGCGAGTTTCGCGGTGGCCGCGCCCATAGCACCCGTCGCGGCGGTCACGACGACGGTAGATCCCGGCGCGAGATCGGCGAGCTTGAGGGACCGGCTGGCGACGGCCAGGTGGTGGATCTTCGACCCCACGTCGAAAGGGATCTCCTCCGGCAGGGGGTCGAGCAACCATGCCGGGACCCGCACGTACTCCGCAAGGCCGCCGTCGTGGTAGCGCTCGTAAAGGGGCATGGCGTCCGGGCCGAAGACCATAAAGCCTATGAGGGAGCATTGCCTGCAAAGCAGCTCGCGGTCGCTCAGGCAGAACTCGCACCGGCGGCACGTGAGGTTCGCGTGCACCCTGACGCGATCCCCGGTCTGGTAGTCGATGACGCCTGCTCCGACCTCCTCGACCGTCCCGGCTATCTCCGGGCTGAGGGTGGCCGGCAGCAGCTTCATCATCCCCCACTGCCAGTGGTTCAACACGCCGGGGCTCACGCCGGCCGCCCCGACCTTGACCAGCACCTCCCCGTGCCCGATCTCCGGGTGGTCGATCTCCTCCATGCGAAAGGCTTTCTCTTCGGGATAGGCCCGTGCCGCCAGCATGTTGCCGTTCATCGCGATCCCTCCTCGTGCGAGCGTGTTTCGGAAGCGGCGGACGCCTCCCCGTCCGGAGCCGCCACGCCGAGGTGACCGCGGAGGTGTCCGAGGGCCAGGCGCCAGGACTCTTGTGCCGGCCCTTCGGCCGACGAACCATCCCCAAGCCCGGACGCGAGGAAGCCGTGGCCCACGCCGGGGTAGATCCGGTGCGAGAAGTCCTTGCCGTGCTCCTCCATGCTCCGCACGAACCGCTCCGCGTTGTCGAGCCCCACGGCCTCGTCCTCCTCGCCCCAGAACGCCAGGATCGGTCCCCGCACCTCGTCCGCGAGGTCGAGCGGCGCCGGCGGGGGAGAGGCGAGGGAGGCCTGCGGGACCGGGAACCCGTAGTAGGCCACGGTGACGAGGTCGTCCTCGGAGGCGGCGAGGTCGAGCGTAAAGGTACCGCCCATGCAGAAGCCGACGGTCCCGATCCGTCCGGCATATCCCTGCCTACCGCGCAACCACTCCAGGGCCGCGCTCAAATCGTCGAGGCTGCGTTTTTCGTCCAGGTTCTTGCGGCGGGCACCCGCCGCCTCGTAGCTGCGCTCGGGGAGTGGCCCCTGGCGAAAGAAGTACTCGGGCACCAGCGCCTCGAAACCGGCGGCCGCCAGGCGGGCGGCCAGGTCCTCGTAGAACGGCGAGCGACCGAACATGTCGGGTACTACGAGGACCGCCGGCGCTCGCTCCGCCAGGGAACCTGGCCGCGCGAGCAGGGCGGGCATCGCCTCGCCCGAAGCGGTGGGTACCGAAACCTCCTCGCGCGAAACCTCCGGGGTCGATTGCCCCGTGTTTAGCTCGGGATGGCACATGTGTTCGTCTCCTTTCTCTTGGTCATACCTTGAACTCGGTCAGTACCTGCGGCGGGAAGAGCTCCTCCGGCGCGACGGGGCGCCGGCAGACCCCCTGTTCGGCGGCGAAGGCCAGGAACGCCTCTAGCGTGGGGCGGTTGGCCTCCAGGCCGTAGGGCCAGAAGTCCTCGCCGAACAGCTCCCGGGCGCGCGCGGCGTACGCGGACGCCCAGGGGATCGGGAAGCCGGGGACGGTCGCCTCTAGGGCGCGGGCGAGGCTCCGCCGCTTGGCCTCCTCGAATGCCCTGAGCAGGTTCGTCGCGACCCAGGGGTTGGCGTCGAGCACGTCGCGCCGCAGGGCGATCACGTGCATGATGGGGAAGATCCCGGTTTCCCTGTAGTACGCCTCCTCGACCTCGACGAAGTTCTCGACGAGGCGGCGGACGCCGGGATGCCCGCGCTCGAAGCTCATGGGCGGACGGGCGCTGATGATGGCGTCGAGATCTCCGGCCAGCAGCATCTCGTCGAGCGTGCGGGAGGGCACGGCGGTGATCCCGACCCCCTCGGGCGGGTCGACCTCGACCGGTTCGGCCCTGCCCGGCTGGTCGAGCCCGGCCTGGAACCACGCGACGTCCTCCAGGCGCAGGCCGTGCTGGTGCATAAGCCAACCGCGCGCGTAGATCCCGGCGGTCTGCGACCAGGCCGGGACGCCCACGCGCCTGCCGGCCAGGTCCGACGGCGCGCCGACCGGCCCGTCGCGCCTCACGTACACGGCGGACTGGCGGAAGCTGCGCCCGGGGAACACGGGGATGGCCGTCAGGTCCCGGGCGTCCTGCGAAATCAGGGCCGCGTAAGCCCCGAGCGAGACCTCCGAGACCTCCCACTCCCCGAAGTTCAGGAACCGGAAGAAGATCTCCTCGGGGCGCTCGAAGCGCAGGCAGGTGAGGTCTATGCCATCCGGCACCACGACGCCGCCGGTGAGGTCGCGGACGTGATCGAAATCCCCGACGGCGAGCGTTAGCCGAACGTCGCCCACGGCTACGCGGCCCCCGCCGGGACGCGGTCGCGCGCCCCGCCCAAGGCGTCCCGCACCGCGGCGGCGAATCGCTCCTCGTCCGCCGGATCGAAGACGCCCAGGACGAAGCGGTCCGGCCTGAGCAGTACCAGCCGGCCGCGCTGGTCGCCCAGCACCGGATCTAGCAGGCCGTCGGCGTCGGCCGCCCCGACCGCCGATGGGCTGGAAGCGGGGAGGCGGTCGCCCAGCTTGAGCTCCACCCGCGAGGCCCCCAACTCGTCCCAGAGCCCCGAGCGCAGCCCGCCGAACACGTCCCGGGGCGGGTCCACCGCAAGGAGCGAGAACGAGGGGCCTAGCACGTCATCCAGCGGCACCTGGCCGCCGTCTGCGAGCAGGACCCGCGGCTGTGGCAGCATCCTGCCCGCGACGCCACCACCCGAGGGTTCCCTCAAGATCAGACCGCGCTCGTAGCGGGGCGCGGGCTTGTAGCGCATCTCGGTCAGGAAGCGTCTGACGGCGGGCAGCATCGACCCCGCCGCGATCGAAGCATCCCGCAGCCCGGCCTTCGCGCGGCTCGTGGTCATCATGACGCCGCCGAGGCGCGTGGAGAGGCGGATTATCGCCTCGGCGTGGGGGCGGCGCTCCGCCTCGTAGGTGTCGAGCAGCCGGTCGCCGGCGGCGCCGCGCAGGACGGCGTCGAGCTTCCAGGTCAGGTTCGTGGCGTCCCGCATCCCGGAGTTCAGGCCCTGGCCGGCGAAGGGCGGCATCATGTGCGCTGCGTCCCCCAGCAGGAAGGTCCGGCCCTCGCGCCAGCGTTCGGCGACCAGGGCGTGGAACGTGTAGACCGCGCTCCTCACGATCTGCTCGGGGCCGACCTCGCCCCGGTGCGGGGCCAGCAGCCGGCGCACGAAGGGGAGCGAGGAGGCGGTCTCGGGGTCCTCTCCCGGCAGGAGCATGAACTCGTAGCGGCAGCGCCCGCCGCGCCCCGGGACGACCACGCTCGGGCGGCGGGGATCGCCGTGGTGCATGGCGAAGCGCTCGTCGTGAGGGTCGTCTACGCAGTCGACCACAATCCAGGGCTCGGCGAAGGTTGTGCCGGTCATCCGGATGCCCTGGGCGTGGCGCACCGTGCTGCGGCCCCCGTCGCACCCGAGCAGGTAACGCGCCCGGACCTGTCTGGTCGAGCCGTCGGAGGAACGCACGCGGGCGGAGACGCCTTCTGCGTCCTGCTCGAAGTCCAGGATCGCGGCGGAGAACTCGACGCGCACCCCGGGGTATCGCTGGAGTCCTTCGAGCAGCATCCTCTCGAACTCCGGCTGGTCGATGGGGTTCTTGACCGGGTGGCCGAAGGGGGGCGTGGCGGGACCGCGCGCGTAGGCGAGCAGCTGGCCCCTGGCGCCGAAGTATTTCGTGCCGGTTCCGGGCAAGACGACGCCCCGGGAGGCCAGCTCGAGCAACCCCGCGCCCTGCAGGGAGCGCATCGCCTCGTCGTCGAGGCTCACGGCCCGCGGCTCTTCGACGGCGCCGGGGCGTCTTTCGACGACCAGCACCTTTATGCCCGACTGCCCGAGCAGGTTGGCCGCGAGGAGCCCGGTCGGACCGCCACCGACGATCAACACTTCGGGGTCGGAGCCCATGGGTTCCCCTCCCCGGATCGCTCCGGCAGCCGTGTCGAAGGAGCTCATTCGGCGACCACCTCGTTTTCGATCGCTCCCACGCCCGAGATCTCGACCCGGACGCGGTCGCCGGGCTGCAAGAACACCTGGGGGTCCCGGCGGTAGCCGACCCCGCCGGGCGTCCCGGTCAGTATCACGTCGCCGGGTTCCAGGGTAACGAACTCAGACAGCGTGGAGACGATGGTCGGCACGTCGAAGATCAAGAGCCCCGTGCTCGACGACTGCATGCGCTCTCCGTTGAGATCGAGCGTGATGTCTAGCTTTCCGGGATCCCCCACCTCGTCCGGTGTCACCAGGAAAGGCCCGAGCGGGGTCGAGTCCGACCACGACTTGCCCTGCAGCCACTGGTGGGTCTTGTACTGGTAGTCGCGCACCGTCACGTCGTTTGCGACGGCGTAGCCGGCCACGAACTCGAGGGCGTGCTCCGGGGCGACGCGGCGGGCCGCCCGGCCGATGACGACGGCCAGCTCCGCCTCGTAGTCCACCTCGCTCGACTCGGGCGGCTTGACGATGGGCGCGTACGGCCCCACGAGGCTCTCCGCGAACTTGGTGAACAGGACCGGGTAGGTGGGCAGGTCCCGCCTGGTCTCTTCCACGTGGGCGTGGTAGTTGAGGCCGAGGCAGATTATCTTCCCCGGCCTGGGCACGGCCGGCAGCATCTCCACGTCCTCGAGCGCGTGCGCCGTCCCGTCCTCAACCGGCGGGTCGGCGAGCAGGTCGGCGTCCGTGTCCGCGCCCAGTTCGGCGATACCGGCCAGCGGCCTGACCTCGCCGCCTTCGACGACGGCGGCGAATCGCCTCTCCCCCACCCGGCAGCTCGCGAACCTCACCGCGAACCTCCCGCGGGCCCCGCGACCCCGGCCTGCCCGCCCCGGCCACCGGCGGCCTCGCGCCAGTCGGCGCTCGGGCCTCCCCAGAGGTCCGTCGTTTGGGGGCCCACCTCCCACACGCGCGGCGTGTAGGCTGCCCGCTCGTCGTAGTACCGCTCCATCTCGCTGGACAGTTCGACGTGAAAACCGGCGCTGTCGTCGAAGAAGAGGAACAGGTTGTTGCCGGGCCCGTGCCGGCCGGGTCCCCAGCGCACCGGGACGTTTCTCGCGGCGAGTTCGTCGCACCACGTCTTGAAGTCCCCCCAGCCGCCGAGCTCGAAGGCGTAGTGGTCCAGCCTCCCGGGGTCGTCGGAGTCCACGATGGCGACGGTGTGATGCTCCCTGTTGCAGCGCAACCAGGTAAACACGTCTTCCATGCGATCCGAGATCCGGAACCCCAGGACCTCGACGTAGAAGGCGACCATCTCCTCCATCGCCCGGCTGGCGAGGGTGACGTGGTCGATGCGCACGGGGCGCCGCCCGGGGTCGGCGGCGTGTTCGCCGGAGCGGTCCACCCTCCCGTGTAGCTCTATCCTGTTCCCGTCGGGGTCCTCAACCTCGAACGTGTCCGGGTGGTCGCCGCCGGGCCGCCCCTCGACGACTCCCACGCCCCGACGTGCCAGCCGGTTCACTAGTCCGTCGAGGTGTTCGGGGTCGGGCACCTCCAGCGCGAAATGGTCCAGCCCCGCCTCGCCGGGCGAGATCTCGAGCGCGTGATGCCCGAGGCCCCATCCGAGGCGCAGCGTCTCTTCGACTTCCTCGTTCAGAGACATTCCCACCACGTCCCGGTAGAAACGTTGCAGAGTCTCCGCCTCCGGCGCCCGGAGTCCGACGTGCGACAGGCGTGCCTGGGTCGTGGGACGTTCGCTCACCCGGATCTCCCTTCAGGCCCGGGCCGAAGCCAGGGTCGACACAAGCGCCGGCGGGTGGGTATCCAAACTATCGATGAGAGAACCCGCAAAGGCGTCCCGTACGGCCCCGCACGCCCACGGCTCCGGCGTACCCGCTCGTTGCTCTATCATGTCCTCCCCTTCCTGGAGCTTCCTTTCAGAAGATGCTAAGTCCGAGGGGTTAAGAAGTCCAACATGTTTTTAAGCACACGGTGATCACTGTAGCTTATAATAGGACGTGTGGAGCTGAGACACATGAGGTGCTTTGTGGCGGTGGCCGAGGAGATGCACTTCGGCCGGGCCGCCGAGCGGTTGTACGTGGCGCAGTCGGCGGTCAGCCAGCAGGTAAAGCGGCTGGAGCAGGAGTTGGGCGTGGAGTTGCTCACGAGGAACAAGCGCCGGGTCTCGCTCACCGAGCCCGGTCGGGTGTTCTTGGACGAGGCGAGGCGCACCCTCTGGCAGGCCGAAAAAGGGGTGGAGGCGGCCAGACGGGCCTCGCGCGGGCAGGTCGGGAGGCTCGTGGTCGGCTTCATCGGGCCCACAACCTACAGCATAGTCCCCGAGGTTCTCGGGATCTACCGCAGGCGCTTTGCGGACGTCGAGCTGGTCCTCCACGAGTGGACCTCGGCGCAACAGACGGAGCGGCTGCGCGAAGGGTACCTCCAGGTCGGTTTCGTGCGCTCGCCGGTCGATCTGGACGCGCTGGCGGTCGAGCACACTTTCCGGGAGCCCGTGGTGGTCGTGCTCCCGGAGGGTCACGCCCTGGCGGCCCTGGACGAGGTGCCCGTGGAGATGCTCGCCGACGACCCGTTCATTTTCGTCCCGCGCCACAAAGAGCCGCACTCCTTCGACCGCTACATAAGCCTCTGCCAGCAGGCCGGCTTCACGCCCCGGGTCGTCCAGGAGTCGTACCACGTGCACATCCTCGCGGCCCTGGTGGCGGCGGGGGTCGGGGTCGGCATGGCGCCCGCCTCGGTGGCAAAGATGCGGTGGGACGGGGTGGTTTACCGGAGGCTACGGTCTCCGGCGGCGGAAGTGGAGACGGCCGTCGTCCGACGCCGGGGCGAAGCCCCGCCCGTGGTGCGGGCGTTCCTGGACGTGATCGGGGAGGTCGCGACCGGCGAGGGCCGGCCGACGCTCCCCGATGGCTCCGATGCGCGCTCGTCGGGGCCTTGAGGTCTCCCTTAGCCGCGGGACGCGTCACGGTCGGCTCAGGGACGGACTTCGCGGGCCGCCATGGGCCTCGTGCGCGGGATGGGCCGGGGGCTACGAGAGGAGGGAACGCACGCCTCGATCGTCGAGGGCGCGATCCCCTAACCCGGGGGCCGACGGCCTCTTTTGCCACCGCCAACCCGAACCCCGACCGGTCGCTGGCGTTGGCGGAGCGGTTTTGCGAAGTGGTGGACGTGGGCCACGTCGCAGCCCATCTCCCTTAGCAAGTAGCAAGTCCGCCTGGTACCCACCCTCCACACCCCCGGCGATGGTCTCCATGCTTAGGGTGTGGGCGGCGGAGCAAGCCTCGTCGCGGAGCCTGATGTGCGCGGTCGGTGACCACGCCGGGCAGGTCTTGGGGGAATGACCCCCCGATCGGTGTGGTCTCGCGCCGGACGCGGGGGCCGGCCCCAACGGCCTTGAAGCCCGACAGCGTGAGCGGGTGCCCCGCCCCGTCACGGATCGGCTCGCCCGGCACCGGCTCCTCGCCCTCGGCGGGGGCGAAGGCGACGGCGAGATCCGGGAAGAACGGCTCGCGGCCGGTCCTCCTCGCCGCCTCCCGGAAGGCCCTGGTCTTGGACGTGC
>CADCVH010000046.1 GCA_902806085.1 uncultured Rubrobacteraceae bacterium | reverse complement strand
GATCTCGACGCCAAGGTGGTTGCCCAGCACGACTTCGTCGGGCCGGGGCCTGGGGATCCCGTGGCCGAGGACCTCGACAGCGTCAGCCACGGCACGGCGGTGGCGGGCGTGGCCGCCGCCGAGACCAGCAACGACACGGGTATCGCGGGCGCGTGCCCCGACTGCTCCGTTGTCGCCGGCAAGTTCTACACATCGGACTCCGGCACCGTCGGCGACGCCATACAGGCGATCCAGTACGCCGTCGAGCAGGACTCGGACGTGCTAAACCTCTCCTTCGGCACGGAAAAAGACATCCGGGCCGTGAAGAGGGTTATAAACTCCGCCTACGCCGAGGGTGTCACGATAGTGGCCGCCGCGGGCAACTCCGCCCGGGAAGGCAACCCGGCGAACTACCCGGCCGCATACGGGCGCGTTATCGCCGTCGGCGCCACAAACCAGAACGACCGGCGGGCTTCGTTCTCGAGCTTCGGCAGGTACGTGGACATCACGGCGCCCGGCGTGGGCATCCTGACCACTGATGCGGATCCGCCCGACACCTACAGCCGCCTTAGCGGCACGAGCTTCTCTTCGCCCGTCGTGGCGGGTGTCGCCGGGCTGCTCGCCGACCGCGACTTCAACAACGCGCAGATCAAGCGCCGTTTAGAGTGCACGGCGAAGGACCTCGGTCCCGACGGTAAGGACCCGGAATTCGGCGCAGGGCTCGTTGACGCCGGTGCCGCACTCACCGAGTCCTGCGAGGCCCAGCAGCCTCCCCCGGAACCCGACCCGAAGTGCGACGACGGCAAGGACAACGACGGCGACGGCAAGGTGGACCTCAAAGACCCGGGGTGCTCCTCGCGCAACGACGACTCGGAGAGGAGCGAGAAACCGCAGCCCAACCGCTGCACCATAAGGGGCAACAACGGCGACAACGTCCTCAAGGGCACGCCGCGCAGCGACAGGATCTGCGGGCTCGGCGGCAACGACGTGATCCGGGGCCTATCTGGCAACGACACCCTCGTGGGCGGCGCCGGTCGCGACCAGTTGCTTGGCAGCTTCGGCAACGACACCCTCGACTCCAAGGACGGCGTGCGAGGCAACGACATCCTGGACGGCGGCCAGGGCAGAGACCGGTTCATCAAGGACCGCGGGGATCGTGTCGCCCAGTAGTTCGCGGCCTCAGGCCGGGTACCCTGCATTTTGGGCCGTAGCGGGCTAGGACTAGGCAGGATCATGCAGGCAAACGTGGGCGAATCCGTCTTCCACGCACCTAAGTTGATAGACGCCGGGTTCGCTCATGTAGAATCGTCGGCGTAAGAGGCGCTCGAGGGCGGAGGGGGAACCAAACATGCAACAGGGAAGCCCCGAGCGACCCCGACGGTACTGCACCAACTGCGGGGCTCAGGCAAGCCCGGATGACGCCTTCTGCGGGAATTGTGGGGCCCGTGTCTCTTTCGGTTCCGGAGACGGGCAGACCACCCGGGAGATGCCCCGGCCGCAAGGACGGGCCGGCGGCCACGGCACGCAGAGCCTGCGGTTCCCCGGCGCGGGCCGGGACGCCCTTCTCGGGCTCCTGCTCGCCCTCGTCTGCGCTGGCCTTCTGGTGGCCGCGATATATGCCGCGCTCGCCGCCCGCGGGGCGTTCCAGGACCCCGCCGTTCCCGGGACCGTGGGGCTCGCGCTCTTCGCCTTGATGCACGGGGGCGGCGCTTCCGTGGACGTGCCGCCCGTCCCCGCGCTCTTGGGCATCGGCGGCTCCGTCCGCCTCGGGCTGCCCATCACCTCCTTCGCGCTCGTGCCTTTCCTCGCTTCGCTCCTCGCAGGGCGGCTCTTGGGGCATCGCGCGCGGACAGCGGCCCTCTTCGCGATCACTGCGGCCCTCGCCTACGCCCTCCTCGTCGCGCTGCTAGCCTTGCTCGGTACCGCTTCCTCCGAGACCGGAGACGTCGCGGTCCGCTTCGCCTCCGACCCGCTCTCGGCCGCCCTGCGCGGCTTTTTGTGGGTGGGGCTCGGGACGGCGCTGGGGTCGGCGGCCTCCCGGGGTCCCCTGCTCCCGGCGTGGGCCCGACAGGTACTCCGCGGCGCCCTCTGGGCCGTAGGCGTCTCCCTCGCCGTGGCGCTCGTGATCGCCTTGATCGTCGCGCTCGCGCAGGGCTCGGGCGCGCCCGAGCCGGTGCGGCAGGCGCCCCAAGCCCTGCCCCGGCCTAGCCTCGGGGGCGGATCTATAGGTGACGTGCTCGCGGCGGTCGGCGCCGTCTTCGCGCTCCTGCCCGTGGCCCTCGGCAACCTGTGGTTGCTGGCGCACGGAGTCCCCGTGGGCTTCCAGAACGCGCCGGACCTGTCCGGCATCCCGCTGGTCGGACAAGCCCTCTCGGACGTCCCGCTGCGGGTCTCCCTCCTCGGCGACTGGCCGTGGGGCGGTGCGTGGCGCCTGCTCCTGATCGGCCCCATCTTCGGCCTCCTCGTCGGCGGCCTGGTCGCCGGGCGCGGGGCACCGCCGGGAACCAAGTGGCAACGGGGCGCGCTGGTCGCCCTGCCCTACGCCGCGACCGCCTTCCTCGCGGCCGTGCTCGTTGGCGCGAGCGCCGACCTGACCCTGGCCGGGGCCGCGAGCTTGGAGGTGGCGTTCCGGGCGTCCCTGGCCTGGCTGTTACTGCTTGTGCCGGTAGGCGCCGTCCTCGGCGCGCTGGGGGGGCTCCTCTCCGGGGGGGACGCCTTCCCCACCCCGCGCCCCGGCCGCGCCTTCGTCGCCGCGTCGCTTGTCAGCGGGGCGCTCGTGCTCGCGAGCCTGCCCATCCTGTTCGCCGACACCTCCTCGGGTGTCGCCCAGCCCGCCGGTCCCCTGGCCGCGGGCGGGCAACCGGCCCCCGACGGGTCGCCCGGTCCGTCTGCGACGCCCGAACCCTCGGGCGCAACGCCGCCCCCAGACGGACCGGCCCCGCCGGAGCCGACCGTGGTGTCTATCCCGCCCGAGGGAGTGGACTCTGAGGCCGACCCCACCTTCGACCCGCTGCTGCCCACCCTGAGGCAAACGACCACAGCGCCGATCATGCTCCCGGCCGACCTGCCCGAGGAGCTCGGGAACGTCGCCGTGGACGCCGACCGGGGCGGGGATGGGTACGGGGTCCTCTCCCTCTACAGGCCCACGGGCAACGTGGTCGAGAGCTACGTCCACGCCAACGACGTCGGCACCCTCGCCGCCGCCCCAGAACCCCCCTACGAGGCTTCAGAGGTCTTCGAGGCCACGAAGGAGGAGGCGGTGGACCTGCCCGACGGCACAGAGGCCACCCTCCGCTACATGGAGCCGAAGGAAGGCGAGCTGGTGAACCAGGGCCCCTTCTGGGAAGGCTCCTTCGAGAGGGAGGGCCACCACTACGTCCTGCGCGTGCCGCTCCAAGACCCTTCCGGGGAGATCGCCCGGCGTGCCCTCTCCAGCATGGTCGAGGTTCCGGACTCTTCCGGTCCCGGCGCCGAGGACCCCGTGGCCGAGGCGGAGGCTGCGGCGGGGGAGTACTACAGGGCCGCGGGGGTGGGGGACTGGGCCTACACCTACGAGAACCTCGACTCCGAGACCCAGAGCCTGTTCACGGAGGAGGAGTGGTTCGCCAAGAACCAGTGGTTCGCGGACAACGGCTCCGTGATCTACAACATCGATTCCGCGGAGAGCGTAGGAACCGACAACGAGCAGGTTGTGGAAGTCACGCTGACCCTCACCTACGGGGACGGCACTTCTTCGACGCGCACGACCTACTTCGTCCGGGAGTACGGCGCCTGGCAGCACAGGTTCGGCCAGGAGGAGTACGACCTGTTCATGCCCGAGCTCTCCTACGAGGAGTTCGTGGCCGCGCAGTAACGACCTCCCGCGTGCTAGGCATGATCCCACCCTGGCCGATTCCGCGCCGGCGCGACCTCAGTTCCCCCTCGTGAGGGACCGGGCGGGCGTCCGCTCCGTAATTGCCCACTATCCGCCCGAGCGCGTGGAAGGCTTGTTCCGCGAACTTAGTCCGCACAGGATCATGGGAGGGCTGCACAACTCCGCATCTTTGCTACTTGGTTATCAAACGTTGGCCGGCCTGTAACCCCCGTGTCACCTCACGCTGCCAAGCTAGGATTCTAGTACAAGCAGAACCCATCCACGGAGGAGCGCGACGATGGCCCAGGAGAAACCAACAGTTCGGGAATGCCGCCTCCGCTACCCCGTCGGGGTTGCCAGCTTGGGGAGCGCCGAAGGATGTGCCTTGGAGACTACGTTGGAGGAAACGGAGATGATCCGGGAGCAGCAGGCGATCGAGGAGCTCGGTGTCCTGAGGGAGGACCCGGCCTACAGGAGCGGTTGGGAGGATGGCCGTTTCGGGCCGCCGCGGACGTTCCCCGAGAACCCGAACCTCGCGGGATGGGCGGGCCATGAGGAGAGGCTAGCTTACTACCGGGGCCACCGCGACGGGCGGCGGGCCCGCGGGACGCCGGCGGAGGGATAGCAGACGGCATGACCGACGAAGAGATCGACAGGTTCGCGCTGGTGCTGCGGGAGTGCGAGCGCATCCGGGCGATGGTGGCGAAGGATGAGGCCGCGTTGTCCGCCGGGGAGCACGACGGGATACCGACCGCCGCGGCGCCGCCGAATCAACGGACGCCCGTACCGACGAGTGCCACCGCCGCCTGACCCGGCACTTCCCGGGGCTGCTGGCCTACCCAACGGGGACTACGCGCCGTGTAAGTGCGCGGACGATGGAACGGTAAGGCGCGGCCTGGCACGTGCGGTAGTGGACAGTCACCGCGGCCCGATATGCGCCGTAGTCAAGGAATGCAGCCGGTGTGTCCGGATCCTGCGCCGCGGGGATGCGGCCGCGGATCGGGGACGACGGCCCGGTGCGGCCGGAGACGCGCGGTGGAGGTTGGGCCCGCCACCCCCACGACGTGTCCATCGGACCGAGGTACGCCTTCCCGCAGCCCTTTATGCGCTGTAGTCAAGGAATACAATCGATATGTCCAGATCCTGCGCTGGGAGGATGCGGTCGTGGCTGGGGCAAAGTGATCCCATGCGGCCTGATATGCGCCGTAGATAAACCCAGCCGCTCATCCGGGTGAGGCATATAGGCCTTTCTAGTGCCCGGGCACTGTTACCGGCCCCCTTGCCGCCTGGCAGCGCCGCCGCGGCTCAGAAACCGTTTCAGGCGGCTCTAAGCAACGCTGGGACCATCGGCCGCCGCGGGCGTGGGTGGTGCCCCCCGAGGAGGCGCGCGGGCGCCTCACCTCCGCGGGCGGAGATCAACCGTACCACTTCCGCGCCTCGGCCGGGGAGCTGGCCCCACGCGAGGAGGACTGGGACGCCGTCGAGGAGCACCTCGGGCGCCGGACGGCGTGGTTCGAGAGGGGGGAGCTAGAGGAGATATACGGGGAGGGGGTCGTGGAGGCGCTGGACTTCGAGACTTCGCGCCTGCTAGGGGTGGAGAACTCCACGCTCCGCCGCATGGCCGACGGACGCTTCCCGGCCGGGGAGCTGGCCGACGCCCAGGCGTTGCTCAGCGTCCTGTTCCGCCGCCACATGCGGGGGCAACGGCAGCGGGGGGAGTAGGAGCAGCGATGGCGGAGAAGGGAGAGGAGGAGGGAGTGATCAGCGTCTGGGACCGCTTGCCCCATCCTATTGCACCAGCATCCCGAACAGGCCGGCCAGGGTGAGGTCGAGACCCAGAGGCGATCCCCCCTGCAGTGAGGTTGCGCGCGATCGCGCGGTAGCGCGCGGAAAGGGACCGCGCGCTAGGAAGCCACTCTCAAACAGGGTTTCCGCCTATCGCGCGGTCGCGCGGGCTCGACGAGGGCAACGGTTTTTCGAGGACGTCAATCCACCGGTATCTCCGAGCCTTAGTGCAATTGCTTGGCTACCCCTATTGGCTTCAACCGTGTCTATCGGAGGTTCCTCATCAGCAACGATATGATTTCCTCCAGGGAGAAGTCCTCCACCAATGTCCTCTGTCATGTACCCCTGTGCGGTAGCACTAGACAGGACAGCGGATAGTCGGTGGAGAGGCGATAGTTTCGTACTACTACCTCTAGGTAGTTTCCATCGACGCTATCCTCATTACCGGGTGCAGGAGGATGAAGGGGCATCTATCCCTTTGGTGATGATTCGTGCCGGAGATGTAGCCCTCGGATCCCCTAGGGGCGCCGGTACCGGCGCCCCCGCAATGCTACCAAGCTGCCTCTATCAAAGGCTTCTCCTTGAACGGCCTTACGAGGAGATGGACCTACTACTAGATCAAGCCATGACGTATCGGATCAGTAGTCAGGAGGACCGTTACCTACCTTAGGATATAGACAGTCTATACCTGTGAAGGTGATAGAGAGTTTGGGGTAACAACAGATGTCTCGGCTGCAGCGTATTGTCCCTGGAAGGAGAGGTCATCGGAGTCTCCTGCCTTCAGCTAGTGAGCTCGATAGGTAGCACATCCTGGGGATGGAAATTAGATGCCTCCCGTTCCCGGCGCGCGACCGCGCGATAGGCGTTATGCAGCATAGAAATGGGCTTTGTATCGCGCGAAGTCGATCCGCGCGCTTCCGCGCGCTTCCGCGCGCTACGTCTACCCCCGGTCGAAGTCCGCGTCCTTTGCAGGGTGTGGGCGCTTCTTCGGGTCGGGGCCTCGGGCGCTCCTGTCGCTTCATGCGGGAGTTTAGGGTGACCACGGCGGTGCTCGGGGGACGTGTACCGCAAGGGACGGGGTGAGAGGGGGCAGGCCCGCCGAGATCATCTCTCCCGTTTGTACAGCCTTTCGGGGGCCTCCGAGGCAGAAGCTGGTGGCCAGCGCCTTGCCGCTCTCATCCTTCCAGCAAGTCTTAGTCCGCCTCCGGCCTCGAGCCATGAAGGTTCGCGGGGCCGCGATCCTCTCGGCGAGTCCCTCTCGGTCGCCCGGTTACCGACGTGCGGGGTTTGCGAGAGGGAGCACTCCCGTGCTTCTCGAGGTGCCGTGATGCTGTACGATGCATATCTATTCGGCACCGCCACATCTTGCGTTGACTACTTTGCCCGTCGCGCAGTTTTGAAGGCCGAAACGCTCTCATAGGGACCCGGATATGCGGGACCGTGGGCGCGAGTTTCGGAGAATCTTCCTTCCACGCACTCCGGTGAATAGGGGTAGGATGGAGAGACCTAGCCAAAAACCTCGCAACGCCCGCGCGGAGCCGAGCCCGGCAGAAGGCACACCCGCGCTTTTCGCCCCGAAATCATGAAATCTCTGGAACTGGCCGCAAACCCTAACTCATGGCATCCTACCCACGTTCGGCTCCCTGGGGGGGAAGCATGGGAAGGCGGAAGAAGCGGCGCGTAGGCCCCACGCACGAATGGGAGCAGATCGAACTCCTGCGCGCCTGGGACGAGCAGGTGGAGCACGAGAGGATCGGGCCTCTGGTCCTCTTCGGCGAGCCGGTGCCCGAGCGGGCGGACGAGACCGGGACCCCGGAACGCACCCTCTACCGCAGGATCGCCGCGTTCCGCGACGGAGGCATGGGGAGTCTCTACGATGCCTCGCTCCCGCGGGGGCCAAGCTCGAGGCCGTGACGAACCCCCGCCTCTTCGCCGTCCGCCACGGGACGGCGCAGCCCAGGCCCTTCGAGTCGCAGGACCTCCTCGGTGACGCGGGATGGCCGAAGGCCCCCAGGCCCGAAGGTTACGCCGTCAGGTCCCGTCGCCGCCCCGAGGCCCTCCAGCAGGCGCCTTTCCCCTACCCGGCGGCCCTCTAAGCCCGCGGCACCACGCCTTCCGACACCACGCGCGCCGCTTGACAGGCACGTCTAACGGTGTTAGAACTAACGCTGTTAGGACATAGCAGACGCCGAACACGGGATGGGATTGGGTGACCGGAGAGCGGAAGCAGACGCGCAGGAAGAGGGTCGGGAAGGCCGGCCTGCTCTCCGCCGCCCGGGAGTTGGCCGCCGAGGAGGGCTGGGGTGCGGTTAGCGTGCGCAAGATCGCCGACCGGGTCGGCTACAGGGCGCCGGTGGTCTACGAGTACTTCGAGTCCAAGGACGACCTGCTCTTCGAGCTGCTGAAGGGCGGGTTCGGGGACCTCGCCCGCGCCGTCCGGGCGGCGAGGGAGGACGCCCCCGACGCGGAGGGGGCCCTGTACGCGGTGGCCCGCGCTTACCTGCGCTTCGCCTGGGGCTCCCCGGACCTCTACCAGGTCATGTACGGGCTCGGCGGGGTCCCCTTCGCCGCCTCGGAGACCTGGGAGGAGGGGCAGCGCGTGGGCGACGAGGTCGGACTGGCCGTGGAGGAGGCGATGCGTGGGCGCGGAAAGGAGGCGACCGACGTGGCCGAGGAGGTGCTCGCGTTGTGGGCGGCCGTGCACGGCCTGGTGGCCCTGACCATGGCGGGGCGCATGGAAGGCGGCGAGGAGCAAGCCGAACGCCTGGGCGAGAAGGCCGTGCGCGACGCCCTGGCCGCGTGGAAGCGCGGATGAGCGCGAACGGTGCGTCGAGCCTCTCTTTTTTGTCTCTGTCTAACGCTGTTAGAAATGCATCATCTTTGCTGAAAGGAGGCCCCGGATGCCGGAACGGTAACGGGTTCGAGGACGGAAGATCGGCACCACCGAAGAGAAAGGATCGAAGATGACGGAGCAACGGGGTAACGAGGCCGGCCGAGCCGGCGAGGCCATGGCGTACGCTTTCGCCGGGGTGCTCAACGAGGGGGACGTGGGCCTGCTGGACGGGCTCTTGTCCGAGGGCTACGTGAACCACAACCGCTACGTGGAGGACGGCCTTGAGGCCAACAAGCGGTTCTGGGCGTACTGGCTTGCGGCGTTCCCGGACACCGAGGTGACGGTCGAGGACGCCTTCGCAAGCGAGGCCGGGGACCGGCTGGCGGGCAGGTTCACCTACCGGGC
The DNA here is from genome assembly GCA_902806085.1 of uncultured Rubrobacteraceae bacterium. GTDB lineage: Bacteria > Actinomycetota > Rubrobacteria > Rubrobacterales > Rubrobacteraceae > Rubrobacter_D. The sequence continues at coordinate 28,190 of CADCVH010000046.1, read as the reverse complement.
GACGCACACCGGGGAGTTCATGGGGGCGGCCCCCACGGGGCGGCGCGTGGAGATGACGAGCATCGACGTCTGGCGCGTGGAGGACGGCAGGTTCGTCGAGCATTGGGACGAGCTGAACGGCCTGGAGTTCTTCGGGCAGCTCGGGCTCGTGCCGACGGCGCAGGAAGGAGAAGGCCGTGTTTAGGAAGGGCGACGTGCTCTACGACGGGAGGTTCGGGGAGCGCTACGAGGTTCTAAAGAGCGCGGAGGAGACGGGCGGCGAGTCGGTGAGGATCGAGGACGAGGCCCGCCCCGGCCCGGGTCGGCGTCCCACGAGCGCCCATCCGAACCAGGAGGAGCGCTTCGAGGTCCTCTCCGGAACGCTGGGGCTCACGGTGGACGGCGAGGAGGAGCGCCTGCTGGGGCCGGGGGGGTCGTCCGTGGTCCCGCGCGGCGCGAGGCACCTGCCCAGGAACGCCGGGGAGGGAGAGCTGCGTTTCGTCGCCGAGATGCGCCCGGCGGGGCGCTTCGAGGGGTTCCTGGCGGAGATCACGGCGGCGAACAACTCGGGGAGGGAGGGCCTTGCGTACCTCCTGACGGTGGCCCCGGTTCTCCACCGCTTCCCCGACGTCGAGCGCCCGACCGTCCTGCCGCGTCCCCTGGAGCGCGCGCTGTTCGCGGTCCTGGCGGGAGCGGGAAGGCTGCTGGGTTTTTACCCGCTCGCGAGCGAGGGCGCCAAACGCCCCGATTGAGCCGCAAGGACCGGCGCGTTCCGCCGGTCCTCGCTCCGCGCGGGCGTTGCGAGGTTTTTGGCTAGGTCTCGGATGGACAGGGTATGCGCCGCTTTTTCGTCCTGAACCTGATCCTGTGCGTGCTCACCCTGGGGTGCACCAGCGGCGGGCAAGGGGAGGCGGTCTGCGCGGGCAGCGCCACCCTTCGGGTGCACCCGACGCGTGCCGAGCCGGGCCAGACGCTGCGCATAACCGGGGACGGCTTCGCCGCCGACTGCGTGGACAACCCGGCCGCCGAGGAAGGTCCCGACCGCGATGTCAGCGTCGAGTTCCGCCAGGGGTCCCGGACGTGGAGGCTGGCGACCGTCGTCGCCGACCCAGGCAACTCCATCGAGCTGAAGCTGGACGTCCCGAGAGATTCTAAGCCGGGTGAAGCGCAGGTGGTTGCTACCGGCAACGTGTGGGCGGGAAAGGATCGGCTGTTGGTCGTCGCCGACACTTCTGGCTAGCTGTCTGACTTCCGGGAGCCCCTCAGGACGAACTTCTTAGAACCCCCTCGGCGCGAAGTTCGCGGAAGCCCCCTTCTACGCACTCGGGTGAATAGAGGCGTGCTCGGCCCCGGGCTCAACCACCGAACAGCATTGCGGCCCGGGCGCGGAGAAGCTTCGCGACGAACCGCAGCGGATATCCCCTGTGACTCGGTATGTCCTCAGGCAGCTCGACGCCAGTGGGCTTGGACTTCGTCTGGACGCGCATCTCCGCCGGGGGCGGGGCGCCCCTCAGCGCCGACCGGTACACCGACAGCCAGTGCCCCTTCTCGAAGTCCAAGAACATGGGTGAGTTGCAGCACCCCGCCACGACCCGCCGCGTGGGCGACTCCTCCGCTAGTCTCAGGTCGCGCAGGAGCTCCGAGCCCATCGGATAAGCGACGCGGTCCTTGCGGTAGGCGACGTAGGGGGTGCCGCCGTCGGGCCCGCAAGTGCGACGCCCGTCGGGGAGCGCCTCCATCTGGCGCGAGCCCTCCTGGCAGCTCCCGCAGTAGCAGACCACACTCATGATGGGCTCGCCGGTGGCCTCTAACTCGACCTTGCCGCACGAGCACACGGCGAGCGCGGCGTCCTTCGCTGTCTCAGCCATGAGGTGCTTGCGTCCCTTCCTCTCGCCTTCAAGGGGCTACCCGCATCATCATACGGAAGCGGACCTAGAGGACAACTGGCGCGTTCACACAAGTACTCTGCCGGTACGAGGCCTTGGGAACTTCTTAGAACCCCCTGCGCCCGAAGTTCGCGGGATGCCCTTCTACGAGGCTGGGCGAATAGGCAAGAATACGCAGCACGAGTGGTGTTCGTCACGGAAAACGGGGAGGTCGAGGGTGGCAGAGGACGCCAACGCGGAGCGGTTCGTCGAGCGGCTGTACGCGCACCGTTCGCCCGAGCAGCGCGATAAGTACCGCCGCTACTTCAAGCTGGGCGAGGGGGAGTACGGCGAGGGCGACGAGTTTATAGGCGTGCGCATGGGGCAGGTCTTCGCGCTCGCCAAGGAGTTCATAGAGATGCCCCCCGGCGAGATCGGGAAGCTGCTCGAGAGCCCGATCCACGAGGTGCGCGCCGGCGGACTGAGCATCATGGACAAGCAGGCCCGGCGCAAGAGGACGCCGGAAGGCCGCAGGAAGGAGCTGTTCGACCTCTACATGCGGCGCACGGACAGGATCAACAACTGGGACCTGGTCGACCTCGGCGCCCCCTACGTGGTCGGCGGCTACCTGTTCGACAAGCCGCGCGACGTCCTCCACGAGCTGGCGCGCTCGGAGAACATGTGGGAACGGCGCACCGCCATCGTGAGCACCTACTTCTTCATCAGGCAGGGTGACGTGGACGACACCTTCCGGATCGCCGAGGTGCTGCTCGACGACGAGGAGGACCTTATCCACAAGGCCGCCGGCGGCTGGCTGCGCGAGGCGGGCAAGAAGGACCGTCGGAGGCTCCTGGCCTTCCTCGACGAGCACGCCGCGGCGATGCCGCGCACGATGCTCCGCTACGCCGTGGAGCACCTCGACGAAGGGGAACGCAAGCACTACCTGGACATGAGGAAGGCCGGGTAGGAGTACCACCGGGATCGGGGCGTTCTGGGGCGATTCTCGGAGAACCCTCTCAGGGCGAAGTTCGGGGAACGCCCCTTCCACGCACTCGGGTGAATAACGTTCCAGCCCGGCCAAGAATAGCGCAACGTATGGCTGCAGCGGGGCCTGGCAGAAAAGGAGGGATTCTCCGCCGTCCTCGCCTGCCAAATATGCGCACGGGTATGCTGTGCGTGGCGATCAGGGCGAACCTCGCGAGGTTCGCCCCGATCGGTGGTCAGACGGTCTTGGATACCCCCGCGTCGATAACCCAGTTCGCGCCGTGCACGCTCGACGCGAGTGGTGACGCCAGGTAGACGATGGCGTTCGCTATCTCTTCGGGATCGATGAGACGCCCGGTCAGCATGCCCATCTGCGCCGGCATCGCCTCGATCATCTGCCCCTGGCTCACGCCCATGGCGGCGGCCAGGTCGGCCCCGAAGCTCTGTTCCCCATCCCAAAGGGCGGTGCGGGTGGCGGAGGGGCTTATGGTGGTGACCCGCACCCCCTGGGGTCCGAACTCCTCCGAGATCCCCTTGCCGAAGGCGTTCAGCGCGGCTTTCGCGGCTCCGTACGCCAACGGCGCGGTGGCAGGGCGGCGGGCGGAGTCGGACGAGACGTTGATGATCGCCCCGCGTGCCTGGAGTAGCGCCGGCAGGGCGGCTCGGGTTGTCCGCACCGCCGCAAAGAGGTTTAGCTCGAAGGTGCTCTGCCACAAGGCTTCGTCGACGTCGAGGAAGCCGGCTCCGAACGGACCCGAATCTCCGCCGCCGACGTTGTTGACCAGCACGTCGAGGGTACCGCCGAGCCGTGCGAGGGCTTCGGACACGACGCGGGACGGAGCGTCGGGCGCCGAAAGGTCCGCGGTGACGGTGTACGCGCCGGTCTCTGCGAGCTCGGGCGTCACGGTCCGCGACGCGCCAACGACCGTCACACCTTCACCCATCAGCGCACGGACCGTCGCCAAACCCATACCTTTGCTCGCGCCGGTAACGATCGCGGTCTTGCCTTCCAGTTTCAGGTCCATGGTTAGCTCCTTCCGACTGCGGTAGTACGTGGATTCTGCTGCGGGTCAAGGGTCGAGCGGCCGGGGTCCTGCGATGGGAGGGCTGGAGCCAGATGGCGGGTGGGCGCCACATATCCGCGGCGCCCACTCGGATCGGGCTTGCTGCCGGCCAGGGGTTGTTCGGCCGAAGTGTTCTGCTACCCGAACATCGCCCTGGCCCCGATGGCCTGGGTCTGCTCCTCGCCGAGTCCAATGGTCTTCGACACGTTCTCGATGGCCCATTGGTCGGTGAGATAGCGGATACGGTCGCTTCCGTCGGTCGCCGCCTCGAAGACGACCGCGGCGGTGCCCTCCGGCTCGGACGCGACCTCCAGTAGGCCCGGACCTCCGAGCGCCGACAGGAATTTGTTGATGTGCTCCTCGTACGGGGCCCCCTGGACGAGGGTCGCATTGCTCATGAGGTTGGTCTTCACGATCCCCGGGATGATCGTCTTCACCCGGATCCCGAACGGGTTCAACTCCAGGTTCAGGCCGAAGCTCCAGCGCTCGAGCCCGGCCTTCGTCGCCGTGTAGACGCCCATGAACGGGGCCGCGATAAGCGCGTTCAGCGAGGTGGTGTTGATGAAGAGTCCCTCGCCCCTGTCCCGGAAGTGGGGGATGAACGCCTGGGTGACGCGAAGCGGGCCGAGCAGGTTCGTCGTGACCTGGTCGAGCACTTGCTGATCGGTGAAGCTCTCCATCGGCCCCGCGAGCAAGTAGCCGGCGTTGTTGAACACCACGTCGATGTGCCTGTCGCCCGTGACGTCGCCGACCACCCCGTGGATCTGGTCCAGATCGGTGATGTCCAACGCCACCTGCTCGACGTTGGATAGCGCCGCGAGCTCCTGGTCCTGCTCCGGCTTGCGGTCCGCGGCGATCACGTTCCAATCACGCTCCGCGAAGTACTGGGCCGTCGCTCTCCCGATGCCCGAGGCGGCACCCGTGATGAAGATCGTCTGTTTGTCTGCCTGTATCATTTCATGCTCCTTGTAGGAAACCTCGCCAAAAAGTGTGCATCGTCCGCCCGGAGCGAGGACCGGCAGAACGCGCCTACGGTTACGGTCATTTCACACCGAAACCGTGAAATCTCCCGAACTGGCCGCAAACCGCCATCCTTCGGCCTCGAGCACCCGAGCGTCCTTCTCCACCCCCACGCCCCTTCCCCTCGAACCGCATCGCGTCCGCCGCGTCGCCGCCGAACGAGACCGAGACGGCTCGACGTCTTTGCCTTGCAAAGCGGCGATGAACCGCTCTACCGTCTACGTGCTCATGTTCGTCCTCCTTGTCGTCGCCACGGCACCGCCACGGCGCCTGGTTCAAGGTGTCTCATGTACATCTTGATAGTGAACACTGTACATCTAGCGCCTCCGGTTGTCAAGGTGTACACTATCCATCATGCCGTACCCCGCGAAGACGAGTCCCCGAGAGATCCTGGACGAGGCGATGGCCCAGGTCGAGCGCGGTGGCGCCAATCGGCTCTCCGTGCGCGCCGTGGCCGCCGCGCTCGGCCTCGCCCCGAACGCGCTCTACCGCTACTACGCCGACCGCGACGCGCTGCTCGCCGCCGTCGCCGACGAGGGGGCACGACTGCTCCTGGCCGAGGTTGAGGGCGCCGTGCGCGGGCGGGAGGGCGCCGACGCCGTCCGCTCGCTCGCGGCGGCCTACCTCGGCTTCGCCCGGACGCGGCCGGCGCTCTACGGCACGGTCATGGCCCAGCACGCCTTCCCCGCGGAGTCCCGCCCCGCGCGCGAGGACCTCTGGAGCTTCGCGACCGGCCTACTCGGGGACGTGGCGGGCGAGGGGGTCGCCGCCGAGGCCACCGTCGCCGTCTGGGGCCTGCTCCACGGCGCCGCCGGGCTGGATCAGGCGGGGTTGTTCGGCGAGAAGAAGCCGGGAGGAGGCGGGGTCGATTTCGGCCTGGAAGCGTTGCTGAAGGGGATGGCGCGCTCCTGAGCGATCCGTCACCGTACCCTACCCGGTTTGTTTGCCGGCCACTTGATTGGGAGGTGTCTAGCTTACCGGGCCGTCAGCTAGGTTGAGAGGAACAAGAGCTGATGGCCGGCGAACCGGACCGCACGAAGGCCCCGTCCACCAGACGCGGGGCGACGGGGACGGTGTCCGGCGCGAGGCAGAAATCGAGGTCCCTCTCGTAGCCGAGGCGCCTGAGCCTGCGCGCGGCGGTGTTGCTGAGGAGTGCCTTTCTGGGGCGTTCGCGGTGATCCCTTACGATGCGCTCGGCGCGGTCGTCGAGGCCGGCGCCGCCGCTCTGGAGGTGGCCCAGGATCTCCCCGGCCGCCGACTCGTCTTCCGAAGACCTGCGTCCCCGCCACCCACAGCCGACGACAACGACGCGGGAGTCGGTTGTGGCCGAGTTCAATAACTCTTCTGCGACGGCCCTGGCGTTGACGAAGGCCCCGATAAAGATGGCAGGAGAGCCGCTGGCGGCCTCGATGATCCTGGTCCCGTTCGTGGAGGAGAGCACCACGGTGGAACCCTCCGGTATGCGCGCCTCTTCAACCTCCGTCGGGGAGTTGCCGAAGTCGAAGCCCCGAACCTTCGCGCTGCCGCGCTCTCCGATGCGGAAGTCGGCGGGGTACGTCTCCGCCTCCTCGATGGAGGCTACCGGCACGACCCGGGCTCCGTGGGCTACGAGCACCGAGATCGTGGTGCTCGCCCTGTAGGCATCGACGACCACCACTGCGGCGCCCCCGCGGGCGGCCTCCCGCGCGCCCTTCTCTCCAGCGCCGTAGCCGGCGAGCATCTTAGCCTGACCTTCCCGTCATCCGCGGGATTATACGCGCCGGATCCGGCCTAGAGGATCGTGAAGACGCTTATGGTTGCGTGGGGTAGGGCCTCTGTTAACCTTCTTGCTGTCAATCCTTTGGGAAAGGAAACAAGCATGACTGGTCAGGTAGCGCGGCGGCCAGCCGCCGAAGGGGGTGCCCGCACGCCGGTTGGCACCGTCAACGTGGTGGACCCCCACCCGTTGAACTGGCTGTTTATCACCTGGAATACGATGGAGGAGCCGGTCCGCACCGACGAGGGGGGGAACATCGTCGGGGCGTGCATGGAGGACTCCCGGTGGGAGGGCAGCACGCTCGTCGTCAAGGTAAGGGAGGGCGTGCGCTTCCAGGACGGCGAGCCGCTGACGGCATGGAGCATCAAGCGGGCTTTCGACGAAGTCCAGAAGTGGAAGGCCCCGCACCCGCCGGGGACGTACCTGAACTTCCATCCCGACACCCGCGTTGTGTGCCCCGACGAGTACACGGTGCGCTTTGAGTTCCCAGAGCCCGACGGGCTGGCACTCGCGAAGTTCCGGGGGTTCCACATCGCGAGCACCCGCTTCTGGGAGGAGGAGGGTTTCGGGTATCGCAAGTACGGCTCCGGCGAAGGACACTGGTGAGCGATCGACGCTCCGGGCCCGTGGGGCTCGGGACCTTTCACCCTCGTCGAGGGTTTCTCCTCCTGGGAGGCCGAGATCGCGATCATCGAGGCCGAACCCTTTACCTGCACCTGGCTACCGACGAACCTGCCGCGTAGCGACAGGGTAGTCCTCGAAGCGAACACCGACCACTGGAACAAGGAGCGCGGTCCTCGCCTGGAGAGGGTCGTCTTCCGCAACGACATCGAGCACGCTGCGGCGCTCGACCTCGTATGCGACACGGAGGGCGAAGTCGACATAGTCACGGAGGTCTCCCCGGCGGATGCCGAAAGGGTAAAGGACTCCGAGCACGCGAACCTCGTCGCCATCGACGCCATGCGCGTGGTCTCCGGCCTCGTCAACCGGAACGCGGCGCCACTTGATGATGTCCGCGTCCGCAAAGCCCTCAACCTCGCCGTCGACCGCGGGCGCCTGATCCGGGAGGTCTTCTTCGGGTACGCTCATCCTGTCGCCGCGATGGCGCCGCCATACTCCTGGGAGTCGCCGGACGACCTGGAGCCCTACCCGCACGACCCCGAGGAAGGCAAGAGGCTCCTGAAAGAGGCCGGGTGGCCGCAGGATCGTGCCTTGAGGCTTGCGACCACGGGCGACGTCGAGGCTGTTGCCCGGCACCTGGCCGAGAGCTTCAGAGACTCTTTGGGGCTCGAAGTGGACCTCGTGATCATCCCTGATGAGAGCCTGGTGGCCGCGCAGCGGGCGCTCGTGGAGAAGAACCTGCCCCTGCCCTTCGACGTGCTCGTGCATGCCTGGTTCGACCTGGCGGCCGGTTACCCTCCGGCGGTGATCCACCGCGAGTACTTTCACTCCGGCGGCGCCTTCCGGGCAGGACCCGTGCTCCCACAGTTCGAGGACCTGATGGGCCGATCCATCACGCAGACAGACGCGGAGAAGCTTGGTGAGATCGGCAAGGAGTTGGACAAACTCGTCCACGACGAGGCGCTGAACGTCTTTTTGTGCTGCCCGCAGGCGCTCGTAGCCGTCAACAAGCACGTGGACTTTACCGGCCACGCCGCCACGCTGGAGCTCGCCGAGACGGAGGTGGGCGAGGGCCACTGGTCGCGGCAGGGCGGCGGATAGAGAGGAGGAGGCATGGAGACCATAACGCTAGAGGACGCGCGCCGGGTAATAGCCGCGGCCGAGGAGAAGGCGGTCGAGATCGGCTGCCCGATGGACATAGCCGTCGTCGACGCGGGGGGACACCTCAAGTCCCACGTCCGCATGGACGATGCGTTTATCGGAAGCATCTATATCTCGATCAACAAGGCCTACACCGCCATCGCCTTCCAGACGGAGACGAAGGCACTCAACGAGCTCACCCAGTCGGGCCAGGATCTCTTCGGCCTCAGCGACGCCCATGGGGGCCGGCTGGTCATCTTCGCCGGCGGCATACCCTTACGCCGCGGCGACGACATCGTCGGCGCCATAGGCGTCAGCACGGGTACAGTGGACCAGGATCAGGAGGTAGCCGGAGCCGGCGCAGCAGCTTTCTAGAACGCTCCGGGGTTAGAGGTTCTAGGGGTGCCTGGCGATACTGAAGTACCACACGCCATCGACGGCGAATGTCGGACGCACCCCTGGAACCTCAAAGCCTAAAGCCTCCCATCTACCTCTTGTTTCCGAAGAGGGTGCTGCGGGTCTCCTGGTCCATGTCGCGTTTGAGCTGTCGGCGGTACTCGGCCAGGACTTCGACGCCGCGCTGCACGGCGGGGCGGCTCTCGACGGCCTCGTACCAGCGCGCCAGGTTCGGGTAGTCGGCGAGGTCCTGGCCCTGGTTCTCGTGGGAGCGAAGCCAGGGGAAGACGGCGACGTCCGCGAGGGTGTACTCGTCGGCGGCGATAAATTCGGACTCGGCGAGGCGCCGGTCGATGACGCGGTAGATCCTGGCCGCCTCGTCCGTGTAGCGCTCTATGGCGTAGGGGATCGTCTCCGGGGCGTACTGGCGGAAGTGGTGGGCCTGCCCGAGCATCGGTCCGACCGAGCCCATCTGGAACATAAGCCACTCGAGCACGCGGTACCGGCCCCGCGGGTCGGCCGGCAGGAAGCGGCCGGTCTTCTCTGCCAGGTAGATCAGGATCGCCCCGGACTCGAAGACCGAGATGGGCTCGCCGTCCGGCCCCTCGGGGTCCACGATGGCCGGCATCTTGTTGTTCGGGCTGATCTTTAGGAACTCGGGCTCGAACTGGTCGCCCTCGGCGATGTTGATGGGCCTGACCTCGTAGGGCAACCCGAGCTCCTCCAGGAAGATCGAAGCCTTCCACCCGTTCGGCGTCGGCCAGTAGTAAAGCTCGATTGGCTGGGACACGTCCTTCTCCGTTCGTCGCTTATAGACGATATAGAGTATATGAGAGAAGAGCCCGGCCAGAGTAACCCCGACACCGAGCCCCAGAACCTAGAGCCTAAAACCTAGAGCCCAGAACCTACTTCCGCGCCACCTGCCGCACGAGCAATAGGGTCAGCGCGCAGACGCCCATCAGGAAAAAGTACGAGAGCGCGTCGCCCCCGAGGTCGGCGAGGAACCCGCCTAAAGGGGAGCCGACGGCGTAGCCCGAGGCCCAGGCGAAGTTGGTTATGGCGAAGGCGACGGCCTGGTCGAGGCCCGCCTTGTCGGTGCCGCGCGAGAAGAGCGCCGTTCCGGGCACGAGGGGGGCGTTGAAGGCGCCTCCGGCGAGCACGACGAGACCTGCCACGAGCCACGGGTTCACGGCCCAGACGAGGACCAGGAGTATCCCCATCGAGACGAGCAGGCCGGCGACCACGGGCTGGCGGTAGCCGATGCGGTCCGTCCAGCGCCCGAGCAACGGATGGATCACGGTCTCGAACCCCGCGCTCACGAGAAAGACCGCGCCGACGGCGGCGGCCCCCCACCCCACTACCGTGAGGTCGAGCGGGACGAGCACGGTCAGGGCCGAGAACAGGAGGGGCGAGAGCGCGATAAACCAGAGGCCCGTGAGGAGGGCCGGGGTGCTCCGGACGGTCCTAAGCGCCCCCAGGAGGGACCCGCCGCCCGTCGGCGCGGGCGCCGGCTCGAAGAGGGCCCACAGGGCGATGACGAGGCCGGCGACCGCGACGGTCGCGAAGGCCGGGACGAGGCCGACGATGGCCGCGGCGCTGCCGAAGGCGGGGCCGAGGAGGGCGCCGACAACGGCGGCGCTGAGCATCACCCCTATAAGCTCCCCGCGCCGCTCCTCCGGCGCCCGCGCCACGAGCCAGGTAAAAGCCGCCACCCACGAGAGCGCGCTCCCGAACCCGCCGACGAACCGCGTGACGACGAGCAGCCACGTCTCGTCCGCCAGCGCGAACCCGATGCTCGTCAGGCTCATGAGCGCCAGGCCGACGAGGGCGGCTACTCTGACCCCCACGCGCGAGGCCAGGTAGCCGCCGGGCGCCGCGCCCGCCAGCACCCCAGCCCCGAACGCGCCGCCGAGCAGGCCGACGGCGGATTTTGAGAGCCCGAACTCCTCGTTGAAGTAAGGGACGAGCGGGGTCAGGGCGGCGTAGAAGATCGTGTCGACCAGAACGATGGCGCAGCAGAGAATGAGGAGTCGTCGCACGGCGGTTATTCTACTGCCGGTGGAGGCAACTGCCAGTACGATGACCCGCACACAAGAGATACGGAGGCCGGGGTTTGGGTTACGGGGACAGGGAGAGCGTACGGCGGGTACGGGCGGTGCTCGCGGAGCGGGGCGCCTCGCCCGAGTTCGTGGAGCTTGAGGCGACCGCGCGGAGCGCCAAGGACGCGGCCGCGGCCCTGGGATGCCGGGTCGAGCAGATCGTCAAGTCCCTCGTCTTCAGGGGGGCCGACACGGGCAATCCGGTGCTCGTGCTGGCGAGCGGCCCCAACCGGGTGAGCGAGGGGAGGATCTCGGCCCTCGCCGGGGAGCCCATCGAGAAGGCCGACGCCGCTTTCGTGCGCGAGAACGCTGGCTTCGCCATCGGCGGCGTGCCGCCTGTGGGCCACGCCGAGACACCCGCAACCTTTCTCGACGAGGACCTTCTGGCGGAGAACGAGGTGTGGTCGGCCGCGGGACACACGCACGTCGTCTTCGGCCTCGCTCCAGGAGAGCTGCAGAGGATCACGGCCGCCCGCGTGATCCGGGTGAGGTGAATCGTAGATATCAGGCTACAGGCATCAGGTTTGAGACTCTAGGTTCTAGGTTTTGAGGGATTGTAGAGCGAGGATGCCGCGGGCATGATGCTCTTTTGAACTAATCGTGGTTGCGATGTCGGGCTCCGGGCTGCGTACCGCATCCCTAATGCCTAGAGCCTGTAGCCTGAGAGTCCCTTTCGTGGGTGGCAAAGCTTTTACCGATCGGGCTCTCCGGGGCTGCTAACATGGCTGGCGTGAGCGGAATAATAGAGACATTGGCCGGCTGGCTGGCCTGGGACCGCAGGGGGCGGGCGAACAGGGTGCTGTTCATCCTCTGCGTCTCGCTCGCGGCCTCCGTAACGGCGGCGTTCGCGTGGGCGACGCTCCACCCCGACCCCGGCAACTTCGCGCGGTACTTCGCGTTCTACTGGGTGTGGGGACTGTGCGCGATCGGCGTACTCCTGGCGATGGCCGAGTACAAGACGAGCCCACTGCGTAAGCGCCGGGAGCGGGGGCACCTCTTCATACTTCTGTACATCGGCGCGCTCCTGATCGTCACCCGGGCCCTGAACATGGTCCTCTACGAGCTCTAGGGGCCCGCAAGATCCACCGTTCTGCGGGGCGATGCGCGATCGCATATAATTCCGGCCCATGCCAAAGGCACTTCTCTTTGATCTCGACGGCACCCTCTCGAACACCGACGCCGTCCACTTCCCGAACTGGATCGAGGTGCTCAGGCCATACGGGGTGGAGGTGACCCGCGAGCTCTACGAGGAGCACCTCAGCGGCAGGGTCGACCGGGAGGGGGTCGGGCGCGTCCTGCCCGACCTCTCCGATGAGGAGGCCGAGGGCTTGCTTGAGACCGAAGAGCTCCGCGCCCGCCAGAGGGCCAGCGAGATCGGCCCCCTCCCCGGACTGCGCGGGATTATCGAGGCGGCGCGCCGGCGCGGCCTGCCCCTCGTCCTGGTCACGAACTCCACCGTGGAGGACGCCGGCGAGATCCTGCAACCGCTCGGCCTCCACGGCGCCTTCGACCCCGTCATCCACCCGCAGGACGCGGAGGAAGACAAGCCCGCCGCCCTGCCCTACGAGCGGGCGCTCGAAGAGCTGGGCCTCCCGGCAGAAGAGGTTGTCGCCTTCGAGGACTCCCCGACCGGGGTCAGTTCCGCGGTGGAGGCCGGCATCCCGGTCGTGGGCATAACCACGGGACACCCGCCAGAGGATCTCCTGGAGGCCGGGGTCGAGATCGTCGTCGGGGACTATATGGACCCGGCACTCTACGATTTTCTCGGCTGGGACTAGCCGGGCCGTGGGCCACTACCGGGCCCTGCTCTTCGACCTCGACGGGACGCTCGCCGAGACGGACTCGTTGCACCTGCCGACGTGGGTGGAGGTCCTGTTGCCCCACGGGATAGAGGTGGACGAGGCGTTCTACAGGGAGAACATCAGCGGCCGGTCCAACGCCGAGGTCGTGCGCGACCTGTTGCCGGACCTCTCGGACGAGGAGGGGCGTTCGATCTCGGAGGCCAAAGAGATGAGCTTCCGGGAGCTCGCCGTCGACCTCGAGCCGCTCCCCGGACTCCTGGACTTTCTGCAGGAGATACGGGCCCGCGGCCTCGCGACCGGCCTCGTCACCAACGCCCCCGCGGAGAACGTCGGCGCGGTCTTGCCGGCCCTAAAGCTCCAGGACTTTTTCGACACCATCGTCCTCTCAATCGAGGTCGAGGCCGTCAAGCCCGACCCGGCCCCGTACGACGAAGCCCTAAAGAAGCTCGACGTGGGCCCGGAAGTGGCCCTCGCCTTTGAGGACTCCGTATCAGGCATCGCCTCGGCCGTGGGCGCCGGCATCCCCACCGTAGGCATAACCTCCACCCAGGAACCGGAGAAGCTGCGAAAGGCTGGCGTCTTCATGGTGGCGAAGGATTTTACCGACCCGAACCTGCGGGCCCTGATCTGAACTCAGGACCAGTAAGGGTTCATGCTTCTCTGGACCCCTGGAGGAAGGACCGCAGCCTCTCCTCGTACTCGGGGTGGGCGAAGGCCTCGACGTGGTCGTGGCCGTCCAGGATCCAGACCCTGGCCCCCGGGTGCGCCCCGGCGAACATCTTTGCGTGCTCGATGGGGATGACGCCGTCTATGGTCGAGTGGATGACGAACAGCGGCACGCCTTGTTTCCAGAGCTTCGAAGCCTCGCGCCCCGGCTGGACGGACCAGGGATCGAAGTCGGGCCAGAGGCGGCCCGCCAGCAGGACGCCGGGGACGAAGAGGCGGGGGAGGCCGGCGATCCGGGGTATGGCGCTCTCGAGCAGGCGCGGGAGGTCCGCGTATCCGGCCTCCTGAACGACCGCGGCTACCCCCGTCCCCGGCGCGGCGCGCACCACGGTCGTGCCTCCCATGGACCATCCGTGGAGCACGGTATCTTCCGGCCGGTAGCCGCGTTTTCGGGTCCAGAGTAGCGCGCCCAGGACGTCCCGCGTCTCGCGGTAGCCGAGCGTGCGGCGTCCCCCGCCGGACTCTCCGTGCGCCCGGAGATCCAGGACGAGCACGTTGTAGCCCTCGCGGTGGTAGACGGGCGCGGTCTTCAGGACATGCTCGTCAGATTTATCTCCGCCCCAGCCGTGGACGAGGATCGCGGCGCGGCGGGAGTCGCCCGCCGGTATCCACCAGCCGGAGAGGCGGACGCCGTCGGTGCTCGTGAGCCCGACGCTCTCGTAGTCGAGGCCGGCGTTGGTCGGCGTGGCCTCGGGCGCGCGGCCCCTCGCGCCGGTCATCTTGTAGACGACGAACAGGCAGAGGCCCAGGTACCCGGCCGCGAGGCTGCCGAGCAGGATCAGCGCCGAACGGAACACCCGCCGCAACCCCCCAAACCTCGCTACAGGACCACTTCTACAACGGTTTCCCCAACCACCTCTGGCAGGGTCACCACGAGGCCTCTATCCGTCGGCCCCGACTCACCGGCCCCGCCGTTTACCGAGACGCTCCGCGCCGGCTCGACGCCGCGCAACTCCAGCAGAACCGTCTCCCTCTGCGGCACGAACGAGCCCTCGCGCGCGCTGAAGCGGACGATTATCCGATCCTCGGAGGCCTCACAGGAAATCTCGCGCCGGGCGTACTCCCCGCTCTCGTGGCCGAAGCCGTCGCCGGCGTCCTCGTAGAGCGAGGTGGAACCCAGGGCGGCGCCTGAGGCGGGATGGACGAGGACGGTCAGCGGGTCGGTAGCCGCGGCGCCGGTATGGGGCGCGTCCGGTCCCATCGGGAGCGGGGTGTTGGCCTTGAGGTAGACGGCGGGCTCGCCTAGAGGCGCGTGGGCGAGGACGTGCGCCGGCCCTTCGAGGCGCTCGCCGGTCCAGAAGTGGGTCCAGGAGCCCTCTGGAAGGTAGACGTGGCGGTGTTCGATGCCGGGGCGGAAGATGGGGGCGACGAGGAGTGCGTCGCCGAGCAGGAACTCGTCGTCGGCCGTGTAGGTTGTCTCGTCCTCGGGGTACTCGAAGAGGAGGGGGCGCAGGATCGGGGCTCCGGTGCGGTGGCATTCCTCAAAGAGCGTGTAGAGGTGGGGGAGGAGGCGCTGCCTGAGCTTGATCATCTCGCGGCAGACAGACTCGTAGGGCTCGCCGAAGGCCCACGGCTCCTGGCGGCGGGTGCCTATGGCGGTGTGGTTGCGGCAGAACGGCTGGAAGACGCCCATCTCCGTCCAGCGGGCGAGAAGCTCGCCGTTCGAGTCGCCGAAGAACCCCCCGATGTCCACCCCGGCCCACGCCACGCCGGAGAGACCCAGGTTCTGGAGCTGGGGCATGCTCATCCAGAGGTGCTCCCACCAACTCGAGTTGTCCCCCGTCCACTGCATCGCGTGCCGCTGGAGTCCCGAGTAGCCCGCCCGCGTTATGACGAAGGGACGTTCGTCTGGCTTCAGCTTGAGCAGGCCCTCGCGGGCGGCGCGGGCGACGAGGGAGCCGTAGGTGTTGTGGATCTGGGCGTGCCACTTCGGGCCGCCGTTCGCGCCACCGGGGTGGACAACGTCGTCGGGCATCGTGGACTGGCGGGGGACGAAGAGCGCCGGCTCGTTCATGTCGCACCAGATCCCATCGACGCCCACGTCCGTGAGCACCTTGTGGTTCTCACCCCACCACCCGCGCGTCTCGGGGCTCGTGAAGTCCGGGAAGGCGCACAGGCCGGGCCAGACGACGTTGTGGTACTCCTCGCCCTCCTTCGTCTTGCAGTAGAGGTCGCGCTCGCGGCCCTCGACGTAGACGGGGTAGTCCTCGTCTATCTTCACGCCGGGGTCGACGATGGTCACGACGTGGAAGCCCTGTTCGTGGAGGTCCGAGATCAGTCCCTCAGGGTCCGGGAACCTCTCCTTGTTCCAGGTAAAGACGCGGTAGCCGTCCATGTAATGGATATCCAGGTAGATGACGTCGCACGGGATGTCCCGCTCCCTGAAGTTGCGCGCCACGTCCCTTACCTCGGCCTCGTCCATATACGAGTAGCGGCACTGCTGGTTGCCCAGCGACCAGAGCGGGGGCATCGGGATGCGTCCGGTGAGCTCGGTGTAACGGTCGAGCACCCCGGCCGGGGTCGGGCCGCAGAAGACGTAGTAGACGACGTCCCCACCCTCGGCGCCGAAGTAGGCGCGGTCCGTGTCTTCGAGCGCCAGGTCGAGCTCGACGCGGTGGGTGTTGTCGAAGAAGAGGCCGTGGGCCTTGCCGCCCGCCATCGAGAGGACGAACGGGATGGAAGAGTAGAGGTTGTTGAACGAGGCCGTGTGCCCGGCCGGCGGGTCCACATTCCAGAAGACCTGGTGGGAGCCCGTCTTCTCCAGCCCGCTCGTACGCTCCCCGCACCCGAAGTACCGCTCGCCCGCGGCCCGCTTCTTGTAGAGCCGGACCGGGCTCCCGAGCGGCTGGCTGAACACGTCAGCCCCCGGAGCAACTACCGGGCCCATGCCAAGGGCCTCATCGTCCGCGGCGAACTCCCTGCCCGAGCCGTCCGTGAACCGGACGCGCAAAGGGTCGAGGGAGACGTGGGCGGTGGCCGCGGTCGTGGAGAGCGTTAGCTCGTCGTCGGACTGCTGCATGGAGATCTCCACGGGCTCCCAGTCCTCTTTGGCGATGGCCTCCGTCCGGTACTGCGGCGCCCGGCCCTCCGGGAACATGCCGACGCGAAAGAGGTCGGGGGCGAGCGCCGTAACCTCTATCGTGGCCGCGCCGGACCTCAGCCGGAGCCCCCTGTCGCCGTGGTCCACGAGATCCCCCGCGCCGAGCGGCTCGTACGCTCCGCCGGTCTCCGGCCGCCTCTCTATCATCGTGTTACCTCCGGTTGGTTGGCGGGCGGGTTCGGAACCCGCCCTTACGCCTTGGGCGCGTCGGGCCTGGCTAACGTTGGCATTCTACGGGCTACTTTGCCTTGCCGCCTCCGGGCCTGACGGTGCCGCCGAGAAGGAAGACGGCGGTGCTGAGGCCCACGACGAGGTAGAGGGCCGTGCCGAGGCCTGCGACCTCGGCCACGAAGCCGATGGCGGGCGGGCCTATGAGGAAGCCCGTGTAACCGGCGGTCGAGACGGCGGCGAGCGCCGGTCCCGTGGCCACGCCCTCCGTCCCCCCGGCGGCGCTGAGCGCGAGGGGAAAGACGACGGAGAAGCCCGCCCCGGCGCAGGCGAAGCCGACGAGGGCGAAGGCCGGGCTGCCGACGGCGAGGGCGACGCCCAGGCCCACGGCCGCCACGGCGCCGCAGAGGCGGACCAGGCGGGCAGGTCCGAACCTCTCGGCCAGGTCGTCACCGAAGAGGCGGCCGAGGGCCATGGAGAGCGAGAAGGCCGCGTAGCCCGCCGCGGCGAAGCCGGGGCCGGTCTCGAGGGTGTTGTCCAGGTACACGGCGGACCAGTCGGACATCGCGCCCTCGCCGAGCAGGACGCAGAAAGAGACGATGCCAAGGCCGAGGAGCGCCCGCGTGGGGCGGGCGAACGCCGGCGCCCCGCCTTCGGCGGCGTCCGCGTCAGACGGCAGGAGCGCCCGGTAGGCCGGGACGGTGGCGAGGATCACGACCGCGAAGACGGCGAGGAAGTGGGGGAGGACGCCGATGCCGGCCGCGGCGACGAGACCTCCGACCACGGAGCCGCCGAGGGCGCCGAAGCTGAACGCGGCGTGGAAGGAGGACATGACCCTGCGCCCGTAGCGCTCCTCGACGGTCACGGCGTGGGCGTTCATGGAGACGTCGAGCGCGCCGTTGCCCACGCCGACCAGGACTAGCGCCGCGACGAGGATGGGCAGGTTGGGTGCTATGGCCAGCGGGATCAGGGAGACCGCGAGCAGCACCGCCGAGACCCCGACCACGGGCCGGCTGCCGAAACGGGAGATAAGGGCGCCTACCGCCGTCATCGCCGCCAGCGCCCCGACGGCGGTACCTAGCAGCGCGACACCTAACAACCCCTCCCCGAGCCCCAGCCGCTCCTGCACCGCCGGTATCCGGACGAACCAGCCCCCGAGCGCGAACCCGTTGAGGGCGAAGACGGCGAGCACGGCCCGCCTGGCGCGCCGGATATCCTGTTCGGGCCGCCCCGTCACCCGGCGACCCGCGGGGCATTGGCGTGGCGGGGAAAGAACTCTGTGACCTCGGCGTCGATCATCTCCACGCCCTCGAAACGCGCCACGCTCACGCGATGGTTGCCGTCGACGACGTAGTAGTCGCCCCCGAGCTTGTACAGGACGACGGGCGGGAGATCCCGCCCGGTGCGGAACGCGAGATCCACCCTCTTCCACCGCCCCGCGCTGGCCCTTGTAGGCATGAACCCGCCGTCGAACTCCCGCCACCGGCCAACGCTGCCGACCACCCGGCCAACCTCCACAACCCTCCGGCCAACGTAGCGCCGGTTCTCAGCCCCCCGCTCCCGCCGCGCCTCCTCAAAGGCGCACAAAGCCCGGCACCGCCTCCCGACCCACGCCATCAACCTGCCGACAAGCGCCCGCCGCCGCGCCCGGGCGTAGTCCAGGTCTACCTGCTCCCGAACGTCCATTAGACCGACCACGCCGCACCACCTCTCTGAATCGTTTTACTTAATCGATTCAGTAGGCTATCATACGGGTTCTATGGGCGTCAACCCGGCAGAAGGGGTCAGGAGACGGCGGGCCACCTTGAAGGAGGTGGCGGCCGAGGTTGGGGTGTCGCCGGCGACCGTATCGAACGCTTACAACCGCCCGGATCAGCTCTCCGAAGAGTCGCGCGAGAAGGTAATGGAGGCGGCCCGGCGGCTCGGTTACGCGGGCCCCGACCCGACCGCTCGGGGCTTGAGGCGCGGTCGGGCCGGGGCCATCGGCGTCCTCTACGCGGACAGGCTCTCCTACGCCTTCGCGGACCCCGCGGCGGTGCTCTTCTTCGAGGGCGTCTCCAGGGCTGCGGAGGAGGCAGGCCTCGGGCTCCTGCTCGTACCAGGATCCATCTCGGGCCGCCACGACCCTGAGGCCGTGAGGGCCGCCGCGGTCGACGGCTTCGTCGTCTACTGCATGGCCGAGGGGGACCAGATGATCGGGGCGGTCCGCGACAGGCGGCTGCCGGCCGTGCTCGTCGACGACCCGCCGGAGGTCTTCGCCGAAGACATGTCCCGCGTGGGCGTCGACGACGAGGGCGGCGCCCGCGCCGCCGCGGAGCACCTCGTGGGTCTCGGCCACCGGCGCATCGGGATAGTCTCCTACGAGCTCGCCCCGCAGCCCGTCGGCGGGCTCGCGGGCCCGGACCGGCAGGCAGAGGTTGCGTTCAGGTCCACGCGTCTGCGTCTCGAAGGTTACAGGAGCGCCGTCGAGGGCATGGGCGTGGCGTGGGAGTCCGTCCCCGTCTACGAGTGCCCCGAGAACGATCCTGAAGAGGGAGCCAACGCCGCCAGGGTCCTGCTCGGCATAGACCCGCGCCCGACCGCGCTGGTCGCCATCAGCGACCAGCTCGCTTTCGGCGCTATCGAGGCCGCCAGGGAGATGGGCCTCTCGGTGCCCGGCGACCTCTCCATCGTCGGCTTCGACGACGTTCCGGAGGCCGCCCGCTCCAACCCGCCGCTAACCACCGTCCACCAGGACCACGTCGAGAAGGGTCTCCTCGCGGGCAGGTTGCTCGTCGCCAGGCTGGGCGGGGAGGAGCCGGAGACCCCGAAGATGCTGCGAACCAGGCTCGTCGTAAGGGACTCCACGGCGGCGCCCCGGGGATAGGTTCGAGGTTTTGAGGTTCTAGGTTCTAGGGGTGGGTTGTCGGAGCCCGGACCCGACGACCCACCCCTAGAACCTGAGAGCCTTCGAAGAAGGCGACCTAGAGCCTCGAACCTAAAACTCTATCTTCTGGCCGACGTCACGCTCGACGGCGCGGTCGTAGACGACGCGGGCGGCGGCGAGGTCTTCGAGGGCCAGGCCCTGACTGGCGAAGAGGGTTATGTCATCCGGGCTCCGGCGCCCCGGGACCTGGCCGGCGATGACCCCGCCTAGCTCGTAGACGGCCTCGGGTAGGAGGGCGCCGGTCTCGAGGGCCGGCAAGAGGTCGCCGGCTTCGAGGCCCAGCTCCTCGCGCGAATCGACGCAGACAAAGGCGGCGCGTCGGACGACCTCGCGGTCGATCTCGCTCTTGAGCAGGAAGTTCGACCCGGCGGCGTTTACGTGGGTCCCCGGCCTGAGCCACTCGCCGAGGAGCACCGGTTCTGTTGAGGAGGTCACGGTCACCACGATGTCCTGGACGGCCGGCTCCTCCGCGGCGTGGGTGGTCTCTATGTCCATCCCGAGCTTCGCGCCCATCTTCTCGGCGAACCGCTTGCGAGAATCCTCCCTGCGGCTAAAGACGATCACGCGTTCGAGGTTGCGGACGGCCGCTATGGCCTCGAGCTGGCTCTCGGCCTGCCAGCCCGCGCCGTAGATGCCCAGCGTCTTCGCGTCTTCGCGGGCGAGGTGTTTCGTGGCGACGCCGGTCGCCGCACCCGTGCGCATCTGGCCCATGCGGTCCGATTGGAGGATGGAGAGGAGCTCCCCGCTCTCCGGATCGAAGAGCATGGTGTAGAAACGGGCGCCGCCCCTGGCGACGGTGTAGGCCTTGAGGCCTAAGGCGTCTATCTCGGGGGCGCCGGCGAACATGACGTTCAGGCCGCTCTTCGGGAGGGCGACGCGGCGGCGGGCGCGGTTGGTGGCGCGGCCCTCCGCCTGCTGGCGCAGGACGGCCTCGACGGCGTCGAGTGTCGCGGGCATGTCGAGGAGTTCCTCGACCTGGTCTTCGGTCAGGAGCAGGGTCACGAGGCCGTCCCCCTGTTCGTCCGGGGAGGATGGGCTAGAATTCCGGGGCTCATGCGGGTTCTCGTCATAGACAACTACGACTCCTTTACGTACAACCTCGTCCAGTATCTGGGGGAGCTCGGCGCCGAGGTCCTCGTGCGCCGCAACGACGAGGTAACGCCTGAGGAGGTGGCCGCGCTCCGCCCCGACAGGATAGTCGTCTCGCCCGGGCCCTGCACGCCGAACGAGGCCGGGGTCTCCGTCGAGCTTATAGAGAAGGTCGGCGGGGAGACGCCGCTGCTCGGGGTGTGTTTGGGCCACCAGAGCATCGGGCAGGCGTTCGGGGCCAGGATCGTGCGCGGCGAGCCGGTCCACGGGAAGACCGCGAAGATCCTGCACGACGGCGAGGGCGTCTACGCCGGGCTCGACCAGGGCTTCGAGGCGACGAGGTACCACTCGCTCGTTATAGAGCCGGAGTCCCTGCCGGACTGCCTCATCGTGACGAGCCGGACCGAAGACGGCACCATAATGGGTGTGCGCCACCGCGACTTCCCCGTGGAGGGCGTCCAATTTCACCCAGAGAGCGTGTTGACCCGCCGGGGGCGCGACCTGCTCAAGAACTTCCTGGAAGGGTAGCGGTGCTCCGCGAGACGCTCCGCAAGGCCGCCGGGGGAGAGCCCCTGACCGAGGGCGAGGCCGAGCGGGCGCTGGAGGAGATCATGGAGGGCACGGTCCCCCCGGCGGCCACGGCGGCTCTTTTGACGGCGCTCAGGGTCAAGGGCGAGGCGGTGCCGGAGATCGTCGGCTTCGCCCGCGCCATGCGCCGCTTCGCCGCATCGGTCGAGGCCCCGCCCGGCGTCGTGGATACCTGCGGGACCGGCGGCGACGCCAAGGGGACCATAAACGTCTCTACCGCGGCGGCTTTCGTGGCGCGCGGCGCGGGTGTGGTCATCGCCAAGCACGGCAACCGGGCGGCGACGAGCCGGGCCGGGAGCGCCGACGTGCTGGAGGCGCTTGGCGCCGAGATAGAGCTCACGCCCGAGCAGGTCTCCAGGTGCATAGAGGAGGCCGGCATTGGTTTCATGTTCGCCCGCACGCACCATCCCGCGATGCGGTTCGTAGCCCCGGTGCGGGCGGAGCTTCCCTTCAGGACCATCTTCAACCTGCTCGGGCCGTTGACGAACCCCGCCGGCGCGAAGCGCCAGCTCGTCGGGGTCTTCGGGGGGGCGTTTGTGCGGCCGGTCGCCGAAGCCTTGAGGGACCTCGGGGCGGAGCGGGCGCTCGTCGTCCACGGGACGGACGGGATGGATGAGATCACGACGAGTGCCAAGACGATAGTCGCCGAGGTATCCGGTGGGGAGATAAAAGAGTACGAGGTCTCGCCCGAAGACTTCGGCCTCAAGCGGCATGACCCCGACGGCCTAATAGGCGGCGACGCGCACCTCAACGCCCGCATCCTGCGCGACGTTCTCTCTGGCAAAGAGACCGGCGCCGCCCGCGATGTGATCCTGCTGAACGCCGGCGCCGCGATCTTCGTCTCAGGCGATACAGAGACCGTCGAAGACGGCGTCCGCCGGGCGGAGGAGTCCATAGAGACCGGGGCGGCCGAGAGGGCCCTCGAAGACTTCGTGAAGGCCACCCGCCGCAAGACGGGTGCCCCGTGAGCCGCGCGACCGTGCTAGAAGAACTGGCCGCCGCGGCCCTCGTCCGCGCCGGCGAGCTCCGCGACACCACGGACCTCAACGCCCTCTACCAGGAGGCGCTCCTCTTCGATAAACGCGACTTCGCCGCCGCGCTCGCCAGCCCCGGCCTCTCCGTCGTAAGCGAGATCAAACGCGCCTCCCCCTCCGCCGGCCCCATCCGCGAGGTCGACCCCACGGAGTGGGCCATCGGCTACGAGCGGGAAGGCGCGAGGTGCCTCTCCGTCCTGACCGAACCGGACCAGTTCAAGGGTTCCCTCAAAGACCTCGACGCCGCCAGGAACAGCACCGCGCTGCCCGTGATCCGCAAGGACTTCACCGTGGACGAGGCCCAGGTCCTCGAAGCCGGCACCCGCGCGGATGCCGTCCTCCTCATCGCGGCCCTCTTCGACGCGGCCACACTCGCCCGCTACGTCTCCCTGGCCGTCGAGGTCGGCCTGACCCCGCTCGTGGAGATCCACTCCGAAGGAGAAGCGGACCTCGCCCTGGAGTCCGGCGCCCGCGTCATCGGGGTCAACAACCGGAACCTGCGCGACTTCACCGTCGACCTTGGGACCTTCGAGACCCTCGCCCCGAAGCTCGCCGGCGCGACCCTCGTCGCCGAGAGCGGCGTCAAGACCGTCGAGGATGCAAGGAGGCTGCGCGACGCGGGGGCCGACGCCGTACTCGTCGGGGAGGCGGCGATGCGCGACCCGCGTCTCGTGGCAAAGCTGGCATCCTTACCGTAGGGACGGTTCGCGAACCGCCCCTACAGATCCACGCGACCTCGTGACGAAACGTAAACCGCTGGGACGCCTGATTGGGGCGTTAGAGACGGTGTCCACCAAACGTATCAACGACCTTCGAGACACGCCCGGCGCAATGCTGTGGCAGCGCAATTACTACGAACACGCCGTTCGCGACGAGCACTCGCTGAGCCGCACACGCGAATACGTCTACGGCAACCCTTCGCGGCGAGGAGCAACCCGGGATCACCACACCACGTATCTTGAATCCTCGGACCCAAGCTACCGGCCGAATTAATTCTCGTTAAGAACTAGCTCTCGTCCCTGGCGCAACCCTCCAGCTTCTGTTACCTTACGTCGTAAATATACAGTGTAAGTATCGCGGACGCGTGTGGAGGGTGTTGCGTTGGTCGTATTGCTGGTGATGGGGATTGGGGTTGTGGTCTTCGCGCTCTGGGTCGTCGTCTTTCGCGGCGGGTACGCGGAGGCTGAGTTGCCGGATTCCGTGGAGGACGTGCATTTGAGGCGGGTGGCCGAGGCGAGGACCTCGGCGCTGTGCCCCGGTGCGATCCGGCTCGCCGAGAAGGAGCGGGTGTGTGGTGTGGCCGCGTACGAGGAACGCGCAGCGGCGCGGGAGTTCTGGCGCCGGTTCGCCGCGGTTTCGGTTTCGGTTGAGAGGGATCCCGTCGCGGCCCTAAGAGAGCTGCGGGGGTTGCCGGATCTGTTGGAAGAGGCGCTCCGTGAGGCGGACGGGGAGGCCGGGGTGGCAGAGGGTGGGCACCGAAGGGAGGATGGACGATGATACGCGAGGGTGGGCAGAACCTGGAGGAGCGCGTGCGGCGCCTGGAGGCCGACGTTGAGGATCACGCACTGGAGCTTCATCGGTTGCGCCTGGCGTTGTCTGTGGAGGGGGCGGTCCCGGACCGGGCCGAGTTGGCCCCGGAGGCCGCTGTCGCCCCCCGGGAGGAAGCGGTTTCCGTCCCGGAGCCTGAGGTCTCGGATGGGACGTTGCAGGGAGGCTCTTGGGTGACGGGAACGCGTGAGTCGTCCGAAGGTGTGTGGCGGGGTCTGGAGTTGCCCTTCGAGCTTGCGAACCTGCGGCGGTGGGAGTGGTGGATGAACAAGATCGGCATCGCGCTCTTTCTCATGGGCGTGGTGTTCTTGTTCAAGTTCTCGTGGGATAGAGGCTGGCTTCAGGTCCTGCTGACGCCAGTGGTGCGGGTCGGCCTCGGCATCTCGCTCGGGAGCGCGCTCGTGTGGGTCGGGCTGCGCGTCTACGCGGGCCGGCGGGCCTTCGCGCAGGTGGTGCTCGGGGGTGGGATCGGGACGTACTACATCACCGGGTTCGCGGCGTACGGGATGCTCGGCGTGTTCTCCCATCCCGTGGCGTTCGCGTTCATGGTGGCCGTTACCCTGCTCGCCTTCGCGCTGGCGCTGCGCCAAGACGGGGCCGCGCTGGCCGTTATCGGGGTCTCCGGCGGCCTCGCAACACCTTTTCTGCTCTACGACGGGGAGGGAGATATCGGAGGCCTCGTCCTCTACGCGGGGCTCGTCCTGGCGGGCGCGATGGGGATGTATCTCCTCAAGGGGTGGCGTTCGCTCTTGCTGGTCGCGTTCGTGGGTTATTGGGCCGTCCTGCTTACCGGTCACGCCGGTGTCGCTTCGGTAGGCACGCCGCCTCTCTCAGATGGGGTGGCGTTGCAGGTTGGAGCCCTGTTCGGTTGGATCTCGCTGTGGCTCGTGCCTTCCGCACGGGAGGCGCTTCGCTCCGCGAACCCGGGCCGTTGGCGGTCCCCTGAGATCAGTGCCCCGATGCGTTTGCTCCTGGCGGATAACGAACGTTTCTTGAACGAGGGAACGCCGGCGCACCCCGTTACGTTCGCCTCGCCGCTAGTCTTGCTCTGGATGACGCAGCTGGTGTGGAGCCCCGGAGCGACCACACTTGGCCTGGTGGCGATCGGGATCTCGGCCTCCCACGCTCTGGCCTGGGCCGGGTTCCGGCGCGTCGAGCGCGGGGGGCATGTCTCGTACACGCAGGCCATCGTCGCGCTCCTGTTCGCCACGCTCTCCCTGGTCTTCCTGTTGGAGGGGGAGACGTTGCTGCTCGCGCTCGCCGCCGAGGCCGCCGCTCTGCACCTCGTTGCAAGACGGCTCCCGGACAAGATCGTCGCCCTCATCGGGCACGCGCTCTTCGCGATCGTTGGGGCCTGGATCTTCCCCCTGCTCGCGGGTGGGACCCTGGACCGTCTCTTCGGTTCGTACGAGGAGATCCCGTTCTTCAACACGCCCGCGCTCGTGGGCTTCGCCGTCGTGGCCCTCACCTTCGCGTCCTCCACCGCGATAGGGCGGCCGGAGGTCCGGCGGGTGTACCGGGTCTTCGGGCACGCGGCGGTGGCGGGCCTGCTCCTGCACGAGCTCGTCCCTTTTGCCGACGGGGCTTACGCGCTCGTGGCCCTGGCGCTCTACGCCGCGGGGCTTCACCTGCTCTCGCGACGGCGTCCCGAGTGGGGGACGACGGGCGGGGCGCACGCCCTTGCCGTCTTCGTCGGGCTGTGGCTCGCCGGCAGGCTCGCGGCGGGGATGGGCTTCCCTGGGGACTCGGGGACGGCCGTGTTCAACCTCCCGGGGCTCGCGGACCTCGCCGTCGTGGCCCTGATCCTGGTTAGCTCGTGGATCTCCGGGGACCGGAAGGCGACCATCGTCTACTGGGTTGCCGCCCACGCGGCCCTGCTCGCCTGGTTCTGGCGCGAGTTCGAGATGCTGCCGGGCTCCCCGGACGCCTACGTCACCGTCGCCTGGGGCCTCACGGGCGCCGCGATGTTCGTCGCCGGGCTGCGCCGGGACCATGGGTACCTCATCAAGGGGGGCGTCGCGACGCTCTTCCTCGTCGTCGCCAAGCTCTTTCTGTGGGACCTCGCGGGGTTGGACCCGCTCTGGCGCGTCCTGCTCTTCCTCGGTTTCGGTGGTCTGTTCCTGCTCCTGAGCTACCACCTGCGCAACCTCTGGAACCCGCGCGGAGGTGACGACGGGGCCGAACTCCTGACCCCGGGTGAGCATATCTCCCGCCCTTCGCCGTAGCCGCCAGCCCGGCGCTCCGATGCGCTCCCGAGACGGGGCGCCGGGCTACGTGGTGACCTCCCCGCTCCGGTATCGGTCAGCCCGAGACGCGGTTCCTCTCGGCGAGTAGATCCTCGATCTTCTGCTCCGTCGTGCCGTAGGCGCCCTCGCCGAAGTGCTTGTAGCGGACGAAGCCGTCGGCGTCGATCAGGTAGATGGCAGGCCAGTAGCGGTTGTCGTAGGCGTCCCACGTGGCGTAGCCGTTGTCCAGCACGACGGGGTACTCGATGCCCGCCTCCCGAACGGCGGCCTCCACGTTGGCGTACTCGCGCTCGAACCCGAACTCCGGCGTGTGGACGCCTACAACCTGCAACCCGTCGTCTGCGTACGCCTCGTGCCAGGCGTTTAGATGGGGCTGGACATTCTGGCAGTTAAAGCAGGTGTAGGTCCAGAATTCCAGCAGGACGACGTTTCCCCCGGCGGCCTCCTCTATGGAGAAGCCGTCCGCGTTCACGAAGCCGGACGGGTTGGAGATCTCCTCCGCCCGCCGGTACTCGTCTTCTTTCCCGGCGATCCGCTCCGCGTCGGAGATGACCGGGTCCGCCTTCCTTTTTGCGGCGTGGTCTTCGGGGCCTTGCTCTTGCTTGCGGGCGGGCGATGGAGGTGCGCTCGCCTTCCGTTCGCCCTCGGCGGCATCGGGCGTCTCCTCGACGGGCGGGGCCTCTGGACCTGACTGCATCTCGGCGGGGGGCGTGTTCTCGCTGGCTTCAGCCGGGACGGAGCCTCTGGCGTCGAGGCGCAGCTCGATAAAGGCGATGGCGCAGACCACCGCGACCAGGGCGAGTAAGAGCAGGATCGGACGCGGGACCACGGATCTCACAGAAGCACCTCGTTCAATAGCTGGAAGTTGGCGAGCAGGCTCAGCTTGTTCGTAAAGACGAGGACGCCGAGCCCGATCAGGACGGCCCCGAACGCCACGTGCAGGCGCGCCGCGGCCCTGCGGTGCCCCTTCAAGAACGACAGGACGCGCGACGGGAAGAGGCCGACGAGCAAGAAGGGCGCCCCGAGCCCGCCGGCGTACGCGAGCAGCAGCGGGAACGCCGCGGCCGGTTGCGTGGTCGCGAGGGCGAGCGTGCTGCCCAGGATCGGCCCGACGCACGGTGTCCACGCCACGCCGAAGGACGCCCCGAACAGCAGGGGTGCCAGGTGCCCGGAACGGTACCGCGGGGAGCGCTGGCGGTCGAGCAGCGGGAGACGAAGCAACCCCGTCAGGTGCAGTCCGAGCAGGATCACGACCGTCCCCGCCGCCCGCGAGAGCCAGGCGAAGGCCTCCGCCGCCACCCCCTGAAACGCCGCCCCAAGCGTCACCCCGAGCCCGGCAAAGACCACCGAAAACCCGGCCACGAAAAGCACCGTGCCGAGTAGTACGTCCCGCCGCCTCAAGTCGGAGATGTCGAGCGACGTACCCGCTAGTTGGGCGAGAAAGGCCGGGATGACAGGCAGCATACAGGGCGACAGGAAAGACGCGAGCCCGGCGACGGCGGCGACGACGAGCGTCGGTTCAACCATGCCAGCCTTCCACCAGGGTCCCGTTTCGTCTATCCATCCCACCAACCGATGCGTTCAGCCCGACGCGGCGATTCTCACACGCGCCGGTGCGCCCAACAACGGCGTTCTGACCCAGACCACCAAACCGTAAGTAAGGCGTAAGGTTCCGCCCACTGACCGGGGATCCCCGGACCCTCCTAGGCGCGGCGGAGTGTGAAGCGGAAGCGCGAGCCCCGGTCCGGTCTGCTCTCTACGTCCATAGTGCCGCCGTGCGCCTCGACGAGGCCCCTGGCTATCGCCAGGCCGAGGCCGGCGCCGGGGTCATCGTCCGACGCACGGCTGCGCGACCTCTCGGCTCGGAAGGAGCGCTCGAAGACGCGGGGCAGGTCCTCCGGGGCGATGCCCTCGCCGGTGTCTGAGACCTCGACCTGGACCTCAACGCCCTGCCGGGCGGCGCGCAGGGCCACGGTGCCGTCGGCCGGGGTGTGGCGCAGGGCGTTCGAGACGAGGTTGTGGAGCACGCGCTGGAGCCT